>CAWFSX010000051.1:0-22538 GCA_963818595.1 uncultured delta proteobacterium
TCCACACTTTCAGATCACCTATCCAGTGAATACGCCTTCGATCGAAACCTTATTATGATTGCCTGACCACCCCCAAATCTATACATTCTCATTCACACTTGACATTCACTGTAGGACAATGTAATATAGTGAACAACAGACAACCATAGGAGGTTTTTATGGCAGGTGTTCAAAAGAGCTTACGTCTCCCGCCCGAGACCATGAAGGAAATTGAGCAAATGGCCAAAGAGACAGGACAGGATTTCTCAAACGTGACCAAGGATCTCTTGCAAGAGGCCATTAAGATGAGGCGCTGTCCGGGGATATTGTTTGCCGAAGGGACCAGCGGAAGAAGAGCGCGAGTGGCGGGAACAGGGATTGAAGTTTGGGAAGTGATTGCCGCTTACAAAAGCATGAAGGAGGATTTCAAAAGGCTGCAAAAGGCATATCATTGGCTATCCCAGGAGCAGCTCAAAGCGGCCATTGGCTATTATACAATCTATCCCCAGGAAATTGACCGACTCATTAAACAGAATGAACAATGGAATGATGAGAAGGTTCGAGAACGTTATCCCTTTATGAGGTCGTCCTCATGAAGTTTTACCTGGATGAAGACCTCAGCCCTAAGATTGCAGAAATACTCAGAAAAAGTGGAATTGATGCGTTTAGTGCTCATGAGGCCGGGATGTGTGAGGCATCGGACCAAAGGCAACTCGACTTTGCAGCGACAGAGAAAAGATGTTTGGTGACCAGAAATAGGGATGATTTTATTAGGCTTACGGTTCGATTCTTCAATGACCAACGCCCCCATTGTGGAGTGCTCATCGTTCCCTACACCCTCCCTGGTGACCAATTCTCTCGAATAGCCAACCTGATTAAGAAATTCTCCTCCCATCATCAAAAAGGACTAGCTCCTTATTCAATTGCCTTTCTTCCAATAAAATAGTGGTGTATCACCCAAATATTTCATCTCCCATCTCGTCATTAATGGTTTGGCAGTGTCTCTCAGGTTGAGTATTATTCCGGACAGATCACCTGTTCTAGGAATACGCCTTCGATCGAAACCTTATTACGATTGCCTGATCCCAAGCCTTGACCCTAATCCAGAGGGTGTCAAGCTGCCATTTCACTCAATGCATTTACTATTCTCCAACCTTCGTGAAAATAGTCTATAGAACCGTTTCGAAAAAATGTTGTTTCCTAAATCAACGAAAGGCTGTCGGCGACTGCAAGGCCGGTCTGTGTAGGATAGAGGTAGCCATCCTGTATGGAGATGAATCCTTCTTCCTCGAGTTTGGCCAATATCTTCTTTTTTTCGGTGAAGAGATCGTAGTGATATTGGTTTTTAAAATCCTGGAGGAAAATCCCCTTTTTCGTCCGGAGACCAAGGTAAAGCGCCTCCAGTCGGAGTTGCTCCATCGTCAGGGTTTCTGTCTCTTCAACAGGAAGATTTCCCGCGTTGATGGCAGCAAGGTATTGATCAAGGGAACGATGGTTCCACCAGCGTTGATTTCCATGGAAGGAGTGGGCAGCAGGACCAAGACCAAGGTAAGGAGAGTGGTTCCAGTATTTTTGATTGTGTCGTGAGGTGTGCTCTTTTCCTCTTGCAAAGTTCGATACCTCGTAATGAATATACCCGGCATCTTCAAGGAATTCGGACGTCTTCATAAAGAATGCATACTGCAATTCTTCTCCGGGAATGAGAAACTCTCCCGCCCGGTATCTTATTCCTAAAGGGGTTTTCGCCTCAAGCGTTAATTGATAACAGGAGATATGTTCTGGTGAAAAATCGACAGCCTGCTTCAAGGTATCCAGCCATGAGTCTATGTCCTGAGCCGGGACGCTGTAAATTAAATCCAGTCCTATGTTGTGAAACCCCACCTTTCTTGAGTCTTCGATGGCTGAAATGGCGTGTTTTACAGAATGCCTTCTTCCCAGAAAGTCCAGTACTTTTTGATTAAAAGATTGGACTCCGATATTGATTCGATTGATCCCAATCTCACGCATCGATTCAAGGAAAGATCGACTAAGATCAGCCGGGTTCGTCTCGATTGTTATTTCCGGGGTGATTTCCGAGTTCGATATCAAATCGAAGTTTTTCTTTACGCTTATCAGCATGTCTTCCAGCTGTTGAGGGCTGAGAAGAGAAGGGGTTCCGCCTCCAATGTAGACTGTTTCAATAGTATTGAATCTGTTTCGGTACATCTCCATCTCTTTGAAGAGAGCGTCCAGAAAATCAGGAACCGCAGAGACTGACGTTAACGAATAGAAATCACAATAGGGGCATTTGCTAAGGCAAAAGGGGATGTGAATATAGAGACCAGGGATCTTTAAGTCCATACGATGAACCAACTCAGGGTTCTAGGATTCAAGGGGTCTAGGGTTCGAGTTTTTAAAAAGGTTAAGGTTAAATTGCTTATTCTACTCGACCCCTTGGACCCTTCGCCCCTTGAACCCTTTAGTTATCCGTGTCAGTTTTCAAAACGGCGAGAAAGGCACTCTGAGGGATGGACACCGACCCGATCGTCTTCATCCTCTTTTTGCCTTTCTTCTGCTTCTCCAGAAGCTTTCGCTTACGGGTAATATCACCCCCATAGCACTTTGCTGTCACATCCTTACGGAAAGGAGAGATCGTCGTTCGGGCGATGATCTCTCCCCCGATCGCCCCCTGAATCGCTATCTTGAACATCTGTCGAGGGATTTCTTGCTTTAATCTTTCGCAGGCCCGCAGGGCACGGGGACGGGCTTGATCGCGATGGACAATTTGCGACAAGGCATCCACTTTCTCGCCGTTGACCAGGATGTCCACCAGGGCCAGGGTACTCTCTCTATAGTCAAGGACCTCGTAGTCAAAGGACCCATATCCCTGGGTGATGGATTTGAAACGATCATAAAAATCATAAATCACCTCGGCCAGGGGCATCTCAAAAATTAACTCAACGCGACCCGGGCTTAAATAGTTGAGCTTTGAGTTCTCACCTCGCTTCTCCATGCAGAGTTTCATCACGGCGCCCAGATATTTTTCCGGCATGAACAGCGTGGCACGAATATAGGGCTCTTCTCCTTTTTCAATGGAAACGGGATCCGGGTAGTGGGCGGGATTGTCAACGAACACGATGCTTTGGTCCTTCAATGTAAAACGATAACGGACGCTTGGAACGGACAGAATGATGGAAAGATCATATTCTCGTTCCACCCTTTCCTGGACGATTTCGAGATGAAGGAGACCGAGAAACCCGCACCGGAAGCCCTGTCCCAAGGCAATCGATGAGTCTTTCTGATAGACGAAGGCTGCATCATTCAACATATATTTTTCAAGGGCAATGGCCAATTCTTCATAGTCTTCTGGAGCGATGGGATAGATGGAAGAGAAGACCACGGGTTTGAATTCCTTAAAACCGGGAAGGGGCTTGTCACAAGGTCGGTTATCGAGTGTAATCGTATCGCCGATGTGAACATCCGACACGGTCTTGACCCCTGCAAAAATGTAACCCACCTCTCCTGCGGAGATCTTGTCACGTTTTTCTCTGGAGAGCAGGAATCGCCCTACCTCCTCGACCTTATAAGTCGCTTGATTGGACATCAAGCGGATGATATCTCCATTCTTCACGGTTCCATCAAAGACCCTGCAATGGATGACCGTTCCACGAAAAGAATCATACTGGGCATCGAAGATCAGGGCAGCCAGTGGTCCTTCCGAATCCCCTTTCGGAGGAGGGATTCTCTTTACAATGGCTTCCAGAATCTCTTCAATACCTATTCCTTCTTTGGCCGAACATTTTAGATAGCTAAAAGGGTCCAATCCCAACTCTGAGTCGATCTGTTCGATCACCCGTTCCACATCTGCTGTGCGAAGATCGATCTTATTGATGATCGGGATGATTTCCAGGTTATTTTCCATGGCCAGATAAAGGTTGGCAATCGTCTGAGCCTGCACGCCCTGGGCAGCATCGATCAGTAGAAGTACACCTTCGCAAGATGCCAGAGAGCGAGACACCTCATAAGAAAAGTCGACATGACCTGGTGTATCGATCAAATTAAGAACATACTCCTCTCCGTCTTCAGCATGATAGGGAAGGGCAATGGCCTGGCTCTTGATGGTGATCCCCCGCTCGCGCTCGATATCCATATTATCCAGGATCTGATCTTTGAAATTTCGTTCATTCACCAGACCTGTATACTGAATGAAGCGGTCTGCCAGGGTCGATTTTCCGTGATCAATGTGGGCAATGATGCTAAAGTTACGTATGTTCTTCATGGATTGTTTAGAAAATGGGTCCCAAATCCCCCCATCCCCCCTTTGCTAAAGCGGGGTGAGGGGGGATTGTGGTCTTAAAAATTTGAGGAATCTCTCGGAGAAATTAGATTAATTATAAATTATTTTTTGTCAAAAATCCCTCTCTCATCTCTCAGCCATCGCCCCACCTCCCCATCACCCTATCACCCCATCTCTTCATCCCCCCTCCTTCACAAAAAACGGGGCATGGTTAGAGGTAAATACAGGTGGATCTCTTCTTAAAATCGGCGCCAAAGCAGGATGTCTTTTGAATTCCTTGTCCAAGAATTGTCGGATCGATGACCTGCTCCACCCTTTCGGATGATCGAAACTCGTATAAAGGGAAAGGTCCCCTTCATAAAAGGTTTTTGTTTCCATCTGTTGGGCTTCCGGTCCGTAGATCGGCATATTGAATATGGCAAGATTTAAGAAACCAATGCAATCGTGATGTTTCATAACAAACTCAAGGGTCCTTCGCGCTTCTATCAGGCCTTCCGGGGGAGTTCCAAAAAGAAGATAGACATAGGTGGCAATCCCTACCTTTTTCAGGTTCTTTAAAGCTGATGAAGCCTGCTCAAGATTGATCCCCTTTTGCAGATCGTCGAGCACCCTCTGGTCTCCTGATTCCAGACCAAGTTTTAACATCACACATCCTGATCGCTTCAAGGCCAAACAGAAATCCGGTCAGTAAGATGGCGGGTCATCCTGGCAAAGCCATACCAAGGGACACCAGGAGGATGTTCAGAAATTGCCTTCATCAGTAATGGACTGATTGCGTTGTCCAGTAAATGGATGAGAACTGGTTTATGTTTATCAACCAGGTGATGAAGATCAAGGATCACCTCCTCAGCCGGAATGGCAATATAAGGATTTCCCTCGGCCCTTTCCGGACAAAATGAACACCTATTCCAGTAGCATCCACTTGAAGAACTATAGGGAAGAATTGGCCCAGGGGCAAAGTAATCTCTCATGGGTAGAGAATTATAATTCGGCCTGTAATGATCATTCCAAACCCGACTCATACTGGACCCTTTTAAGCCTTCTTCACTGATGAGTGAAAGCAAAGGGACTTCTCCTGGTCCGGCCACAAGATGGTCCACCAAGCCTTTAAAGGGATTTTGCCAATGAGGCCTTTTCATCCACGAAGTCACGAGTCCTCCGCCTAAAACCAATTTCATCTCAGTCGACTCCCGCTTAAGAAAACCGATCATGGCGAACGTACACAGGGCCTGGCTTAAATAATTGAGCGAAAATCCAATCATGGAAGGTTTTTCTTTTTTTAAAAGTTCGGTGAGCCGTTTTCTAAAATAAGGATAGAAAGGATTATCCTCCGGATTTTCTGCGGCTCTGATAAGGTCTGTGCTCCTTGCCGGAGAGAGTTCTTCATGTTGATAATTCGCCAGACCGAGGCGTACGCGATTGGAACGTCCCGTCATCTCAAGAAGCCGATTCAGATCCTTTATGGCCCGGCGATAACGCCCATCATCCTGGTAAGCGTCCCAACCGTTCAACGAGGCGAGATGTCTGGAAAGATGACGGGATGCCCGGTAGGTCCAGGTATCCAAGGACACAGGGGGTGTCTTGAGAAGGCTGAGAAGCCCTTCTAAATTCGCGTCCAAAACCCTGTATTTTATTCCGTGGTGATTCAGGGTACCGCAGAGTTTTGCTATACCCGCTGGAGGTTCACATGGTTTGGCAACAGGAGGATAGATGAGAATCATGGGAATTCGCAGGGCTCCATCGTTCCGAAATGAATATCAGCCTATAATCTGTTAGTCGGAAAAGAAATCGGGTTTTATTTCCACAGTCAGTCCGTTGGTATTCATTAACCGTCGGGCCAGGCCTTCGATCTTCGGAAGTTCATACTCAAAGAAATAGCGGAAGGTAAAAAACTTACCGTTATAAAAATTTGCCTCAGGCCCGCCCGGGTTATTTCTCAAAGCCTTCACCACAGCGGTGGCCTGGACAAGCCACTGCCAGGCCACGCAGAGGATTCCAAAGAGCTCTAAGTAGAGGGTTGCATCAGCCAAAAAGAATTCAGGAGTCTCTTTTTTCCCCACCTCCATCAGAGATGCCGTAACTCTTTGAAGCATCTCCATCGATTGCTTGAGTTTCTCCGCATAGGATTGAAGCTCTCCAAATTTTTCCGCTTCCCCAATGGTTCCTTGCACCTCTTTTAAGTAGAGTTTGTAAGCTTTCCCCCCTTGCATGATGACTTTTCGACCCAGCAGGTCCAATCCATGGATACCCGTGGTGCCCTCATGGATCGGATGAATTCGTGCGTCCCGATAATATTGTTCCAAAGGATAGTCATCGCAGTAACCTGATCCTCCCAGGCACTGTAACCCTGCACTAATCGAAGCCAACCCCATTTCCGATGGGTAGGTTTTAGCTACCGGAGTTAAGAGGTCTAACAGAAGCTCGTACTTTTCCTTCTCTTCTCCGGTGAGAACGTCTGCGAGATCGGCATATTTCCCACACTGGATCAATAAAGCAAGAGACCCTTCCGCAATGGAACGCTGGAAAAGCAACATGCGTTTCACATCGGGGTGTTCGATGATGGGAACCTGAGGGAGAGCGGGGTCCTTCGTTGACAATTTTCTACCCTGAAGTCGCTTTTTTGTATACTCTAAGGCAGCGTAATAGGCGGCCGAAGCAATGGCCGCAGCCCCTGCGCCTACTCCAATTCGTGCCTCGTTCATCATCTGAAACATTTGAAGGAGTCCTCGATTGGGCTCGCCTACCAGGTAGCCGCGGCAGTCATCATTGTCCCCGATACTAAGCTGGGCAATGGGACATCCTCTGTAACCTAACTTGTGAAAAATTCCAGAAGTGATCACATCATTAAAAACCAATTGGCCATTCTCATCTATCCGCTTCTTGGGGACAACGAAAAGAGAAATTCCTTTGACACCGGCAGGTGCACCTCTGATCTTTGCCAGCATGAGATGAACCACATTTTCAACCGCGTCGTGGTCTCCAGCCGATATAAATACTTTTTGACCTCTCATTTTATAGTAACCCTCATCCGTAGGTTCAGCTTCGGTCGTTATGTCGGACAGAGAGCTTCCCGCCTCGGGTTCGGTTAAGGCCATGGTTCCCTGCCACTTTCCAGCAAGCATCCTGGGAAGATAGGTTTTTTTCATCTCCTCTTTTCCAAAGTTTAGAATGAGACGGGCGGCTCCAGCCGTCAGATCAGGATAGACCGCGGCGGAATAATTGGCTGAGCAAAAAATGAATCGGCACACGAGTGTGATCATTCGAGGAAGCTGCTGCCCTCCCCACTCAAAAGGGATGTCGATGCCAATCCAGCCCCCTTGGCCGGATTCCTCTAAAAACTTTCTGATCGAAGGGTGAACCTTAATCTGATCATCTACTAATTCCGGTGGATTCTTATCCATCTCCTGAAAGATGGGCCAGAGAAGACCCTCGGCCAGTTCGATCGCTGCTTTGAATACCATATCAAACGTATTCGCATCATATTCTTTATAGGTGTCGTATTGGGTAAGCGACAAGACATCGAAAACTTCATAAAGTAAAAACCTCGAATTCCTTTCACTGAAAAATTTGGATATCATCTTCGTATCCTCCTATGTGGGATTTTGCATCATCCCCTTTTTCCTATTTTCAACCCCCAACATGAGTCTCATTTTATGGTACGCAGGGGTTGTTTGGCAAGGTGGTCTTGTCAATCAGCAACTCTGGCTCTGGGTGTGAAATCAAGATAAAAAATTGAAAAGAATCCTCAATCATTGACAATATGTCACTTCTTCTTAAGGTATACTCCAACTTGAACCTTTTTTATAATTCAATTCAAGCCTTAAACTCCAGTCAGTTATGAAACTGGAGTGGTTAACCTCCTCCTGGGCATAATTTTTGCTATTATAAATTCAGCAAAATCAAATCAGACGGAGTAATTCGATGGAGTTAACGGGAAAAAGCTTCACTTCAGAGAAAAGGAAATATCCCAGATTCAATGTCGATTTGCCAGCTAAATATAGTAGAACCAACTCATTCTTCAAATTCGGTCGAGTTGTCAATGCCAGTGAGGGGGGATTACTTGTCTATCTTCCAGAAGAAATGGGGATTGGTCAACGTCTGGCATTGAAACTATTCTTTCCTTCCTCATCTGCATTCAATACCCTTGAGACGTTCGTTCAGGTTGTTTGGAAGGATGTTCATTTGCGGAAGGATTGGACATGGGACTATCGGACGGGAGTGAAATTTTTGGACATTCCTCAGGAACATATAGCTAAGGTAAAAAATTTCTTAATGAATATAAGACGAAAACCACTTTATACTGCCTGAAACAGGACAGGCAAATAACCTGCCAGTCAGAAAGAAATCAGGATTTATTTCAACAGACAACCCGTCGCTATTCAAATCAACCGTCTGGCCAAGCCTTCAATCTTGAGAAGTCCATTTTCAAAGAAATCTTTCATGACGGGTTCGTCACCCTCGAACGTAGAAGTGGTTTTAAGGTTAGGGTTATGGTTAGGAAGCCCGTTTGGGTGAAGTGAAAGGGTAAAATGGAAGTTTTAGGGCCAATGACCTAATCCATTTACTAAACTGGCGTCTTTACCTTAACCTTTACCAAAGACCTACTTCGGCATTTAGATCACCTGGTGATACCGCCGGATATCTGGTTCAGCGGCCACGAGGTTGGGCATCTTGGCAAGGGCCTCTTTAAAGTGCTTTGTAGCAAAGTGGGATTGGAGAGCTGCCTCGTTCTGCCATTCCTCTATCAAGGTGAAATCGGTTGGGTCTTCGTTGTTTTGGAGTAGCTCGTAACAGATGCACCCAGGTTCTTTCCGGGTAGGCTCCACCAGAGAATTTAGAACTGAAAGGAGTTCATTTACCTTTCCGGGCCTTGCCTTAACCCTCGCAACCACTCTCAAAGTATTTTCTGCCATTCTTTATCTCCTTTTTTTCCGGCATTCTCAGCAGCTTTTGGCTGATAAATTATACGGCGGACATGTCGTGTAATCAACAAGGACGCAATATCAATAATGGGGTTCTTCTATTTATTTCAACTTGACCAACCTTTTTAGGTTTTTAGAAAGGATCCAGTCTCTTTTCTCTTCACTGATCGGCAGAGAGAGAATCTTTTCCAGTTCCCATTTCATCGTTCCAAAAGGTTATAGATTTAAAGACTAACAACATAACCCTTTGACCAAACTGGCATCCTTACCCTAACCCTTAAATTAAAATTTTCATTCTTCTTCCACAAGACTCCGGATCACTTCCATGTTTCTCAGGTCTTCTACCGTATCCTTTCTCGGGAGTCTCCATGATTCCAGAAAGGTGTCTTAATAAAGGATGGTTGATCAGACATCTGAACCCTTCCAGCCCAATATACCCTTCACCAATGTGCCAATGCCGATCTTTTCTTGACCCCATAGGAGTCTTTGAATCATTGAGATGGAGAAGATGGAGTCGATTTAAGCCAATGGTTTGATCGAAGGTTTCAAGGGTCTTCTCAATCCCATCCTTATTAGAGAGATCATAACCTGCCTCAAAAGAGTGGGCCGTGTCGAGGCAGACACCCATTCTCGAATGGTCATGAACCCCTTCGATGATTTTTTTAATCTGATCAAAGGTGTAACCGATCTCTGTCCCTTGTCCTGCTGTATTCTCCAAAAGGAGGATGATATGATTCTTCACCTGTTCAAAGGCTTGATCAATCCCTTGCGAAACAGTCTCAATCGCTTCATCTTCTGAGGATTCCATTCGATGACCAATATGGATGATGAGGTAATGGGCCCCCAGTTGCTCTGCCCTTTGAAGATCTGTGGCGATCGAATGGATTGACCGCTTGTAAAATTTTGATTTTGGGGAGGCAATATTGGGTAGATAGGGCATGTGGAGAAAGACAGGGAAAAGGGAGGAGGATTGAATGGATGCCCGGAATACCTCCACCTCTCTTTTATTCAGGGGAGAATATTTCCATCCTCGGGGGTTTCGGGAGAAGAATTGGATGGTCTCACAGCCCCTCACACGGGCTCTTTCAACTACCTTTGAAAACCCTCCAGCAATTGAAATATGGAACCCAAACCGCATCGGCACCCCTTGAAGAAGGATAAACAGAAAGTTACAATTAATTATGTAAATCCGTTGCGTATTGTCAATAAAAAATTGATGTAAAAAGTGTGATTTTTCGCTTGACAAAAAGAAGCATTTGGTTTAGGAATGAGGCGTTCAAATTAAAAAATTCACAAGTTCTTTAGTAGTCTTCCCTCTTCAACTGAGTCAAGGGATATAACTTTATGTTTCTTAAGGTTTCCTTATACATTTCCCTCGTCATTTTCCTGGTTGGTATGGTTTATAAGGTATCGACCTGGTTCCGATACAAGATTGGGATAGGAGCTGAAGAGATTTCAACCTCCACAAGGTTTTTTTCTGCCCTCAGGGGGATCTTATCAACTATTTTCAGTTTTAAAATTCTTACTCTGCTGAAAGTCTTTGTTCTTGATGTGTTACTTCAATTTAGGATATTGAGGGAGGACTTTCTCAGGTGGATCATGCACATTTTTATCTACGGCGGTTTCATGCTTCTCCTCCTGATGCACGCTCTAGACAAAACCATCACCGTTGCCATTTGGAAGAATTATTATTCAACGGTCAATCCCTTTATGTTCTTAAGAGACCTATTCGGCGCCTTCGTCATCGTCGGAGTGCTCATTGCGATTTATCGCCGATTCATTTTGAAGGTTCCCCGCATGTTCACCAATGCCATGGATATTTATACCATACTCATCGTGGCAGTGATTATGCTTTCCGGTATCTTTTTAGAAGCTTCCAAAATGGTCGCCTACTCCGATTACAAGAGGATGGTGGATGAATATTCTGGCTTGAGCGACCCCGAAGAGCTCAAATCCTTGGAGGCCTATTGGGTGAAGGAGTTTGGAACGGTTTCCCCAAATTTAAAAGGGCCCTTTGATGAAAAAATCTTAACCAAAGGCAAGGACCTCCACCAATCGAGTTGTGCGGAATGCCATGCTCGTCCCCAGTGGGCCTTTACCGGTTACGGAGCAGCCAAGCTCATCACCCCAATCGGCCTTAGCATTGATAGGGCTCGTTTACCCAGTGTGCTTTGGTATATTCATATCTTATCCTGTTTCGTAGGTCTTGCCTATCTTCCATTCAGTAAAATGGTCCATATCTTTGCCAGTTCGGTAAGTCTCCTCGCTAATGGAGTCATCGGAAAAGAAAAATTGGCTCCGGCGAACAGAGCAACCCTCCAGGCCATGGAACTGGATGCCTGCACCCACTGCGGAACTTGCAGTTTGAGATGCTCGGTCATCATGGCCTTTGAAGAAATTTCGAATATAAATATTTTCCCTTCTGAAAAGATCGGCTCTATCAAAACTCTTGCCTCTGGCAAGGCATTGAGCCCAAGAGAACTGAGGTACCTTCAAGAGGGGGTTTATCTCTGTTCCAATTGTTACCGTTGCACCGTGGTCTGCCCCGCGGGAATCAACCTGCAGGATTTGTGGTTTAACATAAGAGAAACTCTTCTTCAGAAGGGATATCCAGAATTTCTTGTTCTCTCTCCTCTTTCTTTTTACCGCGGGTTGATGAGGGAAGAAACCGTTCTGAAAGACTACGAGAAGCCTTTGATCCAGGCGAGAGAGGCGATTGCGGCTCAATGTGATTTAATGAAAAAGAAGGATAAAGTGTTGGCTCTCACTCCCACGAACAGGAATTTGCAGAGTGGGCTCAACCTTTCTGCTCAGGCAAAGACCTTTTCAGCTTGCTTTAGCTGTCAGACCTGTACGACCGTTTGTCCTGTCGTGGGGAACTATGAAAATCCTCAGGAAGCCCTGGGGCTACTGCCCCACCAAATTATGCATGCTGCGGGTTTAGGGTTGAGGGACCTTGCCTTGGGGTCAAATATGCTATGGGATTGTTTAACCTGTTATCAGTGTCAGGAACAATGTCCACAAGGGGTCCACGTCACGGATGTGCTCTATGAACTTAAAAATTTAGCGGTCAAACAAGTAAGGGAAAAGACCCTGCAGCCCACAGAAAGAAAATGATGGAATTTGCATTGTTTCTCGGTTGCACCATTCCAGCGCGCCTCAACCAGTATGAATCTTCATCCAGAGCTGTTCTCGAGAAACTTGGGGTGGGATTGGTTGATATCCGGGAATTTAACTGTTGCGGATACCCCCTGAGGAATATTGACTTTAAGATTTTCCTTCTCTCCTCGGTGAGAAATCTGGCTCTGGCTGAAAAGAAGAATCTGAATGTGATGGCGTTGTGCAAATGTTGCTACGGCAGCCTCAAAAAAGCAGACTTTCTTATGAAGGAAAATGCTTCTTTGAAGAAGGAAGTGAATTTGACCCTCGAGAAAGAAGGCCTGAAATACGAGGGAAGGATCGAGATCAAACACCTTCTCTCTGTTCTCCACAAAGATATAGGCATCGAAGCGATTAAAGGGAAGATGGCTACGACCTTTAAGGGACTTAAGATTGCCACCCATTATGGATGCCACGCTTTACGCCCCAGTCAGGTTGTGGAATTTGATAATGCCGTCGCACCGTCTCTCTTCGATCAATTGGTTGAAATGACGGGTGCAGAGAGCATTGATTGGCCCATGAAACTTGAGTGCTGCGGCGCCCCCTTATGGGGAATCAATGATCGGCTCTCCATGGATTTGACTTTAAAGAAACTGACGGATGGGAAAAAGTCTGGTGCGGATTATGTCTGCGCAGCGTGTCCATACTGCCACATTCAGTTCGATAAGGTCCAGAAGATGATACTCTCTCAAAGGAATGTAAACCATCCTCTTCCCTCCATTCTCTATACGCAGCTTCTTGGATTGACCCTGGGAATTGATCGAAAGGTCCTGGGTTTGGAGATGAACGAAATCCCGATCAGCGGGATTGAAGAATTATTAACAAAGGAGTCAGAATTAGAAGAGCAAAAAGAATTAGTAAAGCACACAGAACCAACAGAGAAAACCGAATCAACCAAACAGTAGTTTTTCCAATTGTTGAAGGGTGGAGTCAAGATGACACAGAATAGAATCGGTTCAGTCATGGTGGTTGGAGGAGGCATTGCCGGAATGCAGACCGCATTGGATCTGGCCAATTCCGGCTATTATGTCTACCTTGTGGAAAGGTCTTCCTCCATCGGTGGGGTCATGTCCCAGTTGGACAAGACCTTTCCCACCAATGACTGTTCCATGTGAATTCTCTCGCCCAAACTGGTCGAGGTCGGCCGGCATCTCAACATTGAGCTCCTGACCCTCTCCGAGGTGAAAAGCATTTCCGGGGAAGAGGGGAATTTCGAAGTGAAAGTGGTTCAATCTCCGCGCTATGTGGACCCGGCGAAATGTATTGCCTGCGGTCTCTGCGCTGAGAAGTGCCCCACCAAGATTGACAGCGAATATGATGCAGGGCTTGCCAAGCGAAAATCGATCCATGTGAAATATGCCCAGGCCGTTCCGCTGAAGTACGTCATTGACCCGACCCATTGCATCTTTCTTATCAAAGGGAGATGTAAGGTCTGCGAAAAACTTTGTCCAGCGAAGGCTGTCAATTTTGAGGATAAGGAAAAAGAGCTAACCATTCAAACCGGAGCGATCATCATCTCCCCTGGATGTGAAGTCTTTGATCCGAAGGCTTACGATGTCTACGGATACCAGCGCTCCCCCAATATCGTCACCAGTCTTGAATTTGAGAGAATGCTTTCTGCCTCCGGCCCCCTTGGCGGGCATCTGATCAGGTCTTCGGATAAAAAGGAGCCCGAAAAAAATCGCCTGGATTCAGTGTGTGGGTTCAAGGGATGTGCATGAAGGGGCGAAGGCTTACTGCTCTGCAGTTTGCTGTACCTACGCTATCAAAGAAGCCATTGTTGCTAAAGAACATGCAAGGGAGGGCTCTGGATACAGCCATCTTTTATATTGATATGCGAACCTTTGGCAAAGATTTTGAGAGATACTATAACCGGGCCAGGGAAGAAGCGGGAGTGCGTTTTATCAAATCAAGAATCACCCAGATTCTTCCGATGAGTGATACAGGCGATCTCCTCATTCGCTATACCGACGAGGCTCAAAAAAGAATTGAAGAGACATTTGATTTGGTGGTCTTATCTGTGGGAATTGGCGTCTCAAAGGAGACGGTGGAATTAGCCAGAAGATTGGATATCCATCTTGATCCTTATTCCTTTACAACCACCAGCAGCTTTGAACCTGTTCGAACCTCGAAACCAGGCATCTTTGTATGCGGAGCTTTTCAAGGCCCAAAAGATATTCCCACCTCGGTCATTGAATCAAGCGCCTCCGCAGCCATGGCAGAGAGTATATTGGCCGATTCCCGCTGGTCCATGACAAAGACCAAGATAACCCCTGAAGAGAGGGATGTCCAAGGCGAACTTCCACGGATTGGTGTATTTGTCTGCAAGTGTGGGACAAATATCGCCGGCGTGTTAGATGTTCCAGCCATTGCTGAATATGCCCGATCTCTATGGGGAGTCGTTTATGTGGAAGAAAATCTCTTCAGTTGCTCTCAGGACACTCAAGAGAAGATGACCCAGATCATCAAGGAACAGAAGTTGAACCGAGTGGTGGTCGCTGCCTGCAGCCCTCTGACCCATGAAATTCTCTTTCAGGAAACGGTGGTCAATGCAGGCATCAATAAATACCTCTTTGAGATGGCGAATATTCGCAATCAATGTTCCTGGGTGCACAGCGGAGATGCAAAGGCTGGGACGGAGAAAGCGAAAGATCTTGTGCGCATGGCGGTGGGTAAAGTGGGTCTCTTCGAACCCATGTCTGAACCTCAAATCAAGATCAACCCAACCGCCCTCGTCATCGGCGGGGGCCTCTCGGGGATGAGCGCAGCCAATAATCTGGCAGCGCAGGGCTACCCTACTTGTTTAATCGAAAAAAGCAGTGGACTGGGAGGGCAGGCTAAAGATATCTATCAAACCTGGAGAGGCGAAGATGTTCAGCAAAACCTGGCCAAGCTGATTCAAGAGATTCAATCCAATCCCAAGATCGATGTCTACCTGAACACGGAATTGAAGCAGGTGGAAGGGTTTGTGGGCAATTTTAAATCCACCCTTCAGATAAACGGAAACGAGAAGGTATTAGAGCATGGGATTGCCATTATTGCTACCGGTGCATCGGAACTAAAACCGGATCAATATCTCTATGGGAAAGACCCTCGCGTTCTAACCAGTCTTGATTTAGACAATCAATTTATCCATCGTGACCCCTCTTTGAAACAGGCCCGCTCAGCCGTTTTTATCCAATGCGTGGGATCCCGAATCAAGGAGAGGCCATACTGCTCCAAGGTATGTTGTACGCATTCCGTTTTGAGCGCACTCAGACTGAAAGAGATGAGTCCGGAAATGGATGTCTTTATTGTTTACAGAGATATGCGTACGTATGGACTTCGCGAGGATCTGTATCGGGAAGCACGAGCCAAAGGCATCCTCTTCATCCGTTATGACGATAACAAAGAGTTAAAAGTTGACAAGGATAAAGAGGATCTTCAGGTTCGTCTTCACCTCCTATGTCCTGAACCGGGAGATCGAGATTCGACCGGACTTATTGATTTTGGCCACGGCCATCATCCCTCCCAAGGAAAATCCCGTTGCCAAGTTGTTCAAGGTTCCAGTGAATAAAGATGGGTTCTTTGTGGAAGCTCACGTCAAACTTCGACCCATTGATTTTGCGACGGATGGAGTGTTTGTTTGCGGTCTGGCCCATTCTCCAAAACCAATTGATGAATCGATTGCTCAGGGTCTGGGTGCAGCAGCACGTGCCGTGACACTTCTGTCCCAGAAGGAGATGTTCGGCAATGCCATTGTCGCCTTCATCAATCCCCAAAGTTGTGTCGGTTGTCAGGGATGCTTAAAGGTTTGCCCCTACGAGGCCATTCGATATTTGGAAGATAAAAGAATCTGTGAGATCAATGAAGTGATTTGTAAAGGATGTGGGGCCTGTGCGGCTACCTGTCCGTCGGCCAGCGCCCAGCTCAAGCGTTTCACAGGCAAACAGATCTATGTTCAAATTGAAAAGGCCATGTCCGCCTAAGGGTCATTGCAAAATGCAAATTGTAAATTGCAAATTGAAAACTGAGAAAAATAAGATAAGAACCATTTTGAATTTTACATTTTGCACTTTGCATTTTTCATTTTGATTGAAAGGAATTTTTTCATGGCAGAGGAGTTTAGACCGAAGATTATTGCTTTTCTATGCACCTGGTGAGCTTATGCCGCCGCTGACCTGGCTGGGGTCAGTAGAATGCAGTATTCAACATCGATCCGGGTCATCCGAGTGATGTGCACAGGGACGATATCGCCCCATTATATCCTGAAGGCCTTGCAGGCAGGGGCCGATGGCATTTTTGTGGCTGGCTGACGTCTCGGCGAATGTCATTACCAGTCTGGTAATGTCATGGCTAATAAAAGGATAACCTTCTTGAAGAAGTTGCTGGAGTTTTCTGGCCTCCATCCAGAGCGAGTTAGGACGAGGTGGGTCTCTTCTGCAGAAGCGGTAGAATTCGTTCATGAGGTTTCAGAATTTGTAGAGGACATCAAGAGGTTAGGGCCGAATCCTTTGAAAGCCAAAACCAAGGAGGCTGCTTAGTGAAAGGCTAAGGTCAAGGTTAAGGCTGAGCTTGATTGAATCATTCTTTCTCAACCTTAGCCTGAACCTCAGGTGAGATTGAGATTCGATGAGCCAGAAAATTAAAGAACACGTTCAAAAATTATTGGCCGAAGGAAAGGTCAAGGGGTTTCTTGCGTTGAGAGAGGAGAATGGCAACATCATGCCACACCTCTTCTGCGATCCCAAGGAGCTGGATCATCTCTCTTTGGGCGACTGGAAGAAATCGGGTGATACTCGGTATCCCCTCAATCAGTTGATGATCCAGTTGGCCATGGCCTATCCGAATGGGACCTTTGCTGTTCTCGCTCGGGGGTGTGATGAGAGGGGATTAAGAGAACTCTTCAAATGGAAACAATTGACAGAAGACAGGGTCATCCTCATTGGAATCGGTTGCCCTGACGAATTGGCTAAAGCTTGCGAATGTGAAAAACCCTTTCCAGATAGTTTGCTGGAGGGTCCACAGGGAACCAAGGCAGAAAACGAGAAAGTCGCCTCCCTTGACAAAATGGATCTGGAAGAACGATTCACATTCTGGGAAACTGAATTTAATCGCTGTATTAAGTGTTTGGGTTGCCGTAATATCTGTCCGATGTGCTTCTGCAATGAATGTACACTCGAAGAAGCTAACTTGATCGATACGGGGGAGGTACCCCCTGCCAATCCTACATTCCATTTGGTTCGGGCCATCCATATGGTGGGACGCTGTATTGACTGTGGCCTGTGTGAAGAGGCCTGTCCGGCAGATATTCCTTTAAGAACGCTTTATAAAAAGGTGACAGAGATTATCAGCAAAGAATTTGGATATAAGACGGGCTTCAGTGTGGATGAGAAATCGCCCTTCAATATCATTGAGGTGAAATAGTTTCATGGAATTCAAAACGGTTTTGAGCTTCTGTCCTTACTGCGGATGTGGTTGCGGATTGCTCCTGGAAGTCCTCGATGGAAAAATCGTCGGGACCCTTCCTTCCAAAACCAGTCCTGTGAACCAGGGCAAATTGTGTGTCAAAGGTTGGACGGTCCACGAGTTTGTCACGAGCCCCAATCGGTTGACCAAACCCATGGTTCGCCGGGGCGATGGCTTGCAAGAGTCCTCATGGGATGAGGCGCTCAATCTTGCTGCCGCACGCCTGAAGGAGATTAAAGAAAAATATGGTCCGGATAGCATCGGGGTATTGACCTCTGCCAAGTGTACCAATGAGGAAAATTATGTTTTGCAAAAGTTTACCCGCGCCGCCATCGGGACGAACAATATCGACCACTGCGCCCGGCTTTGACACTCCTCCACGGTGGCCGGGCTGGCCGCAGCATTTGGTAGTGGGGCAATGACCAACTCCATTGAGGAGATCGAGGGCGCCGATTGTATCTTGATCATCGGCTCCAATACTTCGATAGCCCATCCCCTTATTGCCACACGTGTCTTTCGTGCGAAAGCAAAAGGGGCTAAGTTAATCGTCGCTGATCCTCGCAGGATTCCAATCATCCTTCAAAGTGATTTACACCTCCAGCAGAATCTTGGAACCGATGTGGCTCTCATTAACGGGCTGATGCACATCATCTTGAAGAACGGGTGGCAAGACCAGACCTTTATTGATGAGCGTACGGAAAAGTTTGAGGAACTGAAAAAGGTGGTTGAGAATTATCCACCTGAGAAGGTATCGGAGATCACAGGGATTCCGGTGGCTGATCTGGAAAAAGCAGCAGAATATTATGCCAAGGCCGAGCGGGCAAGCATTCTCTACACCATGGGCATTACCCAGCACACGACGGGTGTGGACAATGTCAAGTCCCTTGCCAATCTGGCGATGCTCACTGGAAATCTTGGCAAGGAATCGACGGGCATCAACCCTCTGCGAGGACAGAATAATGTCCAAGGCGCCTGTGACATGGGTGGGTTGCCGAATGTTTATACGGGTTACCAGGCCGTGATTGATCAAGCGGTGCGACAAAAATTTGAAGAGGCGTGGGGAGCTAAACTTTCAGATAAGATTGGATTAACTGCGACGGAGATGTTTCCTGCTGTCCTGAATGGGAAAATGAAAGCATTGGTCATCCTGGGTGAAAATCCAGTGGTGAGTGATGCAGACTGCCTTCATGTGGAAAAGGCACTCAAAGCGCTTGATTTTCTCTTGGTGATCGATATCTTCAAAACTCCCACTGCGGATCTGGCCCATGTGGTTTTGCCTGGAGCTGCTTTTGCAGAGAAAGAGGGAACATTTAGCAACACAGAAAGAAGAGTTCAATTACTTCGAAAAGCTGTGGAACCTCCTGGAGAAGCCAAACCAGACTGGCAGATCATACAGGAACTTTCGAGCCGTTTTGGCTATCCCATGGATTATGCTTCTCCTCGTGCCATCATGGAGGAGATTGCAAAGCTCACCCCATCTTATGGCGGCATCCATTATGATCGCCTCCAAAATGAGGGGTTGCAATGGCCCTGCCCTAACACGGAACATCCTGGAACGAAATTTTTACATCAGGGTCGATTTACCAGGGGCAAGGGGCTATTTAGTGCGATTGAATATAAACCTGCGGCAGAAATAGCAGATGAGGAGTATCCTTTCCAGTTAACCACTGGAAGAATTCATGTCCATTACCACACGGGTACGATGACGAGAAATTCGCCTTCATTGGAACGAGAAATTAATGAATGTTTTCTCGAAATGCATCCTGAAGATGCGGCTGAGCTGAAAGTAAGAGATGGCGATTGGGTCGTCATCGCATCAAGACGGGGTTCTGTCCCCACACGAGTGAAATTGACGGATGGGTCACGAAGAAAAACAGTATTCATGCCCTTCCACTTTCTTGAAAGCAGGGCCAATATTTTGACTAACCCCGCTTTCGATCCGATTGCCAAGATCCCAGAGTTTAAGGTCTGCGCCGTGAAGATTCAAAAGATGGAAACATCAGACAAAAATATCTCATCCTCTGCTCCAGCCCATTAATGGGTGCCACTGGTGTCAAAAATAGAAGATTTAAATGGAGAAAAGTTATTTATTTCACTAATCAATTTTTATTTTCTAAAATCCATCTGCCCTTTATTCAAAAATATTAAATAAAAACAGCAACCTATCTCAGGGTTTGAAAAGCTATTTCATTAATAAAATTTTTCTTGACAAAAAAGAGGCAATTTTGTAGTTTGGTCACGAACAAGAAAATTTTCACAAATGGAGCCTCACAGTCGAACCTTCGGAATATTATTGAAAGTCGCTGGGAAACGACATCCCTACCATGATAAAAGCTATTTCTTATGTCGGGATAAGGGGGGAGCATGCTGATTGAATATCTTGCCATTCTCATCTATGTTGCTATTGCTGTTGCCTTCGCCCTTTTTGCGATTGTGGCCTCAGCCCTACTCGGGCAAAGGAAGCCCACGGCTCTTAAAAAAGCGCCCTACGAATGCGGGATGATTCCCTTTGGCTCAAGCTTCCACAGGATACCTATTAAGTATTACATCATCGCCATGCTTTTTCTCCTCTTTGATATTGAGGTGGTTTTCCTCTATCCCTGGGCAGTGGTCTTCAAACAGTTTAAGGTCTTTGCCTTCGTCTCAATGGTCGTCTTCATTGGAATTTTACTTGTCGCCTATATCTACATCTGGAAAAAAGGAGCATTGGAATGGGAATAGAAACCTACCTTGAAAAAACCCCTTTCATGCCTGCCCTGGATTGGCTTGTCAACTGGGGTCGAAAGTATTCGATCTGGCCGGTGACCTTTGGCTTAGCCTGATGCGCTCTGGAGATGATCGTCACCAGTTCGGCGACGTGGGATATTGCTCGATTTGGTTCAGAGGTTTTCAGGCCCTCCCCGCGGCAGGCAGATCTGATGATCGTTGCAGGGACCCTGACCAAGAAGATGGCCCCGATGGTCAAACGTATCTATGAACAGATGCCGGAGCCCAAATGGGTCATCGCTTATGGGGCTTGCGCCTGCTCAGGCGGAATTTTTAAGACTTATAGTGTGGTTCAGGGAGTGGATCAAATTCTTCCCGTGGATGTCTACGTCCCAGGTTGTCCACCCAGACCTGAATCGTTGCTCACAGCCATTGTGAAGCTCCAGAAGAAGATTGAGAAAGAGACGCTTGCGGATCGAAAGAATGTCCGAATCAATCTTGAAATAACGATAATCGAATGGAGATAAAGAAAGGAAAAGGGAATGGCTGAAGTCAATCTCGCGGTGAAGAAATTGCAAGAAAAATTCCCGGCCTCCGTTTTGGAGGTGAAGACATTTC
Organism: uncultured delta proteobacterium; assembly: GCA_963818595.1. Classification (GTDB taxonomy): domain Bacteria; phylum Desulfobacterota; class BSN033; order BSN033; family UBA1163; genus UBA1163. The sequence continues at coordinate 21,109 of CAWFSX010000051.1, forward strand.
GGGACGAGGTCAACGTCACAGTTCAGAAGAAGGATATTTTTGAGATCTGTAAATTTCTTTATTCCGATCCGGATCTCCAATACCAGATGCTCACCGACCTCTGTGGTGTGGATTTCTTTCCCGAGTCCCCCCGTTTTGAAGTGGTTTATCTTCTCTACTCGATGAAGAACCAACAAAGACTGAGGCTGAAAACGAAGGTTGGAGATTCTGAATCGGTTTCAAGTGTGGAATCGATCTGGAAAGCAGCGAACTGGTTAGAAAGGGAGGTCTATGACCTCTTCGGGATTCCTTTTGATAACCATCCTGACCTGAGGAGGATTCTTCTCTGGGATGGTTATGAAGGTCATCCCTTGAGAAAGGATTTTCCGGTCGAAGGACCGGATTTTGACAAACCATTTGTCCCCGAGGTTTGAAATGGCAGAGACACGGTTAATGACCATCAATATGGGACCTCAGCACCCAGCTACGCACGGGGTCTTGAGGCTCGTGTTGGAATTGGATGGAGAGGTGATCGTTAAGGTCGTCCCCCATATTGGTCACCTTCATCGGGGGGTTGAGAAACTGGCTGAAAGTAAAACGTATCACCAGGTCATTCCCCTCACCGACCGTTTGGATTATACCAATGCGATGGGTAATAACCTGGGCTATGTTTTAGCCGTGGAGAAACTTTTAGGCATTGAGGTCCCCAAACGGGCTCAATATCTGAGGGTGATGATGGCTGAGCTTCAGAGGATTGCTGCCCATCTCATCTGGTTGGGAACGCATGCCTTGGACATCGGCGCCATGACGCTCCTCTTCTACAACTTTCGGGAAAGGGAAGAGATCCTGAGAATCTTTGAGGAGGTTGCAGGAGGGAGACTCACGCCCACCTACATGAGGATTGGCGGAGTTTCAAAAGACCTTCCGGATGGGATCACAGAGAAGATCAAGGATTTCGTTCAGGCCTTTCCCGACCATATGAAAGAATATGAAACCCTTCTGACGAAGAATGTGATCTGGTTAAATCGGACCAAAGGCGTTGGGATCATTTCTAAAGAGGATGCGATCAACTGGGGAATGACCGGGCCACGCTTCGTGGTTCTGGGGTCAAATACGATGTGAGGAAGAGCTTTTCCCTATTCAAGTTATGATGAGTTCGATTTCGATATCCCCATTGGCTCAGTGGGGGATGTCTACGATCGGTACATCGTGCGTTTGAGGGAGATGGAATGGTCGAATGCCATTGTGGAGCAGACATTGGAACGGCTACCAAAGGGCCTATCTCTCTCGGACGATCCGTGGATTCGCTCCCACCCAAAGACGATGTGGTTGCGATCGCATTCCTTAATTCGACAATTCAAGATTGTCTCGGAGGGCTTTCATCCGCCCAAAGGGGAGGTTTATGTTGAGCGTGGAGGCGTCGAAGAGGAGAGCTCAGGACCATTATCTCG
>CAWFSX010000052.1:0-37366 GCA_963818595.1 uncultured delta proteobacterium
GGTAAAGGACTCCGACTCTTATTGTCCCAGGAGCATATCTGACTGGAAATATTGAAAGAGTAACCGAATATGAGAAAGGGTCTCCGATTTTATTGATTAAAAGAGGAGATAAAATGGAGCTCGATCTCTTCATGGGAGAGCAGGCACTGGTATTTAATGTAAAGGGAAAGGGTTTGGTGGTTGTGTCATCCTGTGCGCATGCCGGGATTGTTAACACAGTAAAACACGCCCAGAAAATGACTGGAATTGATAAAAGTCCATGCGTAATTGGAGGATTTCATTTGAGCGGTGCTAAACCTGAGATAATCCAGAGGACGATTGCCGACATCAAGGCAGTTACTCCAGAATACATCGTTCCCATGCACTGCACTGGATTTGAGGCTGTTACAGCCTTCCAGCGAGAGATGCCCGGCCAGTTTATCATTAATACTGCTGGGACCAGATACATTTTCACAGCTTAAATTTGATAAGCGGGGCGTTGAGGCAAATAAAACCTCAACGCCCTCTTTTTTAAGGGGCCTTTTGAAATTGAGATTCAAAATCTGAAAAAGTCGCTTCCATCTTGATCCTCATGTATGGATTTGGGCTCAAGAGCACTCTTACGGAGTGAGCAGGATCATTTCTCCGCAATCATACGAGAGGAGGTAAAGGAAGATGGCCGTCACGGAAAAGAAAGGCTGGAGTCCCTATTTAGCGGGAGCCCTTAGTGGGGTGCTATCCATTTTTTCCGTCTTGGTTGCCGGAAAGTACTTCGGCGCATCGACCACCTTCGTCCGTTCCGCCGGAATGATTGAAAAAATCATCGGTTCTGAACGGGTAGCCAAAATGTCTTATTTCATTAAAGAGATCCCTGAAATCGACTGGCAGTGGATGTTTGTGGTTGGTATTCTCATCGGTTCCCTCATTGCTTCGACAACTTCTGGCACCTTTCTCTGGAAAGGGGTGCCCGATATGTGGGGAAAAACGGTTTGGGCCAAGTAAATTCAAACGGGGCATCGTCGCCTTTCTGGGTGGAGTGATCGCCATGTTTGGCGCCCGCCTGGCAGATGGGTGACCGAGTGGCCATGGGCTGAGCGGTTCGCTCCAGTTAGCAGTGAGTGGTTACATCGCCCTGATATGCTTTTTTATCGGCGGGATGTTCATTGCCCGACTCCTCTATGGAGGAGGTGATCAAAGATGATGCTACTCTATGGGCTCATTACAGGAATCATCTTTGGCTTTTTGTTGCAGAAAGCAAGGGTTATACGCTACGACAAACAGCTCGGTGCCCTTCGGCTAATAGATATGACCATCGTCAAGTTTATGCTCTCAACCATCCTGGTGGCGATGGTGGGTACTTATCTGCTTAAAGACTTAGGTTTGGTCAAGCTTTCCATAAAACCAACCATCTTAGGAGGCGTTATTCTGGGTGGTTTGATCTTTGGAATTGGCTGGGGACTGTTGGGTTACTGTCCGGGAACTTCTGGCTGGAGCACTGGGGGAGGGAAGTTTTGATGCGATCTGGGGGATTTTGGGAATGCTTGCAGGTGCAGCCCTCTATGCAGAGGCCTATCCGGGTATGAAAAAGACGGTTTTGACATGGGGTGATCTTGGGAAAATTACCTTTCCCCAAGTATTAGGTGTGAATCACTGGATCATCATAGCCATCATTGTGATCGGAGGATTACTACTCTTTCGCTGGTTTGAGAAAAAAGGATTGTAGGAATCGAAGGAGGGGGACAGTGGAATTTTTTGTGCCAATGGGATCATTGGGGAGTATAGAAAGATAAAAAAGGTTTCTGAAAACCAGAAGAATGCTTAGGAGATAGAGTTCCCTGCAGGATTCTGAATCTAAGAAAAATTCGAGCAGGAGGTGAGAAATGGCAGTCATCATTGATTTGGAAAAATGTACAGGGATGTGGGACGTGTGCAGAGGGTTGTCCGGTAGAGGCCATCAAAGTGGAGAATGACAAGGCCGTGGTTGATGCAGAGACCTGTGTCGATTGTGGTACTTGTATCGAAGAATGTCTTGAAAAGGCCATCAGTGAAGGGGCGTGAGACGCGATGGAAAAGTCCGGGATAGTTGTCGGTGTTTGTATGAGTCAAAGAAAGACTGATCCAAAGAAAAATGAGGGGAAAGGTTTCCTTCAAAAAGGACTGGGAATGGTAGGAGATTCTCATGCCGGAACTGAAAAAGAGGTAAGCCTTTTGGCGATTGAGAGCATCCAAAAACTTTGCCATGAGACAGGTATTTCGGCTGGGCCCGGATGTTTTGCGGAAAATATCACTACTGAAGGGATTGATCTACCCTCACTCCCGATAGGTTCCCGATTACAGATCGGAAAGGCAAAACTTGAGGTGATTCAGATTGGAAAAGATCCATCCCAAGCTCACACCTACAACTATCAGGGATATTCCATTTTACCCAAGGAAGGTGTGTTCTGTAAGGTGATTGAAAGTGGAGAGGTAAAAATGGGAGATCCTATAAAGATATTTAAAGATTGAGGGGTTTAGAAATGATCAGGATAGATATCCCCGGCTGGGGAAACATCGAGATTGAAAATCTGGTCCTCGATCTGAACGGAACAATTGCCACAGACGGGAAAATTCCTTCGGAAGTGAAAGAGAAGATAAAAAGTCTATCCGATAAAGCGAAAATTTACATACTCACAGCTGACACTCAGGGGACTGCCAGCGAAGAAATTTCAAATATGGGCGTGGAATTGTTAAAGGTTTCAGAAGAAAGACAGTACCGAAGTGAAATTAAGAGTTGTGGAATCCCTGGATCCGACGAGGACGGTTGCTATCGGAAATGGAAACAATGATCATCTCATTCTGAAAGAGGCTGCTCTCGGGATCGCCGTTTTAGGAGATGAGGGAATCTCTGCTTCCGCAATGAAGAATGCGGATGTCATCGTGAAGAATATTTCCGATGCCTTGGATCTTTTTTTAAAACCCAAGAGGCTCATTGCTACGTTGAGGGAATAAGAAAATTTGGAATATTGGAATAGATGGAAAGATGGAACGATGGGTTTAAGATGATGAAAGTTGCTTCGGTTAACATCACCCAATATTCCATTCTTCCAAAGTTCCATTATTCCGTAGGTCACTCCGTATGAGTTCCTTGACGACAGACTCTATTACGATCTTTTTTCAAAGGTCTATGACCTCATTATTCGATTACACTCCCGAGATAGAGAAGGTTCGCTCAGGGGATTTATTACAGAGAAAGCAAACCTGTCAAAAGGGGATAAGGCTTTAGACCTCTGTACTGGCACTGGTTCTGTGGCGGTGGAGTTAACAAAGGGTGTGGGAGATGAAGGTTTGGTCGTCGGCCTCGATTTTTCTCGGGGGATGCTTGAGAAGGCAAAAGAAAAAGCTAACAGACTGAATTTGGATCAACTTTATCTGGTCCAGGCCAATGCCAGCCAACTCCCTTTCAAAAAATCCTCCTTTCATGGGGTGACTTGTTCACATGCTTTCTATGAATTGAAGGGGGATGAAAGAACAAGGGCCATCGATGAAGTGGCAAGAGTTCTTAATCGATGGCGGCAGATTCTGTCTGATGGAGCATGCGAAGCCGGAGAAAGCATTTGTGCGGTTGCTTTTTTATATTCGGATCTTCTTTCTTGGTTCAAAGGATGCGAGGAAGTTTCTCGCTGAAGAAGGATCAATATTTGGAGAAAGGTTTAAGAACATAACGAAGGTGATGAGTCCGACAGGACAATCGAAACTGATATACGGGGAGAAAGGGGGAGGATAGGCCATTGAAAATACTTGATGATCTCCTCTCAAATCTGAAAAGGAATGATTTTCCAGTGAGGAGTGTCCATACCTGTGTCTTCTGGACTGCGGTCATCAGCAAAGCACTGCGGCCTCTCCTCGACTTTCAGGGAGGAAGGTCCTTCCCATGATCGGGGTGTGAGGGACGTTGGGAATCTTACCCGAAAGACGGCATTGGAATTGGCCGAATACGCTAAGTCAGAGAGTTTGTTGGAGGCCTCCATCGGAATGGCAACCATCAATTCACTGATCGATATCGATGAATCCAGATGCATTGAAAAGAATGCCTTTGAGATCATTCTGGAAAAGGGTCAGGGGAAAAATGTAGCGATTGTGGGTCACTTTCCGTGGATTCCAAAATTAAAAGGAAAGACCAAGAATCTCTGGGTTCTCGAACAGAGGCTCCGAGAAGGAGATTTACCTGCAAAAGAGGCGGACAGAATTTTACCCCAGTGTGATGTGGTGGGGATAACAGGGACATCCTTCATCAACCATACCCTTGAGGGGCTTTTAAACCTTTGCAAAGAGGCTTATGTTCTTCTGATCGGTCCCACTTCACCCATTTCCCCTATTCTTTTTGATTATGGAATCGATGCCATCTGTGGTTCAAAGATAATAGATCCAGATCAATTGATTCGATCTATCAGCGAAGGGGCTACCTTTAAAGAGGTCACTGGAGTGAGACTTCTTACTTTAAGCAAAACATAAAATAGTTGAGGTTCGTGACCATGCTTATCCAGTGTGCCAAATGTGGGAGGAAAATAGAAAAGCAACAATCCTATGAAAGCCAGGGAAATTTATTTTGTGAAGACTGCTATATGGACATTTTATCTCCTCCAAAGGCCTGTGATCCTTGGGCTGTCCATTCAGCCCAGACTTTTCTAAAAGGCAAGGATAAACTTTCAACGCTGACACCTTTGCAACGGAATATCGTCAATTACATCAAAGAAAAGAGAGAGGCCACCTTGGAGGAAATGATCGAGAATCTCAATCTCACAGAGGAAGAATTGAGAAGAGAATTTGCTGTGCTGAGACACATGGAGATCTTAAGGGGCACAAAGAAAGAAGGGAAAATTCTTTACATATTGTTTTAGAAACGTTTCACCATTGAGCGGACACGAGAGAAAGGGCCACCCGGGAAGATAATAGAGCATGATCGGTTCTAAGGTCAACGAAATTGTCAGCAAGGTATTCGATGGTCATTTCATAAATAGAGAGGAGATTGTATCCCTCTTAAGAATCGACCCTCATTCCATGGAGGGTGGTTTTATCATGACTGCTGCCAATTCCATGACGCGGGCAGCCTCAAAAGGTAAAGCAGAGGTTCACGCTCAGATAGGACTCAATCTATCACCCTGCCCAAACAACTGTTCCTTCTGTTCGTTTGCGGCTAAAAATGGGATTTTCAAGGACACAAAGGAAATTTCGATTGAAGAGGTTATCCAATCGGCCCTCAGAGCCGAAGCCGATGGAGCCAACGCGATTTTTTTGATGACCACTCATGACTATTCATTTGGCAAATACATTGAACTATCGAAAGAAGTGAGACGTAAACTCAAACCCGATACACTGATGATTGCGAATATCGGAGATTTCGAATACGAAGAAGGCAAAAAGCTGAAAGAGGCTGGCTATACCGGCATATACCATGCTATCAGAATGGGAGAAGGAAGAGATACCCAAATTAATCCTGAGACTCGTCTGAATACGATGAAAGCGGCCCGTGACGCAGGCCTGCTGATTGGGACGTGTGTGGAGCCCATCGGTCCAGAGCATTCTATGGATGAAATTGTAGAGAAAATTCTGATAGGAAGAAAATTAAATCCTTGCTATAGTGGTGCCGCGAGGAGAATCAATATTCCAGGTTCTGATTTAGAACCGTTTGGAATGATCAGCGAGTATCGACTTGCCTTTCTGGTTGCAGTGGTTCGGTTAGCGATGGGCCGAGAATTGGTTGGAAATTGTACTCATGAGCCCAATATACTGGGCGCCACAGCAGGAGCAAATCTCTTCTGGGCTGAAGTAGGTACGAATCCAAGAGATACAGAGGTTGAGACATCGAAGGGGAGGGGGTTAGATGTAAAATCCTGTATGAATATATTCAGAGAGGCAGAGTTTGATACTATATCGTGGCCCTTCAATCATTTACAGTTAACATCATCACGGCATGGATTAAGTTTTATTTTCAAAGGTAAGGAGGAAAGGGAAGGGTATCTAAAATGACTCAAATGGAAACAGAAGTTTTGATTATCGGAGGGGGCGTCTTAGGAGCAGTCGTCGCCAGGGAACTTTCCCGTTACAAGGTGGATGTCATTTTAGTGGAAAAGGAGGCTGACTTTGGCTGGGGTAGCACCAAGACCAATATGTGTATCGTCTGCCAGGGGGGAGATACTCTGGAATTTCGTCCCGAATACCACCGCAGCAAACTCGTCTGGGACAGCATACCTTTGATGGAGCCTCTCTGTCAGGAGCTTGATGTTCCCTTCAAACGGGTAGGAGAACTCGCTCTCATCCGTAACAATGAGGAGTTAGGTAAATTCCGAAAGCTGAAGTCGAAGGCCGAAAAGCTTGGCCTCGCAGGCCATCAGTTCATAGATCAGGATACACTGAGACAGATGGAACCCAATATCACCCGAGAGGCCATCGCGGCACTGTACGATCCAAATATTGCCATTGTTGATCCTGTCAGGCTTACCATCGCCCTCATAGAGAATGCCGGTCAGAATGGGGTTAAAGTGATGCGGGAGACCGAGGTTCTGAATATCTTCCAGAAAGGTGAATCAGTTCGAAGTTGAGACCAATCGCGGCTCGATTAAATGCCGCTTCATTGTCAACGCCGCAGGGACCTCGGTGGACAAGATAGCCCGATTGGTGAATTCGGATGATTTTGTTCTTTATCCGATTAGGGGATATGTAGGGATTCTCGACAAAAATTTAGGGGACTTGATAAAACATGAAATCCATATGCGGCCGGATGCGCCCGGTCAAATGAATATCCTGACGCCCAGCGTCCATGGCAACCTCTTCTTTGGCACGACCATGCAACCGAGCCCGGAGGGGAGATTACTCCACGACCAGGAGGATTGCTCAAATCGGCTTGCAAAATGTCAGGAAAATCATTCCCGACATTTCTGAAAAGGACATCATCCATTCCTTTGCTGGATTCCTTATGTTTCGAAACTGGGAAGTCGGCTGGCACGAATCCGTGGTTCAGGCCTCTCGCAAAGTGTCACGTTTTATAAGCATATGTATGGGTTACCCCGGGGTGAGTGCAGCTCCGGCTACTGGCCGGGAGGTGGCAGAATTGCTTCGGAGAGAAGGTTTAAGGTTGGAAGCGAATCCAAGATTCAGTCCTTTCAGAAAAGCGTCACCTATTTTTAACCAGCTTTCTGAGGAACAACAAAAGGAATTGATCGCTCAGGACAGCCGATATGGTCATGTGGTCTGTCGTTGCGAGACAGTGACTGAGGGAGAAATCGTTGAGGCAGTCCGCAGAGGGGCCACGACTCTCGATGGGATTAAATTCAGAACCAGAGCTGGGATGGGGCGATGCCAGGGTGGTTTTTGTACTCCTCGTGTCGCGAAAATATTAGGTCGGGAACTGGGCCTGCCGGAAGAAAAAATAACCAAGAAAGGTCGGAAATCCCGACTCTTACTTTATAAGACGAAGGAATTACTCGGGGGAGAGTTATGAAATTCTCGGATATAGATGTTGCGGTGATTGGCTCTGGACCAGCCGGAATGGCTGCTGCGATCAAGGCAAAGCAAGAAGGAGCAGAGCATGTCCTTATATTGGAACGCCAGGAACAGCTCGGTGGCCTCCTTCACCAGTGTGTGCACAATGGTTTTGGACTACTCTATTTCGGTCAAGACCTGACCGGACCAGAATATGCCCGTCGATTTGTTGAGAAAGTCAGGGATTTAGGAATTGAGGTACTCCTTGAAACCATGGTGACTCAAATATCCGGCGATCGAAAGCTTACCGCTGTCAACAGTCACGAAGGGACTATTCATCTGCACCCTAAGTCTATCGTACTGGCAATGGGATGTCGTGAACGGAGCCGAGGGCAATTGTCCATTCCTGGCACCCGACCCGCTGGTATCTTCACCGCCGGAACTGCCCAGCGACTTGTCAATGTTGAAGGATTCATCCCTGGGAAAAAAGTGGTCATTTTGGGTTCCGGTGATATAGGCATGATCATGGCTCGTCGCCTCTCGTTGGAAGGGGTCGAGGTGAAAGGGGTCGTTGAGATCCTGCCCTATGTTGGGGGCTTGATCAGAAATGAGGTCCAGTGCCTCCACGATTTCGATATCCCTCTTCTTCTCGAACACACCGTGACACAGATCCATGGTGAACAACGTGTGGAAGCGGTCACCATCGCCAAAGTGGATAAGAATAAGAGGCCTGTCGATGGCACCGAACAAAATATTGAGTGCGATACTCTGCTGTTGTCGGTCGGCTTGATCCCCGAAAATGAACTTTCCAGAATGGCAGGGGTAGATCTCGATCCGTTGGCCGGCGGACCCGTCGTAGATGAACGGAGGGAGACGAATATTCCAGGTATCTTTGCAGGTGGAAACGTGGTTCACGTTCACGACTTAGTCGACGACGTCTCCTGGGAAGCCGAGATAGCCGGGGCTTGGGCTGCCAAGCTTTCACAAAAAGGAGATCTTGAAAAGAAAGGGAAAATCATCCTCAGGCCTGGAAGAAATATTCGTTCCATCGTCCCCCAAACGATCAGTGGTCAAAATGACGTTACCTTCTATATTCGAGTAAAAGAGATGGAAGAAAAAGTTCGACTGAAGGTAGGAGATATCTATCATCGGGCATTCAGGGTGGTGAAGCCCAGCGAGATGATCAAGGTCGATCTTCTCCAAAAAGAATTAAACCTGTTGAAAGGGAACTCAAGTGAACTAGTTGTGGAGTGTGAAAAAGGAGAATAAATATGATTGAAGAAAAAATCATATGTATCGGCTGTCCTCTCGGCTGTGAGACGACTCTAAAGATCGATGATCAGGGAGAGGTGGTCAAAATCACCGGGTACAAATGTAAAGAGGGACGGCAATATGTTCTTGAGGAATATAGAAGTCCGGTTCGCGTGCTCACCGCCACCGTCCTTACCCAAAACAGTGATCGTCCCCTTTTCCCAGTCAGGACAAGTAGGCCTCTGCTCAAAACGCAACTCAAGGAGGCAGCGAAAGCGCTTAAAGGGGTGAAGGTCAAACCACCCATCAGAGTGGGCCAGATCATTTTATCAAATTTAATGAATACCGGCGTAGATGTAATCGCTACAGATGATCTGATTTCTTAGAGATATCTTCCTATGATAAAGAAGGAGCCAATATGAATCAATTAACCTTGGAACAAGCCTTAAAAATGATCGAGGCCGCTGAGAGGTGGGCAAGGGATATTGCGGAGTCCCCCTGTAGCATTGCTGTGGTGGACAAAGCGGGCGCCGTCATCGCTGTCCACCGTATGGATGGAGCAGGCATGGCCACAACAGATATTGCTATTGAAAAAGCGTGGACAGCGGTTGCCTTTAAAATGCCCACATTAATGGGCTCTCGCTGGCTCGATCCTCGCAACATAGGAAAGCTTTTAGGTGATCACGCCATGGGAATGATTGGAAGGGGAAAGGGAAGGCTCTGTTTCATTCCTGGTGGGATCCCCGTCACCGACGAAGAAAACGAGGTGATCGGCGCCATCGGTTGCAGCGGTGTTCCATCCGGCGTGGGAGACATCAGTGATACCTCAGTCAGCCAGGCAGGTGTTACGGCTCTTTATGAATAAGGGAAGGAGATTTTTTGAGATGATGAATTTAGAGGTGGCTAAGAAACTACTACAAACAGGTATTGAGAATGCGAAAGAGATGGGAAGGGTTTGCAGCATCGCCCTTGTCGATGAAAACGGATGGTTGGTGGCACTTCACCGTATGGATGGCGCCCCTATCCCTACTGCAGAAATTGCCCGCGATAAAGCCTGGACAGCCGCTGTTTTTCGGCGACCCAGCTCTGAAGTTTCGGCGTATGGCGATCCCAGGGCGCCGGGATTTGGGCTAAATGCCCAAAACTGGAATGATCGATTAACCACCATTCCAGGAGGATTGCCTATAAGGGATGGCGACCGACTGATCGGAGCAATAGGATGCTGTGGCGGAACACCCGAAGAGGATGTATTCCTTTGTCAGAAGATTATTGAAGAGATTCGTTCGAGACAAGATAATTTTAGACTTTAAAGAATTGGGCTAACAAAAAAGCGTCAGATTGACTATCTTTTTACCCTATCCGTAACAATCCCTTTGCCATGTATCATCCAAATTTTAGAGATCATTCTTTAAAAACCGGAAGAAAGATTATTACAGATTTGATTAAGTGAAACATGAAATTTTTACCTCTGCTTAGCAAATTAAAAGATTATCTAAAGCCTATAAGAGAAATCCTCTATGGCATGACAGTCCATGAGATGGATCTCGAACTGAAAAAGGAGAGAGGGAATTTAGATCACCTTTTCATGTTGGTCGTCTTTGGGGACCTTGTCGGTTTACCCTTACTTCCGCCCTACTATTCGATGAGACTTTTACCTTATATCATTCCGTCCCTCGAAACCTGGAAAAGAAGTGTATTGAGAGAAAAGGACCTGACTGACTTTGCGTCGATTGATATGTGACTCTGCAATATTTAAAAATAGAAAAAGTAAACCCCGTTAGAAGACCTTTGGTCATATACCGGGAAGGCTAACACGGGGCATTAAACTCCATGTTCGCCCACTTTAGAGATAAATCTCTAACGGGGTGAAGGGTCAATGATGAAAAAAATCAGAATAGAAAAAGCCGTTGAAATGCTGCTCGGCCATGGAGATTTCCGCCTGAATTGCGATCCATGCCATTTCCCTGTGTGCCCTTTTGGGAAAGGATAGACACCTGAGGACTAAGGAGGTTAGGTATGGCAGTATTTAATCATATTCCGATGGGGGAAGAGGGACTGAAAGAAATCTATCAGTGGTTGGATGATTGGGTGGCCAAAAATAAAGGTATAGTTCGTAAAGAAGTGATTGGTAGGTCTCCCGATCATTGGGATATCCCGGCAATCTTTATTACGAACGAGGACGTTCCCAATGATGATAAGCAGATTGCTGTGATTACATTGGGAAGGCACGGTCAGGAATTCGGAACCCGTGTGGTGGGACCTGAGATTATTCGTTACTTGTGCAGTAGCGATGCAGAGGAGATAAGAGCAACACAAGTCGTCATCGTTGTTCCCGTTGCGAATCCGGAAGGATTTGTTTCGAATGAATTTCGATCTTCGATGACGGGTCTGACAAAGACCGAACGCCTCGTGTTGGGAGAACTTTTCAAAACATTTCCACCCGATATGATGATGGATTTTCACAGCCTCGGCAAGTCAGCAGGCTCAAAATATGATCGAGGGGATATGGAGGTGATCATTCCCGCCAATACAACGACGTGGGCCATGGATGAACAGATCCATCAATATATTGCACGAGAAATGCAGAAGGCTGCAGAGTCTGAAGGTTGGCCTTATGAAATCCATACGCTCGAAGATCTAGCGACCTATTATTTCGGTGACACAAAAATCGGGAACATGCCTTGGTCATACCTGAAGGAGAAGGTGTTCCTGCTTCATATGCAGGATTTCTACGATCATTACCATACTCCAGAAGAAGACCAATATACGAACTATACCTGTGGGCCCGCTTACCTGAAATGGCATACATTGATCTTTGGCATGGAAACCAATCACTACGCCTTGTCCCAGGCCGGCGATATTGCTTTAAGCGGTCTGGCGCCCTGTTCAGCTCTTTTGAAAATGGGGTGCACCCGCTTGCCCTGGGAGAAAGACAAGGGTTATCCTGTCAATATCCTCCATGGTGACTTTCGCATTTCAATCAGACCTTTAGGCAACAATGCGAGTGAACGTCGTGCATCACGAATCAGAATTTGGAATGAGAGGAAGAACTTTAATCTTCCGCAACGTGAGATGTTAGATCAAGAAACAACGATAGCAAGGGTGCGATATTTTGGGTGGGATCTTCCTATGGAATTTGCTCTTTGCTTGCGTATGAGACAGAACAACATCAAAAGCATCACTACCCGCGGCAAGGAGGTTCAATTCGAAACATTTAAGGATAACTGTTCGACTTTCGTTTATATTCCGATAATCATGGAAAAAGCTGGAACTATCGAATTCACCATCAAACATTCTTATCAATAAACGGTATTTGTAAAGCAATGAAGACACTTATTTAAGGGGGTAGATTCAATGGGCTTAAAGGACAAGTATGCCATTGTAGGAATAGGGTATACGCCTCAGGGGCGCATTTCCGATCGAACATCACTCAGCTTTCACCTCGAGGCGTGCGTAAACGCCATCTCATCTTATTAAAAAGTTACTCTTTTTTGTCTTCCAATAGATAAGATATCTCTGCAGGGTTTTCGTAAATAAAAATAGGATTACATCCCATTCATGACAACCTGGGGCTTTTTATAAATTTGACAAAATATAATGTTTTTTAATAAGATGACGAAAAATGAAAAAGAAAGTTTTTGCTTTTTTCTTCATCCTTTTGGTCTTTCATGTTGGCCTTGTCATTCCTAAAACGAAGTTTGAATGTTCTTGTTCTCTCTTTTCTCCTGAAGAATTTTCTCCTTGTTGTAATTGTCCTCACTGTGTTAGCAAAAGGGGTGGGTTTTTATCAGCTTGCAGTTGCCATGAAAGGACCGAAAAGCCTTTGGGGGATATTCCTTTGATCAAAAGGGTTGCTTGTTTTTGTGGTTCCGCCACCAGTGATTTCGATCTCCCCGGACTAAAATATCCTGCCCTGCTAAGCAAAGACCTGTTTCCACCTCCTGTCCTGGAAATTCATCCCTACTTTCAAGTTCCATCCACTTTATCTTCGCAGGTATATTTGACCCCACCCGATCACCCCTCATGACTTTTTGCTTCCTTTAATAAGGACTATCTCTTTTTATAAAGGACTTCAGCTTGCGTGCGAATAAGATTTATTCGACAGGAATTGGAGCCGATCCCTCGTCTATATCTTTTTAAGGAGGATCTAAAATGAGGAAAAATAAAAAATTCTGTTCAATAACAATAAGTTTTATTATATTATGTATTTACTTTTTCCTGGCACTACCCTTCAATATTGACGCTAAAGAAGAGCCCAAATGGTGTCCGCTTTGTGGAATGAATTTGAAGATGTATCATCAGACGAGCAACCGGCTCACTTTTTCTGATGGGGCAAAGGTCCAGACATGCAGCATCTTTTGCGCTGCTCAATTCTATGAGAAAAGACCAACTGAGATCGATCGTTGGGAGGTCGTCGATTATGAAACGAAAGGATGGATCGATGCAAGAAAGGCCAACTGGTTGATTGAAAGTGACATCCCCGGAGTGATGACGGCTGTGAGCAAGCTTGCGTTCTCCTCATTGGGAGATGCTCAAAAATACCAGAAAAAGCATGGGGGGACCCTTGGCAATTTCGATGATGCCTTGAATCGAACCCTCTCCGATATGGGCTCGGATAGAAAGATGATCATGGGTAGGGTGGCTGAAAGGGTCAAAGACGGTAAGGATTTAGCCGGAAAACATGGGTGTTACAAATGCCATGGTGAGGAAGGTAAAGGTGGAACTGCATCGGGATGGAATACTTCAGAATTTGCAAAAAGGATGGACACCCGGATCAAAATCAAAGAGGCTATCACAAAGGGATGTCAAGGGATGCACGGTTATGAGGGAAAAATCGATGAAAAAGATCTTCACTCCATCACCCTCTATATCTGGAGCCTCAGGCCGACGAAGTGAACGATGAAGATTCGAAGCACCTGCTGTGCCCCCTCACCCTTCCCCTCTCCCCACTGGGAGAGGGAGGGGTGAGGGGAATTAAAGGAGTTAGGTCGATGAAAAAATCGATTCACCTATTCACATTGGTTATGGTGACTATCCTCCTCTTAAGTATCTCTATCATGGAGCTGGAGAAGTCAAACGATGCATTCTCTGTGGAATGGATGTCTCAAAATATCCCCATACAAAATATGTGGTGAGGACAACAGAGGGTGAAGAGTTTCTCACCTGTGGTGTTCAATGTGGTCTCACTCTCCACTTGCGTCTTAAAGAAAAATTCAAATCTGCCACGGCGACAGACCTTTTGAGCAATCGACCCTTCGATGCTCAAAAAGGGTTTCTATGTTTATAAAAGCACGGTCATCACAGACATGGCCCCAGGTTTCATCTCCTTTGTAACAAGAGCCAATGCTGAAAAATTTCAGAAGGGCTTCGGTGGGAAAGTCGTCACCTATCAGGAAGCCTTGGAGATTTGGAAAGAGCAGATGAAATAAACCGTGGCTAAAAGGTCATTAGGTTAAGGTTAAGAAGCCCGTATGGGTTAAGGTCAAAGGGTCAAGGTGAAAGATTTAAAGACCAAAGACCTAACCCATTTACGAAACGGGCATCCTTACCTTTGCCGTTGGACGAAGGTTTTTTGATGGGCAAAAAAATCCGATTCTACTTACTCTTTCTAATAGTTTTGATCTGTCTGACTATCTTGGCCATGGCATGGGATCAGTATTCTTGGAAGAGGATCCAATCGGATCAGATGGTTGCCTTTCAAAGGATGGTGGGAGGGGTTGGGATGGGGGCCATCAGTGTCCCCATCTGGAACTTCATCAATTTTGATCCTCGGATCCAACCCATCGATGACTCTACCCTATGGCCTATCCCAGGTGGATACTCTTACGGTCCAGACCGAACTGCAACGGTCTCCTACTTTGAGGAAATACCGGTCAATCAATTATTTCTTTGAGAAAAATGAATGAATAAGACACCTCAATCTTCTTTTTACTGCAATTGGGAATATCATCAGAAATAAGGTCCGAAGTATCGTCCTTATTCTTTGTCTCATTGCAGTTCTCTTCCCCTTCGTTACTGCCCTTTCAATCTCTGAGGGGATTAAATTTCAATCCCTCATCTCTGTGGAGGAAGGGGCGGACATTTATGTGACGATGGATTATTTTGGCAGCAATGCCCCCATCTCCCTCGATTACCTCGAACGGTTTAGAAAAATGGAGGGAGTGACAAAGGTCTTTCCTCGAATCGTTGGAAGAACCTATTTCGTCAATCGATTAGCGACAATCGTTGGTATCCTTCCCGAGAACATCCCCAAATCGATCCATCTTGCCCAGGGGGGGATGTTCCGTGAGAGAGGTGAAGTGGTCGTTGGAAAAGGTTTGGCAAAAGAATTCCGCCTACAGCTCGGTGTTCGTTTTTCTCTTTCGGTCAATTCTTCGAAGCTCTTTCGGGTTGCAGGAATATTTGATTCAAATGCAACGATATGGAGCGCCAATCTGATTCTGATGTCTTTTGAAGATGCTTCAGAGTTCTTTAAAATGGAAGGCAAAGCGACAGATATTCTCATCTATACGAGGCCGGGATATGCTCCTTTTTTGGCCAAGGAGATCCAAGAGAAAATGGAGGCTTCCAATCCTGATCAGATGGAGCCCCCCCTCAGGGTTCAGGATAAGACCATTGGTGAAGAGATATTTTCAAAGAGGTTTCAATTATAAGGCCGGTGTATTCACCGCCCTCTATACCGTTGCCTTTGCCCTTGCCATCCCAGCCCTGCTGATCGTTTCAGGATTTGGACAGACGGAGAGGAGAAAAGAGATCGGGATTATCAAAGCAACCGGCTGGCAGACCCAAGAGGTGATGGAAATGGTGGCTTTGGAAAACCTCATCATCAGTCTCACGAGTGCTCCGCTGGCCATTCTTATGGCAATGGCTTGGTTGAAATTATTCAACGGGGCATTCATTGCCCAGTTCTTCATTGCAGAAATCGGGTTGATGGCCCCATTTCCTGTACCTTCCCGATTCCTCCCCCTTCCATGCTTTTTTGCTTTCCTCTTTGCCATTGTCTTAACGATGGTGGGAAGTCTTTATTCCACCTGGAAAACAGCTACAGTACCCCCTGTAGAGGCGATGCGTTAATGGAAACGATTATCCGGACAGATAAGGTAGATAAGATCTATTATCAGGGAAGGCCTGAAGAGGTTCGGGCCCTCCATCAAATAGATTTAGAGATTCCAAAGAATCGTCTCGTTCTTATTCGAGGTCCTTCAGGTTCCGGGAAAACGACACTTCTTAATCTGATCAGCACGATCGATCGTCCAACCCAGGGGAGGATTTTTCTTCATGGAGAAGATATCTCAAAATATTCAGATGTCCAGCTCTCCCGGATTCGCCAAAAGACCATCGGTCTAATTTTCCAGAGCTATAACCTTTTACCACGTCTGCCCGCCTGGGAAAATGTCGCCTTCCCCTTGCTTCCCCTTGGGGTTATGGAAAAGGAAAGACGACGACGATCCATGGAAATGCTGATCCAATTGAAATTGGAAAAGAGGATAGATCATCCCCCTGAGCAGATGTCTGGAGGGGAGCAACAACGGGTATCCATTGCCAGGGCTTTAATCAATGACCCTGAAATTGTGATTGCTGATGAACCCACCTCCAATATCGATGCCGAATCGATTAAAATCCTCTTAGATATCCTCACGGACCTTAAAAGTAAAGGAAAGACAATTATCGTCTCCAGCCATGATCCTGTTTTCCTCGATTACAGTGAAACGATCTTCCTCTTAAAAGATGGGAATCTGATCAATACAAAGATAATCCCCCCAACCCCCCTTTAGCAAAGGGGGGAAATGGGGGATTTAAAGGATGGGAATTTAATACTACTCCGACAAATAGCGTTTATGGCGCGGTGCAAGACGGATAAGTTGAGCGGTTTTATCAGAAAATCTCCCCTCGCCCCTCTTTGCCTGTCCAAGGACAGGAAAAGGATACCGAAGAGGGGGATAACAATTTCCCCCTTTGGCAAAGGGGGAATAAGGGGGATTTTGTGAATTGTCGGAGTAGTATTAATTTACTGCGTTTTGATTATTTTCGAGTAGGGGAAAACAATGATTTTAAATGCCCTTAGCATCACCATGATATTTATTGGTGCCCTTTCCGCTCTCTTGGCGATATGGGGAGGAATTTCATCTCTCATCCTTTACAGAAAATGGGAGAGACCCTCTAGGCCTGAAGAAAAAACTTCTCTGGAAGATCGTTCCTATTTGGTTCTTTTAATTATGGTGATCGTATTGTTGATCAGGCTGATCAACTGGCCCCTTTTCTACGTCACGCTTCAGAGTTTCATTTCGGATATCGAAGGGGCCATGTGCATCTTCGGCGTGACTCAGGTGAGACCAGGTCTTACGCGTTTTTTGGAGTTCCTTAAGCCGGTCAACTTCTTCTTGATCGGAGGATGGTTCCTCCTACATCTTTTGGATCGTGCGACCCAAACGTCCCCCCTGATGAAGAGAAAGTTACTCCTTCTCTCCTTTCTCTCACTCTTAGTGCTCATCGATTCTCTTGGTGACATTTTTTTGATCCTTGGCATTGCACCGGAATCGCTCGTCTCTTGTTGTACCACCGTGACCGACATCTCCAACCGTCCCACTCGGACCACGCCATTATCTATTTTCGGCCCAGAATATGCCCACTCCCTTCAGGTCCTCTTTTTCATCACCCACATTGTCCTGATCGGATTCGTCGGCCTGGCCCTAACATTGTGGAAAACATTTCTCAGGCAGAGGTTGATCTTAGGCCTATTATTTCTCTTTTCATTCCTGAATGCCATTCTCTTCCTCTTATCTCAAATCGAGGTTTTCGCCCCTGCCATGATGCACCTTCCCTTTCACCATTGTCTCTATTGCCTCTGGCAATATGTGCCAGATAGCATCGTTATGTACTTGTTTTTCATCTTGGGAACATTCTCGGTGGGATGGGGATTCACAACAGACACTCTTTGGAAGACAAGGAGAAGCAGCAGATTTACTGCCCGGCTATTTAAGAAAGATTTATTCGTTTGCTTTCTTCTTTTTATTGGCCTCGTTGATCATGCTCATCATCCATTTGCTGGTGGGTTAATATGGCCTCAAATAAAAGATGGATAGCTCTCTTTGTTATCTTTTTAATAATTTCTTTAGGTCTTAGGTTGCCAAGGGGAAAGAAAATCCATAGAGAACCGTTGTGATTATGACGGGGTGAAAATCGAGCCCACTCTATGCAGTCTATTTTACTCTTCAAGATGGCACAGAAAAGAAGTTCTGTTCGATCGCCTGCGCCTCTTTAAGTTTTCCAGAACTAAAAAGTCGGATTAAGGAAGTGATTGTGGTCGATGAGCGCTCGGGGACTAAGATCAATGCCTCTCAAGCACTCTTTGTCGAAAGCGAAGTGGTTACCGTCCCTCATGTGAAGAATCGAATCCATGTCTTTGCTAATAAAGAGGATGCATTAAAACATATCCAAAAATTTAAAGGCAATTGGGTTGAAAATCCTTTCCTTTCGTAGTTAAAAGGATGCCCTTCACCCTTGTATTGGCTAAGAATTTTATGATATGATTTGGAATAAATTTCAGGAAAAAGGGGGAGAAGAGAATGGCACCGATGACACTCAAAGAGAGATTTATGAACAAATTAACGGGAAAGGAAGTGGACAGGACACCTGTTGGTTGCACAACCACTTATGGTGTGGTTGATTTCATGAAAAAATGCGGTTATGAGAGACCTCTCGCGGATACAGATCCTGTAGCCATGACTGAACTTGCCTATGCAGGATATCAATATGGTGGCTTTGAATGGGTCAAGGCCATGGGATGGGATATTCTGCCCCTGAGCGAGGCCTTTGGTTGTGAACTGGGTACTCCGAAAATCGACTTGCAATACTCTGTCAAAGGTCATCCCTATGCAGAGGGTGTGGACAACCTGACCTATCCCTCAAACTTTCTCGAAAAGGGGAGATTCCCTGTTTTCAAAGAGAACTTGAAGCTTCTTAAGAAAAAGGTTGGAGAAGAACTTGCGATGTTTGGGGAATCGGAAGGAGCCTTCACCTGTGCAGCAAATCTTGTGGGAACAGAACAGTTTATGAAATGGTGTATGAAAAAGCCCGATATGGTTTTTAAGGTTTTAGAAGTAACCAAACAAGCGGCCATTGCCGCAGCCAACTTTGCCTTTGACCATGGTGCTGATTATTATGTTTATGCAGAACCCACCTCCGGTCCTGCCCTCTTGAGCCCGAGATTGTGGGAAAAATTTGTGTTGCCTGTTGAGAAGGAAATTGCGAGTAAGGTAAAGGGTCCGGTGGTTCTTCATATCTGTGCCAATACAGACCCCATCATCGAACTCATGTGCGAGACAGGAGTGGTAGGAATTAGCATCGAAGAGAAGGCTGATTTAAAGCAGGCCGTAGAAATCGCCCATAAGAAGGGTGTGAAAGTTTTTGGGAATGTGGCTACAGCAACCACCCTGTTCAGTGGCACTCCAGAAGAATCATATAAAGAGGCTATCGCCTCCTTAGAAAATGGGACGGACTTCTTGTGTCCTGGATGTGGTATTGCCCCCCGCTCTCCTCTTGAAAACCTCCTGCAGCTTAAAAAAGCAAGAGACGATTTTTTTAAGTAGAAATCGCTCCTCCTTCGACCCTATCTTTGCCGAGAAAAAATATAGATAACCCCTCCCCCTTGATGGGGGAGGGTGAGGGCGGGGGTGAAAATGATGGAAAAAGGCCCGGAGAGAAAAATCATCTTTTTTGGTTGTCCCCTGGATGGTGACGAGAGGCATGAATCCATTCAAGAGAAGCTTGCCTTGCGGGGAGTGAAGGAGGTCTTCGACGATCCCTACGATGGTATTATGGAGATCCTTCGCCAAGAGGTTAACCCGGAACTTTGGTCAGAAAAAGGCTCCTTAGACCTACCCAGTTGGCTTCGTCCTATTCCTTCTTTGACGGATGAAGAAAAAATCACAACAGAAACATTTGTTGATTTTATGGACAGCGGAGGTTTTGAGACCTATGCCCAACAGGTGGGAGATTTCATTGAAACGAATATTTTCCCTGCTATTCCTTGTATGCTGACAGTGGATCACTCTTTAACCGGAGGGGCCTTTAAAAAATTGGCAGAACTGTATGGACCGGAAAATATTATCTTTAATTGTCTTGGACAGCCACACCGATGCCATTCCCATGTCCATCATGGCCGGGATGATCCAATACGACATCGACACCAACCCAGATACGGTTCATGATCGCCATGATCCATTCTTATATCATCGAAAAGATTCTTACAATGCGAGTTCTTTCCTTTATGATTTACTAAACGAAGAGGTATTGAAACCGAAAAATTTGTATCTCATAGGGATCAGTGACTATCCTCCCAAACACGCTTTCCGCATTAAAGATTCAAGGATAGAGAACTATGTCAATATCTTTTCTGAATTAAAGCGAAAAGGAGTGACGATTTTAACGAAGAATGATTTTCTGATTTCTCCCTCCAAGATTAAAAATATCCTGACCCATATCAAAAGCCCTTATGTTTACATTTCGATTGACTTGGACATCGGAGCGCGAAATGGAATTGAAGCGGTTCGATTTCTCGAAAGACAGGGCCTGAATGAGAGACAAATCTATCGAATCGTGGATTTTCTTAAAAGTCTTTTATTCCACAGGGTTCAATTAGCCGGTATGGACCTGACTGAGATCAATCCCCGCCGAGCCGGTGGCCATCACCTAACAGGAGAGGATCAAACTTATCGGATTGCAGCAAATATCATCAAAAAGCTTTTATGGGAAGACGGATAGAATTTCATTGAAACATGAACTCGGAAGATGTTATAAAAAAAGATAATGAGAGGGAAAATTTTTTTCCACTTTTTTTTTGTCATAGTCCTCTTCCTGAGCTTGAATGTCCAAGCCGATGGAAGAGAGGATGATCTCTTTTCAAAAATAGGGATAACTCCGATCAAGGGTGACAAGAAGGCTCCAGATTTTTCTTTACAAGACTTAAATGGTAAAAAGTTTGGGTTAAACCAATTCAAAGGAAAGGTCATTTTTCTCAATTTTTGGGCCACTTGGTGTAGTCCCTGTAAGGAAGAAATGCCTTCCATGGAAGTTCTTCACCAACAGTTTAAAGAAAAAAATTTTATTTTGCTCGCCATTTCCGTTGATTACGGAGGTCAAAAACCTGTCAAAGAGTTTATTAATAAATACCAATACACCTTCCCTGTTTTGCTCGATCCCAAATGTAAAACCCTTGACCTTTTGCAAGTTAAAGGAATTCCGACTACCTTCCTAATCGATAAGAAGGGAAGAATGGTAGGAAAAGCAATAGGTCCCAGGGATTGGAAAAGCCCAGAAGTTGTCTCTCTTATAAACCTCCTAATAGAAAAATAAAGAAAAATTGTTCTTGACAATTATTATAAAGAATAATATAAAAAATTTATATTGATTTAATGTAAAATGAGATTGTCTACACAGAGCCGATATGGAGTAAGGGCGATTTTTGATATTGCCTATCATTCCGAAGGGTTAGAGACGCAAGTCAAAGATATCTCCCGGAGACAAGGAATATCGCAACGCTATTTGGAGCAGATCTTCCAGAAATTGAAGAGAGCGGGGATTGTTGGAAGCAAAAGGGGCCCTTCGGGTGGGTATTTTTTAAATAAAAAACCTGAGGATATTACCGTCGGTGAAATTATCCGAATCACAGAAGGCGGTATTACTCCGGTTCTTTGTGTCGATCCAGAAGATTCAAGTCAACCCTGCGAAAGATCAGGGGAATGCGTAACTCAAATTG
Source organism: uncultured delta proteobacterium (assembly GCA_963818595.1). Classification (GTDB taxonomy): domain Bacteria; phylum Desulfobacterota; class BSN033; order BSN033; family UBA1163; genus UBA1163. The sequence goes on from CAWFSX010000052.1 coordinate 21,446, forward strand.
TTTGGAACGAAGCGGGGAAAAGATTAAAAGAATATTTTGATTCTGTAACGATTAAAGATTTATGTAAATTGGCCAAAGAAATGGGGATAAAAAAGGATTTGGATAAAAGATTTATGTATTATATATAATTTTTTTCTTGACATAATTTATAAACTATATTATTATGAGTTAAAATGGAGGCGTTTGATTATGTTAATTTTTATTACTTTTCAATTGTTAGCTATATGATAATGTAAATTTAAATAGGGGGAAATTTGTTTGGTTCCCCTTATTTAATAAAATTATTTCTTGATAAATTTTAATAAAGTATATATTTTTAAATTAAACATAAAAAAGTGAACAATATGAAATATATATCAGGCCTTAGATGCAGAGAATGTAAAAGGGAATATCCAATCAGCCCCACACATGTTTGTGAATTTTGCTTTGGACCCTTAGAGGTTATTTATGATTATGAGAAGATTAAGAAAGATTTAACCCGAGGGAAAATTGAAGGAAGACCCAAATCCATGTGGAGATACAAAGAACTTCTTCCTTTAAATGATGATCCAATAGTGGGAACGGATGTAGGCTTCACCCCACTCATCAGATCAGAAGGATTAGCAAGGGCTTTAGGGGTCAGAGAACTTTACTTAAAAAACGATGCAGTGAACCACCCCACACTCTCATTTAAAGATCGTGTGGTCTCTGTGGCTCTTTCCAAAGCTAAGGAATTTGGGTTTCGGATCGTCGCCTGTGCGTCCACAGGGAATCTTGCCAATTCCGTGGCGGCTTTGGCTGCGGCAGGAGGATTCAAGAGTTATATCTTTGTCCCTTACGATTTGGAACAGGGGAAAATTTTGGGAACATTGATCTATGGAACCAATCTGATTGGAATCAGGGGGAGTTATGATGAAGTGAATCGGCTCTGCAGCGAAATTGCAGAAAATTATGGATGGGCGTTTGTCAACATCAATATCCGACCCTTTTATGCAGAGGGATCAAAGACCTTCGGTTTTGAGATTGCAGAACAGTTGGGTTGGAAAGTGCCACAACATGTGATTGTTCCAATGGCCGGAGGTTCCCTCATCACCAAGATTTGGAAAGGGTTCAAAGAGTTGGAATCCATTGGCCTGTTAGATGGGGTTCCTACGAAAATCTACGGAGCCCAAGCGTCGGGCTCCAATCCCATCGTGGCTGCCTTTAAGGCAGGCATGGATTGGATCAAACCGCAGCGACCACAAACGATTGCAAAATCCCTGGCCATTGGAAATCCTGCAGATGGATATTATGCCCTTAAAGACAATACGAGAATCTGGAGGATGGGCTGAAGATGTGACAGACGAAGAGATTATTGAAGGAATGAAATTGTTAGCCCAAACAGAGGGGATTTTTACAGAGACAGCAGGAGGAGTCACGGTCGGTGTGACGAAAAAGTTAATCGAGCAGGGGATCATTCCAAGGGATGAGTCCATTCTGATTTCAATCACGGGAAATGGATTGAAGACCCAAGAAGCCATACAAGATCGAGTGGGGCGTCCTCTTATCATTGATGCCAAATTATCCGATTTTGAAAAGATTGGAGCTCCGAAACAGAGAGAACGAGAGACCAGACATTCAGGTACGTTTATAAAGGAGGAAGAGATGGAAGTTCATGTTCGAATTCCCACCCCATTGAAGAAATTGGCCGGGGAACGGGATGTGATTAAGGCAAAGGAGAAACAGTTGGAGAAGTGCTCCAATGGCTTACAGAGACTTATCCGGGTCTCAAAGAGAGGCTTCGGGATGAGCAAGGTGAGGTGAGACGATTCATCAACATCTATGTGAATGATGAAGATATCCGGTTCATTCAGAATTTGGAGACCCCTGTGAAAGAAGGGGATCAAATTTCAATTATCCCTGCCATTGCAGGTGGATCTTCTCTCAAGAGGAGGGTCACGCTTACCTTTCCACCCAAACTGATTAAAGAACCTGTCATTTATAATATTGGCCATCAATTCAAATTGGTGACTAATATCCGCAGTGCGAATGTTTCAGAGAACGTGGGTTGGGTGACGTTAGAGATCGATGGAGAGGAAACAGAGTATTCAAAAGCCCTCAATTATCTGAACGAGATGGGAGTGACAGTTGAACCCATTGAGAGAAATGTCATTGAGTAGATATGGAAAGGAGCTGGAAGGAATGGATCAGAAAGGAGAAAAATGGATGAGAATGATAAAAGATGTGTTTCTGTTTCTTTTCTTCTTCATGATGATGACCGGAGTGTCATCGGCTGATGGGGGAAAGGCCGTGACCTATGAGAAAGATGTCAAAAAGATGATCTCCGGAGGATGTCTATCCTGTCATGGCAGCGATTCACCGACGACCGAAGAATATGGAAAGAATAAAGAGGGATTCAAACAAAAGATGAAGGGGCCCAGGATGGATACCTATGAGAACCTAATGATTTTTGTTAACGGGAAAGATACAGGGGCTTTGATGAGAAGACTTGACGATGGGAAGAATACAAAAGATGGAAAGCCGGGAAACATGTTCAAATTTCTTGGAAAAACAGATCAAGAAAGGGCGATGAATTTAGAACTTGTTAAGGAGTGGATTAGTGGGTGGACGTTGAAAAGGAAAGCAGAAATGACCGAAGACGATTTAAAGGCGATCGAAGCTCGAGAGAAGATAGAGACGAGAAATTCCAGGAGGGAATGAAGGTAGGAACATTGAAAACGATTAAAGCCTTTAAAGATTGGTTTATCATCAAGGCCAAGAAAGAAGGTTCCGAGATCTCGGTTGAGGAGACCCATCGAACTCCTTCAAAAAAAGGAACCCATTGTTCTCCTCGATATCCGGGAAAAGGAAGAGATAGCATTAGGGTATATTGAAGGGACAACTTTCCTTCCGCAGGGTCTTTTGAAGCGAAAAGGTGGAAACTCTGTTGCCTGACAAGAATGTTCCCGTCGTCGTTTACTGTGCAGGGGGCATCCGTTCTCTCGCCGCTGCCAAGTTGATGAGAGAGAAGGGCTATACCAATGTCTTCTCCATGGCCAAAGGGATCGATGGGTGGAAGGAGGCTGGCTATGAAGTGGTGAGCGATTCTGAATTCACACCGGATCAACTCACCCGATATAGTCGACACCTGCTGCTTAAAGAAGTGGGAATGGAAGGGCAGCTTCAATTGCTGAAGGCTAAAGTTCTTCTGGTCGGTGCAGGAGGATTGGGTTGTCCGGCCGCTCTTTATCTGGCCGCTGCAGGGATTGGGACAATAGGAATTATCGATTCTGACAAAGTGGATTTGACCAATCTTCAACGGCAGATATTACATGGTATGGCTGATGTGGGAAGACAAGAAGACTGAATCGGCCAAAGAGGCCATCCATCGAATCAATCCTGATGTAAAGGTGATAACCTATCCAGAAAGATTGACCCCTCAAAATGCCTCGAAATTTTTCAAGGATTACGACATCATCATTGATGGATCGGACAACTTTCCGACGAAGTATCTGGTGAATGATGCCTCTTTTTTAACAGGGAAGCCTTATATCTATGGAGGCGTTTTCCAATTTGAAGGCCAGGCCAGTGTCTTTTTTCCAAAAGAGGGAGGGCCCTGTTTGCGTTGTCTCTTTCCAGAGCCTCCTCCACCCGGTCTGGTCCCCAGCTGAGACGAAGCAGGTGTCCTGGGAGTTGTGCCCGGGCAAATCGGATTGATTCAGGCGACAGAGGCGATCAAACTCATTTTGAAAAAGGGGAAGCCTCTGATCGGCCAGTTCTTGATTTACCATTCTCTCGAAACGGAATTCAAAACGTTTCCGATCAGAAAGAATCCCTCATGCCCTCTTTGCAATGAAGAATCGAAAATCAAAGAGCTGATCGACTATCATGAGAGCTGCAGTATAGAACCCGTAAGTCAGGCTGCAGCTTCAACGTGAGGATTATGGATAAGGGAATATGATCGGAGTGAATCAAAAATCGAAGAAGGTTCTACTCGTGGTTTTTGGGATTTTCCTGGTCATGGTCTTGAGCCGAATCACCCAGGCCGTGCCAAATGGAGGATATGCTCATCCGGAAATCCTCATTCAACCCGAGGAACTTAAAGTCCTTATCGAGAAAAAGGATCCCCGAATATCCGAATCATCGATATCCGTGAAAAACTGAAGTATCTCGCCGGCCACATCCCAGGAGCGGTCCACATTTGGCGGCCGGATATTGAGGATAAGAATCATCCCTTCCCAGGGATGATGGCCGCTCAAGCTCAGATGGAGGAACTCTTGGGATCCCTGGGAATCAGTGACAAGCATACCATTATCATCTATTCGGATGGACCTGACAATGGGCGTCTCTGGTGGATTCTGGCTTACTATGGATTTCCTATCAAGCAGTTGAAACTTCTGGACGGCGGCATGGATGGATGGAAGGCTAAGGGTTATCCCATCGAGATGACATCACCAAAATTTGAAAAGACCCAATTTAGGTTAAGAGAGGAAAAGGAGAGACGAAAGTCGGTCCTCTGTGCTTTACCAGAGGTCAAATCGGCACTGAAGGAACCCAATAAAGTGGTTTTGGACGTCCGCTCTCAAAAAGAATTTTTAGGTGAGGAGACCAAAGGAGGGGCAATAAAACCTGGGCGCATCCCAGGGGTACTTGGATCGAATGGAAAGAGGTCCTTATAGAAGAAGGTCCGTTTAAGGGCTACTGGAAACCAGCAGAGGAGATTAAAAAAATTTTTTCTGCCAAAGGAGTCACTCCGGGGAAAGATATCTATATCTACTGACACTCCGGGGTGCGCTCGGCTCACAGTTTGGTGAGCCTCTACTTGGTGGGTTATCCATTGGAGAAACTTCACAACTACGACGGGTCTTGGATTGAATGGAGCAGAACTCAGGAACCCATGGAAATGGGTCTCCCCGGTATAACCGATGAGGTGGGAATGTTAAGAATTCCAAAATCGATTTTTCAAGGAATGGTTGACCATGCAAAAAGAGAATCACCGCTGGAATGTTGTGGAATTTTGAGCGGAAAGGAAAAGACCGTTAAGAAGGCTTTTGAACTTAAGAATACAGAGGAAAGTCCTGTTCAATATTCCATGTCCCCTCGAGATCAGTTGAAGGTCTTTGAGGAGATGGAGAAGGAATCGATGGAAATGATCGCCATCTATCATTCCCATCCCCATACCATTCCTTTTCCTTCCGAGACCGATGTGAAATTGGCTTTCTATCCGGAAGTCTCATCCATCATCATCTCCTTGAAGGAGGAGGAAAATCCGGTTGTGAAAGCATTCCGGATTGAAAAAGAAGCGATCTATCTTGAGGAGATTGAGGTGATTCCTAATGGTTTAGATTCATAAAGATCAGTGAGTCTTCAGATTGAGGAATCGAAGTTGAGACGATCTTTCCTTGACGGAACCTTGAAGATCTCGAATGACAGCACCTGGGGCTCTTAAAGAGTTATTGCAGAGGGACTGGCTGTCGGATTCCGGACGGAGGAACCGATATCCTACTCCTTTAAAGAGATTAAGCTACTCGTGAACCAAGAAGCCTTCACCCCCCTAAAGGTTTAGCGTTCGACGAGGGCCATCTCTCTTGAATGAGGAATTAGGAATTTTCTTATTATTGGAATTCTTTTTTCATATGTCCCCGTGTTTCCCATGGATGAATGTCCAGAGGGAAATCATATGGGCAATATGAAAATGGATTGTGGATATATTTTCCATTGTCCTTTAATTTTTAATATAACCATGCCAGAACCTTTACCTCTTCCGTTAAGTGGCCGAGTGGTTTTGACACCCTCTTTACTAAAGATCGATGAATTAACATCCCTCATATTTCGTCCCCCAAAACAGGGTACTCGAAACTCTATTTCATGGGGATAAAGGGTTTTTAAAGATATGTGAATTTGGCACAATTATTGCCCATAAATTTAGTCAGCAATTAATTATTTTATACTGAAAGAGATGGAAATAAGTGTCTTTTATTTTACTTATTTTTTTCTAAGTATAATTAGAAAGGATGGTGGAATAAGCTCTATAAGCCATTTCTTTCATTATTTAACCATTAATAGTATTGCCATAATAAAATAAAAGCTCTTGGCCAAGGACCTAATGTAAAATTAGGTCCTCAAATTGCTAAAACCTTCACCCCCCTTAAGGTTTAGCCAAAAAGGTCAAGAGCTTTTTGTTTCGATTTTAACACAAAGGGTCTAAAAATATACATAGCTATAACCAATTTAAATTAAAGTTTTATAAATATTTTCCAAAAATAGGTTTAGCTGTAGAATTAATTAACATTGAAAGTCGTCGTCCTCAATTTAAAATAAGGATTTACCGTATTTACTTAGATGGAATTTATAGCTTAAAAATTATAATTTTTTCATGATATCAGATTGGTTCATCGAATTGATTAACTTTTCAGAAGGAAGGTGATGAAATGGGGTTAAAGTTATCTAAATTGGCTAAAGTAGTTTTTTTCTCCTTTCTCATTTTAGTCCCTTTCTCTTCTTCAGCTCAGTCAGAGAAACCACGGCTGAATGTAGATCAGTTGGTTGAGGAAGCGCTCCAGAACAATCCAGAAATCTTAGCTGCAAAGAAGAAATGGGAGGTCTTCAAGGAAAAAGTGCCCCAGGCTTCTGCCCTCGAAGATCCAATGTTCGGTTTTGGAATCGTCAGTCTTCCTACGAATTTCAGTTTCAAAGATGAAGATATGACGATGAAGGAGATCTCCATCTCCCAGAAGTTTCCATTTCCTGGGAAGAGACCTTTGATGAAGGAAATGGCAGAGAAAGAGGCGGAGGCTGTTTCTACCGAGGTTCAAGGGAAGATACAATCAAATTATTAAGGATGTGAAGTCAGCTTATTACGATCTCTCCCATATTTACCGTACCACCGAAGTAGTACAGAGAAATAAAAGGATTCTGGAAGATTTTGCCAAGATAGCTGAGACCCGTTATTCCGTTGGGGAAGGAATTCAGCAGGATGTGCTCAAGGCCCATGTGGAGGTTTCGAAAATGGTGGACGAGTTGATCATGCTTGACCAGAGAAAAAGAGCCCTGGAAGCGAAACTAAAAGCCCTCCTCAACCGGCCACCGGAGACCCAAGTGGGTGAACCTGAAGAAGTCATTTTCAGAAAACTTCCTTTCACCTTAGAAGAACTTCAGAAAATGGCGTTAGAGATGAATCCCACCCTGAAGGGGATGAAGAAGATGATCGAAGCCAAGGAGAAGGCCCATGCCCTTGCCAAAAGGGAATATTATCCTGACTTTAATCTCAAGTTTGCCTATGGGCAGAGAGACAACATGAGAGAGAGCGATGGTACAGAGATAAAACGGCGAGATATGCTTACAGGGATGATGGAGATAAACATCCCTATCTTCTATAACTCGAAACAGAGTCGAAAAGTGGCTGAGACAAAGGCTGATATCCTTGGCACCGAGGCCCAATATCGTGCCATGAAGAACGAAATCTTTTTTATGATAGCCGATATGGCGGCCATGATCCATCAAAGAGAAAGGCAGTATGAACTTTACAGAACAGGGATCATTCCCCAGGCGAACCTTCAGATCCAGGCGGCGATGAGTGCCTACCGGGTGAATAAGGCCGATTTTATGACCCTATTGGATAGCCAGATGACGCTCTATAAATATGAATTGGAGTATCACCAGGCATTAACTGAATATGAAAAGAACGTGGCGAGTTTAGGGGCGACCATAGGAAAACAACTCTTTGAAAGGGGGGAAGTGAGATGAAACGATTCGTTTGTCTCATCCTTTTTCTAATTCTGCCTTGGTTGATCTGGGGATGTGGAAAAGGCAAGGAGACCACCACACATCAAGGGCATAAAGAGGAGGTGAAACAGGAGGCGAAAAAAGGGGATGATATGGACATGAAGAGCCTGACCATGGAGTCCATCCAGAAGGAAGGGAAGATACAAGAAGTAACTCCTGGGACAGTACAGATTACACCCGAGCGGCAGCAACTGATTGGAGTAAAGATTCGGAACCGTGGAGATGAAGCCTCTTGAAAAGGTGATCCGAACTGTGGGAAGGGTGGACTATGATGAAAAGAGGATCGTAACTGTTTCACCCAAAATCGGAGGCTGGATCGAAGACCTCTATGTCGATTTCACAGGTAGATATGTGAGGCAGGGAGAACCTCTTCTCACCATTTACAGCCCGGAACTGGTCTCCACACAAGAGGAATATCTCATTGCTCTTCGAGCGAAAAGAGATTTAATCAAGAGTCCATTTCCAGAGGTGGCAGGGAGCGGGAACTCTCTGGCAGAATCGGCAAAACGACGTCTCAAAGCTCTGGGACATCAGTGACGACCAGATTAAGGCCTTAGAGGAGAGCGGGCAGGCGAAGAAGACACTCACCCTCTATTCGCCTTTCAGTGGATTTGTTCTGGAAAAATCGGCCTATAAAGGGATGAATGTGATGCCAGGGATAGCACTGTTCAAACTGGCTGACCTCTCAGTCGTCTGGCTCTATGCGGATATCTATGAATATGAACTTCCTTTCATCCGATTGGGGCAGCAAGCTTCCATTCAATTATCCTATATCCCCGGAGAGACCTTCACAGGAAAAGCGATCTATATCTATCCTTCTCTGAATCCGGAGACTCGAACCGCAAAGGTGAGGTTCGAATTTCCAAATCCTCACGAAAGGCTCAAACCGGAAATGTATGCCAATGTGGAGATCAAGGTTCACCTGGGACAAAAGTTGGCTGTGCCGGAAGGGGCGATCATCGATACCGGCCTTCGACAGTTGGCCATCGTTGATAAAGGCTCGGGCTATTTTGAGCCGAGAGAAGTGAAGGTCGGAGCAAAAGTGGATAATTATTATGAGGTGATTAAGGGGCTCAAAGCTGGGGAACGGGTTGTCACGAGCGCCAATTTCCTCATCGACTCCGAATCGAAGCTAAAAGAAGCACTCGCAGGGGTTGGCATGCCGGAATGGAACATGCAGGCCATGGAAAATAGAGAATTGCGGATTTCGGAGATTCGGATTGCGGAATTTGTATTCAGATTTTAAATCCGCAATCTGCAATCCGCATCTCCGCATTTATGATGCGGGGGTTTCAATGATCAATAAGCTGATCGAGCTTTGTGCCCATAATAAATTTATGGTTTTTCTTTTAATCGGAATGGCGACCTTATGGGGATTGTATTCCATCAAAAACATTACGCTCGATGCCATTCCCGATCTTTCAGATACTCAGGTGATCATTTTCTCACGATGGGATCGAAGTCCTGACATCATGGAAGATCAGGTCACTTACCCGATCGTTTCAGCCCTTCTGGGCGTGCCCAAAGTGAAAGACATCCGTGGTTTCTCCGATTTTGGCTTTTCCTATGTCTATATCATCTTTGAGGACGGCACAGATATCTACTGGGCACGTTCACGAACGCTCGAATATTTGAGCAATATCCTGCCTCGGCTCCCACAGGGAGTCCAGGTTGAGCTCGCCCGTGATGAGACGGCCATTGGATGGGTCTTCCAGTATGCCCTCGTTGATAAGACAGGGAAAAATGATCTGGCACAGCTTGCGTTCTTTTCAGGACTGGTATCTGCGATACGCATTGCAGGCGGTGCCTGGGGTTGCTGAGGTTGCACCGATCGGTGGTTTTGTCAAACAGTATCAGGTGAACGTAGATCCGAATAAGCTGGCGGCCTACAACATCCCCATTGACCGTGTGATTGCGGCAGTACGTGCAGGGAACAACGATGTCGGCGGGAGGTTGGTCGAGTTTTCAGGGCTCGAATACATGGTTCGTGGCCGTGGTTACATTAAGAAAGTCTCGGATGTCGAAAACATCGTGGTGGGAACCAGCAGAAGTGGTGGCACTCCGATTCTGGTTAAAGACCTGGGGATCGTCACATTAGGACCTGATATCAGGCGGGGCATCGCGGAACTCAATGGCGAAGGAGAGGTCGTCGGTGGCATTGTCATCATGCGCTATGGTGAGAATGCGCTGAAGGTGATCGAGCGCGTTCGCGCAAAACTCGAGGAGATGAAGCCCTCTCTTCCGCCCGGCGTCGAGATTGTAACGACCTATGACCGTGCTGATTTGATCGAGCATGCGATTGAGACGCTCAAGGGCACGCTGATTGAAGAATTGATCATTGTCAGCATCGTGATCATGATCTTCCTCTGGCACATCCCATCCGCCCTCGTTCCCATTATCACCATCCCGATCACGATCATCCTATCCTTCATTCCAATGTATTTGATGGGATTGACAGCCAACATCATGAGCCTCGGCGGAATTGCCATCGCCATTGGCGCCATGGTGGATGCGGCCATTGTTGTCGTCGAGCAGACACATAAAAAACTGGAACACTGGGACGCTGCTGGCAGGCCGGGCAGTTATAAAGATGTGGTGATCAGTGCGGTCAAGGAAGTGGGTGGACCAAGCTTTTTTGCACTTCTGGTCATCGCCGTCTCGTTTATGCCTGTTTTTACACTGGAAGGGATGGAGGGTCGTCTCTTCAAGCCCCTGGCCTTCACAAAGAACTTCTCCATGGCCATTGCAGCAGTTCTGGCCATCACCCTCGATCCGGCCATACGATTGCTTTTCACTCATATGGATCCCTATAAGTTTCAAACCAAAGTTCTTGTGCCGTATCGTCAATGCATTGCTGGTCGGCAAAATCCACAGCGAAGAGACACATCCGATCAGCCGGCCCTTGATGAAGATCTATCATCCGGTTTGTGAGTTTACACTGAGACACAAGTGGGCAACGGTCATTGTAGCGGTGCTCATCGTGATCGCCACCATTCCAATCTTCGAAAAGCTTGGTTCCGAATTCATGCCGCCCCTCTTTGAAGGGAATCTACTTTACATGCCGACGACATTACCTGGTATCTCTGTTACAGAGGCACAAAAATTACTTCAGGTTCAGGATAAAGTATTGAAGAGCTTTCCCTGAAGTCCATCATGTCTTCGGCAAGGCAGGCCGTGCAGAGACGGCAACCGATCCAGCACCATTCTCCATGATGGAAACGGTCGTCCTTCTCAAACCCGAATCGGAGTGGCCTAAAGCACCTCGATGGTACTCTTCGTGGGCACCAGACTGGCTGCAGAAAATGCTTCGGAGGTTCTGGCCTGACCATAAAAGTCCGGACGAATTGATTTATGGACCAGGAGGACTCAATGAAGCGATGCAATTCCCGGGCGTCTCCAACGCCTGGACTATGCCCATCAAGGCCCGGGTTGATATGCTTTCAACAGGGGTGAGGACACCCATCGGGATCAAGATCATGGGCGCGGACTTAGAAAAGGTTCAACAGCTCGGTGAACATATCGAAATGGTGTTGAAAGATGTTCCAGGCACGAAGAGCGTCTTTGCTGAACGTACGGCAGGTGGTTACTTCCTTGACTTTACCCTCAAGCGCGAGGAACTGGCCCGCTACGGATTAACCATCGATCAGGCGAATAACATCGTGATGTCGGCGATCGGTGGGGAGAACGTTACGACCACGATCGAAGGACGGGAACGGTATCCGGTCAATGTTCGTTATTTTAGGGAGCTCCGGGATGATGTGGAGAAGCTTAGAAGGGTTCTCGTGCCAATCCAGTCAGGTGGCACAGGTCCGACCACTGGAATGGGTGGAATGGGAGGAACAATTAGCCCGGCAGGAGGCTCAGGGGTCGGGCACATTCCTCTGGGACAGCTGGCAGAGATATCTCTGAAGACCGGTCCTGCCATGATTCGTGACGAGAATGGACGACTCTCCGGCTATGTTTATGTTGATTTTGACACTTCAAAACGCGACATCGGCGGCTATGTGGCCGATGCTAAGAAAGCCATCCGTGAGAAACGTGCAACTCCCGCCGGGCTATCAGTTGATCTGGAGCGGTCAGTTTGAGTATATGGAGCGGGTCAAGGAACGGCTCGTCATGGTGGTTCCGATCACCATCTTCCTTGTCTTTCTGCTCCTTTATTTCAATACCCTATCGGTCACGAAGACCATGATCATTTTCCTGGCAGTTCCGTTTTCAGCCGTGGGTGCGATCTGGTTCCTTTATCTTCTTGGTTACAATACGAGCATTGCTGTCTGGGTGGGTTTGATTGCCTTGATGGGAGTGGATGCGGAGACCGGAATGTTCATGCTCCTCTATCTGGATCTGGCCTATAAGGAGGCTGAGGCCGAAAGGGAAGATGAGGAACTGGGATGACCTGCGGGAAGCGATCGTCGAGGGTGCTGTGAAGCGGCTTCGACCCAAAGTGATGACGGTCGGTGTGATGTTCATGGCCCTGGTTCCGATCATGTGGTCAACGGGTGCTGGCGCCGATGTGATGAAACGTATTGCCGCACCCATGATCGGTGGCATCTTCACCTCCTTCATTATGGAGTTGGGGGTCTATCCTGCGATCTACGCCATCTGGAAATGGAACTTTGGGCTGAAGAAACAGTTGCGTCAAACAGGTGGCAGTCCCGCATAAAGGGAATATTACCCTCCCCCGTATGTCTCCCATCATTCCCCTCTCCCCTGGCGGGAGAGGGTAGGGGTGAGGGGGAAAAAGATCTGAAGATATGGAAGCATTTCCCCAGTGGATCATTATTTTAATTGTCGTCATCGTCCTAACAAGGGTAGCGGTCTCTCTTAGCCAGGCGATTTAACATACCCACTTTCACGATTCAACTGCTGATTGGGATTCTTCTCGGCCCTTCCCTGCTCAATCTTTTGGGAGTTCCCATGGTTCTGGGGACTTGGGGAAGTCCCTCTCCTGGTCCACTCCATGGTGTTTTGAAAATACTTGCCGAGATTGGGTTGATTCAACTCATGTTTCTCGCAGGGTTGGAGGTGGATTGGCACGAGCTGAAAAAAATACTCAAACTTTCTTTTTCTGTGGGTGCGTGGGGATTTGTTTTGACTGCGGTGAGCGTTGCGATCATCACACGGGTGTTTGTAGATCGCTGGTCAGAAGCCCTGGCGATGAGTGCGATCGTGTCGGCCTCGAGCTTTGGAATTTCGATTTATTACCTCAGCGAAATGAAGGTTCTTGGTTCGCGGGTTGTAACCATAGTATCTGGAGCCGCTATCTTGAGTGGCCTATTGGCGATTCTGTTGATGATTGCCAGCCAGGCCACGAATTATGCGGTGACATATGGAGCATTTAAGATGACCATCGCCGTTTCATGGTTCTTAGCGAAGCTCATTATGTTTTTTGCTGTCGCCTACTTTTTGACTTCCCGATTTCTGAAACTCGTTGCAAAAACCGGTTTTGAAAAAAGGCCCCGTCAAATGCTCATCGGCTATCTTCTTTTGGTCGCTTCGTTATATGCATGGGCAGCGATGCATTTTGGAAGTTTTGCGGCAGTGGGGGTTGCATCTCTGGGAGGTGCGTTGATTGGGATGTCAAACCTGGAGGTGAAAGAAAGGATTTCAAAAGGATTTGGATCTGTCCTGGCTTCGATCCCCGTGGGAGTTTTGTTTGTGGTGCTTGGAATGGAAGTGAATCTCAAGGAAGCTGGGGGCTACCATAAACTTTTTGATTGTGCTGCTTGTGGCGATCGTCGGGGCAAAGTTGGTCGGGTCGTGGATTGCTACACGAAGGGAGTTTGATTCATTACGTGAGCGGGTCTTGATCATGCATCGGGATTTTGCCACAGGGCGAAATGGGGATTCTGATTGCTGCGCTATCTATTTTCGCGAGGGTTGGTGAGTCCCTCATCTTTTAATGCTGTCATCATTGTAGTGATCGTATTGACGATGCTCACACCCATTGTGATGAAGGTCGCTCAGATTAAATTCAATATTCAAGTAAATGTAGCGCCCTCATTTACTGGGGGCGAGAAAAAACCATCGTTTGGCTGACGAAAATTTGATAATCCCCATTTGTCCTCCCCCTGCCTGCCGGCAGGCAGGCTTAACAAAGGGGGATTCAGGGGAATTTGTAGAGAGGCGACAGGTGAAATATCGAATTCTTTATTGGCTACTGAGTTTGAGTCTGACAGCCATGGTGGCTTTGGTCTTTGCTCATGAGAAGACGGGTTGGATGGCTCCTGAAGAGGCGAAAAAGGTGAAGAACCCCGTTAAGATCCACAAAAGCCTCTATCCAGAAAGGGAAGGAAATTTATGAAAAGAAGTGTGCTCTGTGCCATGGTGACAAAGGGGATGGGAAAGGTCCCGCATCAGCAGGGTTAAATCCAAAACCAACCAATTTTAAGGAATCTCATGGGGAAAAGATGACCGATGGGGAACACTTCTGGAAGATCACGACGGGGAGAGGCGGGATGCCTTCTTTCGCGAAAGATTTAACAGAAGAAGAAAGATGGCATGTGATTAATTATATTAATATTTTCAGCAAACGTCCTTGAATTAGAGATGGCAATGAATATATTTATAAGATAGAGATATTTATATACCTCTATTTGCTGATTCATTATTTAGAAGGAGGTGGTCCGAATGAGGAAGCTTTTTATTATATTAATTTTATTGACCTTTTCAATAACCGCCTACGCTCATACTTTCTATAAATGGGTGGATGAGAAAGGTATTGTGAACTATAGTGATGATTACAATAGTATTCCTCCTGCTTATAGAAATCGGGTCGAAATTGAATGGGTCCATGAGGAAGGGTCCTCCCCCCTATTCAAAAAATGACCCCACAAAAGAGAGAAGAGGCCAAAACGGATATTTATGGCCAAAGTGAAGCCTACTGGAGAGGGAAGGTACGTCCCTGGAAAGAATTTTTGAAGGCTGCCGAGGCAAATTATGAACGTGTACATCGCAAATTTATGGAAAAGGCAGAGGAGTTAAGCGCGAGAAGATTTGGGAGCCGGACTCAGTATAAAACGAATATCATAGAGTTGGATCGACTGAAAGAAGAGATGTTCAAATACGGAGACCAAATCGCTGAGGCCAACGAAGCCTTGGAAAAAATTTCGAAAGAGGCTCAAGAAGCAAAAGCCAATCTGGATTGGCTGAAGTAATATTTTGAATTCAGGAATTATGAAATCCCCCTATTTCCCCACTTTATTAAGGCATGGTTTAAGAAGGAGTTATTAAAAAATCTCTAAAAGGAGGTTAAAGGTATGAAAAGATTGATTTCGGTATTGGGGATCTTGGTTGTGGGTTTGTTTTTCTTTCATCAGTTTCCATGGCTCAGCATGGACATGGAGGGATGTCGGGTGGGTCGATGAAGATGGATACCAAAGAGGTTCTTGTGGAGGGAGTCAAGGTGGTTTTTCAGATTATGCCCAATGAGGAACATCAGAAGATGCTTAAGGACATGAAGATGAAGGAGGATATTGAGCCAGGAACGACTCACAATATTACGGTGACACTGAAGGACGAGAAGACTCAAAAAGAGATTACCGATGCTCAGATCAATATGAAGGTGGTCGATCCCAAAGGGAAAGATCAGATCAAGGCCTTGAAGTATGAAGAGATGATGAAGAGTTATGATGCCTATTTCAACCTTCCGGACAAGGGAAAAGTATCAGGTGATGATCCTCTTCAAGATAGGAGATCAAAAAAAGACGGCCGGAATCTATTACGAGCTGAAATAATAGCCGAATGGGTTTGTAACTCAGCCCTTTAGGGCTGATCATGATCAGGGCTGAAGCCCTGAGATACAGTTGGGTAAAATTCTAAATGAAGGATGTCAGGAAGAAAGAAGAAGATTAGAGCGTATTGACCTTCCCATCACAGGTATGTCATGTGCCAGTTGCGCGTCAAAATTGAGAAAGGGTTGGCCAACGTAGAAGGAGTCACCAAAGCGACGGTCAACTTTGCCGCCGAGAAAGCCACTGTTTTCTTTCATCCTGGCCAGACCGATGTTTCCCATTTAATCGACAAGGTGAAGGACCTAGGATACGGGGCGAGAGTGGAGAAGGTGGTTTTTCCGATTCAGGAATGACCTGCGCCTCATGCGTAAACAAGGTGGAAAAGGCGCTGAGTTCTGTAAAGGGAGTAGTTCGGGCAGGTGTTAATTTCGCCACAGAAAGGGCT
>CAWFSX010000053.1:0-263879 GCA_963818595.1 uncultured delta proteobacterium
GTTTATAGACGATTTATTTGTAATCCTCAAATTAAACTCACTCTGCCAGTGGTCCAAGGGTGGTATAGAAACACAAGGTATCTTCTTAACCCCTGGGGGGATTACAGCTTTCCGAAAATAACCCCTATTAAGCAAGGGATTTATCAGTTGATTACTCTATACCTGATGAATCCCATTATTAAAACTTCCTTTCAAACTTGATTTAAGAAATTCTCGATGTTTTATTCCCAGCCTTCTGATGCTAACGCTTCATGGAGTTCGTCAGGATGGTGGCGGTAACGATATTCAAAGCGACTCGATTCTGCGTGAGCTTTGTGATAAGGCCAACCACTGGCCATACGATTGCGTTCGTGAAGTTCGTGGAGTAAAACATATCCTCTTTCTTTTTCTTCAATAGCATCATCGATCCAGACTTCGCCTTCTGGAACGAATTCATAAACATAATCATGACCGCCTTCTGTAAAATCGATATCAAAACCACTTCGAACTAAACGGCCATTGACAATCCATACACTGACCCCATTTTCAAGTTTCTTCCATAGCCGCACATGAACCTCATGGCCATCCGGCAGGTCCTTACCATGATGAGTCAGGCGGCGAACATCTCCTGCACGGCGGTGTTCCCTCTTCTCTACCCTATCGGCTTCGACAAGTGCTTTATCATAAGGCACGCCTCTCGCCATGAGGCGGTGTTCCACGAGCAGATGATCAATAAAAAAAGGCTGTTCATCGGTTTTGGTCTCTTTTTCAATCCAGAGTTCATCTTTCGGGATATAAGAAAAACTATAATGCTGGCCAAAATTGGTAAATTCTTCATCCATGTGACCACGAATGTAACCCCCGTCGACAAGCCAGATTGTGAGATTTCCACGTCGATCTATTTTCTCGAGATAAGGTGGTTTAAGCTTTGGAGGCATAAATTACTCCAATTTTTTAAATTTTCTATATCCATAGGCCAATAAGAAGTAAAGAAGATGATTTTTACTATTTCCATACCTTTGAAGCTATCATCGCAACATGTTTGCCCTGAAACCGTGCTCCCGCCAGCTCATTCTCACTTGGCATACGTTCTCCTTGCCCCCCTGCAATCGTCGACACGCCATAAGGGGATCCACCCGTAATCTCATCAATCCGCATCTGGCCTTGAAAGGTATATGGTAAACCGACAACAATCATTCCATGGTGAAGAAGTGTGATGTGAAAACTGAGAATTGTAGATTCCTGACCCCCATGCTGCGTGGCAGAACTTGTAAATACACTTCCTACTTTACCAACCAATTTGCCCTTCGCCCAAAGCTGTCCTGTTGCATCAAGGAACTGTCGCATCTGTCCACACATATTTCCAAACCTGGTTGGAGTTCCGAAGATAAGGGCATCAGCAGAAGCTAATTCATCCACAGTACATATTGGAACATGAGCCAATGATTTTTGAGCCTCTAAGGCTCCCATTTTAACGAGAATTTCGGTAGAAAGGGTTTCTGGAACCCGGCGCATTTCCACCTCAGCACCTTCTATCTCTTTAGCCCCCTCTGCAACAGCTTCTGCCAGTCGGTGAACATGACCATACATAGAATAGTAGACGATTAAAATCCTCATATCCTTTGCCTCCTTATCATTATTTTTTTACTACATATATTATGTCACAAAAATGATTTCAACCTGGAATCTATAAAATCAGACTTATTCTTCCTAAAGTGATTTTAGGAAGCAGCTTTCAAAAAGGGGTATATATAATACCTACGAAAAAACGGTTCGAAGGTTTCCAGAGAGCTAAACATTATTGATGAAAAGTAAGATCCATTTAAAACAGATCCTAATCTCAAATTATTACAAGAGGATCCCAAAAATAGCATATAGGAAAGCACTGATAAGTAAGACGGTGCCAGTTTTTCTATGTCCCGGAAACGAAACTTTAATCAAACGTGAACCATACCCTCTTTTTTATTCTTTTGCTAGCACCTTTGCTGTTGCTGGTCCCGCACTACCATGACGATTGCAACTCGCTTCGGCCTTTATCTCGATATCCCCCTCAACTTTATATTTAATTTCTTTTGTAAAGGTAGCACCTTCAGGTCTGTTGCCCATCGTATAATCCCATCGAGCAATCTCTTTACCATTTACCATGATCTGTAACCATTTTGTGTAATGCATGAAATTATTGGCATTGTGGGTAACCGTCACCCGAATGGTGATTTCAGACCCTTTAGGAATGCCTTCGGGAACTTCAATGGATGTAGTCGACTTATTGGCCCAGACGTATCCTCCGTAAACAAGAACTATCATAACGAGAAGTATTAAAGATAGATTAATTGTTATTTTTTTCATTTTTTCCTCTTTCTAATATCTTCACTATATTGCGTAATTTTTTAGGCTAGAAAGGAATATCAAATAAGCTGGATATTCGAGTTAGAATTACCATACTGTTTCTTTAGCTTCCAACGTATCTTATAAATGGGCAAATTTCAAATAAAACCATAAATACATATATCACAGCACGCTCCCTTATAATGTTTAGTTCATATTTTGATCAGATGAATCACTGAGTGTCTAATACCGAAACGAATATATGCGTTAAATATACGATCGTTTAAAATACCAATATTCACTGATTACCATTTGAATGCTACATATTATCTTGGCGGCTTGCCAGTCTTTGCATAAATGAAGGAAGAGTTGAAAAAGGGGTTATTTAGTTCACCTACTACTAAATACTTTCGGTCAGCGATAGAATTAACTATTACCGTTAGAAATGCTCACTTCCCCATGATGTGAGCAAGAGCAGGGGAAGCCTTCCGGTTCCCTCTTGTTTGAGTTGTGCTTACTATTTTGTTCCTTCTAAAGAGGATAGAGCTTCGCTAGCTTGTTTAAGGTAAATCTCAGCCTGGCATTCCTCAAAGAGTTGAATAGCCTCGGAGATGCATCTCATGGCTTGCTCGGTCCTCTTTTTTGTCTTGTGTAACAGACCCAAATCGAGATAAGCCATTCCCATTGTGCCTTTTGCCCCAATTTCTTTAGCAACTTGTATTGCTCGATTGAAATGTTCTTCTGCCCTCTTACTGGCAAAGGGGACGTTTTTGATAAGAAAGCCTATGTTTTTGGCCACTGTCGACAGGGTAATCGGCCCCGCCCCCTCCGCAATTTGAGAATAGACCTTTGCCATGGCGTACTCGGAAAAGGCATACACTCCTCGCCTCTGGTTTTCCAAACAGGTTTGTTGCGCTTCTAGTAGCATGGCTAAACCCTGGCTCATTCGACCTTTGGCAATTAACACCACCCCCATAAAAATAGAGGCCGGTGGTCCGAGTTGTCCCACTCCAAACTTCTGGCTGTAGTTCGCAAGTTCCTCTAGAACAATCTCAGCCTTATTGAGCTGGTTGTCCATCACATAGCTGAAACCAAGCACCAACCTTAGGATTCCCGAATAGAAAGGGTCTGCAGAAACCCTGAGCCCGCTCTCAAGACATTCAATGGCCCTATGAAAATCCCCATCCACAGTGTAGCCCCATCCCATAGTCCAATACCCCATAGCTAGGCTTCGAATATTTGAGTATCTCTCACCATAGTCACGAATGATTTTTCCGGCTTCAAGGGTTTTTTTCGCCTCTCCGCTGCACCAGTACGCATAACCCAGACCACCAATGGATTTGAAAAATAGATATGGATCCGATTCAATGGATTTAGAGATCTCCTCGCCTTTTTGGCCGAAGGCGATGGCTTCTTTCAGAAGGCCCAATTCTGCACAGGTCCAGCTAAGCCAGGTGCAGGCGTAGCCGACTACCCTCCGGTCATCAATTTCCTGCCCAGTCTTAAGGGCCTTCCGTAAGTATTCATAGGACTCTTTTGTCCTCCCCCCGCAATATAAAGCAAAACCCATCCAGGCATAGAACATCCCGAGCTCAGCTTTGCCCACAGACTCAGCTAATCCCTCATGTTTTTTATAGAGAGTGATGAAGTTTTTGAAATCCCCACGATAGTAAAAGACATAGGCCCATTGGTTGAGCAGATCGATGAGGAGCCTGGTTTCCTCATTCGTCATAGCGGGTTTATTTGCAAGAAGATCGTATGCCTCCTGATAGTACTGATGCGATTCTTCCAGGGCATACCTCGTAAGGCTCTTCTCTCCCGCCTTCATGAGGTAATCTACGGCCCGGTCAATCGACCTCCCACGCTTGAAATGGAATCCCAGGGTCTCGTAGAACTCAGGAAGTCTCTCTCGAAACAGTTGCTCCATCGCAAGAGCAATCCGCTCATGAATTGCCTGCCGCTCCTTCTTGAGCAGACCGCTGTAAACCGCCTCCTGGGTCAGGGCATGTTTAAAGATATACTCAAGCTCTGGCTGAAGAGATCTTATACGAATCAGATCAAGTGTCTTCAGATCATCAAGATACCGGTCTATAGGATCTTTAAGCTCTGTGATCCTGAGAAGGAGCTCGTAGATGAAAGCCCTACCGATGACTGAGGCTTCCTGGAGAATTTGTTTACTCTCTTTCTCCAGCCGGTCCACCCTTGCAGAGATTACCCCTTGAATGGTCGAAGGAATATTTGATTCGCTGATCGGTCTGGCAAGTTTCCAGGAACCATTGTCACGAACAAGTGTTCCTGTTTCAATTAAGGCATTCATGACCTCTTCCACGTAGAAAGGATTTCCTTCGATCTTTTCCTGAACAAACTTTTTCAGTTCAGTAGGAATTACCTTGGTCTTCAGAAGAGATTCCACCATGTCGTAGGCTTCAGGCATTGAAAGATCCTGAAGCCGAATTTCCTGGTAACGTTCTCCAAGCTCGCTTAGCAAATGGCTGGGCAGGAGATTGAAGGGTGGTCTATACACAAAGAGGAAGAGTGCGGGATACCTGAACTTTGATAAGACGAAATGAATCAGATCGATAGACGAAGGGTCTGCCCAGTGAAGGTCTTCCAGACAGATAACGGTTGGTTTTCCTTGGACAAAGGCCTCAAAAACTGTCTGGACTGCCTCTTGCAAACGGATTTTCCAGTATTGGGGACTTACACCCTCGATCTCTGGGTAGCTCAATGAATAGAGACTTCCTACATAAGGAACGACATTTTTAACATTCTCTTGCTTCACCCCTATTTCATTTATACCGGATTCCACTTTCTGCTTTACTTTTTCGGGTGGGAAGCCTTCTTCGATTCTCCAGGCCCGATTTAAAAGATCAATCAAAGGAAAATAAGGAATGTTCTGGGAATAGGCATAAGCGTGTCCCTCTCGCCACTGAATATTCTGAAGATCTAATGTGGCCTTGAAATCCTCAATGAGCCTAGTCTTCCCCGTTCCCGCTTCCCCCCAGACTGATAAGATTGAACCCTTTCCTTCTCGGAGCCTATCAATTGCTTCGCCCAGCATGGCCATCTCCCTTTTTCTTCCAATCAGATCAGCCTTCATGCCGGAAAGCCGATGTATCTTGTTCGCCTCCTCCTTCAGGGATAAAACTTTATAGATCTTTACGGGTTCGGTTTTACCTTTGACCTTAATGGGCTCGAGTTTCTCGAAATCAAAATATCCTTCAGCCTGACGGTAAGTTTCCTGCCCCACCAGGACCTCACTGGGTTTTGCAAGTCCTGATAGCCTCGAAGCCAGATTAACAGTATCCCCCGTAACCCCGATTATTCCCTTCTCCAAGGTGACTTCACCAGTCACCACAAGGCCGGTATTAATGCCGGTGTGCATCATCAAAGGCTTCCCCGCTTTACTCTCAAACTGAGGACTCAGGAAGTCGACTACCGTATTTATTTCTCTGGCTGCTCGAATTGCCCGTACCGGATCATCTTCGTGAGCCTTTGGCACTCCAAAGAAGGCCACTACCGCATCGCCAATGAACTTTTCAATTGTTCCATCGTATTTATTCACGACAGAGGCAATCTTCCCAAAGATTTGACTCATGATCTCTTTGACTTCTTCAGGATCAAGCCTCTCCGACATGGCTGTGTATCCGGACAGGTCAGAGAAGAGAACAGTAGTCTGTTTTCGCTCTCCCTCAAGGGATGATTCTACCTTCTCAATTACCTCTAATTTTAGACCGCACTCATTGCAGAACTTAGCACCCTCGGGATTTTCGAATTGGCATTTCGGGCATTTCATTTCTCCCCCCCGTAAGAAACTCCGTTCCGAAATTTAAATGGTGAGCTAGTTGGAAGGTTGATTCGGTCCCCAATTATTGTATGAAGTCTACTAATTTTGAATGGAAACGTCAACAGGGATTATTGATTACCATTTGAAAGGTTGTATTGATGCATGATTTTGAACAATCACGGTTTCAGGAAGTACTCTCAGAAAAAGGGGAATGTGAATATCACTCATGACAATGTAGAAAATATCGAGAAGAAAAAAAACAGAATATGGATTTCTTTATATGGTTAATATGCTTGAAATAAATGCCAGTGGAGAGTGTTGATCTGATGCCATATTTTACTTCTACTTAGGACGTGAAAAATAGATATAAACATAAAATAGAACCCGGGGTGAAAAAAAGAGAGAAATAAGCTATATGGAAAGTATCAATCTTAGGAAGGAAGTCGATGTGAATAACAAACAAAGGATTGTTTTAATCGTAGGGGCTGTTGCCTTACTCTATTTTCTTTTCACCTCCCCGAAAATATCTATCGTCAAAGGGACCTATGTTATTCCCCCACCGGATAAAGAAAACATTGCAAAAATGATAGATGTCCGCACTGCCATGACGAGAGCCGTTGCTATTTTAGGAGGAACCTTGCTCATTACCATTGCGCTTAAAGATAAAAAAGGGAATCGAATGCTATCTGCAATGGACAGGGAGCTCATTTCAAAAGAAAATTGCAAAGCAGATAATCGAAGCCTTGTTAAAAGGGACACCCTTGCCAAAATCATAAATTTCTTAAAAAACTTTTTTTAGGGCTTCCAGAAAAAAATTAAATGAAAAAATACTTTCAACTTATTGCTGTTCTTTTCGGACTCCTGATTCTTTATTCCCAGGAGGCATGGGGAGGGTCACCTTGGAAATATTATGGCACCAATGAGGATGGATCGTATTACTACGATGCAGAAACCATGACACGGCCATCAAAAGATATGGTCAGGGTGTGGGTGCAATCGGCTTACACGGATCAAGGTATATCTCATTGGGTGCGAGGGGGTGGAGAAGAATTTCAGAATTTAGGCTACACTTTAGTATTGATTGAGTTAAACTGTGTGGATAGGTCAGTTCGTTCTTTACAGATTGTCTTTTACTCCAAGAATGCAGAAGTTTTAAACCCGATCAATGCTAAAGAGTGGGAGTTTTTTGCTCCTGGCTCAATATCTGAGGTTTTATACGATGCCCTATGCAATAAATAATATTTTAAAAGGGAAAAAACCTCCCATCTTGCTTTTTAAGGTCTGCCATGTGGCCATGTTAATTGGATTTTCTCCTTTCCTTTCTGGATCTCCTATCTCGACCACTTCTCCTTTCGGGCCCTTTATAATTAGAATCGTTAAGCTTTCTACGGTCTTCTCCTGATCTCCGATCTTTTCCGAGACGACGATCCACTTTTTCCATAAAATTCCCCTCCCTGATAATTAGAAACATCCAAAGTTCTTTTTTATGTTGCTGGGCATTTTTTTGAAAACTCCGTTTTATGTCCTACTTCCAAAGGTTGAACTGGGTTTTAATATTTAGAAAACCATTCCATCTCAATGGCAATGGCTCCTATTCATAGGAAAAATTGAATTTAGAGTATCTCCCCCTCATTTCCAACCATGGTTTTCCCCTCAAACTTTTCTTTCTGACAACCTTGATGTAATAACTCTGAAACGCAGAAATTAGACTCTTTGTATTTCAAGAGGAAAGGGCAAGGGCATACGTCGTTCAGCAAACATCTTGATTCTTTCTGGCTTAATGTTAAGGCCAGAAGTTTGCCCGTTCCCATGTTTTGCAATTCTCTTCTCGCTTTATAAATGTCCATAAATCTTCAAAGGTGAGATACTCATCATAAAGAGGCAAGAAAAAGAACCATCGCTGACGTATCCTAATGATTTTGGAAGTTGAAATTCTACAATTATTCCGGAATCATGGAGAGGAAACTTTAAAAAAGAGCTCTAATGCCGGATAAGAATAAAAAAGCCCTTACAGTCTAAATCTCTTTAGGACTATAAGGGCTCTTTTGTTGGCAGGTCATGACTCCCACCATACCCCACCCAAATACTCAAATATCATTTACCTCATAGGTGTATTTAATATCCAATTTAATGATAATGTCAATTAAATTCTTTGCTTGTTAAAATTTTCTTTATTTCCGCCCCCAATAGATTCTATTTGTTAAATTTGGTTGATTTGGGGCACAGAAATCGAATAGACTAATTTTTAAAAAGTTTGCTTTAAAAAGGATTTAGTCAAACCTTTAGATATGATTAAGCTTTTCCTTTGGAATCAGATGCGGTTAGGATTAAAAACCTTAGTCCTGTTATGGGTAGCCTTCTTTTTTCAAAATATTGTTGATGCCCATGTCGAGCAGCCAAAAGATCTTTCTGGTATCGGGATTGATGAAAAATTAGGCCAAGTTATCCCTCTTGACTTAACCTTCTATGATGAGAACGGCAATCCAGTCAACCTAAAACAATTGATTCATAGACCCACCATTCTTGCTCCTGTGTATTACAGTTGCCCCAATGTCTGCAGCTTCTTGTTATTTAATCTGGCAGGGGTCATAAACAAAATGCCTTCTGAAGCGGGCAAAGAGTACCAAGTCCTGACATTCAGTTTTGACGAAACCGAGAAACCCAACCTCGCTCTCGAAAAGAAAAAGATGTATCTTAAGATGATTGAAAAATCCTTCCCTGAAGAGGCATGGAGATTTTTAACCGGCGATCAAGAGACCATCCATAAACTGACCGATGCGATCGGCTTTCATTTTAAAAGGCAGGGTCAAGATTTTTTGCATCCTGTATCCTTGGTTATCCTCTCCACAGAGGGGAAGATCACCCGTTATATATACGGCACAGAGTTTCTTCCATTTGACCTGAAGATGGCCCTGCTGGAAGCTTCGGAAGGAAGGGTTGGACCCACACTCAGTAAAGTTTTAAGATTTTGTTTCAGTTACGATCCTCAAGGAAGAAAATACGTATTCAACACTTTAAAAGTGACTGGGATCGTCACCTTGCTTTTTGCCCTGTCGTTGATCCTATTTCTCGTTCTTAAGGGAAAGAGAAAACCCATGAAAGAGGAGTCATCAGGATGACAAAAAATGGGGTATTGGAGAAAGCCCATCCAGT
The DNA here is from genome assembly GCA_963818595.1 of uncultured delta proteobacterium. Lineage (GTDB taxonomy): Bacteria > Desulfobacterota > BSN033 > BSN033 > UBA1163 > UBA1163. Next base: position 9,245 of record CAWFSX010000053.1, read on the forward strand.
CACCAGTTTTTATGATTATCAAGGGAAATATCACGGGATCTTTGCATGGATTCTTTCGACGGACCACAAAAGAATTGGCCTCCTTTATCTTTTCTCCATTCTTTTATTCTTTTCCGTAGCTGTCTTCTTCGGATTTCTGATGCGGCTGAAACTGATTGCTCCGGGATTTACCTTGATGCCGCCACAGATGTACAATGCCATTTTTACTTTGCACGGAATCATCCAGATTTTCCTGGTCGTCATCCCTGCTATTCCAGCAATTTTTGGTAATTTCTTTTTACCGATTCATATTGGCGCGAGGGATATGGCATTCCCAAAGGTGAACCTACTCTCCTGGTGGCTCTATGCCTCTGGTGCCATCATTGTTTTTCTTTCCCTTTTTACGGGCGGTGGACCTATTGATACCGGTTGGACCTTCTATGCCCCCTACAGCCTCCGGACAACGGTCAATGTTCCCCTTGCCGTTTTTGGTGTTTTTGTGCTGGGGATGTCCTCGGTCCTGACCGGGGTTAATCTTGTCACCACCACTCATCGGCTTCGAGCCCCTGGTATGACCTGGTTTCGGCTTCCTCTTTTTGTATGGGGAATCTACGCCACGGCCTGGGTTCAAATCCTTGCCACGCCTGTGATTGGAATTACTTTAGTTCTCATTATGCTTGAGAGATATTTTGGGGTGGGTGTCTTTGACCCTGCCAAAGGGGGAGACCCCCTCCTCTACCAGCATCTTTTCTGGATCTACTCCCATCCAGCAGTCTATATCATGATCCTCCCAGCCATGGGAGTGATTTCTGAAGTCATTCCTGTTTTTGCCAGAAAAAATATTTATGGATATAAAGCCATTGCCTTTTCAAGTATTGCCATTGCCAGTGTGGGGTCTCTGGTTTGGGGTCACCATATGTTCGTCAGTGGACAGAGCGATCTGGCCAGTCTGATCTTTTCTCTACTCACTTTTTTAGTCGCTGTTCCCAGCGCGGTCAAGGTTTTCAATTGGGTGGCCACTTTATACAAAGGTTCTATTGACCTGAAGCCACCCCTCCTGTTTGCCCTCACCTTTATCTTTCTCTTTTCGATCGGTGGACTCACAGGTCTTTTCCAGGGAGCCCTGGCGGTCAATATGCATCTCCATGATACTTATTGGATCGTAGGACATTTTCACTACGTCATTTTTGGTGGGATGGGGTTTGGCTTCCTGGCTGCTGTTCACTACTGGTTTCCGAAGATGTTTGGGAGAATGTATGACTGGAAACGAGCCGCTCGGGCATGGCTCATTTTATTCATCGGATTTAATGTCCTCTATTTCCCAATGCTCATTCTCGGCTGGGAAGGAATGCCCCGAAGGTATTATGACTATCCTCCTCAGTTCCACACACTTCATCTCATCTCAACAATCGGATCCTGGATTCTGATTGCTGGACTGATTTGGATATTCTTCAATCTCTTTCAGGCCCTTCGGAAAGGGGAAAGAGCAGGAGATAACCCCTGGGGCGGGGCTACCCTCGAATGGCAGATTCCTTCACCTCCGCCGATGGAAAATTTCGAAAAAATCCCTACTGTGGAAAAAGGACCGTACGAGTTTAAATAAGTGATCCGTTAGGAGTAAAACGTGAAGGGTGGGAAGTGAGGGGGAATTCCTCCCTTTTATAAAGCCTGCCTGCCGATAGGCAGGGAAGGGGAGGAGGGATTTAGCCTCCTGTGTCTACACAATTATGAAATGACAAATATTTAAGACTTATGGACACTCATAGAGACGACACTGGGTCAAAACTAGGAATGTGGCTTTTCCTCCTCTCGGAAATTCTACTGTTTGGAGGACTGTTTATTCTCTATTCTTCCTACCGCTACAAGAACCCTTTAGACTTTCATCTTGCGGCATGGGATCTGAATCGAGCCCTCGGCACCCTAAACACCCTGATTCTTATCACGAGCAGTTTATTCATGGCCCTTTCCATTTTCTTCATACGAAAAGGGGACCGCAAATTATCTATGATTTTCCTCTCCACTACCATTTTTTTAGGGCTTCTATTTCTCGGGGTCAAATATGTTGAATGGACGGCCAAGATCGGACATGGCCTCTATCCCAATTCCCCTCGCCTCTTAGGACGCAGCAAAGGGGAGATTCTCTTTTATGGTCTTTATTATTCCACGACTGGGTTGCATGGTCTCCATGTGCTGGTAGGCCTTTTGATTCTCTCAGTGATGCTGGTTTTAATGATAAAAGGGAAGATCAATGAAAATCGTTTCGTTCCTTTAGAAAACACCGGATTATATTGGCACCTCGTCGATATCGTCTGGATCTTCCTTTTCCCATTGTTTTACTTGATCACCTGAGCCTCCGGTTCTTAAAAAGTTAGAGGTCATTGAATCAGGTGTAAAAGAGCTCACCGTGAAGAATAAAAACTATCAAACCTATATTCTTGTGTGGTTGGGATTGGTGATTTTAACAGCGATCACTGTCTCCATGGCTGGGATGAATTTTGGCCGTTTGAGCATTCTCATCGTCCTTCTCATCGCGGCCATCAAATCAGGGCTGGTGCTCAGCTATTTCATGCACCTCAAATACGAAACGGGTTTGCTTTTTAAACTCATGATTCCGATTGTTCTGGCGGTCCTGACAGTATTCATTGGATTGACTTTTACTGATATCGCTTTTCGTTGAGGAAAAGGTCTATGTTTGTATCCTGGGCGACAGGGTTATCCGGAGAAGTCGTCGATCAAGTCTTCTTTTACATTCTGGCCATCACGATATTCCTTTTCGTTCTGATTACCTTTCTGATGGTCTATTTTGTAATCCGGTATCAAAAGAAGAGAAACCCTCAACCGGCTGATATCCATGAAAACATCTGGCTTGAAATCATCTGGACGGTAGTACCCATCCTCCTGGTTCTGACCATGTTTTACTATGGTTTGACAGGCTTCAACTTCTTGAAAAAAACCCCTGTAGATGCCATGAAGGTGAAGGTCATTGCACGGCAGTGGTCCTGGCTCTTTGAATATGAAAATGGGATGAAAAGCACGGATTTGAAGGTCCCTGTAGGAAAACCTGTCAAATTATCGCTCACTTCACAAGATGTGATCCATGGTTTCTACGCACCCGCCTTCAGGATCAAACAGGATGTGGTGCCGGGGATGACCAATACATTATGGTTTCAGCCAACGGAAGTGGGGATATTTGATGTGTTCTGTACTCAGTATTGCGGGCTTCAACATGCCAATATGGTTACGAAAATCGTGGTCCTTCCCATTGAAGAGTTTAATCAATGGTATCAAAAGGGGAAGGAAGAAACCGAGGCTTCAAAGGGGAAACCTCGTGGAGCTCAGGTCTTCCAAGAAAAGGGATGTATGGCTTGCCACAGCATAGATGGAACTCCAAGGGTGGGTCCTACCCTAAAAGGTCTCTTTGGGAAAACGGTCACTGTCTTGACCGATGGAAAAGAGCGAAACATTTCATCGGACGAATCCTATCTTCGAAAATCCCTGTTAGAACCCAACGCTGATGTCGTGAAAGGTTATCCCCCAATCATGCCCCTTCAAAAAATGTCAGAGGACGAGATAAACGAACTCATTCAATATATGAAAGAGTTGAAATAGATTTCTATACTCACCCGGTGCATAAATAAGCAATAAGGAACTGGGCAGGGGTGCTTGAAAAGCCTTACAGCGGCACCTTTTAGTGAATTGGCAACCCACGCCCCAGACCCAACGATGAGTTTACTAACGGTGACAGGGTCGGTTTCCCATAAATCTATTGAACGACCGCATTGTAAGGCTTTGAAAGTAACCCTGTCCGGTGACGCTTATGCAACATTTGGGTCTATTCCATATGAAGGAGAGTCGAAGACGTTCATGAAGTGGATAAACATTTTATTAGAATTAACAAAGGTCAGGATCTCTTTATTCGCTACTCTTTCGGCTTCTGCGGGATTTATCCTTGCTCACCAAGGATTGTCTAAAGAGATGATTTTACCGGTCCTGGGCGTTTTCTTTCTCGCCTCGGGCTCCTGTGCGCTCAATCAATACCAGGAAAGATGTCAAGATCAATGGATGGAAAGAACGCGAGGGCGTCCTATTCCTTCAAAGAAACTGTCTCCATCCACTGCCTTGAAGATCTCCATCGGACTTCTTTTATTCGGTTCCATCCTTCTCTATGTTGGTGCTCATGGGTCGGCTTTGGGGTTAGGGCTTTTTACCGTGCTTTGGTATAACGGGGTCTATACCCCGCTTAAGAAAAAAAGCGCCTTTGCTGCAGTCCCAGGAGCACTGGTCGGAGCCATCCCCCCGGTGATCGGCTGGATTTCGGGGAAAGGTTTTTTCTCTCTTGACCCGCCAATCCTTGCCATTTCGTTTTTCTTTTTCATATGGCAAGTGCCTCATTTCTGGCTTTTCCTTTTAAATTCTGGTAGGGATTACGAGAAAGCGGGACTGCCTTCGCTGACCAGAATATTGACATCGGCACAGCTCAAGAGGATTACCTTCATATGGATCTTGGCAACGGCTGTCACCTGTATGATGATCCCTCTGTTTGGCATGGTAGAATCTCATGCCATCCATGGAGGTTTATGGGTGGCTGCGTTTGGGTTGATGTGGAAATCTTTTAGATCTCTCATCGCGAGGGGCCATCAATTCTCTTTGCTCATCACTTTCAAAACCATCAACGTCCTATGCTGTGCTGGTGATCATTTTGCTCACGCTGGATAATCTATTGCACTAATGGAAAATTGTTTTACAGATTTTCTCTTGACAGATTTGTCGACTCATCCCATATAGATAATGAAGTATGAAAAAGAAAATCGCTCTTTTTATTTTTATTGTCCTCCTTCTCATTCTCTCCATCGTTGCTTACTATGGTTATCGGTTTCAGACAACATCTCTCTTCTATTCAGTCTTTCCAATTTTCAGCTGGGTATCCGTGGACCAACCCATCCTGTTTAATCATATCCACCATAAAGAGGCAGTCAAATTGAATTGTTCTTTCTGCCATCGCTATGTAGAAAGGTATCGCGCGGCGGGGATTCCAAACATCGAACTCTGCGAGCCTGTCATGCAAGGATGCGATGAGTAAGCGACCTGAAGCATTAAAAGTGGTTGACTATGTGAAGGGCAAATAGAGGAGATTGTATGGAATCGAATGTATGAACTTCCTAAATATGTTGCCGTCTTCCCGCACTGGGTTCACATCCAACAGGGTGTGGACTGCTCCGTCTGCCATGGTCTCATGGGCATAAAGGAAAGACCGATCAAAATGGTGGATCGGAATTATATGGAGTGGTGCATGAACTGTCACAGAAAGAGAGGAGCGAGTAACGATTGCTATACTTGCCACTCCAGCTGATTGCAGAAAACCGCAGAGAGCATAGAGCAGAGCGCATAGCGTGAACTATAAACCGTAAAGGGTAAGGTGTAAGGAGTTACTCCTTACGCTTTACGCCTGACGACTTACGATAATGAAGATTACTCGAAGAAATCTACTCAAAATGATTGGGGCAGCCACTCTGTGGAATGGCCCTGCCGGATGAGCTCCTCCATGCCCTGCCCAAAGAAGGGGAATGGATTCCCTATGAGGAGTATTGGTCAACGGGTGTCTGCCTCCAGTGTCCCAGTGGTTGTGGTCTTCGAATTCGTTCAGTCAATCACTGGCCCGTCAAATTGGAAGGGATCAAAGACTATCCCATGAATAAAGGACGGCTCTGTCCTAAGGGCCAGTCTGGGCTTCAGGTCCTTTACGATCCTGACCGAATCCGCCATCCATTAAAAAGAAAGGGGAAACGTGGGGAAGAAAACTGGGAGAAGATTTCCTGGAACGAGGCCATTCAACTCATCACTCAAAGACTGAAAACACTTCGGCAGGAGGGGAAGCCCCACCAACTAGCGGTGTTGGGTGGAAGATATCGGGGCCATATGGCCGAATTAATGGCACGGTTCATGGAAGCCTACGGTTCTCCCAATCATCTTGGAAATCCTGCCAGGGGTTCGGAAGGCATTCTGAAAGGCCATTTCTTCACGATGGGTGTAAAAGATTTTTTAGCCATTCACTGGGAGGAAGTGAATTATGTTCTTTCCTTCGGAGCCAGCCTTCTGGAGGCATCAAGGCCTTCTATGAGGAACCTCTGGGGTTATGGATTTCTTAGAAGAGGAAGACCGGGTGTCAGGGGAAAAATGGTTCAGATTGAACCGAGATTCTCTGTCACCGCTTCAAAGGCAGACCAGTGGATTCCCATTCAGCCTGGTACGGATGGAGCATTGGCTCTGGGAATAGCCCACTGGATCATTAAAGAGAAAAAATACGATCGCCAATTTATCGATCGCTATACATTTGGATTTGAGAATTGGAAAGACAGTGAGGGAAAGTCCCATATAGGTTTTAAGACCCTTGTGCTCAACGAGTATTCACCCAAGCAGGTATCTTCATTGACCGGTGTCCCTGAAGAAGTGATGATTCAGATCGCCCAAGAATTTTCATCCCATCAACCCTCTATTGCCATCACCGGCAGAGGGGTGGGCATGCAGACCAATGGGACTTATTCGCAGATGGCTGTGGATAGTCTTAATGCGCTCGTCGGGTCAATGGATCATCGAGGAGGCCTCCTTCTTCAAAAAAAGCCTCCCTATCAAAAATGGCCTGCACTTCAAAAAGACGGAATTGCAGAAAAAGGTATTTCCCAACCTCGAGTGGATGGGGCTGGAAGCCTTCCTTTTCCCTTTGCCGAAGAACTTCCTCTTGCACTTCCGGATAGTATTCAGAAGGGGGCCCCCTACCCTATTGATACACTTTTCCTCTATTATACCAATCCCCTTTTCAGCCTTCCTGAACCTGAACAACTTCGCAATGCAGTGGAAAAGATTCCTTTCATTGTCAGTTTCTCCCCCTTTATGGATGAGACCACGATGTTCTCCGATCTTGTTCTCCCTGATGGAACCTATTTTGAACGCTGGCAGGATGACTCCGGTGGAGCCAGGATTGGGTTTCCCGATGTTTGGATTGCGGAGCCCCGCCCTGGATAAACCCCTCTACGATGTTCGCAACACGGGAGATGTCATTATCGATATAGCCAAAGGAATTGGTGGAAGTGTTGGCAAATCATTCCCCTGGAAAGATTTTCAAGGGGCCCTGAAGGAGGCGATCAGAGGGGTTTTTGCAACAAAGCGGGGTTCCATTCAGACCAAAGATTTCGATGAGTTCTGGAAGACTTTAATCGACCGAGGCGGTTGGTGGGATCCTGCATATCCTTTTGGGGAGTGGCGGAAAAAATTTAACACACCATCGGGAAAGTTTGAATTCTACTCTTTAGTGTTGGAACGAGGCTTGAAGGAAGTATCGAAGAAAAGTTCGAAAGGATTGGATCAGATCCTACAAAAAATGAGGGTGGAGGCGAGGGGGGACAAAGTCTTTCTCCCTCACTTTGAAAAACCGAGATGGGTTGGAGAGGAGAAAGAGTTTCCCTTCCATCTCATCCACTATAAATTGATGACTACAGCAGAAGGGAGAGGAGCGAATCAGCCGTTTCTCCAAGAAATATTCGGTCCCCATATGAAAGGAGAAATGGGACTCCTGGGTGGAGATCAATCCTGAAACGGCACAAAAGATGGGAATCAAAGATGGGGATCTTGTCTGGGTGGAATCAAAAGCAGGGAAGTTGAAATCCAAGGCGAGACTCTTTCCAGGAACGCATCCAAATTGTATCCAAATTCCCTATGGACAAGGACACAAGGCTTATGGCCGCTGGGCAAAAGGGAGAGGAATCAATCCAAACGATGTACTCGTGAGAGAATATGACTATCTAGGTGGATTTGTCTCCTACTTCTCAACGAGAGTGAAGGTGTACAAGGCAAAAATTTGAGATGGGGGAATGGAGGAGCTTTCCCGACCTCCCCAATATGAAAACTATGGATACAAAAAGTACTTACCGCTGGGGAATGGTCATCGATCTGGATAAATGTACCGGGTGTCAGGCCTGTGTGGTGGCCTGCCGTCAGGAAAACAACATCTCTTTCGCGGGAGAGAAAGAGGCCAAACTGGGAAGGGCCAAGCTATGGATGAACCTTGTCTCTGAAGTGGAAGGGCATTATCCCAATGTGAAGATGCATTTTCTTCCCATTCCCTGTATGCAATGCGATCGGCCGCCCTGCACGGTTGTCTGTCCTGTTGCAGCCACTTACAAAAATCCAGAAGGAATCGTGGCACAGGTCTATCCCCGATGCATTGGTGTCCGGATGTGCATCTCCAACTGTCCCTATACGGTTCGATATTTCAACTGGTATGAACCGACCTGGCCAGAGGAATATCAAAGAGGATTGAACCCGGATGTTTATCGCCGGACGAAAGGCGTAACAGAAAAATGCAACTTCTGCATTCAAAGGATTCGCAGGGCAAAGGAGAATGCGAAAAAGGAGAAAAGAAGAATTCGAGATGGTGAAGTGGTTCCTGCTTGTGTCGAGACTTGCCCGAGCGAAGCACTCTATTTTGGGGACCTCAACGATCCGAAGAGTCAAGTCGCAAAGCTCTCCAAAAGCCGTCGAGCTTTCAGATTGATGGAAGAACTTGGAACGGAACCCAAGGTCTATTACTTAAAGGAAGGGGAATGGGATGAGGGAAAGTGAAGTCATTGCCCAAAAGTATCATAAAATCTTGTCCCCTTTAACTCATATGAGATGGCCCTTCCTGATAACGGCCGGCCTTCTCTCCGTTATCTTTTTGTGGTCCTTCTTCGCCTTCGCCTGGCAATATGTTTGGGGTCTCGGAGTGACAGGAATGGGTCATCCCATGTCCTGGACACTTTACCTTGTCAATTTTGTCTTTTTCATCGGGATCAGCCATGCGGGGACACTCATCTCTGCAATCTTAAGAATCACCAATGCGGGATGGAGAACGCCCATCACGCGAGCCGCAGAGGTCGTAACGGTCTTTGCCTTGGCTGCCGGTCCCGCGAACATCCTTTTCGACCTGGGCCGTTCCTTAAAGTTTCACTGGGTCGCCATTTATGCTCAGTTCAAATCTCCCCTCCTCTGGGATTTCACATGTATCATGACTTATTTTGTCACCTGCGTTCTTTTCCTCTACGTGCTCATGATCCCTGATATCGCTCTTCTCAGAGAGCGATTTCCCCGCCGGCGCTGGGTCTATCAACTCCTCTCATTAGGATGGACCGGGACAGAAAGGCAAGAGCGAATTCTTAAAAGGGCTACTGCATTCCTTTGTATCGCTGTCATTCCTGTCGCGGTGAGTGTTCATACCGTCGTCTCCTGGGTCTTTGGGATGCAAACACAACCCATGTGGCACTCGACGATTTTTGGCCCTTATTTCGTAGCCGGGGCCATCTACTCTGGAATCGCGGCGATCATTCTTGTCGCCGCCATCTTACGAAAGGTCTATCATCTTCAGGACTACCTCCAACCCCTTCACTTCAACAACCTGGGCCTTTTACTGCTCACGATGACACTTCTCTGGTTCTACTTCACCTTTGCAGAATATCTCACCACATTCTACGGGGGAGGCGTAGATGAGTTAGCCGTTTTCTGGGCGAAAGTGACCGGGAAATATTCTCCTCTGTTCTGGCTGATGGTCCTTTTCTGTTTCATCATCCCCTTCCCCATCCTTGCCATGAGGCGAACCCGAACCATCCTCGGAACATCGATTGTTTCTGTCTCGGTATTGATCGGAATGTGGTTGGAACGGTACCTGATCATCATCCCCACTCTGAGTGAACCCAGGCTTCCCTATGCACGAGGTGCTTATATGCCTTCATGGGTTGAATGGTCGATGCTGGCAGGACTCTCTGCAGGATTTGTCTTGGCCCTCGTCCTTTTCTCAAAATTCTTTCCAATCATTTCGATCTGGGAAATGGAAAAGGAAGACCAAGAAAAAGGTAAACCCTGTTAGAAATTCCAGCGGGGTATTAAACCCCACCGGAATTATTTAGAATGTAACCCCGCTGCAGCCTCCGGCCCAGAGGGCCTCTGGCCCGGAGGGAGCAGTGGGGCATTATTTCTAACGGGGTAAAGAGAGAAACAGCGTGATCGCCATGAAAAAAAAGTTCTTAGTGAGTCTCTTCGTTGTTGGAGTCATGCTCAGTAGCATAGCCTTGGCAAAAGAAAGACCACTCAAGGTTTTTATTCTTGCAGGGCAAAGCAACATGGTCGGAGCGGCAGCCAATGTTTCGGGTCTGCCAGAGGATCTCAAGGGAGATCAGAAGATGGCTCTCTTTTTTGATGGGACCGAATGGGGAGTGCTTGCACCTGGAAAAACAGAAATGATGGGGTTCGGGCCAGAAATATCCTTCAGCCTAAAACTAAGTACGGAGCTAAAGGAACCCGTAGGCATTATTAAACATAGTGTGGCTGGCTCAAACCTTGCGCAGCACTGGTCGCCAGCCAATTCGAAATCCCTTTATACGAAGTTGTCTAAAAAAGTAAAGGCTGCACAACAAATGCGAAGGATTGAAATGGTCGGAATGATTTGGATGCAAGGTGAAAGTGATTCTCGCGACAAAAATATGGCTGAGGCTTATTCCAAGAACCTTGCGGACTTCATTCAAACCTTAAGGAAAGACTTCAAGAGTCCTGCTATGTTTTTTGTTGCCGGACGAGTGAATCCTCCGAAAGATAGATTTCCGTATGTCGATATCGTCCGCAAAGCGCAGGAGGAGTGCAAGATGCCCGGCTTTGCTTTTGTGGATTGTGACACACTTGAAAAGACACGTGACAGGCTGCATTACAACACCCACGGTTTAGTCGATATGGGGTACAGGTTTGCCGATGCGATGTTGATGTTCATGCAGAAGAAATAGCTTCACAAAGGCCACTTTCGGAAGTCCTTGATTTTCCTCGGAAATGAAATTTTTCAAGTGGAAATGTATAATTACTTGTTTCACCCTCTTTATCCTTTTTTCGACTGATTTTTATATCAGTCTTTTCAAGGTCTTTTCAAGGCTGGACACAATTGAATAAATTTTGTATTTTATTGGTTGTTCATTAAATCTATTCCCCTGGTGGTTGGCTGGTTCCAATGGAAAAAATCATGATGGGTCCTTTGAAGCGCCATACACTGATTTCGTCGATCTCGTATTGGAGATTGAATAAGAAACGCAGAAAAACCATGGCTTGTCCAAATTGTAATGGAAATAATATTGAATTGATCCATCAAATAAACATTGAAAAAGATGATTGTAAAATAGAAGAATATTTCTGTCATGACTGTGACTGCGAATGGGACTGGACATTCCAACGCCAGTTTTTCCATTGGCCTGGAAAGATCAGGGCGCCCAAATGGGTGAAAATAGATTAGGGAAACCCTAACATTGCATAAAAACGCAACATAAAGAGCAGGGAGGTGGACGGAAAAGTCTTTGAAGCATAACCTTTTAGTGCTGGGAGAGGATTCATTCGATTTGCTTTTCAAAGCATTTTAGTTGTAATATAAGAAGCAAACCAAGATCAAACTGTCCGGTGAATATTAGAAAGGAGGAAGAGAGATGGCCTTTATTCGCAAACGAAGAATTTGGTGGGAATCTGTTCCCGAAGCAACAGGCTATGTGGTGTATGTCAGCCAAGACCGTTCGAAATTTGATCCCAATCACTTCTCATGGGAGGGAACTCCTGGAATCCTCTCCAAACAGGTGACAGGAAAGACCGAGTTAATCATCCCTGATGATTGGCCAGAGTTCCCTGCGGAACTGGGAACTTACTATATTGGGATTACTTCCAAAGACGAGGTGGGGAACCAAAGCGACCCTTTTTTATCCTCAGGCCCGTTCAAATTCCTTCCACCACCGCCCCCACCGAAAGGCGGGATCGAGAGTCTTTAGAGGAACGTGCCTTACTGATTGGATGGATTCATAACACGAGAAATACTCTGGACTCTATCCAAAAGCTTACCCAAATTTCTCAGGACAGATTTAGCGATAAGGAATTTGGTAAGCTTTTTAACCGGATGGTGTCCGAGGATATCCATCAGACCGATCTATTGCTGGATGGTCTTCTCAATTATTTTCAGGTGACCACCCTGATCAAAAAAACAAATACTGTACACACTCTGATCGAAGAGGCGTTAAAGAAAAACCAGGTCCAACTCAAAGAGAAGGGAGTGAAGTTATTCAAAAAACTTGAAAAGGATCTCCCCGAGATCATCGTTCCTGATGAACATTTGAAATATATTTTAAATTCCGTTCTCCAATATGTCATTGCCTCAACACCGGCCTATGGGAACATCGAATTATTAACAAAATTCTCCATTTTTAAGAAGGGGGGTGGGGAGGAACAAGCCTGTTTCGAGGAGCATGGGGGGTATATTGAGATCGTGATCGTTTTTGCAGGAGACCGGGAGTCGGTGGGGGACTCTGAGACAGTATTGGGACCGATCCCAACCATCCAAAAGGATGGAGCGTTGGAGTTAATGTTACGCCTGGTTAAGGAAATGGTACTGAAGAATCGGGGGATAATGAAATTTGAAGGTGATGAAAAGAAGGCAAAAACGATGATCTCCTTAATATTTCCTACTGAGAGGAGAAAAGTCGCTTTTTACGAATCGATGAGCATCAACCCGCCGGCCAATCATCTTAACATCCAGGACATTTAGGAATACATTTTGTATGGTTTCAATCATCGAATATAGGCCAAACAGCCATGGGATGGAGGACTATCCAGCGTGATGCAGGAATGTAATCCAGAGTGAGAAATGAAGTTACGAAAGAGTTTATTTCGATTTACATGGGTATTATCCATTCTCGTCGGAGCAATGCTCCCCATTTGTCATGAGTCGTTTTTTGATAAAAGTGAAGTCGATATAACCCTTCCCGAGAATTGGAAACGAATGCCCATTCCAGAAAAATTAAATAGTCTTGATGGACTCTTGTCGAAAAACACTGCTTTCCTCCCATTATCTCAAATCAAACAATTAAATATTAGAAGGCAGTTAACAAAAATGATCGTTGGTAAAGAAGATGAAGTATTGAGGGATGGGTTTCATTACAGCTTTGGTTTTCGTTTTGCTATGGGATGGAAAGAATTAGGCCTTTTAGGTGTGGCGGGATTTGCTTCAGTCTGGATAATCTATATGGTGATAAGAGTGGTCACTCTCTTGACGCCATCCACACCCATGATCCATTTTCCCTCACCTCCTTTGGGTAGACGGGTAGAATCCCTTAATTTCCTCATGAGGCGTGAACCTGTAGGTCTCGCCAGTATTAGGATAACTCTCTTTTCCTTCCTGGTCTTTGAAGAACGACCCAAAGGGCCGAGGAGGCCCAGCGCGGTATGGATAGATTAAACTCAACCTTCTTTTTTCTCTTCATCCTCCATCTTCTTGAGGAAGGCCTGGATGTAGACCACCTTATCTTCTTTGGTCCCCTCCTCATGTTGCGATGGATGGGAAATTTTCCCAGAACGTTTGTAAACCTCTTCTAATTTGCTAATGATCTCTTGAAGTTTTGGATCCTGTTCGACGAGATGATTGACCTGCTCTTCAAAATAATGACTTGCATTTTCAAGCTCAGAAAGGTCAATTTCTATCTTGATCCAATCCATCAGTTTTTTTAAAACAGAGCAGGCTACCTTAACATTTCTCGTCTGAAGATATTGAGGGGCATGTCCCCAAAAGCTAACCGCCTTCAACCCCCTTTTTTTAGCCTTCTCCAGAATAAAGGTGTGGATGCTGATGGGTCCCGAGTATTCGGTCAACCCCAATCCAAGCTCGATCACCTTCTCTCTCAATTCCTCATGATTGAACAGAGCGCTCACCATGGGAGGATAGGTGTGAGGGATGTAATCGTAAGTGCCTCCAATGGTAAAGATTTGAGGTACGTCGAATTTCTCCGCTAAATCGAGGACAAGATCTGCAAAGATATTCCATTGAAGATGAGGCTCGGTGCCATTAAAGAGGATGAGGTTGTGGAAAAGAGGATTTTTCACATAGTAAAAATGATTGCCCAAGAACTTTAACTCTAACAATCTCCCCTCTTTGATGACCGCCATGGGGCGTAAGGAAGAGATTTGATAAAAATTCTCTGTCGGAATGGAGGCGAATTTTTTTGCCTTGAAACTGTCAATCAAATGCTGAAGGGCAAAAGAGGAAACCTCAGCGGCATTGGGCCATCCCTCAAATCCAATGATTAAATACGGTTTGTTAAGATTTGGCTTCTCGAGGTAAGTGATTTCTTCCATATTCTTCTCCTAAAATAAAATCATACTCCGTATTTCATCTTTCTGTCAACCACCCATCCCCATTTCTCTCTTCTGAGGGTTGAAAATTTGGATAAAATTTGGGATTAAAGATTGATTTTTAAACGTCTAAGAAGTAAACTGAAAAAAAGGGAGGTAAAACCATGTCGTCCAATGAGAATTTAATCAAAATCTTTGAGTATGCCCTACAGCAGGAGGAAACCGGAAAAGCTTTCTTCCAAAACTCCCTCCAGCGAATGGGGGCAGGAGCAGCCATCAGTGCCTTCAAGCGATTGATCCAGGAAGAAGAACATCACATTCTTTTTATCAATAAAATTCTGAAGGATTTAAAACAAGGGAATCCAGTCGAACTCCCTGTTGGGAAAAGCGCGGTCTTAGAGCCCACAAACTTTTTCGACGAACGTTCCAAATCAGAGTTTCTTCAACAATGTTTAGAGGGCTCAATGGTGCCAGAGGTGACGATCTTCAATACGGCTTGGTTAATTGAAAAGGATCTCAGTGAATTCTACGAGAAGATGTCCAAACAAACAGAAGGCAGAACCAAAGAAGCCCTCCAAATGTTATCAGCCTGGGAAGAAGGGCACGAAAAATTCTTCCGGGAGTTTCGCGATAAAATATCTGAGATCTACTCCAAAATGCCCTGGGGTGGTTAATCTTCCCAACAATTCTCCACCCGAACACTTTAACTTAACATCCCCTCACTTTCCCTTCCCCCCTCTGGAGGCAGTGTCGTAACTGCAGGAAGGGGGCGGAGAGGCGGCTAAGGAAGCTTTAGAGCGGAAACCTCTTAGTGAATAGAGTCATACGGTTGTTTACCATGCAAACATCATTTTCAACCATTGCGACGGTTACCCATAACCTTCAAATAACCGCAATTCTAAAGCTTTCGAAGCTGGCTCTCTGTCCCCTGACCAATTTACAGACCGCCGAAAGATAGGTAAGGGAGGAATGATCTTAAATGATTCGTAAACTGACCCCAGACGGTAGCTTACTTTTCATCACCCGCATCGCCCGTATGTTCGGTTACGGATTTCTCTCCATTGTGCTCGTTCTCTATCTCGAAAAAGTAGGGCTGAAACAAGTCCAGATTGGTCTTCTGCTGACCCTGACACTAATTGGCGATACGATCATCTCCTTATGGATTACAACGAATGCTGATCGCATCGGAAGGCGGCGGATGCTCATTGCCGGTGCTATCCTGATGGTTTTCGCAGGCATACTATTTGCATTAACACGTAACTTTGTGTTCCTTTTGATCGCGGCGACTATCGGCGTCATCAGCCCGAGCGGGTACGAGGTGGGTCCTTTTCTATCTATCGAGCAAGCGGCATTATCACAGATTGTTTCGAATGAAAGACGTACCCATATCTTTGCCTGGTATAATCTGGTGGGTTCGTTTGCCACCGCATTGGGTGCATTGGGTGGAGGTGCTTTGGCGCAAGGTCTGCAGGACTCAGGTGTGACACCACTTGGAAGCTATCGGATGATCGTGATTGGCTATGCCATCATAGGATTCATCCTTGGAGTTTTATTCACACGACTTTCTCCTGCAGTAGAAATTCAGGCAGGCAGTGACTCCTCTCGTTCCACCTCTGCATTCAAGACTCGTTTTGGTCTGCATCGTTCACGAGGAGTGGTGCTCAAACTATCTGCTTTGTTCTCCATCGATGCTTTTGCGGGCGGATTCGTCCTACAAAGCATCCTGGCCTATTGGTTTCACGTGCGTTTCAACGTGCAGCCAGCGATACTTGGAAGCATTTTCTTCGGGGCAAATATTCTTGCTGGCCTCTCGGCCCTAAGCGCTGCATGGGTGGCATCCAAGATCGGATTAATTAGAACGATGGTCTTCACACACATTCCCTCAAATATCTTATTGATATTGGTGCCGCTCATGCCAAATTTGCCTTTGGCCATTGCTGTCCTGTTGATTGCGCTTTAGCATCTCGCAGATGGACGTACCGACCCGCCAATCCTACACTATGGCCGTGGTCGCACCGGATGAACGTTCTGCTGCGGCAGGCATCACCGGTATTGCCCGAACGACGGGCGCCTCCCTTTCACCTGTGGTCACTGGACCTTTGCTTGCCAACGCAGCGCTGATGAATTTGCCCTTCTTTTTATCGGGTGGACTTAAGATCGTTTACGACTTATTGCTCTATCGCAGTTTTAAAGCAATCAAACCTCCGGAAGAAAAATAAAACACCCGCCCCGAATTACTTTCAAAGACGGGTCTGTCTTGATTGTTTCTACAAGAATGGACTATATACCTCAAAAATTCCTATACTTCCTGCAAAGCATTCCTTCCTGTACTCCTCGAATAACTGATCTTGAAGGATAACGCAGATTCAGGCGGAAATCCTCGGTTACGAATGGTCAGAATAATAAACCTTCGGAATTATCTTCATGCAATATAACATTTCATTTTTAACAAATTATTCGCACATGGAAAATCTCCAAAGTGCCATAACTGTATAATTACAATGGGCAGTTAGCACACGAGACGGTCATCACACTCTTGAATTTTCATTGACAAAAAGGAGTTGAATGGGTAGGATTCTTACAAATTACAAATTGCAGTATAATAATTAGAAATAATTAGGAGGAAATAAGAATCCCATGTAATGATCTTAATAAAAAGTCAGATTAAGATATCAATCAACAACTGCTTTTTGTTGAAAGGATCAAATTTTGAAAACTGATGACAAAACGCAGGGTTATTCCCTTTTAGGTCAGTTTGAAAACACCAGGCATTTCTTGAAGTGGGCTAAGGTTAATTACAGATCATTCAAGGAAATGCAGGAGAAAAACCAAAAATATCAATTGAAAGAGGAGGTGTGGGAACGGATTTCGGGTGCGATTATATTCTCGATTATGGGCCTTGAAGCGTTCCTTAACGAAATGCAAGTTTTCGTCTTGCATTCAAAGGTGATCCCGAAGCTCACTGATTTTGAGAAGGACTATCTCCAAAGACAAATTGAAAGCGGCCATAGTGGGTATTTGCCTATCTTAAAAAGGATATGTGTGTTTACTCAGATTGTAGTCAGACTGAAATTTCCAACAGGAAAAGTACCGTCCTGGGTGAAACTGAAGCGTTTGGTTAAGTACAGAAATATCTTAGTTCATTCCGCCCAGGAGGTTGATTCCCCTGATCTCATCTTGTCCGCCGTTAAAATGAAAAAATAGGGTGGCATCTGAAGCAGATATTAGCATTCCTACTGCGCCCTTGTCGTTTTCCCAAATTGTTGATGACTGTGATTTCGACCCATGCGAGGTTGTGAAGGACATTATAACTGCCATCGAGGGCGTTGGGTATCGCTTACCAGATTCCTTTAAAGATGCTCTTGCTGGCATGTAGATTCGTGGACTTCGTTTTGTAACTCCTATTCTTCCCAAATCCTTATATTCAATAAAGCTTTTTGCAGAAAGGAGGAGGTAGAATGAAACGGAATGAAAAAGAAGAAATAATTAGGAATATTCTGATGCCAGATGAGAAAATGATCTATGAACATTATGACGATTTCAGCATTTCGTACATAGGGGGTCATGTGCCTTGGGGGACTAAAGCAATGATCAATTTGTTTTTGACAAATCAAAGAGTTATTATTTTTATGCCAACATTTTTGGGGGGACCACCAGCAAGAGGACCTTTTTCTATTTTTTATAAGGATATATCGTCGGTTTCTATTATTACCCAAGATAAACTTACAGCAACACGTGTAATTCTTTTAGGAATATTATCCCCCCTTTGGAAGAAGAAGAAACCACTCCTTGTCATTGAAATGAAAAATGATATTGGAGAGATTAGCCCCATTTGTCTTGATTTCTCCTGGACAAAAGATCAAAAGGATGGATGGTCTGGTAAAGTTAAATGGGGACTTGATTCGTGGCATCAAAATATTAGTTTACAACGCTATAATTACCTGCAAAGTCAAGCGAGTGAAAATCGCCCGCTGAGTTCATAGAAAACGTCAGATTGCAGATTGGGCAGATTGTGAAAAAATGAGGTCTCCCCTGACATTTGACAAATTAAGATAAATTTGGCCTCAAAGTAATCCAGCGGATGGCTGATAGCCCCCTCTGATTTTGTATGTTACACTCTCTTTCCATCGGAAATCATTACCTCGCGATGCTATATAGATCCGATGCTTTGTAGGTGTAGCCTTTACTCCCCCTTTTCTTACCCCTTTCTTCCTCATCAAGTCGAGAAACAAAATCGCTATACAAGTTTTCAATGGCTAATTCCAAAAAAGATAATTTTCACAATCACATTTTTGGGATTGACAAAATAATTATTTTTGGTATTGTTAATTCAACTTCTCTTAATAATATTTTCTCTTTCCAAAGGGGGTGGTGGATGAAAAAGACCTTTAGATAAAAATTAACCCTCACAATTTGAAACCTACAACTTGATCGCTACCCTTAATTGGAATTCTAAATCAGCATTTGCCCTAAGTTTTTATTTTAAAGGCCTCCCAAGAAATAAAATCCGAAGAAATATTAAAGAAACAAAGCACCCTTCTATTTCTATTTTGGAGAGGCGCCCGGAGGCTTCTATGAAAGGAGGTCATCGAATGGCAACCTTTATCATATTGGTTCGTTTTACCCCCCAGGGAATAGGGAACATTAAGGAGAGTCCTAAACGGCTGGAAGCAGCCAAACAAGCCTTTAAGGCCATGGGTGCGGAATTGAAACAATGGTACTTAGTGGCAGGTCAGTATGACGCAGTCGTCATCGGCGAGGCACCGGACGATGAGACAGCTATGAAGCTTGCTCTCTTAATCAATTCGCAAGGTGCCGTCCGCACAGAGACCCTTCGAGCCTTCACAGAAGATGAATACCGTAAGATTATTGCTTCTCTGCCCTGAACAGTTGGTTAACATATTCTATTTAGAAGGTCCGGTGCGCCTCTTTCAACATTAGGTAGAAAATAACTTTCCAAATCCCCCCAGACCCCCCTTTACCCTCCGGGTCAGAGACCGCTCTGGGTTGGAGACTAAAGGGGGGAAAGGGGGGATTATAGATTTTCATCGCTAGAGGGTGACACACCCTTTATGAAAAAATACGTTAACCTTTCGAAGCAACTTATGAAATGGAGTTTCCAGAAGATGCCAATATGAAGCCTCCGAAGGGATTGTTTTATCTCTTTGGAGGCCCCTCAGGTATGCAAACCCAGTCATCAGACCTATCGTCGATATAAAAGGAGGGAAAATTATGGGAAAGTATCTATTGCTTTGGGAAATTGACTCGACGAAAATACCTGTGAGTCCGAAAGAGCGAGGGGCTGGATGGAATGCCTTAATGGAAATGGTTAAGCAAGATATAAAAAAAGGTTTAATCAAGGATTGGGGGGCGATTGTCGGTGAACTTAGAGGATATGCGGTCGAAGAAGGATCTGAGTTAGAAGTTATGAATGCCGTACAACAGTACACCCCATTTGTCCATTTCGAGGTACATCCTATCGCTTCAGTAAGTCAGGTGGATGAAATGATAAAAGCCCTTACCAAGTGATTATGTAGATTCACCCGATTTTTAAAGCGAATTTAGCAAGAAGGAGTGGGTTGTTGATCACAGCCCACTCCACCCAACTTCTTTTCATTTTACAGATTTTTATCAGTAATCGGTACATTTCAGAGGTATCTTGAATTGAATATTTGTAGTAGGAGGTAGAGCCACCAATCAGAAGTGGGACTGACTGTTTCTGTCGAATTATTTATTATTGAACCCGTATTTTTAAGTTGGTGTTGGTTGTTCTGAAGAGGTATGATGAATTTTCCACCAGGTTTCAAATAGTCTATCTGCCAGACCTCTGGCAAACGAGCGGCCTCGGGGTCCGTCTTCCAGTTGGTCTATCCATTCTACGGGAAGTCCCTTTTCTCCTACATGGGCACCTACGATGGCTCCAACCATCCCTGCAATCGTATCCGTATCGCCCCCGAGAGAAATGGCCGCCCGAATGGCATCACAGAAATCCGGACTATAAGTGATCGCAATATAGCAGGCGCTGGGAACAGAGAAATGAGCTTCCACTCCATTTCCGAGGGATTGAACAACCTCCCGGGATTGGAGTTTTTTGCCCTGAGCCACCATCTCTTCAATCTTATTTAAGGCCTTCATATATTCGATCGGTCCACCCCAAAGGATTTCCCTCAGGTCCGTAACCATTTGCTCTTTTTTAAAAGGTCCCTTCGGATTTTGACTCACTGCCAATCCTATAGAGCGTAGCCTGCATCACAGCGCCCCATTGGCCCAGGGGGTGAACATGGGTGATATTGGCCTGTTCAATGGCAGCTCTTCGGAGTCCCTCCAAATCATGATGGTAGAAAAGTCCCACAGGAGAAACCCGCATGGCCGCTCCATTCCCGAATGAGCCATTTTCAAAAACAATCCTCGCCACCTCATACCATTTCATTCCAGCCCTGAGCGCCATGACAGATTTGATCGCTCCGATGGCATACCCACGTGTGAGATCACAATGGAGACTAAACTGTTTTGCAATATCTTCTGGGCTCACCCCACCGGATTGAATAATGGATTCAGCCACAGCCAGCGTCATGTCTGTATCATCGGTGTAACTCCTTGGAAATTTTTTCGAAAGATTGTCCATGTGGAACCTGGCTTTCTCGGGATTCATTCCTTCAAAGCCTGATCCAAAGGCATCTCCTAAAAAACATCCGAGGATGGCACCCCGGAATTTATCTTGAAGAAGTTCTTTATATATCATTTCTAATTGGATAACCGTCTTGGGTTAAAGGGTTAAGGTAACGATGTCCGTATCGTCAAATTAAAATTGACGTCCGTCGTTGTTGAAACTCGTATCGAGGCTCGTATCTGGAAACTGGATGCTCGAGCTTCGTCTTTCGAGCTTCGTGCTTCGATACCAGCATCGTCACCCATAACCGTTTGACCAATAACCGAAACGGGTTTCGTAACCGATACACAAAAGATAATTTCTGTAAACTTTTTACAGGGGTCTTCCGACCAATCTTTCGTAAGCCTCAAGATATTTTTCTCTTGTCTTTTGAACAATTTCTTCTGGTAATTGAGGTGCAGGCGGACTCTTATCCCAACGAATGGAAAGAAGGTAATCTCTTAAGAACTGTTTATCAAAACTTTTCTGGGGACCGCCGGGTTGATACTCATCTTTTGGCCAGAACCGGGAGGAATCCGGAGTGAGAAGCTCATCAATTAAAATAAGTTTACCACCTTTCATCCCAAACTCCATTTTTGTATCGGCGATCAGAATTCCTCTCTGCTCTGCAAAATCTCTTGCCTTTTTATAGATGGCAAGGGAAAAAGATTTTACTTTCTGGGCAAGATCTTTCCCAATTATTTTCTCGACTTTCTCAAAGTTAATATTTTCATCATGAAGTCCCATCTCAGCCTTCGTGGCAGGGGTGAAGATCGGCTCTCCTAATTTTGAGGACTCCACCAGGCCTCTTGGAAGAAGAATACCGCAAACCTCTCCTGCTTTCCTATATTCTTCCCAGCCTGAACCGGAGAGGTAACCCCTGACCACGCACTCAACGGGAAGGACCTCTGTCTTCGTCACCAACATGGAGCGATCCCTCAGCATCTCCTGATAAGGCTGACAATCTTTCGGATAATCCTCCACCTTGGTTGAAAGGACATGATTGGGAACAATGTCTTTTGTCAAATCGAACCAGAATTTCGAGAGTTGGGTCAGTATCCTTCCTTTATCCGGAATCGGATTTGGCATGACCACATCAAAGGCAGACATTCGATCGGTAGCGACGATGAGAAGGCATTCTCCAAGATCATAAATGTCCCTCACCTTCCCCCTTCCCTTCAATTTTAAGTTCTTACACTCTGTAGTGGAAATCACATGCGATGACATAGGTCCTCCTGAAATATTGGAATGATGGAATATTGGAATAATGGAATGTTGGGTTAATTATCGAATATCAAGAATTCATTTTTCTTATGATGTTACCCAATATTCCACCGTTCCAGTATTCCATTATGATTTCACTCCAAACTTACTTCATTGACATTTCTCTCAAAAATGTTATGTTCTCCTCTAAAAATCTCCCAACAGATATTTTACAGCTCAAAAGATGATCGGTGACAAAATCGGGCATCGACTCGATCCTTACCTCTATGCTATTCTTAAAATATTCTTGGGACAGCATGGCAATCCCAATATCTTCACCTTCATGGGTTTTTTTGCAACCCTTGTCGCTTCCTTCCTCATTCTCAAGGGATTCTGGTTCCTCGCAGGATTGGCAATCATCCTTTCAGGGCTTTTGGACCTCTTTGATGGCGTCGTCGCCAGAAAATTGGGAAAAGCGACAACCTTTGGGAGTTTCTTAGATTCAGTATTAGATCGATATTCGGATCTCCTTCTTCTCCTTGCCATCCTGACTCATTACTTAATAAAAGAAGATCCTGGCCTCGTCATCCTTACTTCTTTTGTCAGTATGGGTACGGTTCTCATCCCCTATATTAGAGCCAAGGCAGAGGCGTTGGGAGTCCCGTGTACCATTGGGCTCATGGAAAGAGCGGAACGCATCATTCTTCTCTCTATCGGAGCGCTCTTCCAATGGATGGAACCGATTCTCTGGATTTTGGCCATCCTCACTCACTTCACTGTGCTTCAGCGAATCTATTATGTATGGAAGAAACTTCGTGCTTCTAGGACCGTCAGACGATAAAGATTAAACGACGAACAGATTTTGCCTCAGTCCGCAACCGGGACGATCCTACAACTTCAATCTTCATCGTTTATTTTCCACCATCTCCTGAATTTCATTTAGAAGGACTTGGACAAAATCCTTTTCCTTCAGCTTCCTCAGTACTTTTCCCTTTTTAAAAAGGACTCCCGCTTTCTTTCCTCCAGCAATACCGATATCGGCCTCTTTGGCCTCGCCCGGTCCATTGACCACGCATCCCATCATGGCCACGGTGAGCGGGGTGGAGATCTTTTCAACACCCCTTTCGACCTTTTCCACAAGGGTTGTGAGATCGACTTCGCAACGACCACAGGTGGGACATGAAATAATCTCAACGCCCCGTTTGCGAATATTCAAGGCCCTCAATATTTCATAGCCAACGCGAACCTCTTCAACGGGATCTCCGGTGAGTGAAACCCTGAGCGTATCTCCTATCCCTTCGCTCAGCAGGACTCCCATACCGAGGGAGGATTTGACAATGGCCCCCGAACCTTTCCCAGCTTCTGTCACTCCCAAATGGAGTGGAACATCTGATTTTAATGAAAACAGCCGATAGGCCTTTATGGTCCTCAACACATCGGAGGCCTTCAAAGAAACTTTGATCAGATGAAAACCGAGGTCGTCCATCCATTCGATCGTCCGAAGGGCACTTGAAACCATCGCCTCGGGAGTCGTCCCTCCAAATCGTCTTAATAACTCTTTTTCCAAAGAACCGGAATTTACTCCAATGCGGATGGGAATGGAACGACCTTTTGCCTCCACGACGATCGGCTTCAGACGATCTCTCCCTCCAATATTCCCAGGATTGATTCGTAGCCCATCCGCTCCTGATCCCATGGCCATCAGGGCCAGATGGGGGTGGAAGTGGATATCCGCAATGAGGGGAATTTTTATCCTTTTTTTTATCTCAGTGATGGCCCGGGCTGCCTCTTCGTCCACCACAGCCACCCGAACGATTTCACAGCCTGCCTCCTCAAGACGTCGAATCTGACGGACCGTCTTTCGGATATCCCTTGTATCGGTCTTGGTCATCGATTGGATGGAGATGGGCGCACCCCCTCCCACCTTGACAGAGCCGATTGAAATCTGACGTGTCTTTCTTCGCTTCATCGAATTTTATCCGCCTACGCAAAAGACCGCGGCCTACGCCCATGGATGAATGAGAAGAGGATAACCCTCCGAAGCCTTGTGCACAGGAGGGTCTGCTTCGGCGGATTCCGCCGAAGAACTTGGAAGTACCTCGGGCTTTGCCCGTGGAGCTCCATGGGAGGGGCTCTGGAGGAGATCTATGTGCCTTGTTCCCATGAAGATAAATAGTGGGCTTGCTCTTTGGTCAGTGGATCGATCTGGATACCCATCGAAAGGAGTTTTATTCGAGCGATCTCTTGATCAATCTCGAAAGGAACGGGATAAACCCTTTTCTCCAGGGTTCGATGATGCTTCACCAAATATTCAGAGGCAAGGGCTTGGTTGGCAAAACTCATATCCATGACGCTTGAAGGATGACCCTCTGCAGCGGCGAGATTGATCAACCTTCCTTCTCCTAATAAATAAACCTTGCGCCCTTGTTTGAGCTGAAACTCCTCGACAAAATCACGGATTTTCCGGTGGGAGGTGGTCACTTTACGAAGCCCATCCAAATCGAGCTCCACATTGAAGTGACCTGAATTGGCAATAATGGCTCCATCCTTCATTTTTAGAAAATGCTCTTTCCGGATCACGTTGACATTCCCAGAAACCGTGCAAAAAATATCTCCCACTTCCACCGCCTCTGCAATGGGCATCACCCGATATCCGTCCATCACCGCTTCCAGGGCTCTCAGGGGATTTATCTCGGTGACGATCACGTTGGCCCCCATTCCTTTTGCCCTCATCGCCAGCCCCTTCCCACACCATCCATACCCTGAGATGACAAAAGTGGCTCCGGCCATTAAGCGATTCGTGGCCCGGATGATCCCATCGATCGTGGACTGTCCTGTTCCATATCGATTATCAAAAAAGTGTTTGGTCTCTGCGTCGTTAACCGCCATGATCGGAAACTGTAATACCCCTGTGGTCTCCATGGAACGGAGACGGATTACACCGGTCGTCGTCTCCTCGGTCCCACCGATGACCCCGCTGAGCATCTCCTTTCTTTTGGATGGAGAGAGACCTTCTGCCCATTTTCGAACGGAAGGAGAAAGTTCCTTCCATTTTTTTAAGGCGATGAAGTGGAGGGAGGAGACCAAATCCGCCCCATCATCCATCGTGAGGTTGGGAAGGTGTGACAGCGCCTTCTGGATGTGCGTATAATAGGTTTTACTATCCTCCCCTTTGATGGCAAAGACAGGAATATGGAGTTCCCTGACCAGATAGGCGGCTACATCATCCTGAGTGCTTAGAGGATTGGAAGCACAGAGGGCGAGTTTCGCTCCCCCTGCTAAAAGAGTCCTCATTAACACAGCCGTCTCAGTGGTCACATGAAGGCAGGCGGAAAGCCGCATTCCCTTCAGAGGTTTCTCCTTTTCAAAGCGAGACCGGATCAATTTCGAAACTGGCATAGCCATCTCCGCCCATTCCATCCGAAGCCGCCCCTTCTTGGCCAATGAGATATCCTTGATGTCGTAGTCCATATTCTCTCCTAAATGAGTCCGTAGTATTTAGTTCGGAGAAGTAAAAAAAACTCCGAACTCTAAACTCCCAACTCCGAACTTCTTTAAAGACCAGCGGCCTTTTTCAATTCCTCTGCTCGATGAGTATTCTCCCATGTAAATCCGGGTTCATTCCGGCCGAAATGACCGTAACACGACGTATTTTTATAAATCGGCTTTAGGAGATCGAGATACTTGATGATCGCTTTTGGTCTCATATCAAAATGCTCATTGATGATCTTTGCAATCTTGTCTGGAGGGATCTTTGAAGTTCTCGAGGTATCAATCATGACGGAAACCGGCTGTGCCCTCCCAATGCTATAGGCCATTTGAACCTCACATTTCTCTGCCAGACCAGCGGCGACCACATTCTTGGAAATATGCCTGGCCATATAGGAAGCACTTCGGTCCATCTTCGTTGGATCCTTCCCTGAAAAACAGCCTCCTCCATGACTGCCCACCCCCCCATAAGTGTCGACAATAATTTTTCTTCCCGTGAGACCACAATCGGCCTTCGGCCCTCCAATGACAAAGCGTCCTGTCGTATTGACATAGTATTTAGTTTTCTTATCGCGAAGTTCTTCAGGAATGACTTTGAAAACGACCTCTTCGATAATCCCCTCCCTGAGCTTCTCATAGGAAATGCTATCTGAATGCTGAGCTGCGATGACGACCGAATCCACACGGGTCGGTTTCCCATTGATATACTGGATGGTCACCTGAGATTTTCCATCGGGTCGTAGAAAATCGAGGATCTTCTTCTTCCGCACCTCGGCCAATCGTCGCGTCAGCCGATGGGCAAAGATGATGGGCATGGGCATCAACTCCGGTGTCTCATCGCAGGCATAGCCAAACATCAACCCTTGATCTCCAGCTCCCTGCTCATGATCTTGTTGTTCATCCACCCCTTGTTTGATGTCGGAGGACTGCTCATCAATGGAGGTGACCACCGCACAGGTCTCCCAATCGAAACCCATGGCCGAGTCATTGTATCCGATCTCTTTGATCGTCTCCCGCACAATGGATGGCATATGGACATAGCAGGAAGTGGTAATCTCCCCTGCAATAATTGCCATTCCTGTCGTCACCATCGTTTCACAGGCGACTCGGGCATTCGTGTCCTGAGCGATGATGGCATCCAGGATGGCATCCGAAATCTGATCGGCCACCTTATCGGGATGACCCTCGGTGACCGATTCTGAGGTGAATAAAAAGTCTGTCATGGCCATGGAATCTTTCCTCCTTTTCTCCCCTCACCCCATCCCTCTCCCCTTTGGGGAGAGGGGGATAAGGGATTTAGGCTTTGATCTCTTCTGGATAGCATTCAATAAAATTATCCGGAAATCGTTTTGCCATCCAGTTTCGTACAAAACATTCAATTTCTGAGGCCGTTGGAAATTGGAACAATTGTTCGACGAGCGACCGGGTCTCTTCAAATCGAGACTTCCGGAGCACCTTCTTCACTTTGGGGATGGAAACCGGGTTCATGCTGAATTCATCCAAGCCCATGCCTAAGAGGATCAACGCATAGGCTGGCTCTGCAGCCATCTCCCCACAAATGGCGACTGAAATTCCGGCGGAATGGGCAGATTGGACCACCCCTCGGATGATCCTCAGAATGGCAGGATGGAGAGGTTCATAGAGATAGGAGACATGTTCATTGATCCGATCGACGGCGAGGGTATATTGGATCAGATCGTTCGTTCCGATACTGAAGAAATTCACCTCTCGGGCCAGAAGATCGGCTGTCACCGAGGCAGATGGGATTTCGATCATCGCTCCGACTTCGATCTTCTTATCAAATGCGATCTTCGCTTTCACTAAACCCTTCTTCACCTCTTCTAAGATGGCCTTTGCCTGTAGTATCTCTTCCACTCCAGAAATCATCGGAAAAAGGATCCTCAGCTTTCCATGAGCGCTCGCTCGCAAAATCCCTCTCAACTGAATTTTAAAAATATCGGTCTCCTTCATGCTGAACCGGATCGCCCTCAACCCCAAGGCCGGGTTCATCTCATTGTTCTTCGAATAATCGGGAAGAAATTTATCGCCACCGATATCTAACGTGCGGATAGTGGCTGTGGCAGGATAAATGTTTTCTGCCAGACGCCGATAGATTTGGAAATGTTCTTCTTCCGTCGGAAGGTCTTTCCGATTGAGATAAAGGATCTCCGTGCGATAAAGTCCGATCCCTTCTGCCCCATGCATCTTGGCCGAGGAGATTTCCTCTACCATTTCAATATTGGCTTGAAGACGGACACGAACTCCATCCTGGGTTTCTGCTGGCAGAGAGGCGTACTTGAGAATTTCCCGCTCGAAGGATTTGACCCGACGTTTCCGTTCGATAAAGGACTGAGAGACCTCTTCAGTGGGATTGACGACGACCTCCCCTGTTTCTCCATCAATGATTAAAAGGTCTCCCCCATTGATGAGAGAAGTTGCCACCTCCAGTCCCACCACCGCCGGGATGCCCAAAGATCGGGAGAGGATGGCTGTATGGGAAACCTTCCCACCAATATCCGTGATGAATCCTGCTACATGTTCCAGGTCTATCTGGAGAGTATCGGCGGGGGAGAGGTCGTGCGCGACAATAATCACTTTCCCTTTGATTTTGGTGATATCGTCATGTTTTTTCCCCAAGAGGTTTCGAAAGATTCTGGCTGATACATAATGAAGATCGCTGCGCCTTTCCCTCAAATATTCATCTTCGATGGCCTTGAAGGCTGTGTCCAATTTCTCCAAAGTGAGATCCAGAGCCCATTCCGCATTCACTTCTTTCTTTCGGATCGTATCCGCGGTGTCTTGAATCAGCATTTCATCGTTCAGAATCATCACATGGACATCCAGGATAAAAGAATGTTTACGCACTTGTGGGTCCAAAATCTTTTCTTTAATCTCCGTCAACTGGTCCCTCGATTCTTGAATCGCATTGAGGAACCGCTTGACCTCTTCCTCGACCTGTCCCGGATCGATCCGTTTCTGAGGAAGGCGAACTTTGAATCGTTCAAGCAGGTAGGCTTTCCCAATGATGATCCCGGGAGAGGCTCCGATCCCTTGGATGATCTTATTGATCTGTTGCTGAACCGCCATTCCTATTCCTCATCGAATTTATTCTCAAACAATTCACCCAGAGTCCTCATCGCTTGGACCGAGTCTCTTCCCTCTGCCTTCAACGTAATTTTCGAACCCTTTGAAGCCGCTAACATCAGAATGCCCATAATGGATTTCCCATTGACCTCTAACCCATCCTTCTCGATGGTAATCTCTGAAACAAACCGATTCGCTGTTTTAACCAAGAGAGCGGCGGCCCGCGCATGGAGTCCCAACCGATTTCGAATAATAAAGGTCTGTATTTCCATTCCAATGAAAAGTTTGGTCTTACGGTAAGGGTAACGACGCCCGTATCGTCAAATTAAAATTGACGTCCGTCGTTGTCGAAACTCGTATCGAGGCTCGTATATGGAAACTGGATACTCGAGCTTCGCCTTTCGAGCTTCGTGCTTCGATACCAGCATCGTCACCCATGACCGTCTGACCAATAACCGAAACGGGCTTCGTAACCATAACCTTTACCCTAAGAACAGGGTCCCACTCTTAACTTTTCTTTTTGTCCACCCTTTTTTTTAACACTTCGCTGGCCAGGTTGATATTTCTCTGACCATAATCTGTGATGAAAGCGGCCAAGGCTTCCAGTTCCATATCATTCTGATAGGTCGCTAATTTCAGGAGCATGGGAAGGTTGACCCCTGTGATCACTTCGATCCTCTTCTCCTCCAAGAAGGAGAGGCTGATATTGGATGGAGTCCCTCCGTACATATCCGTCAGGATGAGCACCCCTTGTCCCCCTTCCACTTTCCGGATGGCGGCGATGATCTTTTCCCGTATCTCTTCGGATCCTTCCTTCGGATCGATGGAAACAGATTGAAACTGTTTCAACTCTTCCCCCACGACCAACTGAGCAGCACAGATCATCTCCGCAGCCAAGTGGCAATGTGTCACCACAACAACCCCCACCATCTCTTTCCTCATCCCTTCTCCGCATCGCGGTGTTTAACAGACAGAAAGATTCCCCTCTTTGCCAACTCGTCTCGGAGCATCTCCGCCAATTGGTTAACAATAACGATGGACCGATGCCTCCCGCCGGTGCATCCCACAGCAATGGTCAAGTGAGTTTTTCTCTCCCGCTCATAGAGGGGGAGAAGAAAACGAATGAACTCTTGAACGTGTTGCAGAAATGCTTTGGTCTCCTCCCACTGGAGGACATATTCCGCAACTTTCGGATGATCCCCCTTCAATCGCTTCAGCTCTTCAACAAAATAAGGATTGGGTAAAAACCGGACATCCATTAAGAGGTCTGATTCAAAAGGAATGCCGAAACTATATCCGAAGGAAAGGAGGGCGACCGTCATGTGGCTTGAGCTCCGTTCTTCCTGAGCATATTGTTGGATTTTCTCCTTCAGTTGATGGACATTTAATTGGGACGTATCAATCACCTGATTGGCCATATCCCGAATCCCTTGAAGTCGTTCTCGCTCCAAAAGGAGCCCTTCTCGAATTGACCCACCCACGGCTAAAGGATGCTGACGACGGGTTTCGCTGAAACGCCTCATCAAAACGGGATCGGAGGACTCCAAAAAGAGGATTTCGATCGGATACCCCTCTCGCTTCAGATTTTGGATCATCGTTCTCGAATCCTCTAAGAAATTCGTTTCCCCTTCTGCATCCCCTGGCTCACGAGAAGGAGGATACGAGGCTTCTCCCCGGATGTCCTCCACCACAGCCACCTTGGAGATCTTTCCGCCTGACTGCTCAAAAAGTTCGATGAATTTAGGTAAAAGGAGGATGGGAAGGTTGTCGACGCAGTAAAATCCAATATCTTCTAATGCCTTAATGGCCGTTGTTTTGCCTGACCCAGAAAGCCCGCTGATGAGAATCACCCGTATATTCTTCACTCCACTTCGCCCTCGATCTCAACTGTTGCTCCCCCTCTTTCTTCCATTTTGCGAAGGAGTTTTTTCTCAAACTCCAGTGCCGAATCGTATCCCATCACTTTCAAGAGGTGATTGCGGACAGCGACTTCGATGATGGTCGTCAAGTTCCGAGCAGGTGTGACGGGGATTCTCAACATCGGAAGCTCAACACCCAGGATGGAAAATTTTTCTTCCTCAAAACCCAAACGGTCGTATTCCCGGTGGGCATCCCATTCCATCAGTTCCAGGATGAGTTCGATCTTCTTCCGTTCACGAATGGCCTCCACACCGAAAAGGCTCCGAATGTTGATGATTCCCAATCCCCGGATCTCCATATGGTGTTGGATGACTTCGAAACCACTTCCGAACACAGAAGAAGGAGACCGTTTTTGGATATGAACCATATCGTCTGCGACCAATCGGTGTCCCCGAAGAATGAGGTCCAATGCACATTCGCTTTTTCCGATCCCACTCTTCCCCAGGATGAGGGCACCCACGCCAAAAATATCCATGAGCACACCGTGGAGGCTACTGGTAGAGGCAAGTTTCTCTTCTAAGAATTTCGTGACCTTCTCAATAAAGTCGAAGGAGCGGAGATTGGTCCGAAACACAGGAATTCCCCTTTCATCGGCTTCTCGAAGAAGGAGCTCAGGGACCTCCAAACCCCGAGTGATCACCAAACAAGATAACGGGAGACTGCAGATTTGGCGGATCACCTTCTCTTGCATGTCAGGGGTCAGCGTTTTAAAGTAAGCCATTTCTGTATTGCCGATGATCTGAAGGCGCTCTGGATTGACGAATTGGGTAAAACCCGTCAGAGCCAATCCCATCTTTTGGACTTGCGAATGGGTGATCTTTTTCTTAAGCCCTCTTCGCCCTGCCATCAGGGTCAGTTCCAGAGGGTATTCCCGACTCTGCTCTAATGCTTGTACAATGAGGTTGTTCATCGATTAATATTTCTCATCCTCCTCGGAGATGACCTTGAAAAGCTCCTTCCGGGAAGGGGCCTCCAGCAATCTCTTTTTGTAAGAAGGTTCCTTCAATAGCTTGACAATACGACTCAGAAGTTTTAGGTTATCAACCGCCGAATTTTCTGGGGCCATGACCAAAAAGAAAAGCTGGCTGGGTTTTCGATCAATGGAATCAAACTCTACACCCTTGACCGAACGACCAAAAGAGATGAAAAATTTTTTTAACTTTTTCAATCGACCATGAGGGATGGCAATCCCTTCTCCAATTCCCGTCGACCCCAGTTTTTCCCGATCGAGGAGGACTTGGAGCAACTCTTCAACAGAGGACGCCTTGCAGGGTTTGACCAGGACACCGGACAATTCCTTCAGAATGGATGTCTTATCCGCACCCTGCAGGTCCGCAATCACCCATTCTTCATCCAGATAATCCATGATCTTCATCATTCCCTCTCGAGTGTTTCCCTATTTGGGATGAGGCTCCACCCACTCATAACCACCGTCTTTGGAGCGAGTGACAACATTCATCTGCCCAGAATCCGAGTTGATAAATATTAAAAAATCTTTTTTTGAACGAACTAATTGAGAAACTGCCTCTTCAAGAGACATGGGTTTGGCAAGGAGATGCTTCCTCCGGATCAAAGAGGAAGGCCTTTCCTCTTCCTTTCCTTCACTCGTCTCTCCAACTCCTTGGGGGGATGTCTTGAAAGAAGAAGGGTTAGACCTTTTCCGTCTTACCTTTCCCCTCCGTTCGCGAATCTGGCGTTCCATCTTCTCCACACTCTGATCAATGGCGGCATAGAGGTCGCTGTCTCTCCCCTGGCTATTGAAAGCGCCTCCGTTTCCAACAATGGTCACTTCCGCAATATGCCGGAATTTTTCTACCGCCAGAACGACATGGACTTCCCTTGGGCTCTCAATATATTTTTGTAGCTTCTGAACCTTCTCTTTGACATAGGCCTTGACCCCTTCGTCGGTCTCCATATGTCGGAATGTCACCGCGACCTGCATATGCCAGCTCCTTATGGTTTGCGAAGATTATTGCAAAATGCAAATTTAACAATGAAAAGTTAACAATCAGTCCATAATTATATAGACACTTGAGGCTAAATCCCTCCTACCCTCCCTTTACGAAAGGGAGGAATTCCCCCTCTTTGGTAATCCTTTTCCTGTCTTTAGACAGGCAAAGAGGGGTTAGGGGAGATTTTCAGAACAGTATGTCTTCTCAATTATGGACTCCTTAGTAACAATGAAAAAAAATGATAATTGCTAATTTTGTAATGGTCATTTTGCAATGAGCATCTACGAGATTTTCCTTCGCTCGTTAGAGGAAAGGATCTTCATCATTTCACGATATTTCGAAACCGTTCTGCGTGCGATATGGATGTTCATCCCTTGAAGAATCTGAACGAGCTTCTCATCGCTATAAGGTTTTCTCGGGTCCTCTTTGGCGATGATCTCCCGAACAAGATTCTTAACGCTTTCCGAAGCCATGGTCTCCCCTTGGGTTGAGGTGATCCCCGCATTGAAGAAGAATTTTAATTCATAAATTCCCTGGGGGGTATGAACATATTTGTTGTGGGTGACGCGGCTGATGGTGGATTCGTGCATCTGGATATCTTCCGCCACATCGCGCAGAACCAACGGCTTGAGGAACTGGATCCCCTTATCCAAAAATTCTCTTTGAAATATCACGATGCTTTTCGTCACCTTGTAAATTGTCCTTTGGCGTTGATGAATACTGCGAATCAGCCAGAGAGCGGATCGAAGCTTATCCTGAATATACCTCCGGTCCCCATCGGGGGTGAGACGACTACCGTTGAGAATATCTCGATAAAGGGAATTGACCCTGAGCCTTGGGATCCCTTCATCATTCAGATAGATGACATAATCTCCCTCCACCTTGTAAACATAAACATCCGGGATGATCTCTTGGATCACCTCTCCTCCAAAGGCCTTTCCAGGTTTGGGGTCCAATTTGGAAATGAGATGGGCTGCGCGATTCACTCGATCCAGAGATACCCCGATCCGTTTAGCAATCGCTGGATAATTTCGATTTTTCAATAAGGAGAGATGTTCGGAAACAATTTTTTCTGCGAGGGTATCCCGAGGGGAAATCTGCTCCAGTTGAATGAGGAGACATTCTTTCAAATCTCGTGCCGCTACTCCCACCGGATCGAATTGTTGGATTTTTCGCAAAACCCTCTCCACCAACTCTGCCGGGAGATTGGTTTCTGAACAAATATCCTCCAGGGAGATCTTCAAATATCCATCTTCATCCAGGTTTCCGATGATCCATGTACCCGCTTCATGTTCTTCATCTGTAAAACGGGAAAGTTGGAGTTGCCATTGAAGATGATCTGTAAGCGTCGTTCTCTTGGAGAGAAAATTTTCAAAAGAAGGTCTCTCATCCCCATCCTCGTGGCTTTGCCTCTGAAAGGGGATGAGGTTACTATTTTCTAAATAGTTCTCCCAATCGAACTCATCCCCTCCCTCCCCATTTCCTTGTACCTCCGGGGTGCGCTCGGGTTCCGTTGGAGCTTCCCCCTCCGCTTGTTCGGTCGCAGGGGCTTCACCCTCAGCAAGTTCTTTCCCCTCTTCCACCTCTTCCAGGAGGGGATTCTCCTTCATCTCCTGGCTGATCATATCGACCAGTTCAAGGCGTGTTAATTGGAGAAGCCGGATCGCCTGCTGAAGCTGCGGTGTGATCACCAACTGTTGAACGAGCTTAGGTGACAGTTTGAGCTCTAAAACCATCTCATTCCCACAATCTCCCCTGCGCGGGGGGATTCACTTCCTTTTTCTCTTCCGCTTCGCTACGGCGCTTTCCCCCTAACTCGAACTCCTCTCCCAAATAGATCTTTCTCGCCTTCTGGCTTTGAGCAATCTTTTCAGGGGGTCCCTCTTCCAAGATTTGCCCTTCATTGAGGATATACGCCCGGTCACAAACTCCCAATGTTTCTCGAACATTATGATCTGTAATTATAATTCCAATTCCCTTTGATTTCAATTGACGGATAATGGATTGGATATCCAATACGGCGATAGGGTCAATTCCTGAAAAAGGTTCATCTAAAAGGATAAAAGAAGGGGAAAGAACCAAGGCTCGAGTAATCTCCACTCGCCTTCGCTCTCCTCCCGACAGGACATAGGCCTTCTGTTTTCGTAGCGCGGAGAGTCCCAACTCATTCAGGAGTTTCTCCAATCGCTCTTTCCGTTCTTCTTTGGAAAGAGGGAGGGTTTCCAAAATCGCCATGAGATTTTCTTCTGTCGTCAGCTTTCTAAAAACGGATGGCTCTTGAGGAAGGTATCCAATCCCTTTCCTCGCTCTCAAGTACATAGGAAGGGAGGTGATCGCTTCGTCGTTAAGATATATTTTTCCACTGTTGGGTTGATACAATCCGACGATCATGTAGAAGATAGTCGTCTTTCCCGCACCATTGGGTCCCAACAACCCCACCACTTCTCCCCCTTGGACCTCAACGCTCACCGAATCCACGACTTTCTTATGACGAAACGACTTGGTTAAATTCTCACATAAAAGGTGCGACATGTTTATTCCTGCTCTCAGTTCGGAGTTCAAAGTTCGTAGTTCGGAGTTTTTTTTATTCTTTAACTCTTAACTCCGAACTCATAACTCAAAACTATTTTTTCTTTCCCTCTTTCGGCTTTTTCTCTTCCCCTTCTTCTTTGGGCGGAGGAGTAATGCTGGTGCTGACACGCCCCCCCTTTCCCGGCTCCACAACGCTTCTTTCCTCATCGACATAGAAGGTGATCCGCTCCCCTCGGATCACATTTGTCCCCTCCCGAACCACTGCCTCTCCATCCAGAACCACTTTATTCTTATCCTGATCAAAAGTAGCCTTTTGGCCAGTGGCCCTGCGATCCAATTGGACGACCTTGACATTTCCAACCGCTACAATCTCCTTCAACTTTTTCGTATTGGGGTCATACAGGATGGTTAACGTGTTGGCATAGAGTGTTGTATCTTCTTGTTTGGCGATCACATTCCCCTTAAAGGTGACGGTGTTCGTTTTCTGATCTGCTTCAACGGTGTCAGAGGTGATATCAATGGGAGCGCGGCTGGCAGTAAACCCAAAATTTCTGTCCGTCTTGAGCCCTTTCTCTCCGCTTTTCCCAACATCCTTCTTCCCCTGGGCTTCTGCAGAAATGGAAAAAAGAAAAAGTAAAAACAGAATGATGAGAAATTTCATTCTCCTGTGTCGGTTCATACCTTTCCTCTCCCTTTCAATTGAGTCTTTACTTCGCTGAGAATCTTAAAGGTCTTGTTTTCTATATTGACCATCATCCCCTTGCCGGTCAGTCGAATCTGTTCTCCCTGAATCTCCACAGGGTCGGAAGTGCTCACGATTTTTTCCAAATGGCGATAGGCAATAGAATGGGTCTTCAGTTCATATCCATCGTTTGAGGTGAGTACCACATCGCCCACCAAATCCACATTTTTTGAATCCTGATGAACCTTTCCCTGTTTTCCCGTGAGGAAGAAGGTCCGCCCCTCTTTTGCATAAAAAGTTACCTTGACATCCTCTAAGACCATGATGTTCTGATCTTGATACTGCTGAACAGTTTTCGCTTCCAACTCCCAAGTCTTTTGACCGTGTTTATCCTCAACAAATCGAATCTTTTCCAATCGCATGTCAGCGCCCCCTGTCGAGATATTTGGAAGCTTTTCCCCTGCTTCCGAAGCCTTTCTCTCCTGGAGGTTCCCCCAGAGGGTGACGAGGACGATTCCACCAATTAACACGATCGCTAATAAAATGGCAATCTTGGCTTTTTTCATAAATGAGTTCTGAGTTCGGATTTCGTCGTATCGGAGTTTTAGTGTCTCCGAACTCCCTCCTGCCAGCAGGCGAGCTAATCACTCCAAACTATTTAGACCACGCCTGCCTTCAGGAGATCATGAAGATGGATGATCCCTACAGGGACTTTATCTCCTGCTTGGTTAAAAACAAAGAGGGAAGTAATCGAATACTCCTCCATCCTCTGGACCCCTTTGGCAGCCAAGGCGTCTTTTTCGATCCACTTTGGATTTTTCGTCATCACTTCTGACGCCTCTCGATTGAAGAGATCGCTAAATTTTTCCAAAGCACGTCTCAAATCCCCATCGGTAATCACACCCACCAGATGTCCCTCTGCGTTGCAGACTCCAGTGACCCCTAATCGTTTCGAGGTGATTTCAAAAATCGCCTCCTTCATCAATGTCTTCTCCGATATCATCGGAAGAGCCTTTCCACCATGCATCAGGTCTTGCACTTTCAGCAGAAGCCTCTTCCCCAAAGTCCCACCCGGGTGGAGGATGGCAAAATCCTCTTTTTTGAAATCTTTCTTTCCCATGAGAGCGACGGCTAAAGCATCTCCCATCGCGAGGGTGGCCGTGGTGCTGGCGGTGGGAGCCAAACCCAATGGACAGGCTTCTTCTCTCACACGAATATCAAGGTGGATATCTCCAGCCTTCGCCAGAGTGGATTTTGCATTTCCTGTAAGGGTGACCAAACGATTTCCATACCGTTTGATGAGAGGCAGAACCTCTAAAAGCTCTCGAGTCTCTCCACTATTAGAGATGGCAATGATCACATCCTCCTTTGCCAACATCCCAAAATCTCCATTGACCCCTTCTGCGGGGTGAAGGAAAAAGGCTGGAGTCCCGGTGCTGGCAAAGGTGGAGGCAATCTTTCGCCCCACCAGCCCTGATTTCCCCATGCCCATGAGCACCACCTTCCCCTTGCATTGATAGAGTAACTCAACGGCTTGCGAGAAATTCTCATTAATCCGTTCAGCCAAATCGAGGAGGGATTGGGCCTCCACCCTCAATACCCGCCTTGCCTCTTCTATAATATCCAATGACTCTTATCTCCTTCCCTCTGCACCACACAGGGTGCAGGGTAGCCCTGAACCTTACATGGTTCAGGATCCTCTCACCCGTCCTTCATCTCTCTTTTCTTCTTGGGATCCCGTGCCCGTCTTGGCTTCCTTTTCCCTCGCGGAAGCGAAGCCTTGATGAACTCCCTGAAAAGGGGGTGAGGATCCATGGGTTTCGATTTAAATTCTGGATGGAACTGGCATCCCAGAAACCAAGGATGTCCTTTCAGCTCAACGATCTCGATCAACTCTTTATCTGGAGAAACACCACTGAATACCAATCCTGCCTTTCCTAAACTATCGATATAGGCGTTATTAAATTCATAACGATGCCGGTGCCGCTCATTAACCATCTTTTTATTATAGGCTTCCAGGGCTAAACTTCCTTCTTCAAGCCGGCAGGGGTAAGAGCCGAGCCTCATCGTCCCCCCTTTAGGAGTATCCGAGGTCCGCTTTTGTGCAATTTGATTGCGATCCACCCACTCCTCCAGCAGATAGATCACAGGATGGGGAGTGTGGGTATCAAATTCAGTGCTGTGGGCGCCCTTCAGACCCGCACAGTGCCTGGCAATTTCGATCACAGCGCATTGCATCCCCAGACAGATCCCAAAGTATGGAATCCGTTTTTCTCTTGCATATTGAATCGCTTTGATCTTGCCTTCGATCCCTCTCGAACCAAATCCTCCTGGTACGAGGATGCCATTGGCCTCTTTAAGAAGATGTCCTGGCCCCTCCTTATCTACCTGTTCTGAATCCACGTATTTCAGATTGACTCTTGCATCATTGGCAATGCCTCCATGGATCAAAGCTTCGGTGAGGCTTTTGTACGATTCGACCAACCCCACATATTTCCCGACCACAGCGATCGTGGTCTCGAAACGGGGGTGTTTGATCTTTTTGATGACCCGCTCCCAACCCTTTAAATTTGGCCGTCCTGTCCAGATGTTCAGTTTCTCAACAATCTTTTCATCCAGCCCCTCCTGATGAAAGGCCAATGGGACTTCATAGACCGTCTCCACATTTTTGGCGGTAATCACCGCCTCTTTCTCCACATTGCAGAAGAGGGCGATTTTCGCTTTAATATCTGGAGAGAGCAATCGGTCGGTTCGGCAGAGAAGAATATCGGGCTGGATACCGATCTCACGAAGCTCCTTTACACTATGCTGAGTCGGTTTGGTTTTCAACTCCCCAGCCGTTTGGATGTAAGGCACCAAGGTGAGGTGAATGTAGAGTGTGTTCTCTCTTCCCACATCTCCTCGAATTTGTCGAATCGCTTCTAAAAAAGGAAGACTTTCGATGTCGCCGACGGTCCCACCCACCTCGACGATCACAATATCCACATCCTCGGCGAGATCGAGGACCTTCGATTTGATCTCATCCGTGATATGAGGGATCACCTGGACCGTGCTGCCCAGGTAGTCCCCTCTTCTCTCTTTGGAAATCACCGCATCATAGATCTGTCCGGTGGTGAAATTATTTTTCTTCGATGTCTTGACATTAGAGTAGCGTTCGTAGTGCCCTAAATCAAGATCTGCCTCTGCCCCATCATCGGTCACATACACTTCTCCGTGTTGAAAAGGATTCATGGTCCCTGGGTCTACATTGATGTAAGGATCGAACTTGAGAAAATTGACCTTTAACCCCCTCAGTTCCAGAAGGGTTCCAATCGATGACGAGGCCAATCCCTTTCCCAAAGAGGAAACCACCCCTCCTGTCATAAAAATATATTTCGTCCTCGTATTCGCCAAGAAAAATCCTCCCTTTCCCTCAACACGAAGCACGGGAATTCAAAAATCTCTCAATCAGTTCAAATCCTCTCTTGAAGGAAATACCTGACAGGCCTGCTGAAACTTCATCAAATGTTTTTCCATCGCCAGTTTTGGCCCCAGCCTCATTGGAATAAATGACATAGGGGACCGGATCGGCAGTATGTGTTCTCACAGAAAGAGGAGTGGGGTGATCGGGGAGAACCAACACCTTATACCGTTTGAAATCCTTCATCCCCTTTAAGATGGCCCCTACGATTTTTTCGTCAAACGCCTCGATGGCTTCGATCTTCAATTGGAGGTCTCCCATATGGCCTGCTTCATCAGGGGCTTCCACATGGATATACACAAAATCTTTTTCTCTCAAACCCTTCAGGGCGTACCGAGCCTTTCCATCATAATTTGTATCGAAGTATCCTGTGATACCCGGAACCTCCAGCACTTCCAATCCTGCTAAGATTCCAATCCCCTTGATCAAGTGGACAGCCGAGATCACAAATCCATCCATCCCGAATCTCTCTTTAAATGTAATCATCCGGGGGGAGCGCCCCTGCCCCCAGAGCCAGATCGAGTTGGCAGGGAGGAGCCCCTTTCCCTTACGAGCAATATTGACAGGATGATTTTTGAGAAGACTTTGGGACTGGGTCATCAGGGCGAGAATGGGGTCGCACCTCTGGGGAAGAAACGCCGTTATCTCTTTACCAATGATGTCATGAGGGGGGGTAAGTTTTAGGTTCTCCAGGTTTAAAAATTTTGCTGCCCCATTTTTTAAAACCATCAAATGTCGATAACTCACCCCCGAAAAAAATTGAATCTCCTTCGTTCCCATCTCCTTGTTCAAATCGAGGATGACCTCCCTTGCCTCATCATTTTTAATATGGCCAGCAGAGAAATCTTCCATCACGATTTTATCCCCTTGGAATTTTAAGGTGACCAAATTACATCGGAAGGCAATATCATTATCAAAGAGCTGAACGCCCAGGCTGGCGGCTTCCAGTGGACCTCTCCCTGTATAATAACGGATAGGATCATATCCAAAAATGGAGAGGTTGGCGATCTCGCTACCTGGATTAAAACCCTCGGGGACCGTCCTGACCAAACCGATCTCCCCCTGTCCTGCCATAAAATCCATATGGGGGGTTCTGGCCACCATCAATGGAGTCTTCCCCCCAAGACTCTGAACCGGGTAGTCCGCCATCCCATCCCCAACAATAATTACATATTTCATCTTTTCAGGCATTACTTAACATCCCTAAAAGTCCTAAATAATTGCCCATGGCCGATGGGTCACCCCTGTCTACCGGCAGGCAGGCATGAACGATGAAAATAATTAATCCCCCCTTCCCCCCCCTTTAGTCTCCAACCCAGAGCGGTCTCTGACCCGGAGGGCAAAGGGGGGGGTGGGGGGATTTGGAGAGTTATTTTCTAAATATACCAAAAACTTACAAATGTCAAATGAAAAGCGAAA
This sequence comes from uncultured delta proteobacterium, assembly GCA_963818595.1. GTDB lineage: Bacteria > Desulfobacterota > BSN033 > BSN033 > UBA1163 > UBA1163. The sequence continues at coordinate 49,783 of CAWFSX010000053.1, forward strand.
ATTGAAAGCAAAAGACATGCCAAATTTTTGGGGAGATTGGAGGATCCCCCTTTAATCTTTGGAAGGGCTGTCTCCTTTATCGTATGGACCACCCGTTCCATCTCCATCCTGTTTTCCTTATTCTGGCTATGCGGGGGAGTTTTCAGACACTCCCTCAACTCTTTCTCCTCAATCCCCATTTTCACTCCCTCTTTCAAATAAGATTCTGGAAGCTGCTCTTCCAATTCGATCCCGTTCATCACTGCCCAAGCTAATGTCCAAGCCCGAGCGACATTGGAAATGTTATACCCCCCTCCTCCTAATGCCACCCACTTAGGGGCCAGATCTTTGATTCGCCTAAGAACTCCCTCATACCCACGAATCGATAAGTGAAGGTTTGTTAAAGGGTCATCGTAAAACGAATCGACTCCTAATTGAGTGACGACCACATCGGGGTGGAAGGCATGGATAAGTTCTGGGACGACTTCTTCAAATGCCCAAAAGTAGACTTCATCATCTGTAAAGGGAGGAAAAGGGAGATTGACCGAATACCCCTCCCCTTCCCCTTCTCCGATTTCATACTCGAATCCCGTTCCAGGAAAAAGTGTGTATCCAGTCTCATGGAGTGAAATCGTCAAGACTTTGTTAGTGTTATAGAATGCCTTCTGAACGCCGTCACCGTGATGGGCATCGATATCAATATATGCCACTCTTTTTCCCCGGTTTAATAGTTTCATAATTCCAATCACAGGATCATTAATATAACAGAATCCAGAAGCCCGTGAACGGAGCGCATGGTGAAGCCCACCCGCGATGTTGAAGGCAATCTCTCCCTTCCCATCTGCCACGAAATCAACGGCTTGAAGTGTTGCTCCGGTCACCAGAAGAGACAACTGATAAAGACCCGGGAAGATGGGGTTATCTCCTGGTCCCAGTCCATACAAATAGGCATCTCCTACTAAAAACCCTTCACTCGCTTGCCTCAATATATTTAGATATTCCTCGTTATGAAAAGCGGCTAATTCTTTCTCTTCAGCTTTGATAGTGGGGATGAGTTGAATAGAAGGGAGGTCCAGGAGTCCATAGGCTTTGATCAGTTCGTAGGTCAATTTAAGCCGTATAATCCGAAGGGGGTGAGTGGGTCCATAATCATAATCGAGATAGGCATCGGTGTAGATGAAGGCAGTCTTCATGAGGGGATGATTAAAGATTGAGGTATTTCAGCACCTCTTCCTTTTTTGGGGGAAGAGAGATAGGTTTCTGAGAGACTCGAATGGCAATATCCGGATCCTTCAGACCATGGCCAGTGATCGTCAATACCAACACATCCCCTTTCTTGAAGAAACCCTTCTTGTCGAGTTTGATCACACCCGCGAGAGAAGCTGCAGAGGCGGGTTCGCAGAAGATCCCTTCCAGATTTGCCATCATCCGATAGGCCTCCAATATCTCATCATCGCTCACCATATCGATCAACCCACCGGATTCATCTCTAGCGGCTACCGCCTGTTTCCAACTGGCAGGGTTCCCAATTCGGATGGCCGTGGCAATGGTCTCAGGCCGTTCAATAATTTTTCCTCTCACAATGGGCGCCGCCCCCTCTGCCTGAAATCCCAGCATCTTTGGAAGTCCCTCAATTCTCCCTTTCTCCCAATACTCTTTGTATCCTTTCCAATAAGCTGTGACGTTCCCTGCATTGCCAACAGGAAGACAATGATAGGTGGGAACAAACCCTAAGTGGTCAATGATCTCGAAGGACGCCGTCTTCTGACCTTCAATCCGGTAGGGATTGAGGGAGTTGACCAAGGTGATAGGTTCTGTCTCTGAAATCTCTCTGACAATGTGCAGGGCTTCATCGAAGTTCCCTTCAATCTGGATGACCTGAGCCCCATGGGCCATCGCCTGGGATAACTTGCCAAGGGCGATCTTCCCTTCGGGGATGAGGACAAAAGCTTTCATTCCGGCTCTGGATGCATAGGCGGCTGCCGAAGCAGAGGTGTTTCCTGTAGAAGCACAGATGACCGCCTTGGAACCCATTTCCTTCGCCATGGAAACAGCCACGGTCATCCCTCGATCTTTGAATGAACCCGTTGGGTTGAGACCTTCGTATTTGAAATAGAGGTCCATCCTTGAAGCCATTTCCTTCTTAATTCGAGAAGAAGGGATGAGCGGAGTGTCCCCTTCGAGGAGGGTGATGATGCACTCCTCTTTTCTAACAGGTAAAAAATCCCAATACTCCCGAATCACCCCACGCCACATCGGTTTACCTCATTTCCCATTTCGGATTTCGGAATTCGGATTTCGGAATTTCATTCCGCATTCCGCACTCTGCATTCCGCAATTATTCGAGTTCATTTTCCACTCGGATGAACATCGTTTTTCCTAAAATCACTCCCAGCCGGTCAATCTCCTTTAAGGCCCGATGGACGTTCTTTTCTTTGGCCTCATGAGTCATCATGACAACGGGCACCGCACCATTGACCTGTCTCCCCTTCTGGATCACGGCGGAGATGCTGATTTCGTTCTTCCCTAAAATCCCTGAAATTTTTGAAAGTACTCTTGGCCGATCCAATGCCGAAAATCTCATGTAGAAAGGCATCACGACATCGTCCATCTTCTTGAGGGGAATCTTCTCAATGGCTGATTCTTGAAAAGAAAGGAGTGGCACCCGATGCCCAGAGGCTCGGGTCAGGACATTCCTTCCCAGTTCCACCAGATCACTTACGACCGCGCTGCCAGTGGGCATCTGCCCTGCACCCTGGCCATAAAAGAGTGTGGGACCCACCGCATCGCCCTTAATATAAATGGCATTAAAAACTCCTTCAACCGTAGAGAGGAGGTGGCTTTCTGGAATCATGGTGGGATGAACCCGGGCTTCTATCTTCCCTTTGTCAATTTTGGCAATGGCTAAGAGTTTAATGCGATATCCAAATTCTCGACCGAATTGAATATCCAGTGGTGTGATCTCAGAAATTCCTCCGATGAAGATCTCTTTAAATTGGAAAGGAGTTCCAAAGGCCAGGCGGACGAGAATGGCCAGCTTGTGGGCGGCATCGATCCCCTCAATATCATAAGTTGGGTCCGCCTCGGCATATCCTTTTTCTTGTGCTTCCTTTAAAACTTCTTTGAAGTTTCTTCCTTCGTCAGTCATCTTGGAAAGGATGTAGTTCGAGGTCCCGTTCAGAATCCCAAAGATCGAATGGATTCGGTTGGCGACCAAACCCTCTTTGATCGATCGGATGAGTGGAATGCCACCACCGACCGAGGCCTCAAAGTTAACATCCACACCAAAGCGATGGGCCTCTCTGAAGATCTCATCTCCGTGAAGGGCGAGAAGGGCTTTGTTAGCCGTAACAATATGCTTTTTATTTCGAATCGCTTTCAGGATAAAAGTTTTGGCAGGCTCAATGCCTCCCATTAACTCCATCACCATATCAATCTCAGGATCCTTGATCACATCCTCCGCTCTGCGAGTGAGGACCCCTGGTTTCAACTTCACGCCGCGATCCGTCTCTAAATCAATGTCCGCAATTCGCTTTAATGTAAGCCTTGCACCCATGCGCTTTTCGATCAGCTTGGAATTTTTTTGAAGGATTCTTCCAACACCAGAGCCCACTGTCCCGAACCCGATCAAACCGACCTTAATTCTTTCATATGTTTTGTCCTCGAAGCTATTGCTCACTTGGTCAAGTCCAAGCCCATTTGTAAGAAGATTTCCTATAACTTCAAACGGCATTTAAAGTCAAGAACCGACTGCCTGTTCGCCGGAATCCAGCTCCGCTGATTGCGAACGCAGAGACTTTTCCCTCAGGAAAATTTCTTCAGGACTTTTGAATCCCTTTGACGGCCTGCTTGATACGGGCTTCGTTTTCCACCAGTGCAAATCTAACGAACCCCTCTCCATACTCACCAAAACCGATTCCTGGAGAGACAGCCACCTTCCCTTCCCTTAATAAATGCTTTGAAAACTCAATGGACCCCATCTTTTGAAAGGGTTTTGGGATCTCTGCCCAAACGAACATCGTCCCCTTTGGCTTTTCAATCTCCCAACCCACTCGTTTCAAACCCTGGATGAGCACATCTCTCCTTTTCCGATATATCCTCGACGGTTTGTTGGACACAACTCTGATCTTCATTGAGGGCGATGATGGCCGCGATCTGAACCGGTTGAAAGACACCGTAATCAAAATAGCTCTTCAATCTTGCTAAGGCTGCCAACATCTCCGCATTCCCCACGGCAAAACCTACTCTCCAGCCAGGCATATTGTAACTTTTGGAAAGGGAGGTGAACTCCACTCCCACATCTTTTGCTCCTTTGACCTGAAGGAGACTGGGGGCTTTATATCCATCAAACACGATATCGCCGTAGGCTAAATCGTGGACGATCATCAAGTGATGCTCTTTTGCAAAAGCCACCAGATCTTCAAAGAAGTTGAGATCGACCACCATGGTCGTCGGATTGTGCGGAAAACTCAAAATGATCATCTTGGGATGAGGCCAAGTCTGTTTGGTTGCGGTCAGTAACCGTTGAAAGAAATCACCTTCCCCCACCAAAGGAACGGAACGTAGATCTCCACCTGCGATCACGACCGAATAGGCATGGATGGGATAGGTCGGATCAGGAACAAGGACAACATCTCCAGGGCCGAGAGTGGCTAGAACGAGATGCCCAATGCCTTCCTTGGCACCGATGGTGACCACGCTCTCTGACTCTGGATCGAGTTCAACATCGTAACGTCTTTGGTACCATTCGGTGATCGCACATCTCAGTTTATAAATTCCTTTAGATGCGGAGTACCGATGATTTCTGGGGTTTTTTACCGCTTCGATCAATTTATTAACGATATGTTTGGGCGTCGGCAGGTCAGGGTTTCCCATGCCCAAATCGATGATATCCTCTCCCCGTCGTCTTGCCTCCATTTTCAGCTGATTGACGATGCCGAAAATATAGGGGGGCAGTCTCTGCATCCGATGAAATCCCGAACCCTCAGGATGAAACATTTCCATATTATTCCCCGTCGAAATATTTCCCCTCTTAGGAAAGCATGTATAGTCCTTGAACTTTGGATTTCGTTTGAAGTTTGAGCTTTGAACATTTGTCATTAAATGTATGAAAGGGTTAACATAATTATTCAACTCTTTTCAATTCCTTCTACCCGATGGTCGCCAGTTCCATTCTTCCCTTCCATCGCTTGACCAATATCTCCTTCAATCCTGCATGAGAGGGTTGAACCAGCTCTGGATCTTCTTGAACGAGCTGAAAGGCCTCCTTTCTCGCCTCAATCAAAATAGGCGTATCCCGTACGATATGGGCTACTCTGAAATCGGGCAATCCTGATTGTCGGATTCCAAAAAATTCTCCAGGCCCTCTCAGTTCTAAATCCTCCTCAGCAATCTGAAATCCATCGGTTGTCTTCTCCATCGCACGAAGCCGGACTTTTGCTTCCTCAGAAGACCGGTATTGGGCTAAGTAAAATACATTTTGAGGGATAACGACCTCGGCCAATCCTTCCCCTTAACTGGTGGAGTTGAGAGAGGCCAAATCGCTCGGCATGTTCCACCACCATGACAGAGGCGTTGGGGATATCGATTCCCACCTCGATGACCGTCGTGGCAACGAGGATTTGAATTTTCCCTTCCTTAAACTCCATCATGATGGCCTCTTTCTCATCGCTTTTCATCCGCCCATGGAGCAGGCCAATCCGAAATCCTGGGAAGACATCCTTCTGAAGATGCTCTGCCATCCGAGTGGCATCTTTGAGGTCCAATTTTTCAGATTCCTCCACCAGGGGGTAGACGACGAATGCCTGCCGGCCTTTCTTCACCTCCTCTTCCACGATTCGATAAACTTTTGCCCTTGCAGACTCGGGAAAGACTTTGGTCTCCACGGGCATTCTGCCCGGCGGCATCTCGTCAATGATCGAGACATCGAGATCTCCATAAATGGTCATGGCGAGTGTTCTCGGAATGGGAGTTGCGGTCATCACCAAGACATCGGGGTTCCCCCCTTTCTTCTTTAAAAGCCCCCTTTGAACCACACCGAATTTATGCTGCTCATCGATGATGGCGAGGCCCAGGTGATGGAATTCAACTGCCTCCTGGATGACAGCGTGGGTTCCGATCACCATTTGAATATCTCCATTCCGAATCCTCTGATAAAGATCCTTTCTCTCCGAACCTTTGACACTGCTGGTCAGAGAGAGCCACCTTTACTCCCAAAGGCTCCAGCCATCGATGAAGATTGAGAAAATGTTGTTCTGCCAGCACCTCTGTGGGCGCCATAATGGCAGCCTGATAGCCGCATTCAATCACACGAAGGCAGGTCAAAAGGGCGACAATGGTCTTACCGCTTCCCACATCTCCCTGGATCAATCTATTCATGGGGTGGGACTTTTCCAAATCCTCCTTGATTTCAGATAAAGCCCTCTCCTGAGCATGGGTTAATTTAAAAGAAAGAAGATTCAATAATTTCTGGACTAACACTCCATTTGTTTTAAAAGGGATTCCTGTTTCCAGGGCTACCCCTCTTTTTTTCAATGCCATTCCGAGTTCTAAGAAAAAGAATTCATCGAAGATGATGCGGCGGTGACCGTCTGATCGCTGGAGATTGAGGATGTCAATAGACTCTCCTTCAGGGGGGAAATGGACTCTCCGGAAGGCCTCTGAAAAATTGATCAAATCCTGGCGCTCCACAATCTCCGGAGGAATCGGACTCGAAAGTTCATCGGCATATCCATCCAGAATAGTCTTCATCAACCTTCTCAATGTCCTCTGATAAAGTCCCTCTGTTTCGGAATAGATCGGAACAATCCGCTTGAAGTTGAGGTAATCCTTCTCAATATCCCCGTCCACCACCTCCACATCCGGATGATGAATCTCTCTCTGATAGCTAAACCACCTCACTTCTCCTGAGAATATCAGTTTGCGACCCTTTTTAAATCGATCCCTGAGATACCTTTCGTTGCCACGAAACCACTTCAATGTGATCGTGCCGCTTCCATCACCCACGACTGCTTCAAACACTCTCTTCTTCTTGTTCTGATAAAAAGCAACTCCGGAAAGCAGGATCTCACCAAAACCCGTCTCTTTTCTCCCGGCTTTGAGTTCGGAAATCTTCTTCAAATGACTCCGGTCTTCGTAACATCGCGGGAGAAAGTAGAGGGCATCCTCCACCGTAAGGATTCCTTTTCTCTCAAAGAGCTTAGCCAGTTTGGGCCCCACTCCTTTTACATACTGGATAGGGGTAAGAAGGCGGTTTCGAAAATACTGGGATTTGGAATTATACATATAATGTAGCGTCGGCATTTATTGCCGACGGGATCTATGATCGCCCTCAGTAAATGAGGGCGCTACCACCTTAACATATTTCTTTTTACAGGAGGGACATTTGACTTCATTCTCTCCAGGCTTTAACTGCAAGTCGTTATAGGTGATAGGCTGATCACAATAAGGACAACGATAAGAAAACTTCTGAATGATTTGTTCTTCCAATTTGGGTCTCATAAAGGTTTTTCTTCACAGTTAATTGTAGCCTCTATCCTCCTGCCTCCAGCCTCTAGCCTCTATCCTATGGTCTATCCCCTCTAACCTCATTCATTAAAGGACTATACTAAAACTGTCCCCAAGAATCAAGAAACTGTCCAGGAACTGTCCTGTAGAATTTGCTTGACATTTTCGTTCACTTAAATTATAGTGTTCACTAAATAGTGAACAGTACCTATTTTGGTGAACATTAAATGACCGAAAAAGACATCGAGCAAAAATTTAAGGCTGATTTCAGAAGACTTTTCCCCAGGCTCAGGGATGCCACTTTTATATCTGATTATCCTTTAGGAAAAAAAGGAAAGGTAGACGTGGCATTACGTTTGAAAGTTGGTGCAGAGAGGGAAGCGCTTCTTTGCGAGGTTGTCAGCCAGAGGTTCCCAAAGCAGATAAGAGAAAAAGGGTTACAGCTTTTGGAAATAACTGAGCAAGGCAAGAAGGGATATCCGGTAATTATTGCTCCTTACATATCCGAGTTGGGGAAAGAGATCTGCAAGAAAATGGGAGTTGGATTCCTGGATCTTTCTGGAAATGCATACCTTGATTTCAATTCTTTCTACCTGGAGATAGAGGGTAAACCAAACAAATTCAAGTCATTGGGCAAGCTCTCAGGGCTTTTTAACCCCAAAGGAGAGAGGGTATTACGGTTCTATCTACTTCAAGGAAAAGATGAATCACTAAAAAGTTATCGACAGATAGCAGAAGAAGTTTCTGTCAGTCTTGGTCAAGTATCGAAAGTAAACAAGAAATTGGATGAATTAGGCTTCTGGATAGAAGAATCAGAGAGTGTGAAAACACTCGATAGGAAAAAGCTTTTGGATTTATGGAGAGACAATTACCGGTTTGAAAGAAACAGAATATTAAATTTTTATTCAATAAAGCAAATACCACAAATTGAAAAGCAGCTTGCCGAATTGTGCAGGACCAATGGAATACAGTATGCCTTTACCCTTTTTTCCGGTGGTAATCGCCTGGCACCCTTCACGAGGTATAATGTTGCCACAAGCTACTTTAGTGGTGATATTGAAAAAATTAAAGGAGAACTTGAGCTAAAAGAGGTTCCTTCAGGAGCGAATCTGCAAATCATCATCCCTTATGATGAAGGCGTGTATTATAAGGCTCAGGAAGTTAATTCCACCATCGTTGCAAATCCAATCCAAATTTATCTCGATTTATATAATGTCAAGGGCCGTGGAAGGGAGCAGGCCGAATTTTTAAGAGAACGGATAATAAGAATCTGAGATGAAGGTTAAGAGCGAATACTCACCAAGAGAAATAGAGGCTTGTGTCATCGTCATGCGAGACCTTTTTACATACTTAAAACCTTACCGTAATCAAATCGTGCTTATTGGAGGATGGGTGCCCTATTTCCTTCTCGAAAAGTATGCATCTTCTGGGATTGAATATGACCAACATGTGGGTTCGCTGGATGTCGATATAGCCCTGAACGCCTTCTCCATTCCAAAGGACGCATACAAGAGCATCCTTGAGATTTTGAAGGAAAGAGAATTCCATCATAGAAAGGACAGCCATGGTAAAGACATCCCTGCGAGTTTTCTAAAGAAGATTGTTTTTGACGATGGAGAGGAGATAGAGGTTCAAATCGATTTCTTGGCTCCTGAATATGGCGGTGCACCTAAGAGAAGAAGGCATCAGGTAATACAGGATATGCTTGCCAGGAAAGGGCGTGGAACTGACATTGTATTTGACCAAACAGAAATCATTCATCTATCAGGTCCGATTTCAAGTGGGGCGAACATCGAATTGGACATCAAGGTGGCAAATGTCACAGCCTGTTTTGTGATGAAAGGCATTGCTTTAGGTGAGAGGACGAGTGAAAAAGATGCTTATGATCTTTATATGCTCGTACGATATTATAAAGAAGGTCCTCAGTCGGTTCTTTCCGAATTAAACAAATTGGGGAGTCATGGACTGATGAAGGAAGCCCTTAGGAACATAGAAGAGCATTTCAAGGATGTGAAATCGATTGGACCTGTATCGGTAGCAACGTTTATGGGAATTGCTGATAAGGAAGAATACGATAGAATTACACGAGACGCCTATGAATTACTCCAGTTTATCATTCGAGGGATGAAAAACAAGTGAAGAAAGGAATAAGAAATGAGTGAGCCTTCATCCCAAAACCATGAAATCACAGCTCATGGTTGGGAGGACGGGACGATGCTCACTTAAAGGTAAAATCTACCATTAAATCCCACGCTGTTCTACCATTTTAATGGACTCTACTACGGGCACAATTAATTAAGGCACAACCAAGGGGACTGCAATAAAAAAGGGATTAGCTTTAAATTAGCTAATCCCTTGATTTAGTGGTGCCTAGGGCCGGAGTTGAACCGGCACGGTGGGGGACCACCGAGGGATTTTAAGTCCCTTGCGTCTACCAATTCCGCCACCCAGGCGTTATTTGGTCATTGAGTTTATTGATTCATTGGGTCATTGCGTTTCTGGGTCATTAGTCTTTGAAACTATAAATATAGCTTTTGGGTTATTTTGTCAATCTTGATTTTGCCTCGCAGTTTACCCCGGGGGGCAGGCGCGGAAAACATGACAAGAACAGTAAGTCTCTTGTCTCAGTGAAATACATGTGTTAAAAATTTTTTATTAAGAATATAAGGAGGAAAAACCATGCGATCGGATAGGATGAAAAAAGGTCTTGAGAGGGCACCTCACCGCTCTCTTTTTAAGGCCCTGGGGCTGACCGATGAAGAGATTGAAAGACCGATGATCGGAATTGCCAACTCGGCCAATGAAGTGATTCCGGGTCATCTTCATCTGCATCAACTTTCTGAAGCGGTTAAAGCAGGGATTAGAATGGCAGGGGGAACTCCTCTTGAGTTCTTTACAATAGGGGTCTGTGATGGGATCATCATGGGGCATGAGGGGATGAAATATTCTCTCAGTTCCAGGGAGTTGATTGCTGATTCGATTGAATCCATGGCCATGGCCTACCCTTTCGATGGTCTGGTGCTCATTCCTAACTGCGATAAAATCATTCCCGGAATGATGATGGCGGCAGCTCGTCTCAATATTCCAACTATCCTTATCAGCGGTGGCCCGATGCTTGCAGGAGAATTTGAGGGAAGAGAAATCGACTTAGCTACTGTCTTTGAAGCGGATCGGCAAAGTAAAGGCAGGAGGTATGACCCTCAAGCAGTTGAAAGAGATGGAGGGGTGTGCTTGTCCTGGAGTGGGCTCCTGTGCAGGAATGTTCACGGCGAACTCGATGAACTGCCTGGCAGAAGCCCTTGGCCTTGCCCTTCCTTACAATGGTACCATTCCCGCGATCTCTGCGGATCGCATCCGTATGGCAAAGGACTCAGGTTTTCATATTATGAAGTTGGTTAAAAGAAATCTACTCCCCTCTAAAATTTTGACAAAGAAAGCTTTTGAGAACGCGATCACTGTGGATATGGCTTTTGGAGGTTCGACCAATACCTCACTTCACCTCCCGGCCATTGCGAAAGAGGCAGGGATCCCCCTATCCCTTCAGACTTTTAATAAGATCAGCGATCGAACCCCCCATCTCTGTAATATGTCTCCTGGAGGTCCCTATCATCTTCAAGATCTTCACCGTGCGGGTGGCATCCCAGCACTTATGGCGGAACTGAGTCGCAAAAAAATGATCCATACAAGATGCCCTAACCATAACAGGGAAAACGGTCGGAGAGAATATAATAGGGAAGAAATCCCTGAACCCAGAGATCATCCGGCCCCTTGAGAGACCCTATCATGCCACCGGAGGGTTGGTCGCCCTTTTTGGAAATTTAGCTCCTTATGGTGCGGTGGTGAAGCGATCGGCTGTGGATGAATCCATGTTGAAACATCGAGGCCCGGCGAGGGTCTTCGATTCGGAAGAAGAAGCCATCAAGACGATTCTCGCCAGAAAGATTAGAAAGGGTGAGGTTGTGGTTATCCGGTATGAGGGGCCAAAGGGTGGACCGGGTTTCCGGGAAATGCTGGCCCCAACCTCTGCCATCGTTGGAGTAGGAAGGGATCGAGATGTTGCCTTGTTGACCGACGGCCGGTTTTCAGGGGCGAGCCGCGGAGCAGCCATCGGTCACATCTCACCGGAGGCTGCAGAAGGTGGGCCTATCGCTGCTGTTCGAGATGGGGATAGATCGAGATCGATATTCCCTGCAAAAAATTGAACCTCCTCATTTCAAAAGACGAGTTGAAGAAAAGGTTATCGAAGTGGAAACCCCCCAAGAAAGAGCTTGAAGGGTTATCTCAAACGATATGCAAAACTCGTCACCTCGGGGAGTACTGGGGCTACTTTTGAAGACTGTTCGATTGCGAATTGCAAATTTCAGATCAATTTAGCGGATTGAGGTAAACCTTTTGGAATCCACCCTCGACCCCCCTTTTCCAAGGGGGTAACAATCTCCTCCCTTTGGTAAAGGGAGGTTGGGAGGGATTTAGTGTTTGTGATCTGGAGTTTATTTGAAATCACAGGGGCAATTGGATAGGCACGGCGTAAGGACCTTCGCGGATGAAGGCCATGGTCGGTTCGATCCCCTTTTCTCTGAATCGATAAATTGCAAATTGGATAGCCTTCTGTACCATCTCTTGAGCCTTTTCAAGAGAGGGTTTTACCCTTCTGCCTTTTAAGAAATCGAGACCGCAGACTCCAGGAAGAAGACAATAATTTTTTCTCTCAATCTCAAGAGAACAATAGATCAATCCGTCCTCTCCCACTTTTTTCAAAACCTTTCCCCAGACTTCGGGCTCCCATTGATCTTTGGTAAATTTCCAATTGGGAGTTCTCAAGCAAATCGAGATATCCCGTCCGGTCCCTGTAATTTCAGCAGATGGATCAGACTTCTATATTCTGGAGATCCGATGGGTTCGATGAAGTCCCGGTTGTTGGCCGCAATGATAATGGTACCGCCCTCTTTCACCGCGGGAAGAGCACCCACACCAGCTTTCGCAGTCTGGTAATGATCTCTTCCGACATATCCGCTATGAGTGAGTACGATATCGAACTCCTCCTTGAGAGGGATCTCCGCATAGCCCTTGATCAATTCAAAGGCCTTCAAATTCGCCTCCACCATATCACCGGTGAAAATACGGATGAGGTGTAGATCCTTGTCGAGATTGACATTAATCACAAAATCAACCCCAACGGTCTGAGCAACTTCCAGAGCCTCTTCATGGCATGGATTCCCTTCGAGGATGAGGTTCGTTGCATTGGGATCTTCAAGATAATAGGGCCCGTGGAATTTTTGTATGGTCTTTACATCCACCAATCCAGGGCAGACGGTCTTCCTCCCACCCGAGATCCCGGTAAAAAAATGGCTCTCGACAAGTCCTGTAGCAATCTTCAGGTCTGCGAAATAAAAGTCCCGATTGACATAGACATGAGTTCCTCTCTTTGTCTTTCCGATGCTCTCCAAAAGATCATGATTCTCGCAATCGTGGTCATGGATCGTGTATTGCTCAACAACCTCCTTCCCATACATCTCCACTTTCTCTTCATCGGTACTCGCTCGATGCATGCCTGTTGCCACAATGATCTTGATATTCTCTTTCTTGATTCCCGAAGATTCCAGGCGTTTTAGCAAAGGAGGAAGGATGCCGCTTTCCCCTTTATAAGGGACCGGTCTTGTGATATCGGAAACCGCAATCGCCACAGACATCTCTCCCGGAGGTTTCCCTTTTCTATCGGATGATCTCCTCCAAAGGAGGACTGTTGATGGGATTTACGAATGCCTCCTCAATCGCCTCTTGGGGATTGGGCAAAATAGGCACTTCCTTCATGCTCAGTTCAGCACAATTTGCTGGGACGGAAATCTCCAAAATATTTCGACCAAACTCTACTGAAACCTTCTTCCAGTCTTTTGTATCAATTTTTTTAATCCTCTTTTGAATGTCAGATCTCATGATCCTTCAGCCTCCAATTTATAAGTCCTTATCATTCATCTTTTTAATGATCTCTGTAACATAATATAGAGATCATGACCAACAAATTTAAAGGGGATTAGATGGCTGTCTAATCCCCTTGTCTTAAAATTTGGAGGCGGCAACCGGATTTGAACCGGTGAATAACGGTTTTGCAGACCGTCGCCTTACCACTTGGCTATGCCGCCTTCTGGAGCGGGAAACGGGATTTGAACCCGCGACTTCAACCTTGGCAAGGTTGCACTCTACCGCTGAGTTATTCCCGCATTGTATTTAAAAATTACAAGATTTAGTACTGGATGTCAATAGCCCAAGAACAGGCACTTTAGACATTTCAGAGCATTATGATTTCAGATGACGATCTCTCTGAGGAATTTCCTGAAGTAATCGAACCCGGAGAGGACGAGCCAGCCCCATGGCGATCCATAGAAGCACCATCCCGATGTTGTAGAAATTGATGTGCGGTGAGCCACCCTTCATGATCAGACAGAAGATAGAGGCAACTTCGAAGACCGTTTTGTACTTCCCCAGGGTGCTTGCCGCGATGACGATCCCCTGCGACACCGCGATCCCTCTCAATCCGGTCACCGCGATTTCCCTCCCAACGATGACAACCACCATCCACACGGGAATCCCTCTTGTCGGGATAAGGGCGATGAGGGCAGTTACAATAAGAAGCTTGTCGGCCAGAGGGTCCAGGAACCTCCCAAGCGTCGTTACCATGCCTCTGCGTCGAGCCAGATAGCCATCTACATAATCAGTGACCGCGGCCGCCAAGAAGAAGAATGCCGTGAAGATTTGATAGTCCCGTCCTGGGTTTAGCAGCAGCAGAATAACAGGAATCGCTAGAATCCTGAGGATCGTTACACCATTGGGAAGGCTAAGTATCTGCTGTCGATTGAGTTTTTCCATGAGGAGGTCATTCTGGTGTCTCCCAAGAGAACTCGGGAGGACTAAGGCCTGTAGGATTGATAATAGCTTAACACTTTCTTGACATAATCAACCGTTTCTCGATAAGGAGGGATCGACCGTAACTCACCCACGACGTTCTCACCGGCATTATAAGCCGCTAAGGAGAGCCGAAGATCATCATTAAAAAGAGAAAGGAGATACTTAAAATAACGCACTCCTCCTTCAATATTTTCTCTTGGATTGAAGCTATTCGAAACATTCATCCGAAGTGCGGTCTCAGGCATCAATTGCATCAATCCCTTCGCCCCCTTTCTTGAAACAGCAAAGGGATTGAATCCTGACTCGGCTCGAATCATCGCCTTGATCAAGGCAAAATCCACCTGATATTTTTTAGATAACTCAGAAATCAGTGAGTCATACTGATTGGAATCTTTGATATAGGAAAAAGAGGAAGAGTGGTTGTCATTCCCTACATCTTCTTTGCTTTCCCGAATGTAGAGTTTAAATTTGGGGTCTCTTGGACAGTTGGTAAAATGAATGACTCCGTTTTCATCCACGTATCGATAAATCCCTGCGGAGGAAGAAGTGGTCAGAAAAAGTAGACAAAAAAATATCACTAAAGTGATAATATATTTCATTAAATTTCAATCCCAATCCACGAAAATTGGACAAAAAATTACCACAACTTGTCACTTCTGTCAATGAATTTAAAAGCAAAAAAATTCAAACAAAATTTTCAATCTATTGAAATTAAAGAAGTTTTATAAATTAAGATTTAATTTATTAGTATAAAATAGTGCAATCTTTATGCCGATTAATCGCTCTTAAAAAGTGAGCCCTTGGTTGAAATTGTGTGTATTGAGCCCTAAGCCACATCTGAAGGGTTCGGAAGTATCTCTTTATTACACTATCTGAGGATATGTGACCGTATTTGCGAATCGAAGCACTTAGGTTATCTTTTTGATTGTCCACTGACGGCGGACCCAGCCGCCGAAATCATCGAGAACCGAATACATCACAGGCACAACAAGAAGTGTCAAGAAGGTCGATGTGATGAGTCCCCCTACCACCGCACGAGCCATGGGTGCCCGCATCTCCGCTCCCGCTCCGAGCGCCAGGGCGAGGGGAAGCATTCCGAAAATCATGGCCAGGGTGGTCATCATGATGGGACGAAGTCTCGTCCGGCCCGCGGTAATGATCGCCTCTGTTCGATCCATCCCCCGCGAGCGCAGCACCTTGGTAAAATCGACGAGCAGGATGGCATTCTTTGTCACGAGTCCCATCAGCATGATGAGGCCGATGAGCGACATCATACTGATCGTATCGCCGGTGAGCAGAAGCATTCCCGCCATCCCGATCAGGGAAAGGGGCAGATGAGAGCATGATCGAGAGGGGGTCGATGAACGACTCAAATTGAGCTGCCAGGATAAGATAAACAAGAAGGATCGCCAGGATGAGAGCCTCTGCCATGTATCCGAACGACTCTGCCATGATGTTCCGCTTCTCCGGAAAACACCACCCGGTATCCCGGTGCCATCTTGATTTGGGAGGCGGCCTGGCCTACCTTTTCTAAGGCTGTACCGAGAGGCAGATGGTCGAGGTTTGCCGAAATCACGACCTGACGCGTCAGGTCTTGCCGGTCGATCTCCGAAGGAGTGGGCTTGATGGAGTAGGAGACCAGTTCGCCCAGCGGAATGAGTGTAGGACTATTCCCCGGTTTCTGAACGGCCAGTCTGAGTCTTTCAACATGGGATAGATCTTGCCTGAGAGTATCCGGGAGTCTGACGCGAACGTTCACCGCGTCGCCGTCCTCATCTTCATAGGTGGTGACCGCTTGCCCGCCCACCAATGCGCCCACCGTCCGCACGATGTGGCCCGTCGTGATTCCCACGTCAAAAGCCCGCTCTCGGTCGACAGTCAAACGGTACTCTGGGATGTCCTGCTCCAGGGTGACCTCGATGTCGACGATGCCCGGAATCTGGTACATCTTCTCCTTTAATGCCGCAGCATATTTCTTGAGAAGGGAAATATCATCCCCCCGGACATTGACGAGAAGGGGTTTCCGGGTGTCCATCCTCCCCGCCTCTGTGATGAAGGGCAGGATACCAGGAATCTTCTGGAGACGGTGACGGGTCTCCTCTTGAATCGCTTTCTGTGGACGCTTTCTCTCTTTGCGGTCCACCAGCTTGACATAAACTTTCGCATCGCGGACGGTTCCCTGGTCGCCTGCTCCAATCGTGGCATAGGTATGTTGAACCTCGGGGATTCCTTTCAGCGAAGTCAAAACAGCACGGACTCTTCCCCGGGTCTCATCCACGGAGGCGTCCGGGGCGGTCGTGAAGTTAACTTCGAATTCTCCCTGGTCGTACCCGGGAACGAACTCGCTCTGGAGAAAAAACTTGAAGACCATCAGACCGCCTACAAGCGAGAGGACTGCGATCAGGAGGACTGTCTTGCGGTGTTTCAGAGTCCAGGCGATGACGATGCGGTATTGATCTGCGGTTCGATCAAACCAGTTGTTGAATCGGTCAAGAACCCGGGCGACCAGGTGTCTCTTTCCCTTCCGCTCAATATCCGGGTCGTACCATCGGGAAGAGAGCATGGGGTCGAGGGTAAATGAAACAAACAAGGAGACGAGAACCGCAAAGGTCACGGTCATCCCGAACTGGAAGAAAAACCGTCCGATGATCCCCTTCATAAACGCCACCGGGACGAAAACCGCCACAATGGAGAAAGTCGTCGCTAAAACGGCCAACCCTATTTCACTTGTCCCTTCTCGAGCCGCTTCGAAGTGATCCTGTCCGCGCTCGAGGTGGCGGACAATGTTCTCCCGGACGACGATGGCATCATCGATGAGGAGTCCTATGGCGAGGGAGAGAGCCATCAGGGTCAACACATTCAGTGTCATTCCCAGGAAGTTCATGACGATGAACGATGAGATGACCGAGATGGGAAGTGTCAGGCCTGTAATCACCGTCGAACGCCAGGAATTGAGGAACAGGAAAACGATGAAAATAGTCAAGATCCCACCGAGGATGAGCGTGTCCTGAACGTCGCGGACAGAATCACGGATCATGATCGATCCGTCACGTACAATCTCAATCTTTGTCCCCGGAGGAAGTTCCGACTGAAGTTTGGCAATTTCCTTCTTCACCAGATCCACCGTCCCCACGACGTTTGCTCCGGACTGCTTGAGGATGTCCAGGGAGACGGCCTGGACCCCGTTCACAAAAGCCAGAGACCGCTGCTCCTCAATGCCGTCCTTAATCTCTGCCACTTCTGAAAGCATGATGGGACGGCCGTTGCGCTGGCCGATGACCATTGTCTTGAATCGATCCACCACCTCGGGCTTTCCGGAGACCCGCAAAGGGTATTCGGAGCTGTTCCGATTGAGCCTGCCGAGAGGGGTGTTGACGTTTTCCGACTGAAGACCTGCGATCACCTCATCCACACCCATTCCGAGCGCTTCCAGTCGGAAACGATTAATGTTGATGTTCACCTCTCGCTTCGATTGGCCGACCAGGTCGACTTTCCCCACGCCGGAGATGTTTTCGAAGCGGCGCTGGACCTTCTTCTCGACCAGAGTCGTCAGGTCTTTGGGAGAGAGGACATCCGAACGTACGGCGAGAGAGACGATGGGTATCGAAGAGAAATCAAGCTTCTGAATGATCGGTTCTTCAATCCCCTGGGGTAGATCCCCTCGGATGGCGTTGACCTTCGCCCGTGCCTCCTGGGAGGCCTCATTGATTTTGACCTCTAAGTTAAACTCGACGACTACCAGGGAGACACTTTCACGAGAGGTGGAGGTGACATGCTTGACACCCGAGATCGGATTGACGGCCTCCTCGATCCGCTTCGATACCTCCCGCTCCACTGTCTCGGGTGAGGCACCAGGGTATTTCGTGACGATGGAAAGGATTGGGATCTCCACATCGGGAAACATGTCGATGGCTAAGCGACGATAGGAGAAGATTCCCAGAGTGACCAATGCCAGCATCATGACTGACGCGAAGATGGGTCGCTTAATCGAAAGATTGGAAAGAAACATCTTCTCAACCTCTATTCACCTGGGTGACATTTACCCGATCGCCGTCTTTCAGGTTGAACCCACCACGGACGACCACCTGTTCATCGGATGCAAGTCCCGATATAATTTCCACAAAGTCCCCCATCACTGCCCCCGTCTGGACGGTTCGCCGGTTCGCAATCTCTCCCTTCACCACGAAAAGATCTCCTTTCTTTCCGGCCACATCCCAGGAGAGAAGGGCCCCTCGAGGCACCCTAAGAACGCCCGTCCGTTTTCCTGTGACAATCCGGCCCTTCACATAGAGGCCCCCCTTCAACTGCTCTGAAACATTTTTGACCTCGGCCGTTACCTTCACCGACCGATCTGATTCATTCACCACAGGGTTGATAAACATCACCTTTCCTGTAAAGGTTTCCCCGGGAATGGCATCGGTCGAAAAGGTGAGAGGAAGCCCCACACGGACCATACCCATCTCGACCGACGGAACCGTCACCGTTAGATCCAAGATGCGGGTATCAATGATTTTAAACATGATCTTTTGCGAACCCGCCTCTCCGACAAGGTCTCCGATATTTACACCTCGGAATGAAACCACACCCTCCATTGGCGAAAGGATGGTCGTCTTGGAAAGCCGGGTCTGGGTGTGACGAAGATCCTCCTCGGCTGCCTTCAGCTGCGCCTTAGCAGCCTCGATCCGAGCAGCGGATGCTTCTTTTTCGGTCAGCCCGTCATCGAGGTTTTGCTGTGTCACAACGCCGAGCTCTTTGAGCTTCACCAGGCGACCGTACTCCCTGTTGGCCCGATTTCCCGCCACCTCTGCCTGCAAAAGGTTTGCCTTTGCCATTTCCACAGCAGCACTGGCCTTCTGTAACAGAATCTCCATTTCTCGTGAATCAATTTTTGCAAGGGGAGTTCCTTTCTTGACCCTGACCCATTCGGTGACATGAACCTCAGTGACGATTCCGGCGTATTCGGACCTAACATCTGCCGTGAACTTAGGAGCAAGTGATCCCACCACGTCAATGCCTTCGTTGTGATCCGTTATTTCCACCTTGGCTACCTCCACGGCCACAGGGGGACGCCCCACATTTTTTGCGCCTGGATTTTTACCTTCCTCTTTGCCGGAACAGCTCGAGAATCCTAAGGATAGGACGAGCAGCATGGTCCCAAGTACAAATTCTCTGTATCATTTCCTTTCTCCCATTCCTTTTCCTTCTGCCTCCAAAAATCCGTCGAAAAATGAGAGTTAACATCCGACCGACACCTTCCGGTCCAAGTCTCCACGCCAAGTGGGAGAGGTTTCAATTTTGAAATTTTTTTAAGGATACATCCTCCCCATCGACTCGTTCCAATAGTGCCTTGGCGACATTGAAATCGCTCAATGCACCGTAGTAGTTGACTCTGAGCCTGGGCCAGCAAGACCACGGCATCGAGGACATCGGTTTGTGTCGCCACCTGATATTTATATCGCTCCTCATTCATCCTTAAATTCTCCTCAGCCTGCTCAATGGCCGTTTCAGCAACTTTTAGGTTCTTTTCGGCTACCTGATAAATTGAGATAGTCATTCTTCACTTCCAATGTAATCGATTCAATGAGCTGATTTTCTTGAATCCTCGGCCTGAATGACCTTGACCTTGTTCTCTCCTACCTTGAAAGCCGTATTCCCCCAATTCCAAAGAGTAAACGTAGCCAAAGCTTGAACTGTCCACCTTTCATTTTTCATATCCCCGTTCAGCCCCGGTTCTTCAGATAATCGATTATAGTTACCTAAAAGACTGACCGTCGGAAAATATCCACTTTTTGAAATCTTCACATTTTCCTTAGCCTGGTCGATAATCAATTGAGCAGTCTTTACCTCTGGCCTCTGCCGAAGTGCCTCTTCAAGAGATGCCTCAAAACCCATTGGAAAGGGTTTATACGCAAGAATATCGACCACTTCAAGGGGGGTTCCGATCTCTCTTCTCAGCAATATATTGAATGAAGACTTGGCCACTGCCAAATCATTCTCTGCCCTAACGAGCGCCTGTCTGGCATTGGCCAGCCTCACCTCGGCTTGGAGGACATCATTTTTGGGAACAATTCCTACTTCGAAGAAGGCTTTCGTCACTTCGAGTTGAGCCTCAAATTGTTTGACGGTTTGTTTGGCCACATCCAAGAATTTCTCAGCCTTTAAGATATTAAAGTAGCCTACTCTCACTTGAAGAACTAAGTCTCGCTTAACGGTCTCTACATTCTCTTTTGAAAGATCCACACCTAATTTCGCTGCACGATAATTCGCTAAATTGAAACCTCCCGTAAAAAGGGGTTGATTGATGCTGGTACTAAAATTGTAAATATCCCTGCTTGTGAGAATGGTGGTGGTGGTCCCTCCCCCCGATACAGGGACCGACGCAGTTCCTATTGTAGAGGGTGTGTTATATCGGTTATAACCATATTGCCCCGTCCATAGAGGAAGGAAATTTGTGATCGCTTCCTTACGCCTGAATTCAGAACCTACAATCCCCACCGTGGCAGAATGGAGAGCCAGGCTTCGTTCCATGGCAATCTTTATGCTTTCCTCCAAGGTGAGAGGTTTCTGAACCTCTTGTGCCCAGACAACACTTGTGAAAACCATTACCCACAAAATGAATCCGACGAACCATTTTATTCTCATCGATCTATCTCCTCCTTTCCATTCGTTGTACGCCACCTAAAAAGATTTCTAAAACCGTATCCAACTTTGAAATGAGTGGGTAGGTTTCGTGACTGATCAACCACTCGAAGACAAAAGAATTGACAATCCCTACTAAGGCATGCGCTAAATCCATGGGATCCATGGTTTTAAACTCCTTTTCCTTTGATCCCCTGGCTCATGACCTCAGCAAGAATATTAATATAGGTGACCATCTTCTCGTGAATTCCTTTCCCCAAGTCATCTTTGACCGTCCATTCAAAACGATTCCGTTCTGAAATATAGATTCTGAAAAAATCTCGGTTTCGTTCGATGAATTCAAACTGGAGCCCTAATACCTTTTTGATCCTCTCCATGGCTGATGTCTTCTGAGAGAGTTCGGCCTTGACCAAACGGTTGATCTCCTCTACTTTCTCATCGATGAGGGTAAAATAAAGTTCTTCTTTCGATTTGAAATATTTATAGAGGGTCCCTGTTCCAAACTCTGCTTCTCGTGCGATGTCGCTCATGGTGGTGGGAAAGAATCCTTTTGAGGCAAACACCTTTCCAGCTGCGGAAAGGATCTCTTCACGATGTGCCAAATATTCCCTTTCTTTCCTGCTTATTTTTTCTGTCTCCATCATTCGAACACCCTTTATTAAATCTTAAGAATATTTATTCACTTTTTGAATGGTAATTCATTTTTAATACAAAAAAAGGGAGTTGTCAAATCAATTTTTAATCGAACACCCTCACCTGTTCCCTCTCCTCCCGAGACTCGTTTCGGAAAAACCCAAAGCGTCTCAAAACGGAACAGACAGACGGATGAGGCTTTAGAGCGGAAACCTTTAAACGGTAAACCTCAAAAGCCCCAATGCCATGAAAACATTGGATTCTAAGCACATGGATCTTACCTAGTGCTTCAAGAAACGGTTCTAACTTGACCGGTTGTCGGATCGTCTCCCTCATGTGAACATCTCCTGGAGTGAGGATTTGGATGAAAGGGAGACAATCTTTCCGCTCACCTCTAAGGTATGGCCAATGACCCCTTTTAAGGATTCGATGATACCGAGATAAATCGGGGAGGACTTGGGCACGCAAATTCCTTGAATCAACCTCTCCTCATGTTCTTCGGAATATCCATTTGCAATTTTGAATATAGACCTTACCTCTTCTCCGATTCGTTGGGCGAGGAGCTTGTTCTGGGTGAGGATCAGATCCGGGAGGTTTTCTAAAAGCCTCATGGCTTCTTGAAAGACATCGTTCACCTCTTTGACGGCTCGATCACTGAAGAGAATATGGTTCTGAGCCTTAGCTCTTAATTGGTCTAAAATTCCTTCAATATTGTAAGTCATGCGATCGAAACTGGAGGCGATCGAGAGATAAGGTTTCGCCCACGCCCTCCCTTGTTCACTTGACGGAGTCTTTGAAATAACAGAAGTGGTCAACTCTGAAGAATAGTGGTGAATCTTATCTTTAACTTCCATTGCTTCTTTGAAGGATTTTTCTGTGGGCCTTCGAAACCCTTCGAAAGCCAATTCCAACATCCTCATGAGGGTCTGACACACCCGAACCATCTCCTCCCTTATTTCTTTATCCATCTTCCTCCCCCCTTTTAAATCTCATAAAAGCCGGTCAAAGGCTGGAGGTGTTAGGCTTAAAAAGAATTTGCCTCCGTCCTCAAACCTTAAGCCTAAAACAGTTTTAATTGTTCTTTTGATTCCTCCCCCTCTTTCCTTTCAGGGAAAAGATTGATTTTCCCGTAAACGCCATCATGACCTGGGATAATCGAAACCTTTCCCTGCCTCATTCGGATAATTCCCTCTAAGATATTTGGCGGAACGAATAAAGCCAATTCATCGGGAGTGGCGTCGAGAAGGATCCTGAATTCTGAACCTCCCCGCTCAATCAATCTTTCATACTCGGACTCTACGGTCTTCGTCCCAACCCGAACTTCCATTGCCTCGGCAAGGATCTCTTCCAATGGGATAAGATGGATGGAGGGGATGGCATTCTTAGGTATAAAGCCTTCTGGACGGTCAGCCAGTTCCTCCACTCGGTGCATCACCCCCACCGTCAACTTCTTACGACAATTTGGGCAAAGATACTGGTTCGCCTTGGTTTGAAAGGGAGAGGTAATCACCCCACATTGACGATGGCCGTCATAATGATATTTCCCTTCCTCTGGAAAGAATTCAATGGTGAAGAGCAGTTTGTTTCGGTCTTTCTTCCGAATCGTCTCAGTGATCTCCTGGTAATCCAATGAACAATTAAAAGCATTGGCTTCCCTTCCCAATCGGTTTGGCGAGTGGGCATCCGAATTGGAGAGGAGGGTCATGGAATCGAGAGCCGACACACCTCCAGTTCATTTCAGGATCTGAGGAGAGACCTGTCTCAATCGCATGGATATGAGGGGACATCTCTCCAAAACATTCTTCGATGGAGTCGAACCCTGAATTGGCTCCGAAGATCGAAAACCAAGGGGTCCAGGCGTGGGCAGGGATGATCAGGCAATCCGCTGAAATATCTAAGATCATCTTTGTAAGGTCTTTTGCAGGAAAACTGAAAATGGGTCTCCCATCGGAGGAGAGTTTCCCAATGTTTCCCAATTTAGAACGAATGGCCTCTACCACTTCGAAGTTGGGGGCGAAAATGAGATTGTGGATTCGCCTCACCTTTCCGTTCTGGCTATAAATATTGCTCACCTCTGTCGTCAAAATATACTGGACCCCTTGATCCCCTTTTCTTAACTTGAAGAGACCGTTCCCTGAGGGTTCTAATTTTGATCGCAACTCTGCGAAATAGGTTGGATGGGTGAAGTCCCCTGTCCCGAGAAGAGCAATTCCTTTTTTCTTTGCCCATTGAGCAAGGATCTCCACCTCCATCTCCCTGCTCGTGGCTCGGCTGAATTTAGAATGAATATGAAAATCGGCAATGAACCGCATCGTTACCGAAAGGCCACCCCATCACCCCCTGCCTACCGCAGGCAGGTCATCCCTCTCCCCTGATATGGGGAGAGGGGATAGGGCCATTCATAGTAGGTGCAAATTTCCAACTCTTACCCTTCGGAGTCCTTCTCCCTCGGCGACCTCTTTACAACGAAAGGCCAAATCCCTTGAGGTTACAGGTAAGTCTTTAAAGAAAAATTGCGGATAAAAAGCTAACAAAGAATAAGGGATATCCGGATCGAGGGAAGCCATCCATCTGGAAATTCTCTTTACCTCTTTTTCATCAATATAGCCTGGAACCAGAAGGGTGCTGGCAATCAAAAGAGGCGGTTCCGGTCTTTTTTTAATCCATGGGGTCACCCATTCAAAATTTCTCTTTGTCCTTTCATTGGAGACACCGCAAAGTGCAGTATGAAGGGAATCATTCCACGCCTTGATGTCAAATTTGATACATCCCCCTGAGGTCAGAGAGAGGTCAACCACTTCTTTCTTACAAGTTTGGCATTCTTTTCCCCTCTGGGCTCGAATCTTTTTAAAAGCCACCCTTTCACCCCATTAGAAAGCGATGCCATATTGGTCAGTGATGATCTAATGAGCTATTTATAGAAAGGTGAGGGTGAAAGCTCTCCCCTTTCCATCAGGGTTCACTCCACGACTTTATAGACGGTGTCGTGTTCTCTCATTTTGCCCTGAACTTTTATCCCGATATCTGCACCTGGGCCTGCCTCCTGAACATTCTTATTCTCAATCTGCATGGAATCGATGGCTTGTGTGACATCGGTGGTATGGCCGACAATGTGGATGGTATCCCCGACCTTTAACGATCCCTCGGATAAACGTATCGCCGCAACACTAATCTTGCCAAAAAATTTGATGATTTCCCCCACTTTCTTCTCTTCCATTTTTTCCTCCTTTCTCAAGATTTAACTTTAACTCCTATTCTCTCCAACCCATCTAAAACCTCCCCCATCTCAATCCCTTTCAAACATTCAACATCCTTGCATAGTAAAAATCGCTCCTGTGGACAGGGAAAACAATGAACTTCCTTTCGAATCACAATCACTTTTTCTCCCTTCGGTGACCACACCCTTTCATCCGTCGGCCCAAAGATGACCATCGTAGGAAGTCCCAAGGCAGTAGCCATATGTGAAATACCGGAATCATTGCCGATGAAAAACCAGCATCCCTCCATCACAGAGGCTAATTGGAGAAGGGTAAGGCCCTTTCCCAGAATAAAGGAGTTCGGCCCCATTCCCTCAAAGACCTTCTGGACTTCTGGACCCTCAGCCGGGCCAAGGACGATGAGGATTTTGGAGCCGAGATTTTTTTGGAGAGTATGAGCGAGGTTAAAAAACTGATGGAGAGGCCAAACTTTCTTCTTGCTTCCACTGCCAGGGTGGAGGATGATTGCCTTCGCTCGCTCTTCCGAGGTCACTCCTTTGCTCTTCCAAAAATCCTTGGCCCATTCTCGATCTGATTCCTTCAAATGGAGTTTAGGGTTTGATGCGGATGCGGGAAACCCGTGTTGACCAAATTGTTTAAGAAGGTGATCGGTTAAATGAACTTTTTCATCCCAGAGTGGAAAAGAACGGATGGGAAGAATTTGGCCCTGACAAACCCTTCTCAGATTCCCAATGATCGTCCCTTCCCCATCCCTTCCAAAGACGATGGTGAGATCAAAGGTCTTAAAAAATTGAGAAAGATTGAAGTCCAAAGATCCTTCCCGAACAAAGAACGTGGCCATCCCCTTTTGATCGATAGAGAGAATCTCCTCGGCGTAAAATCGTTTTTCCACCAACTCCAGAATTCTCGGATAGCCCATGATCACTGTTTTAGCCTGGGGAAAGGCCTTTCGAAGGGTTTCGAGTGCAGGTAAAGCGAGAATGAAATCCCCCAAGGCACCCTGATGGATCACCAGGATGGACTGAACTTCAGGTGCCTTTTCCATGCTGGGAGAGACCATTGTTTTTCTTCCTCTCGATCAGGAGATTCTCTCCAAACGTCTTTGAGTGTGTTCATCATCGGGTGTGATCAGGATGGGTCAGGCCCTTTTTCCAATGCCCGCTTGATCGCATCTAACAATTCCTCGGAGTCATATGGCTTCTTAATATAGAAACGAGCTCCCGTGGCCATCGCCCTTTCCTCTGCATTCTTTTCTGGACTCCCTGTCAGGAAGATGACTGGAATGGTAGAGGTCTGGAGGGAGTGTTTCAATTTCTGAGCCACGCTAAACCCATTCCCCGCTGGCATTCGGACATCGAGGATGACGAGATCCGGTTTTTCCTTGTGGGCCATGAAAACACCCTGGGCCCCATCAAAGGCGGGGACGACATCATATCCGGCCCCTCGAAGCCGGATCGTCAACGCCTTCACAATATCCCGCTCATCATCCACAATGAGGATCTTTTTTTTCTCTCCCATATTTCCCTCATTACACTATTTATTTTTTATTCTCTCCCTCTTCCCTCTTCTTCGAATAAACAGACTCCCCCTCCAGCCAAACCAACATTTCATCTCTGTCCTTCTGAAATGTTTCCATCTCTCCTTTTTCGATAGGAAGGCCTATGGGAAAAGTCTCTTTTATAGGATTCCGAAATCGACCCTCTTTAGCCAACCGATAGTCCAAATGAGGTCCGGTGGAGAGGCCGGTCGAGCCTACATATCCGATGACCTGTTTCTGTTGCACTCCCACTCCTCTTCTAATTCCAGGCCCGTAACCGGAGAGATGCCCATAATGGGTCGTATACCCATTATGATGCCGCAGAATCACCTGCTTCCCGTAACCACCGTTCCAGCCACAAAAGGTAACGGTTCCATCTGCCACAGCCCATATGGGTGTTTTGGGTGGAGCGGCATAATCGACACCATAATGGGGCCGCACCCCTCCCAGGATGGGATGCTTGCGTGCACTGCTGAATTTTGAACTGATCCGGCTAAATCGAAGAGGGGCTTTTAAAAAGGCCTTCTTCAAGGAAATCCCCTTTTCATTATAGTAGCCCTCTCTATATCGAATCCCTCTTATGATTTTTTCTCCCCTCTGATATTCCACCGCATGGATGGTCCCATATTGGATGAATTGGTCTCCCTTATAGACTTTTTCCACCACCACTTTGAATCGATCCCCCTCCCGGACGTCCTTGTAAAAATCGATCTCACATGCCAAGATCTCAGCAAAGGCGATGGTCAACAGGTCCTGTTCTCCGGCTGCATCCATTGCCTCAAAGAGGGAGGAACGAATTTCTCCAATCACTTTCGTGATCCTCGTCTCGAGGGAAACTTTCTTTTTCTGAGCCATGTACCCCTGAGGGTCTTTTTCAATTTCATAAATTTCCGTGGGACTCGCTTCAAAAATGAATTTCACCAATTCCCCCTTCACATCTGTGATGAAACGGTAAGTTCCTCCTTTAATCTTTTTAAAATCCACATAAGGTTTCAATTTCGAGATGATCAGATCGATCCATCGGAGAGGGATGTTTTTCTCCGATAAGGACTTGAAAAGGGTACTTCGCTCTTTCACATCTCCTTCAATGGTATGGAGTTGGGGTTCCTGGACAGTCGATGGTGTAGGGGTAGGAGGAACAGTTGGAGGTGGTGGAGATGAAGAAGGGAGCACGAAGAAATAGATCAGAAGGAAAAAGCCGATGAGAAAAGACCCTGAGAGAAGAATCCACTTCCTTCTCTTTTTTCTGGCCTCCAAAGGTCGCCCTCTGTATGGATTTAGTTTTTTCAGATCAAAATTCATCTTTTCAAACTCTCAACTCATCACTCTGAACTCTTCACTTTCTATCCAACCCCTCTTAAATAATTCGCCGCATCTTCAGGAGGAGTCGGATTGACAAAGAAACCTGTCCCCCATTCAAACCCTTCCCTCAATCCAATCCGCAATCGTGTCTCAATATGCCAGTGGTATTCGGGTCGATGGAATCGACCCTGAATAGGAGAAGTATGGAAGGTCAGGCTATAGGGTGGATCAGAAAGAAGTTTAAAGAAAGAATGAAACAGGGATTGGATCCCCATGGAAAGATCCTCCATTTCCTCTTCCGCCATGTGATGAAAATGAGAGGAATGAACCTTTGGAATGATCCAAGTTTCAAAGGGGTAGCGTGAGGCAAAGGGGGAGAAGATTAAAAAATGGACCGTCTCCAATATCACCCTTTTCTTCATCGCTATTTCTTCTTTGATGATGTCGCAGAAAATGCAGCGCTCCTTGCGTTGATAGTAATCCAACGCCCCCCAGATCTCTTCGTCAATTCTCTTCGGAACGACCGGCATGGCCAAGATATGGGAGTGGGGATGGCGATTAAAGACGCCAGGATAATTTTTCATAATAAGAAACTGCTGGAATCGCCGATCTTTCTCCAAGTCGATCAGTCTCTCCTTATACGCCAAGAGGACTTTCTCAATCTGTTTGGGTTCCATGGTGGCCAGGCTCTGTTGGTGCTCGGGCGCCTCCACAACGATCTCATGAGCCCCAATGGCTTCCATGACATCATACATTCCCTCCGGTCGTCGATCGAAGTCTCCTTCAATATGGAAGAAAGGAAATTTATTGGGGATGACTCGGACCGACCATTTCCCTCCTTCACGGTTTAAAGAAAAAGTCTCTGGGGGGGTCATCCCTTCATTGCCCGGGCAGAAAGGACAGGGACCTTCTGTTTCTTGAGGCCGATAGGGGGGTTTGAAAGGAAGGTAATCCGATGGGCCTTTCGGGTGGTCATTGGTGACCACCACCCACATTCGTGTAACGGGTTCTCTTCTCAGTTCTGCCATGGAACTCTTTTATGAAAGAAGGGATTGATAAATATATGGCCTTCCCCGATGGGAATCGTCCTTTCCCATCATCGGCCCTTCCACTCGCACCACCAGCCGCTTCTTGTAAAGATTGAGAAGCCTGGTCCCGCTCGTGTTCATCTCAATTCCTTCCTCCTCAGATAATTCCCTCAGCGTCAACTGCCTTTTCTTCATCACCTGGGTTAAGGTATGGATCAAATAATTATTCAGAGAACCGATGATACGCCATCCCTCTGGGCCTGTGGTCAGGACAGCTAACTTTTTCCTCTCCAAGGCTACGCCGATGTTCTCCGCCTGAGAGGGATTGAGGCTCTTCAGGACGAGAAACTTCTCTCCATATTCGCCGCTCCATAACCGAGAGATCATTTTGGCCACGACCTCATCGGCCCAGGAGAAATCAATGGAACCCATCCCTGAGAAATCGAGAACGATGCGAAGTGGCCCTTTTGCCTCGCCTAAAATCTTTTCAAGGGCCTCTCGAATCCGGATGCCTCGGGATCGACCGGTCATCTCCTTCGATCCGTTCTTGAGAACGGCGTTGGTCAGTTTTTTTAAAGAAAGGATTCGCTTTTCCATTCTTTTGTTTCAATTGATTCAGTTGAATCAACTAATCATAAAGTGGATCTTTGTCAAGTCATTTTTGTGGATGTTTGGACCAAGTCTTTGGGTTGATGGGGGGGGAAAATCACGGAGGGCAATCCAGAAAAGATCGTCTCAATGCAGGATGGGGTCCGGATCTTTCCGAATTCGAAAAGGCCCTTCCCAAGGGTGCTGAAGGTCATCGACAAACCGATCCCGACAACTTTTACAAACGATCAACGTGATCTCCTCATAGACATCTTTTTCCAACTCCTTGGGATCTAAATGTTGGGCCTGCTTCAAGCAACTGATCCAGCTGTTGGTCGATATCTCCCGTGGGTTCCATCAGGATCCCGTCAAAACCTGAAAAAACCTTGATATGGACGACATAAAATAGGCTTCCCGGTTGAAGCTCCTTCCCACATCTAAAACAATTTCTTTCTTTCATCGTTTCCTGCCAGGATCTCCCTTTTCGTTTCTTATCCTTCAACTTCCTTTCTCCACTTCTCCATCTCCCTCAATGCCCGCTTCGCCAAGAGGAGTCGTTTTGCTCTACCCTTGCTCCTGCCGGGCAAGGGAGGGAACAGACCAAAATTGATGTTCATGGGCTGAAAGGGAACTGAGAGGGATTGGGTGATGTAATGAATCAATGTTCCGATGGCCGTCATAGGGGGAGGGACAACCGTTGCCATCCCATTCGCATAGCGATAGGCATTGATCCCGCCTAAGAGACCCATGGCCGTAGATTCCATGTAACCTTCTACCCCCGTGATCTGTCCGGCAAAAAAAAGGTTTGAACAATGCTTCAGTTGCAGGGAACCCCCCAGTAATCGTGGAGCATCGATAAACGTATTGCGATGGATAGAACCCAACCGAACGAATTCTGCATGTTCCAGTCCGGGAATCATTCGAAAGACCCTCTTCTGCTCTTCATGCTTTAACCGAGTTTGAAATCCCACCAGATTGAAAAGCGTCCCAAACCGATCCTCCTGTCTCAGTTGGACGACAGCGAAAGGTTGTTTCCCGGTCATCGGGTCGATGAGGCCAACGGGTTTGAGGGGCCCATAAGCAAGTGTGCTCTTCCCACGTTCCGCCATCTCTTCGATGGGAAGACACCCCTCAAAGAGATACCTCTTTTCAAATGCGTGTACCGGCACTCTCTCTGCCTCATTTAATGCCTCTACAAATTGGTCATATTCTTCTTCATTCATTGGGCAGTTGATATAGTCCTTTCCTCCCTTCCCATACCGAGAGGACTTGAAGATCTTTTGAAAATTAATCGAATCGGCCGTGACAATGGGTGAGATGGCGTCGTAAAAAAAGAGACGATGGGATCCCGTCACCCTCTGGATTTCCTTGCTCAAGGCCTCTGAGGTAAGAGGACCTGTCGCGATAAGGGTAACCCCGTCTTGCGGGATCGAAGAAACCTCTTTTCGGATCACATTCACGTTTTCCAGACTTTCCAAAGTTTGAGTGATCTCTCTTGAAAAAACCTCCCGATCCACAGCCAAAGAATCTCCCGCTGGAACTCTTGCCTCCCTGGCCACTTTTAAGATAAGGGATTCCAATTGTATCATCTCTTCTTTCAGAACCCCTGACGCATTCTCAATGGATTCTGATTTAAAAGAGTTACTGCAGACCAATTCTGCAAAGAAAGGAGAGCGGTGTGCAGGGGAATAGACCTCTGGTTTCATCTCATAGAGAGTGACCTTCCCTCCCCTCTTAGCGATCTGCCAAGTCGCTTCACAGCCTGCCAGACCTGCGCCGATGATGGTGATAGGATCCACGGGTTTTTATTCTACGCTTTCCCTCTCCAATTTGCAAAATAAAACTGGATTCGCCGGACAAAGATTGTTAGGATTATTTTTGTGAAGATCGAACTCATCGTCCCAGCCGTTGAAGAAAATGCTCGTATTCCCAACCTCGCCCTCCCTCTTTTAGCATCTCTTTCCCCCCCTGATGTGACCCTCTCTTTCACCGATGACCTTTTGACTCCCATCCATTTAGATAAAGATTTGAAAGAGGTGGATCTCGTCGGAATCACGGTGATGACGAAAACAGCCCTGAGGGCTTACGAAATTGCTGAAGCTTATCGAAAAAAAAGGATCCCCGTTGTTCTTGGAGGAATCCACCCAACCGCCCTTCCTGAAGAGGCCAAAAAATATGCGGACTCCATTGTGATGGGGGAGGCTGAAGAGGTGTGGCCACAGCTCATTGAAGATGCCAAGAGGGGCAATCTCAAGCCTTTTTACCGCCAAGGGGGTTACACGACATTATCAAACATTCCAATTCCTCGGCGAGATATTCTCCCCCGAAGGGGATATCTCCCTCTGGATGTGGTCCAGGTCACACGAGGATGTCCTTTCCGTTGTGAATTCTGTTCTGTCCAGAAGTTTTTTGGAGAAACGTATCGGTTCAGGCCAATCTCGAATGTGGTGGAAGAGGTGCGACGTTTACGTCACCGATGGATGATGTTCAACGACGATAATATCATCGGAAACCACTCTTACTCAAAGGAGTTGCTCACTGCCTTAATTCCTCTCAAGAAAAAATGGTTCGGACAGGCCTCCCTATCCGGGTTGAAGGCGATCGAGAATGTGGAATTGCTAGCCAAAAGTGGGTGTACCAGTCTCTTCATCGGATTTGAATCGCTTTCCAAAAAAAACTTGGTGACGTCCAAAAAGGTCCAGAACGATCCCTCTGAGTATCGCGAAATTATTGATACCCTCCATCGCTTTGGCATTGCCATCTGCGGATCTTTCGTCTTTGGATTTGACGAGGATGACTCTTCTGTATTTGAGGAAACGGTTTCTTTCTCCATCCAAACCAAGCTCTTCTCAGCCATCTTTATGATCCTCACCCCTTATCCAGAAACAGCCTTTTATCACAGGGTTAAAAATGAAGGACGGTTGGTTCAGGATCAATGGTGGTTATTAAAAAATCCAGATGATTCAGCTCCCCACTTCCTTCCAAAAAAGTTGAGTGGTCACGCACTCCATGAAGGTTGGAAAAAAGCCTGGAAGGATTTTAATTCCTTTTCTTCCATTTGGAAACGATTCCACTGGGATTATTCTCCGACCTTAATCAACCGATTCGTTTATTTTCCTTTCCAGTGGATGCAGCATCGGTTTACAAAGAAAAAAATTCTTGAAGGCAAGCGAAGATACCGAATCCGTTCATTCTGAACTGCGATACCCACATTCTTTTTTAGGACATCGCTTGACGACCCCACCTTTCCCCTGCTTCTCTACCAAGAAGGGGAAACCGCATTGGGGACATTTTTCTGGAATGGGCTTATCCCATAAGGCATAGGTACAATTGGGGTAATTGGTACAGCTGTAAAAAGTTTTTCCCTTTCGGGTCCTTCTTTCCACCATGATCCCGTCGCATCCCTCCTGAGGACATCGGACTCCGGTATCCAAAGGCTGGGTGAATTTGCAGGTTGGGTAGTTGGAACAGGCGAGAAACCTTCCGAACTTCCCGTTCTTGACGACCATGGGACCTCCACATTTTGCACACTTAGCTTCGGTTTCCACTTGATTCTCT
The DNA here is from genome assembly GCA_963818595.1 of uncultured delta proteobacterium. GTDB lineage: Bacteria > Desulfobacterota > BSN033 > BSN033 > UBA1163 > UBA1163. The sequence continues at coordinate 82,674 of CAWFSX010000053.1, forward strand.
CCGTTCCCTTCTACTTCTCTGGTATACCGGCATTTGGGATAACTCGAACAGGCCAAGAAGTAACCTCTCTTCCCCCAACGCTTCACCATCTCCGAACCGCATCGTTCGCAGGTGGCGTCTGTGGGAATCTTCTCCCTTTTCACATCCCTCATAGAGACTTTGGCCATCTCTAAATCTTTTTGGAAGGGAAGATAGAACTCTTTCAAGGTTTCGATCCAATCCCTCTGACCTTCTTCAATCTTATCTAAATTCTCTTCCATTTGTGCGGTGAATTCGATATCGAAGATATCAGGAAAACTGACCACGAGAAGATCGTTGACCACCAACCCCAATTCCGTTGGGAAAAACTTCCCTTTTTCTAATTGGACATATCCCTTTTCTTTGATCGTACTTAAAATGGCTGCATACGTGGAAGGTCTTCCAATCCCTCGCTCTTCCAATTCCTTGATGAGCGTGGCTTCAGAAAATCGGTAAGGCGGTTGGGTGAAATGCTGTTTCGGGTTAAGTCCCAATAGCTCCAGAACTTCCCCTTTAGATAACGGAGGTAATCCATTTTCTTGATCTCCGTTCTCCCGGTTGTCTTCCCCTTCCATATAGAGAGCCATGAAGCCTTGGAAGACAGGAACAGACCCTGTCGCAGTGAAAATGGCATCGTCCGCTTTGATCTCTGCTGTCGTTTGAAGGAAGACAGCGGAAGGCATCTGAGAGGCGACGAACCGATCCCAAATCAATTTATAAAGGGCCCTTTGATCTTTATCTAAGAAAGCTTTCACCTGATCAGGTTCAAATTCAATCGAAGTGGGCCGGATGGCCTCGTGGGCCTCCTGAGCTCCTCGCCGGCTTTTATAGACATTCGGTTTGGGAGGAAGATAAGCATCTCCAAAACGATCCTTAATCCATCCTCTGACCTGTTGAATAGCTTCTGTAGAGATCCGAACGGAATCGGTTCTCATGTAAGTGATCAAACCCACCATCCCCATCTCACCGAGGTCTACCCCCTCATATAATTTCTGGGCAACCCACATGGTCTTTTGGGCGGGGAACGAGAGTTTTCGGAAAGCCTCCTGTTGAAGCCGGCTGGTAATAAATGGAGGTAAGGGATGCCGTTGCTTCTCTTGTTGAAGTATCTTAAAAACAGAATAGGGAAAGCTTTCGAGGGCTTTCTGAATGGCCAAGGCCTCAGCTTCGTTGACCATTTTCATCTTCTTTCCCTTCCATTTGGTCAACTTCGCAGCAAAGGTGATTGGCGAATCTTTTCCCTTCAGCGTTGCCGTGAGGCTCCAATATTCCTCAGAGACAAAATTTTGGATCTCTCTTTCCCGATCACAGATGATTCGAGCTGCAACGGACTGGACTCGACCCGCGCTCAATCCCCGTCGCACCTTTTCCCAGAGAATAGGGCTAACCTGATAGCCAACCAAACGATCCAAGATCCGCCTCGCCTGCTGAGCTTCGTATTTGGATTGTTGCAATTTTCCGGGGCGACGAAGAGCATCCAAGACCGCCTTTTTGGTGATTTCGTTGAAGAGCACCCGGTAAATATTTTTATTCCCATCTCCAATCTCTTCGGCAATGTGCCAGGCAATCGCCTCCCCTTCCCGGTCCGGATCTGGCCCAAGGTAAATATTCTTCACATCCTTGCTGGCCTTCTTCAATTCCCGAATGATCTTCCCTTTTCCGGAGATGGTGACATATTGGGGTTTAAAATCTTTCTCAAGGTCCACTCCCAGTTCATCCTCTGGAAGATCTTTAATATGACCCACGGAGGCCTTGACGACGTATTCTCCCCCTAAAAATTTTTCAAGGGTCTTTACCTTCGCCGGAGATTCTACAACCACCAACCCTTTTGACATTGTCTTTCTTAATCCTCTTTTCTCAACTCTCGATTCTTAATTCATAACTCATAATTCTTCATTCTTCACATTTTTTTACTGAAACATTTGCCTGGCCACTGGTCAATCAGCCCTTTCAATTCCAAATTCAAAAGAAGACTGGAGACCTTCCCCGGATCCAGTTGGGTCTCCCGAATGATGGCATCGATATGTAATGGAGTTTCCCCTAAAAAACGATAGAGGGCCTTTTCCTCTCCGGAGAGATCAGGAACAGGTACTTCTGTGGGCGAGGTGGTCTCCTTCTCCCTTCTCCATTGAGGCAATATCTCTTCAAGGATATCTTCCGTTGAAGTCACCAACTTCGCCCCTTCTTTGATCAACTGATTCGTACCACGGCTGCCCTCGGCTCCGACGTTTCCAGGAACAGCAAAGACTTCCCTCCCTTGTTCCAATGCATAGCCGGCGGTAATGAGGGAGCCGCTCTTTGCGCTGGCTTGGACAATGACGACGCCTATCGAAAGTCCACTGATGATCCGATTTCGTCTTGGGAAATGACCTCCTTCAGGGACCGATTTCATCGGAAATTCAGAAAGGATGGCTCCCTGTTCAATGATTTGATAAAAGAGATTTCGATTCTCAGAAGGATAGATCACATCCACGCCACAACCCAACACGGCAATCGTCCTCCCCCCGCCTTGAAGGGCCCCTTTGTGGGCGACTGAATCGATGCCTCTCGCCATCCCGCTGACGACCGTGACTCCATGACGGGCAAGATCCTGACCTATCTTTTCTGTGAACCATCTCCCGTAAGGAGAGGTCTTCCGGCTCCCGACAATGGCGATGGCTAACTCATCTTCACTCCTTAATTTTCCTCTCACATAAAGCAAGGCAGGAGGATCATAAATATCCTTTAACCGCTTGGGATAGTCATCGTCCTCTAACGTAATCATCTTTCCTCCCACCTCTTTTAATAAAGAGAGCTCTCTCCTCACCACTTTTTCCAATGGGCCTTTTTGGATTTCACCCGCCACCTTTACCCCCAACCCTTCAACTTTTAATAATTCCTTCATCGGAGCCCTGAAGACAGCTTCCGGTGTCTTGAATCGATCTAAAAGTCGTTTGATCAGGATGCTTCCAACCCCGGGGACAAGGCTTAAAGCCAACCAATAAAAAATATCTTCGGCCATAAAGGTCCTAAGGTGAGAGATGATGTGTTGATTGAAGTTGGGTCGGGTGATAAAAAAAGGCTCCGGAGATAAAAAGGAAATCTCTAAAGCCTGAGCAAAATTCCTATCACCAAATTCCAAATACTACCTACCGCAGGGTGGAATTTCAATTAACCTTTCGATAAGAGTACTTGAGGTTTGGCTTTCATGACAATCATTTAATAATCTGTCTCTATTATTTTCCTGCGACGCCCTCCATCTTCTCCTTTGAATAAGGTTTGATCATATCTCCTTTTTGTACGGCATCGAAGGATTCAATGATCTTTGCTGTAAAGAAATTGCCGTGTTGATCTATGATTTGAACATTTCCGATGATGTTATACCTTCTCCCAACCCTTTTATCAGTGACCGGATGTTTTATCTCTTCTGAAGCACGAAAGACGGTATATTTATCTCCGATTGAAACAGAGCCCGATGTTTTGAAGATCAGATAGACGATATCGTCATCTGACATAAGATTCTTACCTTCCTTGCTTTCTAAAACGATGCCTATCCCTTTGAACTCTATATCGCTCATAAACCCGGCAGACCGAATGTGGGGGAATCCCAGAGGTTTTTCCTCTACCTTAACAGGTTTCACCTCGGCGACCACCTCTGGTTTCTTTTCAACCACTGGAGGAGGCTCCACTTTTTTGATCTCTGGTTCTTTCACCACCTCTTTAGGTTTCTCCTCGACAACCGTTTTGGGTTCTGGCTTAGGTTCTTCTTTCTTTATCGGCTCTAACGTAGAGAGGCGGACAGGATTCCCAGGATAGATCCAATGTGGATTACTAATATAGGGGTTTCTTTGCCACAGTTTTGGCCAAAGAAAGGGGTCTTTTAAAAACTTAGAAGAGATATCCCATAGCGTATCCCCTTTTTTAATGGTATACACGTCATCGCCTTCTTTGGTCTCCTGTGTCAATCCTGGGAGAACAAAAAAGAGGGAGAGCATCAAAATCGTGGTAAAAAAGATACCAATTAATCTTTTCATAAATACCTCCTCTTGTTCAAAAAACTGGTTTATAAGCTTCAGTATAACAAAATTTTGTTAAAAATTAGCGCCTTATCACTATTTTGTCAAGAGAAATATTAAGCAATATCTATACCAAACCTCTGCCTATCTTTTTTAATTACTTAAAAATATTAGAAAATTTCAAAAATGGGTGAAATAATTTCCTTGTCTTGTAAGATGGGGGTGGATAGTTTTTGTTCAAATTTTTCATTTTTTTGAACAAATTTTGACCTTTTTAAACTCAACGTTTGGGTAAAATTAACGGAGGAACCCATTTAATCGATGGCAAAGTAGGGTTCAATTGTCAATTGACAGACCAACATCCTCTGTGGTAATTAAACTCAATGCTATTTCTTATCTCGTAGCGTAGTCTATGAATCTCCACCCTTCACCTGATGAAACATTAGATATCTTCTTCAATGGGAAACTCCAAATGATCCAGAAGAAAAGGGGCTACCGATTCTCCGTCGATGCCATCCTGCTCAGCCAATTTATAAAAATTCACAAAGATGAAAGAGTGATGGACCTGGGAACGGGGTGTGGCATTCTGCCCTTGTTGTTATCACACACCACCAAGGCCCATTCTTTTATAGGCGTTGAGATTCAGAAAAAATTGGCCGATTGCGCGAAAAAAAATGTGATATTGAACCATCTTGAGAATCGGATATCGATTCTTAAACAGGATTTTAGAGGGTTGAGAAACACTTTTCCACCCGGTTCTTTCGATGTCGTCCTCTCCAACCCGCCCTATCGAAAATATCGGACCGGTCGGACCAATCCCTCCCTGGAAAAGGCGATCGCCCGCCATGAGATGAAAGGGACAGTCGAAGACCTCATCTCCGTCGCTTCCTACCTGCTTCCCCCCAAGGGGAGATGCTACTTGATCTTCCCGGTCTTGAGAACCGTTGACCTATTGGTGGCACTGAGGGGTGAAAAGTTAGAGCCAAAGCGACTGCAGTTCGTTCATCCCTTTATTGGGAAAGAGGCAAAATTTATTCTCACCGAATCGATTAAAGACAGTGGGGTGGAGCTAAAACTCATGAACCCTCTCATCCTTCATGAGAAGGAATAAACCCCGTTAGAGGACTTTTAGCCCTCTAACAAGAAATTTCCCACAGGTCATTAAATCCTGTGTTCACCTTGTTTAGAGATCAATTTCTATCGGGGCAAGCAGTGGAGCTCTCTAACGGGGTAAACCCTGTTCCCCACTTCCACGGACCTGATCGGAAAAATATTTTGACAATGACAGATGAATGGGATAATAATTTTTTAATATGGATCATATAAACAGTTCGCGCCCGCTCATGAAAGAGAAGACATCCCCTCTGGAAATCGTCCACGAATGTATTGGGGACGATTTGGAAAAAGTGGATCAAGAGTTTCGAAAGAACTTGAAATCCAATGTACCGATTATTTCTTCTATTGGTGAATATCTCCTCCTGAGCGGCGGGAAACGGTTTCGGGCCAAACTCCTCTTGCTTTCATCCAAATTGTGCGGGTATCATGGAGAGTTTCACATCTCCATGGCCAGCCTCATTGAATTTATCCATACAGCCACCCTGCTCCATGATGATGTCGTGGACAGGGCTCAGCTACGAAGGGGCATTGACTCCGCTAATTCCAAATGGGGCAACGAGGCAAGTGTCCTCGTTGGAGACTTCCTCTTCACAAAATGCTTCTCTCTTCTGGTTCAAAGTGGAAACTGGAAAATCCTTCAAACCATGTCCAAAGCGACCACCATTATGGCGGAAGGAGAGTTAGAAGAGTTGATCCGAACCAATGACCTCTCTCTGACCGAGGATGATTACCTTTCAATCATCACTTGTAAAACCGCTTTCCTTATCTCAGCCGCCACGCAGATCGGGGCCATCCTCGGAAATGTATCGGAAGAGAAGGAAAAGGCACTGACCGAGTTCGGTATGCATGTCGGAATCGCCTTTCAACTGATTGATGATCATCTCGATTATACTTCCAACGAAGAGGAATTTGGAAAGAAGATTGGGATTGACCTCCAGGATGGTAAAATCACTCTCCCCCTCATCTCCACACTTCATCATTGCAATCAAGAGGAAGAAGCTTTTATTCGACGTACGGTGGAGTCCAACCCCATTACCAAAGATGACTTTTTCCGCGTGGTGGAGATTATTGAACGACATGATGGAATCCAATATACTTGGCAAAAAGCGAAGGAGCATGTTGAAAGGGCGAAGGCTCATCTTCATCTTTTCCCTGACTCGAAGGAAAAAGAAGCCCTTTACTCCTTGGCCAATTATGTGTTGGAAAGGAAAACTGTAAGGGATTTCCTTAGATTCTGGATTGGCGCCCTGAACCACTTTGGGTTCAGGGTCGCCATGCACCTTATCCTGAACTATGTTGAGTTCAGAACTAATCATGAACCTAATATGGTTCATAGCATGGTCCATGGCGAAATTCCATTTCCATCGGTTACAATTGTAGAAAATTTATCAAACGTAAAGGAGTAGAAAATGGCAGAGGAGACTAATTTGGTTCATGTCAATGATAAGAATTTTGCATCCGAGGTGCTCAAAGCAGATCTTCCAGTATTGGTCGACTTCTGGGCAACTTGGTGCGGCCCGTGCCGTAGTATCAGTCCTATTGTTGAGGAGTTAGCGAAGGAGTTTTTAGGTAAGGTCAAGGTGACCAAACTGAATGTGGATGAAAGCCCTGCGACACCCAGTCAATATGGGGTAAGGGGAATTCCTACCCTGATTCTTTTCAAGGGCGGGAAAATCCTTGATCAAATTGTCGGCGCGGTGCCAAAGGCTCGCTTAAAAACCTTGATTGAAAAGGCTCTTTAAATTATCCTTTACCTATCCGCCGAGAGTTAAACGAATAATCACTGATCACCAAGCTCCAAGCACCAATAACCAAATAATATTCAATCCCAAAGTTTCAAACATTGTTTGAAAATGGGTGAATTTAAATTTATTTGGAGCTTGGGATTTCGTAATTGGGATTTTAAAAATATGCCACGATCTTTTTGGAAATATCCTCTAATCTTATGCCTTTGTGTGGCATGGGCATTCCTTCTTCCCCATTGTGCTAAAGAAAAGAAATCTTCTCCAGGGTTGGCCCCGGATTTTACCCTCAAAACCATCGATGGTCAAGAGATCACTCTTTCCAAACTCAAAGGGAAAGTTGTTCTCCTCGACTTCTGGGCAACTTGGTGCGGACCCTGTCGCGAATCCATTCCCCACTTCATTCAGCTCTATAAGGCCTATCGAGAAAACGGGTTCGAGATGATTGGAATCAGTTTGGATAAAGGAGATGCAGCGGTCGTTCGCAACTTTGCCAAGTCCATGGATATCCCCTATCCTATCGTCATGGCTACAGAGGAGGTAGCGAGGGATTATAGAGTCACTTCGATTCCGACCACCTTTTTCATTGATAAGGAGGGGAAGATCCGAGAGAAGATTCCCGGATTTAATAGCACGATTGCTCAACAGATGAATTCAAAAATAGCAGACCTCACCGCCGAGACACCCTAAACCCCAACGTTTCTAGGAAGGATTTATTTCTTTTTTGACTCTTCTATTAAACGGAGATATTCCTCTACTACTTTTGAGGGATCCAACCCGAGGGATTGAGCATATCCTTTTAAAAACCCCTTGAGGTAAACCAAGGCCGGAAGGTTTTCAAAGGCTTCCTCTTCAATGCACTCCAAGACTTTTAGGCTAATCTTCGTTTCCTTGGAGATCATTTGGAGTTCAATCCCGATTCTTTCTCGGATCTGCTTTAGGGTCTTTCCACGATAGAGTTCCTCATCCGGATTGAAAGAAATCCCTGTAAAGGAGAGAGAGGTCTTTTTTTCTCGGAAAACCTCCTGGGCTTCAAAAGGCTTTTCAGGTGGCTGGCCCCCCACCATTTGAAAGTGAGACTGATCGTAACTCCTCCGCAATGCTTCATCCTTCAGAACCCGATAGGCCTCTTCGACGGCAGATTGTATTTCTTTTACTTCTTCTTCTGAAAAAAGTGAATAGACAGCCAATGAATCAACGTCAAAGGTTTCTTTGGCATGCTCATAAGCCCTCTGGATCTCTTTGTCCTTAGCTGTTGGGTTAACCTCCAAGATCTCATAATAAGTCTGGTCTTTAATCGATTTCATGTTAAACCGAAAACCGATGATCAATTCTTTAATAACTGTTTGCTAATTTAGAGGCAATCTCCATCACACATTGGGCGGCTCTGGATCGGGAATTTTCCAGAACCAGAGGCCTCCTTCTCCGGATGGAATTGCTCACATCCTGATCATAGACCACATAGCCTAAATAATGAAGGTGGATGCCAAAATATTTTAAGCAGGCGCTCCGGATCGAAAACCCAATCTCAATATCTTTTTTTGAACGGACTTGATTGAGGATCAGATTCGGGCGGAAGGTCTCCGCTTCCTTAATCAGTTTATCGGCATCCCCCTCATCGACCCGCCTGACGGCTTTGATGAGGTCATGAGGGTTATGGATCCCCATCTCATTCTTTCGATCCATGGCTCCATCGATCAAGGCCTTGACAGACGGGGAGGAAACCGATTGCTTCAACCTCCGATAAAAAGCACTCTTGAGAAATCGATAGGTGTTCTCAACAGAAGTGGGTTCAGGCGTCACGACCAGAATCCCTCCGTCAGACATCAAGAAGAAATCCAAGACGCTTAATGAATTGCCTGCTCCTAAATCCACGAGGATGGTGTCGCTATCCAGGTTTTGAATCGAACGAACCAGTTTTCGCTTCTGAACACTCTTCGCATCCACTGCATTCAGGAGATCCTGTGCACCGGTCAAGAGTTGAAGGTTTGGAATGGCTGTTGGGATGAGAACTTCGCGAAGATGGGAAACCCTCTTCTTGATGAAATCAGAAAGGGTGAGGGCTGGAGGCGAAATCCCAAGAAAAGTGTGAAGGTTCGCTCCCCCTAAGTCAGCATCAATGAGGATTACCCGGACACCCAGTTTCGAAAGGCAAATTCCAATATTGACGGTGATAAAACTCTTCCCACTTCCCCCTTTACCCCCTCCGATGGTCCAGATCATCTTCCGATTGCTATTCTGAATCCGCCCCACCCTATTCCTTCCCATTGAAAATTGAAAAATGCAAATTGCAAAATGAAAATTGAGAATTTAATTCCACACACCGTCAATTTTTCCATGGCAATGACGGCATTCTCCATTCATCACATCATTTCTGGTCACACGAAATCCCACCCGTTCAATCACTTTGCGGCTGCAATAGGGGCAGAAGGTGTCCTCGCCCTCCTCGCCTGGAATGTTTCCACAATAGACATATCGAAGTCCTGCTTCCATGCCAATCTCCCTCGCTCGATGAAGCAACGAGGAAGAGGTTCTCGGAAGGTCCAACATCTTATAGGTAGGATAGAAAGCAGAAATATGCCAGGGCACTTCAGCCCCCAAGGAAAGGATGAATTGCGCAATCTCTTCAAATTCCTGTTCTGAGTCATTCAGAGTAGGAATGACGAGGGTGGTGATCTCCACCCAGATTCCCATCTCTCTCATTTGTTTGAGGTTCTCCAGAATCGGCTTCAATGTTGCCCCACAAACCTCCTTATAAAATTTCTCCCGGAAACTTTTTAAATCAACATTGGCTGCATCTAAATAGGGTTGGATCATCTTCAGGGCATCCTCGGTCATATAGCCATTGGTGACGAAGATATTTTTAATCCCTTCTTGATGGGCTTGGCGAGCGATTTCGTAGGCATATTCGAAATAGATGGTTGGTTCAGTATACGTGTAGGAGATGGAACGGCACCGGTATTGTTTCGTCAAAGAAATAATTTTAGAAGGGGAGATGTCTGAGCCTTCAATCCGACCATCCTGCTCCCTCGGCATCTGTGAGATTTCGTGATTTTGACATTGGAGACATCGGAAATTGCAACCCATTGTAGCGATGGAGAAAGAGGTCGATCCGGGTAAGAGATGAAAGAGAGGTTTCTTCTCGACAGGGTCCACATTGAGGGAGATCGCACGGCCGTAGACGAGTGTGTAAAGCTTCCCCTCCTGGTTCTCCCTCACCCCACAGATCCCCCTCTTGGAAGAAGGGATGATACATCGATGATTGCAAAGAATACATTGTACCTTCCCATCCTTTAAAGGATTGTAAAGCATGGCTTCCTTCATATCATCTTCCCTATCTCCGGACAGGATTTGTCCTGATTAAAGGTGAGGCGGATTCTAAAGATCGAAATGAGGAAGTTGTTCAAGAACATATTCTCGTATTGCCTGTGGTTTGGGAAGGTCCCAAAGGATCTTTCTGTTTCGAACAAAGGGGATGAGAAGTTCTTTAAACCGACCGCCGCATGAACATTTCTCTGAAACAGAGGGGGATGGGCCTCGACTTGGTTTGAAAGGAACCATTTTGTCTTGGAGACATTTCGAGCACCGGAGAACACTTTTTGAACCTGACATCTTTCCTCTCTTGGCCAAAGGTTTCCCATCTATCTCAATAATATCCATTGCAAAGTCTATGACCCGCGCGTTGGTGATGGAAGTCCCCACTCCATAGGCATCTACTACGGGATTGAGGGCGAGGATTCGATTCTCATCTAATCCTCCACTGACATAGATTTTAACATGTCCAAATCCTCTTAAATTCAGTTCCCAGCGAATCTCCTCGATGATCTTCTGAAAATCCCCTCGCCTCGAACTGGGGGTGTCGAGCCTGATCCCAAAGAGTTTCTTCCCGAGGGCCTCGGCGACTCGGATGGCTTCTATCTTTTCATCATTAAAGGTGTCGATGAGGGAGACCCGTTTGACTTTCGGGTGGATGACTTCATCAAAGGCTTTGGTGGCCTCCACGGTATCTCCCATCATCAAGATCAAAGCATGGGGCATAGTACCCGAAGGTTCTTCACCGATCATCTCAGCGTTTTTCACCACCGATACTCCATCACAGCCACCGATGAAGGCGTTGCGCTCCACCATGGGAGCCACGACCGGATGGATCCGCCTTGCACCAAAACTAATCACCCTTCGGTCCCCGGCTGCCTTTTTGCAGCGAGCGGCCTTTGTGGCGACACCGGAAGCCTGGCAGAGCAGACCCAGAAGGGAGGTTTCGAAAAGGCCAAAATCTGTGTACATCCCTTCGATTTCCATGACCGGTTCGAAAGCCCGAAAGACCGTCCCCTCTCTCATCGCCCTGACAGTGACTTTCAAGTCTTTCAGCAGATGGGCTGTCTCCTCGATTCCAGCCAAGACTCCCCATCCAAAGTCCTCTGGAAAACGTTTAGCAATAAACTCGGCTTTCACCCATTTATCAATCTTCTTTGCCTTGAGGACCTGCATGGTCCTTACAAAATAGATATCGGTTAACTTTCCTTGCTTGATTTCCTTTGGGTCTGCGGTAAGGAACATACGTTTTTCTCCAGAAATAGAATTAAATTTTCTTTTATATAACAAAAATTTATCGTCCCTGTCTATAAAAATATTTAGAGAATAACTCCTGTGAGATCAAAGAGATAAGGAATGAGGAATTTAAAAAATTAAAAGCTTTCACCTTTGCTCAATAAGTACCCCTTCCCTTGATACGAGCTCATTTGGAACCCTGAACCGCTTTGATCCAAGAAGCCGTCGCAGTTACTACCTCGACATCCAGACCAAGAAACCCATGATAGGACATGGTCTCGCACGGATCTAAAATTGAGGGATCACCACCCACAAAAGCGATGAGTTCTTTTTTAGGCGCTTGTGTCAAGCTTTTCATTAAAGCAACGGCCAATTCATAGGGGGTGACAACACATTCATCCTTCTTATGATGAACCACTAAAGTTGGAATTCTTATATCTTTCAATCGAACACTGTTTACCGTCTCGGTCACCAACCTGCTTTCTTTAGTGATCGTTGATGTGAGCACAAGCCCATCCGGCCCTCCTTCTTTAAGACGGGCTGCGGCATTGGCTGCCGAGACAGTGCCCATGCTTGTCCCAATCAACCAGACTGGCACATCCACAACCTTTTTAAGCTCCACTATCACCTGTTTAATGTCTTCTGCATGGGCAGCACTGGTCCTAAAATCCCAAAGTCCTTGTGGGCGGTCAGATGGGGCATCGATGACGGCCACACCGAACCCCTCCTGAGCAAATCGCTCACGGTTTCTTACGAGAAAATTGCTACTCCCCCACTCCATTCCTTGTGGCGATAATGCCAATCGGCCATGTCCCCCGGCAAATAGAATGACACTTGCGACGGGTTTAATAGCAGGTCGAATCAGAAGAAAGGGTTGAGTCACTCCTGGCCGTGTCGGAATGGTTCGCAACTCTCCCTCTAATGCTTTGACGCAAACAGCATTCAAGGTGAGAAGCAAACCCAACATGATTCCAACGAATCGCCCGCACTTCATCCTGATCTCCATTTTTTACGCGCATAAATAGCCCCTAAATTTATTTCAAATCACGGTCCATTTCCTATTTTAGGATAACCCGTTTTATCCCATTTTTCCCACTGTCCCAATAAAGATTTTTGGCATTTAAATTGCTCATCATCTAAATACAATTGAGATTCTCTTCGGCGCAAAGATCATAAAATCAAATAGGGCTTATTTATTAACAGTTTCCAATTAATAAACAGGAACAGTCGAGGAACGATGATCATTAAAACTGTGGCAATTTTGTTATTTTTGTTCATTTTTGGAATAACCACTCAGGGTTATGCCGATTCGGTTAAATCGAAAAAGAATACCGTTAATCAAGAAACAATGATGAAAATCGATGAAAATAAGGTAGCCTTGCAGAAAAAGGCAGGAATTGTAAAGGACCCCATTAAAACATCAAAAAACCACACGTCTGAATTCCAAACGAATATTTCATATAAAGACAGATGGTGGGTAACTGACAATGCAAAACTAAACTTTTTAAAGACCCTGGAAGAAAAGAAGAAGACTTCATCGGCAGACTATTTAGATAAAGTGATTTACTCTTATGGGTTTTCTCAGAATACATGGGGAGAAAAATTCTTAAATTTTAGAAGAGTCGCCGAAGCCAAATCATTAAATTCGGATGTGAACCAGTCTCATTTGGGATCCTATCCCCCCGGGAATAAAATTTTTGAGGAAAGAAGAATACTGGAGGTATTTAAACTTCTTCAACTTAAGCGGGAAGAAATATCCAAAGAAATAGTCCTGGGATTCCGTTTATCTTTTAATCCGGTAAGGGGACACATGTTTTTAGAAATGAATGTCACCCCCTCTTTTGAAAAAGGATCGGGTTTTATCATCCCTTTTTGAAAGGAAGTGTCACCAGGAGTGCCGCATGGATAAAGATTATTTTAATATTCTCATCGTCGGCCATTCGACCTTCGGGATCAGAAATCTGAGAATAAAAAAAGAAACTTTTAAAATTTTTATTTACCTTTTCGCCCTCTTTCAGCTCACTGTAACGTTCTGCTTGTGCGATTACATCCAGGTCAAGAAGAAAAGCTTTCTCATGAATCAATTGCGCCACGAGTCCATGATCCAAAAGGCTCACATTCAACTATTCTCGACAAAAATTGAAGAACTGGAGAAACGGATGTCCAAATTGAAGGATTATGACCAGAAGATCCGCACCACCGCCAACCTTGAAAGAGGTCATGACAACGCCCCCTTTATCGGAATGGGTGGGTCTCCCTCTCCTGTGATTACATGGAAATTAAAAGAAGAACCCAAAAGAAGTGAATGATGAAGGAGGCGAATGGTTAACTTTCCTTTAATTATCTAAAAACAGCTCACTAACCCTCTAATCTGAGCCCTTCCCCAATTTTCCTTAAATCTTTAGTATTTTTCAGATATTATCTCCATCTCCAAAGAAAAAATATTAAATATTGACAAATTCTTTATGCTTAATTATGATGTAATAAAAATACACAATAAGGAGACACAATGGGTTCTGTTCGTATAAATATAAGCTTACCTGAGGATGCCTTTAAAGAACTCTCAAGGGATATCGAACCCAGGAAGAGAAGCCGCTTCATTGCACAGGCCGTTAAAAAATCACTTGAAGATCTTAAGAGACAGAGACTCGCGGCCGAATATGAAGAGGCGTCAGCGGAAATTCGGAGAATTAACCAAGAACTTGAAGGAGCCATATCGGATGGCATTGATTAAGCGAGGGGAAGTTTTCTTAGTGAACTTTGATCCAACTATTGGGGCTGAAGCTAAGAAGACTCGTCCCGCTGTCGTAGTCTCGAATGACATCAACAATGCTCACTCTCCCATTATTTCTATTGCCCCCATTACTTCAAATGTCACTAAAGTTTACTCATTCGAGGTGGAAATCCCCCAAGGCGTTGGTGGATTAAAATCCCGTTCAAAAGCAATGGTCAACCAAACGAGGGCAGTTGATAAAATCCGGCTTATAAAAAAATTGGGTCACCTTCCCGAGCAGATCATGTTGGATATCAACGGAGCCTTAAAATTACACTATAACCTTGAGTAATCAAATCTGAGCCCGTGTCAAGATTCTATTTAGTTTTATGCCTCTTTGACTTGATTTTACCCTTGATTTTACCCATATTTGACAATTGTCACAAATCTGTTCAACGATGAGATCCTATGGTAAAAAGTGAATTTCGTGGTTACCTCTATATCCTGGTCGGGACCACACTCTGGGGTGTCTCCAGTGTGGTGGCCAAATCCCTATTTATCATCGGCCTTCCCCCGGCTGAGCTCGTCCTCATCCGACTCACTCTTGCCGCTGTCGCCCTTGCATTGATCCTCTTTTTCTTCGATCGGAAACGGATGGTCATATCTTTGAAGGACCTACCCTACTTTTTAGTCCTCGGTTTTGTTGGAGTGGCAGGTATGCAGTTTACTTACTACTATACCATTAGTAAGATTCATGTGGGGCCAGCCATTCTCCTCCAATACATCCAACCGGTGTGGGTCTCTCTTTATGCCTTCCTTTTTCAAAAAGAACCCCTCTCTAAAGAAAAGATCGCTGCCCTTCTTCTTGCCGTCATGGGATGTTATTTCGTGGTAGGTGGATATCAGACCGATCTGCTGCGTTTGAATAAAATCGGAATTGTGAGTGGTGTCCTGGCTTCCCTTTTCTTTACCTTCTATGCCCTCTTCGGGGAAAAAGGATTGAAGAAGTACGATTCATGGACACTCATTCTTTACGGTTTCGGATTTGGTGCGGTATTATATTGGATACTTTTTTCACCCATGAAAATCATCACGGCTGGTCATTCGCTCAAAATGTGGATAGCCTTTATCTATATCGCCATCTTTTCAACCCTCATTCCTTTCGGCCTTTACTTTAAGGGAATTGAATATATGCGTGCGACCCGGACAAGCATCATCGCCACCTGGGAACCTGTGGTCGCAAGCATCACCGCTTATATTGTCTTAGGGGAGGTATTGTTTCCGCTACAGGTTTTAGGAGGCATCGGGGTGATTGCTGCGATCGTGCTGCTCCAGGTGGCCAAAGAGAAAGTTGCTCCCTCTGCTCCCATAGAGATTCGGAGTGAATCCCATAAATGATTTACAAGATTCTTGCAGATGGTGTGGTGGTCATCCATTTTCTTTGGATCGTTTTTCTTTTCATCGGAGCCATTTGGGGAATCAAAAATAAAGCCGTCAAGATCTTTCACCTCTCTGGCCTCATCTTCGCTTTTATCATTCAGATATTGGATTGGTACTGCCCTCTCACCCATCTGGAGGTCTGGTTGAGATCGAAACACACTTCTTCCCTGACCTATACGGGTTCGTTCATCATCCATTATGTTGAAAGAATTGTGTATATTGAGCTTTCACATTTTCTCGTTCTTTTATTTACTATTTTTCTATGCGGACTCAATTTATGGATCTATCTCAAAAAGAAGAAATGATCTTTAGCTTTAAACTTAGGGCGCTAAGTGAACTGATACCGAATCTTACGCATTGAGGTCTTAGAATTTATCTCTAACATTTTCATTTGACTTGTTCTGGATTCCGGGTCAAGCCCGGAATGACAAACTAGAGAGGACTTATGTCTTCATGTATAATTGATCACTCTGACAAAAAATAAGTATTGATCATTGAATTAACCTCCACCAGGGTTTAAAATTCAATTTATGGAAGAAAATTTCGATAAGCGTTTAGGAAAAGATCGGAGAGAACAGTCTACCCCTGCTATTAGCCGATATACCTTCTTTGGTCGAAGAAAGGACTTACGAAGAAAGGCGGAGCAGCAAAAAGGAGGGTATGTTGATCAGTATAGTTCAGTCCTGTTCTTCTTCCTGGTTCTAATCGTAGGCCTAAATATCTTAGATGCCTTTTTTACATTGATGATTCTCGATCTGAAAGGCTGGGAAGCTAACCCTGTTGTTCGTTCTGTCATCGACCTTTATGGAACAGAGTTTTGGATCTGGAAATTTTCTATCGTCTCCTTCTGCTTAGCCCTCTTATGCCTTCATAGCCGATTTAGGCTGGTGAAAGAGGTTATCATCGGTATTGGCTGCCTATACGTGGTAGTGGTCGCTTACCAGATTTTCCTTCTTCTTCACTTATGACTGGAATCTTTTAATTGATAAAATATTTACTGAGGGAGAAAAAAATGCTTGAAATCTTTGAAAAACTTGTGAAGGTCCCTGGGGGAAGTGGATTTGAAGAAAAGGTGATTGAATTTATGGTCGCAGAATTGAAAAGGAGTCTTCCGGATGTCTCCGTGGACCCGATGGGGAATGTCATTGGAAACATCGGGAAAGGTAAAAAATCGGTGATGGTCTGTGTCCATACAGACGAAGTGGGTTTGCTCGTGAAATATATCGATCCCAAGGGATACATCTATTTCGACCTCAATGGAATGATCGATGAGAGGGTTCTTCTCAGCACAAAGGTGGACATCTGTACAGACAAAGGGATTTATACCGGTGTGGTGGGAGTGAAGAATCGCCATCTCCTAACCGCAGAAGACCTGAAACGTCCGATCAGCATTTCAGACCTTTGGATCGATGTGGGCGCCAAAGATGAAAAAGAGGTAAGAGGATGGGGGATTGAGATCGGTGACCCTATTGTGTTTCATCCCAATTTCCAAAAAATTGGCAAGGAGTCGATACTCAGCAAGGCCATTGATAACCGAGCAGGTTGTGCCATTCTGATTGATCTGGCTGAAAGGATGAAATCAAAGAAAATAGATTATCAATTATTTCTTGTTGCCGCTGTCCAGGAAGAAGTAGGGTCCCGTGGAGCAAAAGTCGCTGCTCAAACACTCGGGCCTGACATGGCCATTGTGGTTGACACCGTCCCTGCTTCCGATCCGATCACCCCGCCCCAACAGGCAACATCGGAATGTGGAAAAGGACCGGTCATCCGCTCCATGGATGTCAACGCCTTGGGATGGGGTACGATTTATTCAAAGAAAATTCGGCAGAGGCTGATTCATACAGCCTTAAAGAACAGAATCCCTCATCAGAAGGATATTTTCAGGACCTGGACGGATGCCTCAACAATTCACACAGCAGGAAAAGGTATTCCATGCGGTGGGCTCTATATCCCCCGTCGCTATAGCCATTCGCCAGTAGAATTGGTGAAATGGTCAGATGTGGAGAGAACGGCTGAGTTGCTCTATCTCTTTCTCAAGGATCTTAATTCAGTCGTCATTGACGATTTGATTCGTAAGGTTTGAATTTACCCACCTTCGCAGAATGCCCTTTCCAGAAGGATGGGAAGCTTCAACTTTCATCTTTATGAAAGTCAAATGAGGCATTGACTCCAAAAAGGCGATGTGAGGTCTTATGAAAGCTCAGCTGAAAATTAAGACATGTCCGACATGCGGGAGTGGCGAGATTAAGAAGGTGAAGAAAGAGTGGAAGGGGGAGTACCAGGGTAAAAAGTACTCTGTGCCCTCCTTATCCTTCTACGAGTGCCCAGATTGTGGCGAGAGGGTATATGACAGAGACGCGATGCATAGGATTGAAGAGAGATCTCCGGCACTGGGCAAGGCGTATCGAAAGAAAGCAGCTTAACACGGCCCTTCCACACTGACAGAGAACAGATAGATAAGGAATCACTTATACTATCACTCTCTATCAAACGCCTGATAGCCGCCATTTACATCGGTCGTTATGCCAAATTAATAATCGTTGACTCCTGTGATTATATCAGAGTGAACATCTGTGAACTTTGCACCTCTTTTTCCGAGAACTTCTTCCTTGTTTATTAACGTGTTGGCGTTCGAACATACGAGGAGGATTCTCCCATTTCTTGTGGTGATTTTTTTTTGACAAACCACTCCGGTTTTTGTATGTTAAAAGTATGTCCAAGCAAGTTCTTATGACTTTTTATCACTTCGTCACTAATATTGAATTTCCTTACCACGGATGAAAATTCCTGTTAGATTCTACGTATATTAAAAAAAACAAGGAGCGCAACGATGTCGGATAAAGCCGTTCAAGATTGTTATATTGATGAGTTTGCCCATTGTTTTGGCTGCGGCAGACTCAATAAGGACGGTATGCAGATTAAGAGTTACTGGAACGGAGAAGAATGCGTCTGTCATTACACGCCGAAGCCCTATTACACCGGCGGCTTTCCCGGATTTTCCTATGGCGGGCTCATCAGTTCGTTAATCGACTGCCACGGCGCCGCCACGGCATCGGCGGCAAAGCTTCAGGCCGAGGGCTTCACCCTGCAAGACCGCGCTCCTTCACGTTTTGTAACGGCTTCTTTAAAAGTCGATTACTTGAAACCGACGCCCGTTGGCAAAGTCCTTGAGTTGAAGGGACGGCCAAAAGAAATCTCTGACCGGAAAGTCATCGTGGCCATCACATTATCTGCCGAAGGCGAGATCTGTGCGAAAGGCGAAGCGGTTATGGTGAAGCTTCCAGACGATGTCAGTTCTTGACGGGCTGTTGTCCGAATCCTAATTTAGAGAATTTGAAGCCTCAAGTTTCCGCTTTTGATATATCCAAAACTTACAAAACGTAATAGCATGATTCGGATGTGATTAGGGATAAAGAGTTCTTTCATTCCATCTAAAACAGGCTCTATAGCCTTAGCAAGTGGCCGTTTCACCTGATCTAACTTGAAAGCTAGCCCTCTCGTGAGTGGTGCTCCGTACTTGAGCAAAACCTGGAGGTTCTGGACGGCAGCAATTAAGTATTCCCGGATTTGCACTCGCCAAAGCCTTCTCCGGGGTTGGGGATATATCAACTTTGATGATCTGCGGTTCGAATTAATTGCAGATGATTCTCCCTTCCTTTGGATCGATTGCCCACCGGGGAAACTCTTCATGCTTGCTTTCTTTCCGTAATGATCAGGGATGAAGGTTAGTTTACTTTGCAGATAAGTAGGTGAAGTGGATATTCAAGAATTGCTTTGAAATTGTCTGTTAGTCCAAATTCATCCATAACACTCAATCCCTCACCCCATCCCTTCCTTCAATGAGGAAAAGGGAAGAGTGAGGGAATTAAGGCTACTTCAGGCCGTCTTCTTTTTTTGCTTCTTCCTTCTTTAAACCACCAATCCGAGGATGAGGTCTGCCGGAGTCAGTGACCACGATGGCTACGAGGATCTCATCTGATCGGGGTGCATCCGGAACTCTCACGGACATTGCATCAAAGTGAGATCGGACAAAGGCGGCATCTTTATAATGGAGTGGAATATCAATCTCTGTCCCCGGACCTCCCGTTTTCTTGGCGGAAGGAATAATGGCCTTGCCTCCACCTACGGCCTCTCTCAAAGGCGTCCCCAGTTTGGGATGTAAGATGGCTGCAGCGTGTTCGAGCTCGCCATCCACTCCCACAATGGCTGCCTTCCCATAACTCTCAGCATTCTTAGGTGGTATCTTCAAAGCCTCAACAGCCTTTTTCCCGAGGATGCCACCCAACGCCTCACCGATATCGATGAGTTCATCCAATTTCTCGACATATTTCCCCGCAAAGGGATTCTTAATGACTGCAATGGCAGCAGCCTTCCGAGTGGGTGGATCAACTTTTCTTCCTCCCTCGACCGCCGTCTCCTCCACAATGGTGACATACTTTCTGACTTCCATGTTTACACCTCCGATGAATGAAATAAACGCATGGAGCAAAGGGCATGGCGTAAAGAATGTAGCGTCGGCATTTATTGCCAGACGGCATCTTCTATTGCCCCCAGTAAATGGGGGCGCTACAATTATTAAACCCCTAATCCCAGAACGCTACAACTTCGTTAACCAAGAATCTAAAGAACCCGTCCAAGCCACTCTTCCTTGTAAGGCAATCAAGGCTCCGTTGATGAATTCCTTCTGGTAGATCGAGTACGCCTTTGACAGACCACTGTTCAATGCTTCTTCAATCTTTTCTTGAGATAATTTCCCCACTTTGATGGTAACCCATTCTCCAGCAATATCGGTATCAGGATAGATCTTTTCTGCCAGAGACCTCGTGATACTTGGATCTTCGATATTCGTAAAATTTCCGATGACGGTGGCTGCCGCATCTGATAGCGAAGCCGTCTCAGAGAGGACCGTTGCAGCTGAAGCGATCCCTTTGGTAAAACTCCTCCCTCCGAGTCCACTGGTCGCTACTCCACCAATGCCCATGGTGGAATCGATTGAAATGAGATAGGCGGGTTGTTGTGCATCAATCTCCGTTTTTACTCCCAACTCTTGCCACCTCCCCTTCTCTCAATCGGATGGCAATATCTCCTCCATTGTCCACGATGATTTTTGTTGCCCCTTTGCTGAACATGAAATCTGCCACAACATCAGAAGCCGTCCCAGCGACCGCAGCGAGAGGAGTTAAATCTGCCTCTTCAATCCTCTTTGTCGCTTCGATCATCCTTCGAATCACATCAGGAAAGGCTTCTTCGACCTCCAATTCTAATGACTTCCTTCTTATGACAGGAAGGAATTTTGCTAAGTCTTCAAGAACCTGAATTGCCAGATGAGCTCCCTCTTCTGCCAAATTAACGAGAGGCTTTCCATTCTCAAAGGCGCTGATGAGCATATGCATGGGACCATAGTCAACAAGAACGGTTCCATTGGAAAAAGTTTGAATTATGTTGCTCTCTTGTGCCTTCCCTGCCCTTTGCATCGTTATAAATTAAATTCCAATAACCAATTTCCCTGCCTACCGGCAGGCAGGCAAATCCCAAATAATCACCCATTACAAAATTCCAATTTACAAAATCAAATTCCCCCCTCACCCCCCTTTATTAAAGGGGGGTGAGGGGGGATTATTTTATTGGGGCTTGAAGCTTGGAATTTTCTGATCCCTCCTTATCTCCTTCAGAACATCTTTTAATTTTCGTATATTCTCTTTATGACCGCCTATTTCCAGATATTCTTTCAATCTTATCGTATACTCGAGAGGAACGACAGTTGCTGGAGTAGGAACATAAGTAAAAGCCCTGACCATGACCTTTTCAACATCCACTAAGAAAGTAATTCCTCCACCTGGAAGGATATAGGTCGGTGCTCCGCCTACGGTCAATTTTGCCCGGTTTTGATGAATGGCTTGGTTGAGTTTAACAGGAATCTTCGTGACCCCTGCCCTTGCGCTTCCACCCGACCCACCAATAAAAACAGCAGAAGCTCTCGACGGCTGACAGTTGGAGGCAATCATATCCACTGCCACTTTCGCCTTTGGAGTTAACTCGATCTGTGTAAACTTTCCGGCTTTCCCAAGACGAAACATGGCCACCCTTTCTGCTGTCGTCTCGGTGATTAGAACGGTCATCCCCTGTTTGGCTATCTTTGGTTCAAACCCTTCGATGATCTCAAGAGGATCTTCAATGGGTGTCCCTCCCCAGCCTCGGCCATGTTCACCAAAGTATCGGCCTGGAGTGGATTTTCTTGCCTTCAACTTGATGCCACTATATTTTACACCCAGTTCCCTTCCTGCAGCATGCTCTGTAAATTGCCCAATCAGGTGAGCATCGAGGACAATTACCTCATCCGCGGCATCCAGAAAATATCTCCCAAAAAGACCCATGGAGGCACTGCCGCAACCTACCCTCATCCTCCTTCCCGTCTCACCATCAATGATAGGGGCTTTCCCTACCTGGAGAATCAATTCAGATCCATCCTCTACTTTAAGATGGACTTCTTTCCGATTGGCGATGTCAACAACGAGCTTCGCCACAGTGATGCCATCTTTCCCGGTTAATAGATTGACTCCTCCTAAAGAAAGAATCTTAGAACCATACTCTTCTGTGCAGAGATGACCAACCTTCTTTTTCCCTATCAACACAGGGGCACCTTCATTGCCCATATGCAAATCTGTATCGACTTTAACCTTTATACCACTGTAACTGAGTGGTGCCTCCGTGACGACGGTGACTACATCAATTCCCTTCAATCGAGATTGGACAATATACGGGGCAGGTTTGGTATCGGGATAAGTGGTTCCAGCTCCGATACCTGTGACCAATGGTTTCCGAATGGCCTCTTCATGATCTTCACCCACAATCTCCTTGACATCTTCATAACGCTGGAGCCGGACGTTACGGATTAGTTCTCCATCCCAATTGACAAATCGTTGGCAAGCTCCCGTATTCCCAACCTTGATGGTGCAGGTGATGGGGCACGAAGTGCATTGAACGCCCCCTTCTTTTTGCTCTGGCTCAGGCCAGATTGCCTCTTTCGAACAAACTTTGGTACAAGCATTACAATCAACGCAAATATCAGAGATGGAGGCCTTCTTCTCTGGTGCCATGGAAATGGCTCCGAGGGGACACACTTCCATGCATAAGCCACATCCAATACAGGTTTCCCAATCAACAATCATCTTTAAACCCTCTAATTCTCGTAAAGCGTAAGGTGTTAGGCGTAAGGTGTAAACCCTTTACCTGACAGTTGCAAAAGTTACGTTGCTGGAGGCAGGTGGGTGTGCTGGAAAAACTTTATAGCGGCCCCTTTAGACGTTTTACTACTTAGTTTATAAGCATATAGCAAAGGTCACCTTAGGTAAAGTCGCATGTTTCCCATTAGGCTTATAAAAGAACCGCAATTATAAAGTTTTGGAAGCACATGCACCTGCCAATTGAATACAACGTTAAGGGTTACTCTTTCCTTTTCGCACCTTTCGCCTCACGCCTTACCGCTAACGATTTTTCCATTGGGTGGTGGAGTATTTCTACTCACTCCGATCTTCATCACACCATCAATCAGCACACCCGCAATCCCTGGGATGTCACCTGCCTCAATCGCGGAAAGGGCATCTTTGCCAACCGATCCCATGGGCGCATCCATGACCACCAAATCTGCTTCCTTACCCACTTCGATCGTTCCTCGGTTTAATTTGTAAACCCTTGCTGTATTGCCCGTCGCCATAGCAATGGCTTCTTCTGCTTTGACATCGCAGAGGGAGGCTAAAAAGTTGATCACCCTGAGAATCCCAAGGGGGATCACACCCGTTCCGGAGGGAGCATCATTACCAATAATAATTCTTGGATACGCCTTGACCTCTTTCACCCTCTTCATCACATCCACGATCATCTTTGAGTTCCCACAGTGAACAATTTCCAAAGTCAGAGAGGTTTTTCGAATCAATTTTTCTGCCTCAGCAATGGAGATAGCAGTGGGCCCTCCATTAATATGGGAGACAATGTCTGGATCTGCAGCAATCACATCATCAGCAGGAACCGTTGTGCTTCCAGGGATGGAGGTCCCTCCAGTATGCATCATCACAACCATTCCATATTTCTTTGCCCATTTGACCATGGGCGCTGCATCCTTCGGGCTTTTTATACCTCCTAACCCAATCTCTCCCACCACCTTCACACCTTCTTTCGCCAATTCCTCGAAATCCTTCTCCTGCAAACCAGGTTCAAGGATAAGACCACCGCCCAATACCTTCACACCCGCAGGCCTGGCACTAGCAAAGGATTTGGCAGCCAAGATTGCCAGGGCTTTCGTTCCTGCAACATCCTTCGGCCTTCCGGCAAGATGAACCTCTCCTGCTGAGATGAGAGTGGTGACTCCACCGTGGAGTGAGGATTCGATAAAGTCCAACATCTTCTGCCGAGGTGTAAAGTCCCCGAGAACAGGATGGCAGTGGGAATCAATGAGCCCAGGGGTGATGGTCATCCCTCCGACATCCATCACTTGATCCACCCCTTTCGTGTCGAGGGTTTTCTCCTTGCCAATGGCTTGAATCAACCCTCCATCTATCATGAGGGCATCTGCATTTAAAATGGGATTAGAAATATTACCCGAAACCAAAGTGCCAATATTCTTAATCATCAGTTTAGCCATAAGGATCCTCCTACATTAAATATTGAAAATTGCAAATTGCAAAAATCAAAATGTTAAAAACATTTTACACTTTGCACTTATCATTTTGCATTTTGCACTGAAAAAATTATTACATCTTCCCTTTGCTTTTTTGTACTGCTTCTAACACTCGTTCTAAATTGGCTGGAAGATGATAAATCCTCTGGCCAATCGCATCAGCAATCGCATTCAAGATCGCTGGAGCAGATGGGATGAGGGCTGGTTCTCCAACCCCTTTCGCTCCAAAGGGACCCGTAGGCTCCTCATCCTCAACGATGATAGGAATGACTTCAGGAACATCCTTCGATGTTGGGATAAGATAATTTACAAAAGAGGTTGCTTCTCCAGGAACATACTCCTCCATCAGAGCGAATCCTGTCCCCATGGCCACCCCTCCCATGATCTGACCCATCACATTTTGGGAATGGATGGCTTTCCCCACATCATGGCTGGCTATCACCCGATTGACTTTCACCTTTCCGGTCTCCGTATCCACCTCCACTTCCGCCAGATGGGTAGCAAAAGCATAAGTGGCGTAGGGAGCCCCCTGTCCGGTCTCGGGATCGAGTCGAGTCGTCTCTGGATCGAAGGAACCTTCTCCTCTTAATATTCTCTTACATCTTTTAGCGATTTCCTTGATAGGGATAGAGGTCGTCAGGCATGTCCTCGATTTGACCTTCCCATCTTCAAAGAAGAGATCCTCTTCATCGATGTTTAAGAGTTGACTCGCTTCCTTGATGGCCACGTGTTTCAAATTTTTGATTGCATTGAGAATGGCATTCCCAGAAATATAAGTCTGGCGACTGGCTGAGGTGGCCCCTGCATCCGTGGTGACGGCGGTATCGGCCCGAATTAAACGAATCTCACCTAAAGAGACCCCTATCGCTTCAGAGGCAATCTGTAAAAGAGCTGTATCAGAACCTTGTCCAATATCAGCCACTCCTGTAAAAAGCCGAACCTCTCCATCTGGGTCGATCTCCATCTGCGCTGTGGAAGGATTGGCGATCCCCGTATTGCCAATCCCATACCACATCGAACCGACGCCAATTCCTTTCTTGATGAAAGGTTTTTTCGAATCATTTTTTGAAATGACCAAACGATCTCTCCACTCCTTCACTTTTCTCAGCGTCTCCCCTATCCCAACACTGGCCATCAAGGTTTGACCCGTGGCTGTTTCGGATCCAACACGAAGGCAATTTTTAAGACGGAACTCTATGGGGTCCATCTTTAGTGCTTGGGCAAGGAGGTCCATCTGAGATTCATGAGCAAAAGCCATTTGAGGAACTCCAAACCCCCTCATGGCACCTGACCAGGAATTGTTTGTGTAGGCCATTCGGCTTCTCACCTTTACATTCGGAACCCGATAGGGGCCTGAGGCATGAACCGCTGATCGAATAGCGACTGTTCCTCCATAAGATGCATAGGCTCCTGTGTCACCCAAAATATCCACTTCGATGGCAGTGAGCGTACCATCTTTCTTTGCTCCACTCTTGTATTGGATCTTTAATGGATGACGTTTGGATGTGACTTGAAAAACCTCTTCCCGTGAATAAACAATCCTCACAGGTTTTTTGAGATGAAAAACAGCCAGGGCCAACAAACACTGGACAGTAATGTCCAATCTTCCACCGAATCCCCCTCCAGTTGCACACTGGATGATCCTCACCTGATCCAACGGCAAAGAGAGAACAGAGGCCACCTCTTTCTGGTCATAATGAACATTCTGGGTTGGGCAAATGATTGTGATTCTTCCTTTTTCATCCAGGTAAGATATTCCTGCATCCGGCTCTAAATAGGCATGGTCAACCCATGTGGTTGTATAGGTTTCTTCGACGATGACCTCGGCTTCCTTAAATCCTCTTTGAACATCTCCTTTGGTGACATGAAATTCGAGAAGTAAATTCCCCTTTTCGTGAATCAAAGGGGCATAGGGTTGGAGGGCTTCCTCTGGATGATGAACGGAAGGGAGATCTTCATAGACCACAACCACTTTTTTAGCCGCCTCTTCCGCAGCCTCTTCTGTTTTCGCAATGACCAAAGCGACGGGATCACCCGTATATCTTACACGATCCGAAGCCAAGATGGGTTGATCCTTGGTGATTGTTCCAACCAGGTTCTTCCCAGGAATATCTTTCGCAGTGAAAATCCTCTCCACACCTGAAACCCTGAGCGCTTCTCCCATACTGATCTTCATAATCTTGGCGTGAGGTTTCGGACTCCGAATGACTTTGAGGTGAAGAGGTTCCTGGTTAGGCAAATCTGCACCATACTTAGCTTCCCCCAAAACTTTTTCCAGCACATCCACCTTCGGAATTTCAATCCCTACTTGTTTCATGCTTATTCTTCTAAAACCTTTCTCATCGCTCTAACGAACAAGGCTTCTACGACGGGCCTTTTATAGGAGGTCGAAGGCCGAATGCCGCTTTGTTGGATCATTGCCTCAGAAATTTTAAAAGAAGCTTTTTGCAGAAGCTCTCCATGAGGCGATTTTCCTTTTAAAAAAGCTTCCGTTTCTAACATCCTTTGGGGGGTGGGAGTCACTGAGCCCACGGAGATGCGTATATCTTCGATCCGGTTCTTTTCAATCTGTAGAATAACGGCCACGCTCATCCTGGCTATAGCCATGGCATCCCTTCTGACCAGCCGGACATAGCTGGTTCTGATATCTGGAGGAAGTTTTGGAAATATGATTTGAACCAGAAGTTCATGGGGTTTTAAGCCTGTTTGATAAGGGCCTTTAAATAATTGAGGAAGAGGAACTTCCCTGTCTCCTTCCTTGGACATTATCTTCCCCATGGCATTCAATACCATCAGAGGAGGAAGGGTATCTGCTGAGGGAGAGGCATTGATAATATTTCCACCGATTGTCCCGAGGTTTCTAATCTGGGGAGACCCAATCTCTGAAGCGGCATCGGATAAAACTTTCCCATATTTCTTCACTAAGGAAGCAGAAGCAATTTCAGAATGGGTGGCTGCAGCCCCAATAGAAACCGATCCATTTATTTCTTCGATCTTCCGAAGTTCTTCTATTCTTGTGATGTCAATGATGGACTGGGTCCTCTGATCTCCGTTCCGAAGACCAATCACCAGATCAGTCCCCCCAGCAATGATCTTGGCTTTCCCCTCAGCCTTCCATAGAAGTTCGATCGCTTCTTGAATTGTATTTGGAGCTTTATATTCAAAAGGAGGTATCATATGATTATGTCTAAGGTTGGACGGAAGAGGAGCACTCCGTTTGAGGTAGGTAAATTTTTTGCCTCTGGCCTCAAGTCCTCCGAAGGAGGACGATCCTCAAACCTTCAACCTTTAACCTATTCTTTGAGTGCTTCTATCGCTTCGATGATTTGATGATACCCTGTGCACCGGCAGAGATGACCTGAGATTGCTTCCTTGATTTCCTCTCGGGTTGGATTGGAATTTTTATCCAATAATGCTTTTGAGGACACTAATATCCCTGGGGTGCAGAAACCACATTGGATCGCCCCATGATCAATAAAAGATTTTTGTAACGGATGAAGGGATTCGCGGCTTCCGAGGCCTTCTACCGTTTCAACTTTTTTCCCTTCGACTTTTGGAGCCAAGATAAGACAGGCATTGACAGGTATCCCATCCAACAATACGGTGCAGGACCCGCATTCACCGATCCCACAACCTTCTTTCGTTCCGGTAAGACCGAGTTTCTCCCGAAGAAGTCGCAACAGTGTCCAGTGAGGAGGCACCTCTACCTCAACACTTCTCGCCATTTAGTGTGAACTTTATCTCCATCGTTTCTATCAATTAATCAAGTCTGTTACAGGATCGCTTCGCTTGAGGATCGCTAACGCTTAAGGGTAGAGGCAAAATCTTTTGGCCTCAAACCTCAAATCTCGCTTTGCGAGACGCTCCTCTAACCTCCAGCAATATTTTATTTCTTGGTATATTTCATGGCAAAGCCATCATCGAGGGTCTTCGCTACCCCATGAAATGAAGAATGCCAACGACTGATGATCACTTTCTTGTCGGTATAGAAATCAATTGCCTCGTTAGCCCGGCCTCGGATGTCTCCAAACATAGAGATCTTTTTCCCTCCCACGGGGAAGTAGGCAATGGGAGCAGGAGTGCCAATGTTGATTCCCACCTGACCGACATGGACCAGACGGGCAAACTCCCGCGCCCAACCGCCATTCTCTGTATAGAGATTGGCTGTGTGGCCATAAGGACTTCGATTGATCACGTCAACCCCCTCGGCAAGGTCTTTCACTTTCTTGAGGCAGCGAACAGGACCAAAAACTTCTTCTTGAAAGATACGCATCTCGGGTTCAGCCTCAAAAACCGTTGGACCAAGAAAGTACCCTTTGGGATATTTCTCAACCTTGGGATTTCTTCCATCAAGAACCAGTTTTGCCCCATCCTTAATTCCCCGATCCACTTCCCTCAGGATTTTATCGAGCGCATCCCTCGAGACGACAGGTCCAAGGGTCACCCCTTTATCCATGCCATAGCCCAAAACCAGTTTCTTGGAGAGTTCGATGAATTTATCTTTCACCTTGTCGTAGATCTTTTCTACTGCCAAAACATTCGATACAGCAAAGCATCGTTCCCCTACATGACCAAAACATGAATCGACTACATTCTGCATCACCTCATCAATCACTGCATCCTCTGCAATCAGGACATGATTTTTGGCGCCGCCTTGACACTGAGCCCTCTTATCATGGTTGATGGCCGTCTTATAGACATGTTCCCCGACTTTTGAAGAACCCACAAAGGTGACGCCCACTGTCCCAGGATGGGTGATCAAGGCATTCCCGACACCACTGCCAGAGCCATGAAGAAGATTGATGACCCCCTTGGGGAAACCACATTCCCCTGCAATCTCAATGATTCGGGTGATGGTCATCGGGCAGAGACGACTCGACTTGATGATGGCGGTATCTCCAGCAGCAACGCCCCATACAAAATAAAGGGCGATCATGGCAGGAAAATTGAATGGAGGAAGGAATACAAAGGGACCGAGCGGCTCCCTAATGTAAAAGGTATCTACACCCGTCCCAACATCTTCAGCATGGCTGCCCTTCATCAACTCCGGACCTGCACAGGCATGTTCGACATATTCCATGGCCCGGGTGATTTCGCCCCTTGCATCTGCTAATGTTTTTCCATTTTCGTTAACGATCAGCTCGGCGATTTCATCTATATGTTTGTCAAGTTTCTCATGAAAATCGAAAAGAAGCTTCGCTCGCCGGGGAGGAGGGGTTGCTCTCCAATCTCCAGAATGCCTCTTGGGCTGCCCTGACCGTCTGGTCGATTTCTTCTTTGGTTGTCTCTGGACAAAGAGCAATCACTTCATCCTTTGCCGGATTTCTCACTTCCAACCATTGATCCGTTTTCGATTCCACCCATTGTCCATTGATGTAATTTTTAAGTTTTTTTACCGCCATCTCCAATCCTTTCTACTATTGATCACTTCTCAGATTCATTTAAACCACACCTATACGTGACACGCCTGCCTGTCGGTAGGCAGAGTCTCGGGAGACATGAATGACAGTTATAGTCACTACCTTCCCATCATCGAAGGCAGAAATAGAGCAATTTGTGGAAACAATGTGATCAAAAAAGTAATAAATAAAATGGCTATCAGAAAGGGTAAAGCCCCTTTAAAAACTTCTTCAAGTGGTGCATCTTTGGCGATGCTGGCCACTGTATAGACACAGAGACCCACGGGAGGTGTGATCAAACCTGCTCCCATCATGAGCACACATACGACTCCGAACCATATCGGATCAAAACCGAGCTGCAAAATCACAGGAAAGATTACAGGCAGTGTTAGAATCATCATCGAGATGGCATCTAAGAAACACCCAAGTATGAGGTAAATGAAGACGATGATGATCAGAATGACATATTTGGAAACAGCAAGCCCTATGATCCATGTGGAAACCTTCATCGGGATCGTGGAGAGGGCTAAGAAATAACTGAACACATTTGCACCTGCCACTAAGAAGAGAACCATCACGGAAACCCGGACAGCTTCCAAAAGTGAGTCAAGGAGTATCCTCGGGGTCAATTTCTTCTTCCAAATCGCCATCAAGAAAATTAAAGTTGCCCCAACCCCTGCTGCTTCAGTTGGCGTAAATAAACCGGTATAGATTCCACCGATAACCAGTAAGAAGATGACGACGGTTTCCCAAATTCCTTTCAGTGCAGATATCTTCTCTTTCCAGGATACTCCTTCGGGACTGCTCAGAGCCGAATTGGGATTGAATTTCACCCAAACATATAAGATGATCATAAAGGCTCCTGCGAGCATGAGGCCGGGGATCATACCGGAAATGAGAAGCTTTCCGATGGACTGTTCCGTAAGCATACCGAAGATCACAAAACCGAGGCTGGGTGGAATGAGAAAATCGATGGTGGCTCCAGCGGCAACTGTTCCAGCAGCCAGTCTGGGTGAATAATTGAATCGTCTCATTTCAGGATAAGCCACTTTTCCAAAGGCGGCTGAAGAGGCAACCGACGAACCTGAAATAGCAGAAAACCCGGCAATGGATGCAATCGTTGCCATCCCAAGACCCCCTGGCAGCCTTCGTAGCCACTTATCAAAAGTATCGTAAAGATCGGTGCTAATTCCTGTAATCTCAGCATAGCTACCCATGACGATGAAGAGAGGGATAATGGTGTAGGGATAATGTGAAGAGGACTCATAGACCGTCCTGGCAACCATCGGAAGTGCAGCGTTTATTGAGGCCAGATAGGTAGTACCAAGAAATCCCACAAGCATTAAAGAGAATGCTATGGGTATACCAATTAAGCAGAAAAACAAAGAGCAAGCAGGAGCCAAGAATACCTACTACGATAGGATCCATCAGGACGCCCTCCCCACAAGTTTTTTCAAAGAATCTCCGAAATCAATCAGCAGTTCAAGACACATCAGAAAAGCAGCAATGGCGACGAGAATCCTGAAAGGATACTGTGGAACCCTTAGCATGTCTGAAACAGTCCTTTCTTCAATACCAACGACCCATCCCTGCCATGTAAGGACACAAGAAATGAATACACAGAGAAGGGTGGTAATGATATTGAGGATGAGGTGAGCACGATGAGGTAGCCGAGAGGTGAAAATAGAAACTGCCACGTGCGCTTTCATCTGCTGAGCGTAGGCGAGTCCCAGAAGGATGAAGATCGCTAACATGTACTGAGATAATTCGACCGTACCAGGGATGGGATGGTTGAATACGTCCCTGCCCACGACATCAACGGCTGTGATGATCATCAAAGGTATGAGAAAAAACCCACTCACTCCGGCGATAAACCGATTAACCGTTTGTATTCCTTTCCTGACCGTTTCAAACCATCCCATCTCCGTTATCCTTTCCATATCCTTTTATTTCCATTCCGTCGGGAAAGCTACGACTTTAACACCCCTCTTCTCGCATTCCTCATTGTACATCTTGACGACTTCTTTCGCCTTAAGCCCCTTTCCTTCCAATCCGGCAACCCATTTTCTCGTTTCATCTCTGAAGCGATCATACCACCGCTCTGCTTCCTTGGGAGGCAGATTATAGAGTTCCACCTTCTTGTCCGTAATCTCTTTCATCATCTTCTTATAAACATCTCTGGTTAATCCTCCTGTGGTGTGGAAAGGATTATGACATACATCATCGATGATGGGCTTGAGATCATCAGGAGTCTTCTTCCAGCTATCGTTGTTCATGATCACACCTTCGGAGACACAGCCGAATGTTGCGACCACAGCATGTTTCGCTACCTCATGCAGTTTAAACGAGATTACCAAAGGCGGACACGTTACGATCCCATCGATGGTCCCTGTTTCCATGGCCAGGTAGACATCGCCAAGGGGCATGAAGATTGGTTCTGCTCCCAGTGCCTTAATATAATTGGTCTGATGACCACCCGGACTCCTTATCCTGAGTCCCTTCACATCTTCAAGAGTCTTGACTGGCTTCTTGGTCCACATGAAAGCCTGAATACATCCGTTTAACTCGACCATCTTCACACCCTGGAATTCCTGATTGAGGACGCGTTTGTACATGGCATTTCCAATATCCGTCGCAATGTCCTTACCATCGACCCACGCAGCAAGGGAGAGCACATCGGTTAGCGGAAATCGGCCCGGCGTCCAGGTGGCGGTGAAATAGCCCATATCCGACAGACCTTTCGACACAATATCAAAATGTTCCGGTCCTTTCCCGAGGGCACCGCCGGCAAACATAGTGGATGTGATTTTACCTTTGCTCTTCTTCTTCAGTTCCTCAAGCATGGGTTCCCAAACCGTTTTGACCTCGTAGCCTACAGGAACGTGCCAAGTGCTGAATCTTAAATTGGTCGCCTGACCATGGGCCAAATGGGAATGACCTACCCCCGTTCCCAATGCAATACCACCGATCACTGAACTTTTTATAAAATCCCTTCTCGTAAATTTTTTAGACATTTTTGCACCTCCTGCCTGATTTATCTCTTGATCAACCCTAAAATTCTTGTGCCTCTTTAACCCAACTTTTGGGCAGAAATTGTGGGGTCCTCTCTGTCACCTCCCTTCATCCTTTGACATTCCCATCGCCATTCTTAATTCCTTTTCCGCTTAAATTATGTCCTTGGGGTCATCATGAAGTCAAAAAGTCGGTGGACTGACCACCCATATCACGACTGTCTTCTTTTTCCCTGGATTTGACCAACTATGAGGTTCTTGGGATGAAAAATAAAAGCTTTCGTTCTTCTTCAATCGATACGGCTTCCCCTTCAGATTGACCTCTAACTCTCCTTGCAGGACGATCCCAAATTCTTCTCCGATGTGGGAGTAAGATCCTTTTGACCCACCGCCAGGTTCAATCGTTGTGTAAAAAGGTTGCATCCGTTTATTTTGGATATTCCGAACCAGCATCTGGATCTTTGCATCCCCTCGTTTAAAGCGGATATTCACCCTTTCCCCTCTTTACAGACCACATCGTTCTCCTCGGTCTCTGGTTCAAGAAAGAAATCAACCACCTTCACCTGAAGGGCGGAGGCAATCTTTTTCAAAATCATAATGGAGGGATTCGCGCGGCCCCTCTCAAGTTGGGAGAGGTAAGCATCGGTACAACCGGCCTTGGTGGCCAGTTGCTTGAGGGTCATTCGGTTCGCCAAGCGGAAGGCTTTGAGTTTTTCGGCGATCTCTTTCATTAAAGAAAAATTAAATATAATTACATCTTGTTAACAAATACTTAATTCCCAAAATTTTGTCAAGCAGAAAAAATTGGAATCGTCCATTTGTACACAGCGACATTAATCGCATCGAGGACCCGTCATTCCTGCGAAAACAGGAATCCAGAAAAAGACTAGATTCCCCCGTATCAAGTACGGGGCAGGCTTAGTCAAGCCCGGAATGACAAACTGCTTAAGACTTATGTCGTTATGTATAAAAAAGCCCTGCAATCACACATTCCCATTTTCGCAAGAATGACCCTTAGGGGTCAGCGTATAATCCAGCTTAATGTTTGAAAGGGCGCGGAAGATATTTCCTTTGACCCGGCGATTTTTCTTGCTTAAAGCTTCTATCAAATCCTTAACCACTTTTCTCTTTGTCATTCCGGAGCTCGGGCAACCACTCGGACCGAAAGGCAATCCCATCTCTCGGGCAAATCTCTCAATCTTCTTCTCTTCCAGCAGAGCTAATGGGCGAATCAGGGTGATCTTCCCTTTGAACAAGCTCTGGGAGGGAACCATGGTGCTGATCTCAGCACTGTAAAAAATATTAAGGAGAAGAGTCTCAATGATATCGTCTTTATGATGGCCAAGGGCGATCTTGTTACATTTGAAACGATGGGCAAGATGAAACAAGCGTTTTCTCCTCTCCCAGGAACAGAGAAAACAAGGGTTTTCTCGATTCTCAGGGCTATTCGCCCTTCTCCCGATATCCGTGAATTCAATGTGATAAGGGAGTCCTTTCGTTCTAAAAAAATTCTCTTAGAATTTCGGCTCTTTTGGAATCAAAGCCGAGATCGATGTAAACCGGGAAGAGCTCATAATGGATGGGAACTCGTTTGCTCCGTTCATAGAGGAGGTGAAGCAATGAAAGGCTATCTTTCCCTCCGGAGACCCCCACCAGAATCCGATCTCCATCCTGAATCAAACCATAACGGTGGATCGCTTTTCCCATCAAACTTCGAATCTCTTTATCCCAGTAAGCCATATTCAAAATTGCAAGCCAGGGTTAGGTCGTTAACAGTCGCAAGGGGTGAAAGGGTTTACACATGTGCATCCGGACATGATCGGACATCTTTTCAATCTGATTTTGCCTAATGCCAATTACGCCTGCACGCGCTCATGCTTTTAATGGGGCAGATCTCACATCTCGGCATCTTTTTGCACAGGGTTTTCCCAAGGTATACGATAAGGGCATGATATTCATTGAATAGCTTTTCATCCATTGGAAGATGATCCATAAAGAGTTTTTGAACTTCTTCGTAAGAGGCTTTCTCTGGAATCAATCCGTGTCGCGATAGGATTCGTTTGGTATAGGCATCGACAACAAAAATGGGTTTCCTCAGGCCATAAAGGAGAATGCTATCTGCTGTCTCAGGTCCAATTCCCTTAACTTTCAGAAGTTGTTCTCTCAACGCTCCCAGTCTCACTCTACCCATCTTCTCTACATTCCCATCATATTCTTCAAATAAGAAATCTACAAAAAACTTTAATCGATCGGTTTTGATTCGATAGTAACCTGACGATTTGATGAGCGAGGCTAGCTGTGATTTTTTGAGATGATAGATCCCTCGTGGATTTAATACCCCCTCCCCTTTCAGTTTCTGAATCGCCTTCTCAACATTTCTCCAGGAGGTGTTCTGAGTCAGGATTGCACCAACCATCACTTCAAAGGGAGTGTCCCCAGGCCACCAATGTCTGGGACCATAAGCCTGGTAAAGCTTATTGATAGATCTTCATCAACAGGTTTTTCATAGCCCTATCCAAGTTCTGTTTTGAACCTTATTAAAAGGGTTCCAGGATTCAAGGGTTCCAGGGTTCTAGGAGATAATTTTTATCATTTAAAATTTTTACTTGAACCCTTGACCCCTTGCAATCCTTGACCCTATCTTATTTTAGTCTTTTCTGGAATCTCATTGAGCTCAAGAAGATCGTCAGACCGCCCAAAATGACCAGTGCCAACATCTGAGGCCAGAGAATATCCAATCCATTCCCCTTCAAAAAGACACCCCGGATGATAATGAGAAAGTATCGTAACGGGTTTGCATAAGTAATATATTGAAGCCATTCCGGCATGTTCTCTAAAGGAAAGGCAAAGCCCGAGAGGATGAAAGCCGGCATCATGAAAAAGAAGGTTGAAATCTGGGCTTGTTGCTGCGTCGAGGAAATCGTGGAGATGAAAAGGCCTACGCCTACCGAGCTCATCAAGAAGAAGACATTACCTAAAAGAAGAAGGAGAGGATTTCCTCGAAGAGGAACTTCGAACCAAAAGACTCCAATGAGAGCAATCATGATTGCATCTGCCAGACCGATCATTGCAAACGGGAGGGTTTTGCCCAACATCAACTCCCAGGAGCGTATGGGGGTCACCATGATCTGTTCAAGAGTTCCGATTTCTTTTTCCCTCACAATGGCCTGAGCTGTCAGGATAATAGGAAGGAGAAAAGCAATGGAGGCAATGACTCCTGGGACATAAAAAAGTCGACTTTCGGCATTAGGATTAAACCAGATCCGATGCTCAAGTTCCACTCCGGCCTCCTCGAAACCTACCATCCCTTCTCGATTCAACCTCTTGATCATGATCGTGGTTGAATATTCTGAAAGAATCCGACCCAGGTAACCCAAGGCGATCATCGCCGTATTGGATTCGGTTCCATCGAGAATAATCTGGACAGTTGCTGTATCCCCTTTTTTCAATTTTCTTGAAAAATCGCTAGGAATTTCTATACTGAGAATGACATCTCCTTTCTTGATGAGCGTTTCGATCTCCCTGGGGGTTTGTGGGTAAGCGATGATATTGAAATATTTCGAACTCCCAAATCGATTGAGAAGCTCTCTTGATTCCACGCTCTGGTCAAGATCACGTACCGCAGTATGAATGTCTTTCACATCCAGGTTTGCCGCATAACCAAAGATGATCAACTGGAAAATAGGCGGGAAGATGAGGGTAATCCTTAACCGCTTATCTCTCAGCACCTGGATCAACTCTTTGACAAATAGGAACCGAACGCGATGAAACATAAACACCTTCTTGGAATATTGGAAGATTGGAAGAATGGTTTGATTACTGGAATGTTGGAATACTGGAATATTGGAATATTGGGAAAGAAAGTTAGGATTAGGCTTGTTTGTGTCATTATTCCACCATTCCATCATTCCATTGTTCCAGCTTTCTTCATTATTCCACTATTCCATGATTCCATCATTCCTTATATTCTTACCTCAATTCCTTTTTAAAACTCTTGGTCGCTACCCATAGCCCTGCCAGGGTCATCCCGACCAGCACCAACGTTTCAGTCCAGAGAAAGGTGAGATCTGCTCCTTTAAGAAAAATCTCCTTGAGAATGGTCACATAATATCTGGGCGCAATACCATAGGTGATCAACTGAAGCCAAAACGGCATGTTCGAGATGACGAAAGTAAACCCTGATAAGAGGAAGGTGGGGAGAAAACCGATGACCATGGCCATCTGATTAGCCAGAATTTGAGTCTTCGCCACGGTGGAGATGGTCATGCCGAGTGCCAGGGCAACGAGGATATAGATGCAAGAGAGAAGGAAAAGAAGAACGATGCTTCCTCTAAACGGCACCTCAAAGACCCATGTCCCCATCAAAACAGCCAATGCCAGATCGAGAAGGCCCAAGAAAAAGTATGGGAATAATTTCCCAATAATCAACTCCTCTTTTCGAACCGGTGTGGAGATGAGAAGTTCCATCGTTCCACGTTCCCATTCCCGAACGATCACCTGGCCGGTTAAAAGGACTCCAATGATCGACATGATCACCGCCACCAGTCCGGGAATAAAATAATTCTTCGATTCCAGTTCTTCGTTAAACCAGATCCTTGGACGACCTTCAACGGGTGGTTTCAACTTTTGTCCACCCAATCGTTCTACCTTCAAAAGGGTCTTCTCTAAATTATATTCTCGGACAACCCCCTGGACATAAGTCAGGATGATATTGGCTGTATTGGAATCCGACCCATCCAGTAATACTTGGACCGCCGCCTTTCTCCCGGCCTTGATCGTCTTCGAAAAATCCCAGGGGAGAACCAATCCCATCTTCACCTCCCCCCGATCAATCAACCTTTTGATCTCTTTTTCATCCTGTGCAAAAAAGCGGAGATGAAAGTAGGGAGAGGCACTAAACCGATGGATAAAAGAGAGGCTCTCCTGACTCTTGTCACGGTCCAAAACACCCATCGGCACCTTCTTCACATCAAGGGTGACTGCATAACCGAAGAGGAGCATCAACAGAATCGGCATCAGGATGACCAATCCCAGACTTCTCCAATCTCGGAAGATATGAAACCATTCTTTTCGGGCGATAGCCCAGGTACGAGAAAACTTCATCCTCTTCCTTCTTTGGCGATGAGTGAAACGAAGACATCCTCCAGAGAGGGTCTGATGCGCTCCATCCGCTTCAGACGAATTCCATGTTTCTGCAGGAGACGCGTGATCTCTTGTTCTGGATCTATTCCCTCCTGACCAATCACGTGAAGGGAATCACCAAATACCGCCGACTCAGAGACCCAGGGTTCCCTCTTCAATAGGTCCAGGGCAGGGATGAGTGAATCACACTCGACTTCCAGGACCCCTTGGGCAATGGTCTTCAATTTAAGTTCAGAAGGAGTTCCCAAAGCAATAATCCTTCCTTCATAAATCAAGGCCAATCGGTCACAATATTCTGCCTCATCCATGTAGTGGGTCGTGACGAAGGTGGTCACTCCTTTTTCTCCCATCTGCTGAATGAGGTTCCAAAAATTCCTTCTTGAAATTGGATCAACTCCAGAAGTGGGTTCATCCAGGAAAAGGATGGAAGGCTCGTGAAGGATCGAGCAACCCAATGCCAATCTCTGCTTCCATCCAACGGCCAGGGTTCGGGTCATCCGATCCCGCAACTCCCTGAGCTCAATCATGTCCAACACCCGTCCCTCCCTTTCTTTTTGAAGGTCACCGGAGAGACCATAAATCCCACCAAAAAAATGAAGATTTTCTGTCACTGTCAAGTCTTCGTAAAGTGAAAATTTTTGAGACATATAACCGATCACCTGTTTAATCTTCTCTGGCTCTTTCATGAGATCAAACCCTGCCACCTTCCCTTTCCCCGCAGTGGGGATTAAGAGACCACAGAGCATTCGGATGGTTGTGGACTTCCCGGCCCCATTGGGTCCTAAAAATCCAAAGATCTCTCCCCTTTTCACCTGGAAGTGAATATGATCTACCGCGACGAAGTCTCCGAAGGTCTTGACCAGGTCTTCCACTTCAACAGTGAAAATTTGTCATCGTCATGAGTTATGAGTTCAGAGTTATGAGCTAAGAATTTTGAGTTAATTCATAATTCTCAATTCACAATTCTCAATTATTTTTCTTTCTCTCTCACCATCGAGACAAAGGCATCTTCAAGAGAAGGTCTGACCCCCATGAGGTCTAAAACACTCACACCTTTTGCCTTTAAAACATCGCGAATTACCCTTTCACCTTCCTTCGAATCATCCACGAGTATATGAATTTTATCTCCGGATAAAACGAAACCCCGGAGCGATTCAATCCCTTCCAGCATTCTGAGGCTTCTCTGATTACTCTCCGTCCGAAGTTCTAAAATCTCTCCTTTCATTTTAGCCTTTACCGAGGAGGGGGTATCCGCAATTAAAAGTTCCCCCTGGTAAATCATTCCAATGCGGCTGCATCGCTCTGCCTCGTCCAGATAAGAGGTCGAAAAGAGTATCGTCACACCTTCTTTCAACAGATCATAAAGAATGACCCAGAAATCTCTTCGGGAAAGAGGATCCACTCCAGTCGTTGGTTCATCGAGGAAGAGGATTTGAGGTGTATGGATCAACGCACAGATCAGACCCAATTTTTGTTTCATCCCTCCTGATAGATCCTGAGCCTTCCGCTTCCCAAAAGGCTTCAGATTGGCAAATTGAAGAAGCCTTTCTATCCTTTCTATCCTACTCTTCTTTGAAACTTGATAGAGATCTGCATAAAAATGGATGTTTTCAAGAACCGTGAGATCTCCATAGAGTCCAAAACGCTGGGGAAGATAACCTACTTTTTCTTTCAAAGATTCCGCCTCTTTCCGGATATCACATCCTGCGACCATTGCCTCTCCCCTATCGGGAGGAAGAATACCGCATAGCATCCGGAGGGTCGTGGTTTTTCCCGATGCATCAGGACCCACCAGACCGAAGATCTCCCCTGTTTTCACTTCCAGGTTCAGGTCTTTAACAGCGGTCAATGATTCGAAAGACTTGGTCAGGTTGGTGGTTTGAATGGATAACATTTATTGTTTTTGAGGCGAGGATGAAGTCAGGAGAATTTTTCCATCGGCTGGCATCCCCGGCTTCAATTCCCGGTCTGGATTTGGGATGTCCACTTTGATACGGTAAACCAATGTCACTCTCTCTTTTTCCGTCTGAATGCTTTTGGGAGTGAATTCGGCCTGCGAGGAGATAAAAGAAATCTTCCCTTTGTATTCTTTTTTCGGTTGAAGGTCTGTGGTCACTATGACCTCCTGACCCCATTTAACTTTGCCGAGATCAGTCTCCGCAATATACGCTTTTAACCAGACATTTTTAAGATCGGCTAAGGTAAGAATGGAAGTTCCCAGGTTGACCACTTCCCCCCTTTCGCTCGCTTTGACTAAAACAACCCCTGAAAGGGGGGAATAGAGAACCGTGTAGCCCATCTGAGTTTCTGCCAGTTTTAAAGAGGCTCGAGCTTGGTCCACCTGTGCCCTGGCATCTTCGATATCCTCTTTTCTGGGCCCCTCCTTGACTAATAGATAATTCTCCGTTGCCTTTTGGAAAGATGCCTTCGCCATCTTATAACCCGCTTCTGCATTATCCAGGGTTTCCTTGGGAATGACTCCTCTCCCAAAGAGGGGCTTCATTCGCTCATAATGGGCTTGCTTATTCTCCAGATCGGACTTGGCTTGAAAAAGGACCGCTTCTGCTTCTCTGAGTTCCTCTGGCCTCGAACCTGCCAACAACTTGCTCAATTTGGCTTGTGCTGAATTTAATGTGGCCTTCGCCAATTCGAAACGGTGACGGAGGTCTTCATCATCTAATTTCGCCAGAACCTTCCCATGTTCAACCCAATCCCCTTCCTGAATTGAGAGGCTGACAATCCTTCCAGGGATCTTGAATCCCACATTTACCTCTGTGGTTTCAATATTTCCAGAAACCTTGATAAAGTCATTCCCTTCTTTTTTGTCTTCCTGTAAAGAAATAATAGAGAAGAGCGGCAATGATCACAGCAATGATGAAAATCAGTAAAATCCGTTTCATCCTACCCCCTATCCTAAAACTTCAAGCAAACCATTATAGATTCTATTTAATTCACTGTCAAAACTTTTCATGTTTAGGGGAGAACCCACTTGAATTTTCTGATAGTTACGAGTAAGATGATTCTCAAATGTTAAGATTCAATGACATCCTTGAAAGGCTGACTTCATATAATCCCAATGCCGACATGGACCTCCTCAGAAAGGCTTACGTCTTTTCTGCCAAAGTTCATTTGGGACAGGTCCGGCTTTCTGGAGAGCCCTATCTGAATCATCCCTTGGAAGTGGCTGGAATTTTAACTCAATTGAAACTCGATGTTGCCAGTGTAGCGACCGGATTCCTCCATGATACGGTGGAGGACACCCTGACCACCCGCAAAGAGATCCAGGAAAACTTCGGGGACGAAATCGCCCAGTTGGTGGACGGTCTGACCAAGATCAGCCAGATCTCTCTGCGGTCCTCTGAAGAGCACCAGGCGGAGAATTTCCGGAAGATGATTTTAGCGATGGTAAAGGACA
Organism: uncultured delta proteobacterium; assembly: GCA_963818595.1. Taxonomy (GTDB): domain Bacteria; phylum Desulfobacterota; class BSN033; order BSN033; family UBA1163; genus UBA1163. Next base: position 123,887 of record CAWFSX010000053.1, read on the forward strand.
TTCGGGTCATCTTGATCAAAATAGCTGACCGCCTCCACAATATGCGAACCCTCAAATACCACACTCCTGAAAAACAGTTGGAGACCGCCCAGGAAACCCTCGACATCTATGCTCCCTTAGCCCATCGGCTCGGAATTGACTGGATTAAATCGGAGTTGGAAAACTTGGCTTTCCAACACATCCATCCCGAACTATACGAAGAGATTCGACGTAAGATTACAAAAAAGGAGAAGGAAAGAGAGCGTTATATTGATGAAGTGAAACGAATCTTGATGAAAAAACTCTATGAAAATCGAATCGAGGGGGAGGTGACCGGGCGATTAAAACAGACTTATAGCATCTACTTAAAAATGAAAGACCAAAACATCGATTTTGATCAGGTCTATGACATTACCGCTTTCCGAGTGGTCGTCAATTCTATGAAAGAGTGTTATGACGTACTGGGCATCATCCACTCTCTCTGGAAACCCATTCCAGGGAAATTCAAAGATTATATCGGCCTCCCCAAGGAAAATATGTACCAATCCCTCCACACCGCTGCCATCGGGCCTTATGGGGAACGGATCGAGATCCAGATTCGAACACATGAAATGCATCGGATTGCAGAGGAAGGCATCGCTGCCCATTGGAAATACAAAGAAGGAAAGATTTTGGAAGAAGCCGATGATAAACGGTTCACTTGGCTGAGGCAGCTCCTGGAATGGCAACGAGATTTAAAAGATGATCGAGAATTTATTGAGAGTGTGAAGGTGGACCTCTTCCCCCATGAGGTCTACATCTTCACCCCCAAGGGAGAGGTCAAACAGTTCCCCATTGGTTCAACGCCGGTCGATTTTGCCTACAGCATTCACTCCGATATTGGAAACCATTGTGTGGGAGCAAAGGTGAATGGAAAGATCGTCCCGTTGAAATATGAATTTCGAAGTGGAGATACGGCGGAGATCATGACTTCTCCCAATCAGAAACCCAGCAGGGATTGGCTTAAATTTGTCAAAACCTCTCGTGCTAAGACGAAAATCCGCCAATGGTTTACAGCAGAAGAAAGAGAAAAATCCATCACCCTCGGGAAAGAGATTTTGGATAAAGAACTTCGAAAATATGACCTCCAGCAGGCCAAATTAATTAAGTCAGGCGACTTGGCCAGGGTGGCGAGTGAATTTAGCTTCCAGGGGATTGAGGATCTCATCGCAGCAGTCGGTTATGGGAAGGTAACGGTCAATCAAATTATTGGGAAGATTCTTCCTCAGGAGAAGTTGGAGCAGCAAAAAGAAGAATTGAAGGAAGGGCGCTTGAAGCACTTCGTTCAAAAAATCACCCGCAGTCCTAAAGATGCCCTTCTGATCAAGGGGATCGACAATGTGATGGTGCGCTACGCAGGGTGCTGTAATCCAGTCCCCGGAGATAAAGTGGTGGGATTCATCACTCGGGGCAGAGGGGTAACGATTCACACTGCTGATTGTCAGAATGCAATGGACGATGACCCTCATCGCAAGGTCGAGGTGGAATGGGATTCGGCCAAGGAATACAGTTACCCAGTGCGGATTCATATCTATTCTGAAGACAAGAAAGGATTGCTGGGTGAAATCAGCAACTCCATCTCCTCCGCGGAGGCCAATATCAAGAATGCGAGAGTGGATACGACAGAGGATAAGAAAGCCATCAGCACTTTCGAGATAGAAATTCGAGATTTGAATCACCTTAAAAAAGTGATCAGAGCTCTCGAAAAGATTAAAGGGGTCTATCGAGTAGAAAGAATGAGGGTGGAGGCTCAGGCTGAAGCTTAAATAGTCATATAGTTGCTTGGTCTTGTAGTCGCTTAGTCTGAAAACTATAAGACTACAAGACACTAGACTATGAGACTAAGCGGCTTTGGTGATCAACCCTGAGCGAAGGCATCGGGAGCAGACCTTCATTCGAATGGTCCTTCCCTCTTTAAAGGTCTTTACCTTATGGAGGTTGGGATACCACACTTTCCGGGTCTTATTATTGGCATGACTTACATTATGGCCAAAAACCGGCCCTTTCCCGCAGATGTCACAAACCTTTGCCATCATCGAACCTCAAAAAATAAATTTAAATTACACCTAAATTGAGCGATTTTTTGCGGAAATCCTTCCATTATCTGTCATTGCGAGCACCTGAAGGGTGCGTGGCAATCCCCCACAAAAACGAGATTGCCTCGGCTTCGCCTCGCCATGACACTGGGGAACCACTCATTTTTAGTTAAAATAACCCAATTGAATAGAAATTGCAAGAAAGGTTTAAAAGAAGTAAGCTGTGCCCTTTGATTAATTTACCGACTGATAATAAACGACCTTTCTTCTTTCAACAGGAAATCTCAAGAAGATAAAGGTCTTGGTCCTCTTTTCATCTGTTTCAATTCTCATCATTCCACGATTACGCTGCACGACCTCTTTTACGAAACGGAGGATGAGATCCAAGGGTTCTTCTTTTTGAGGCGCTGGGGTCCCCCTCCCTTGCTCCGTTTGTTTTCTATAACCTACAAAAACGATCGAGATCTCAATGTACTGACCATCCTTCTTGAAGATAGCCGGAGTTTCATCTACTTCCTTTTCAAGAAAAAAGGACCTTGTGGAAAGACCCACGCTCCCATGAGAAGGCATCAAATCAATGGCATATTGGAGGACAGAGCTTAATATATATCTCAACTGCTCATCAGGGACAATGGTTTCGGGAAGATCCTTTTCAAATTTCTTAAATAGCTTGATCCCCTTTTCCTCCAATTTAGCCTGGTGTTTCCCCAACACCTCTTCGATAAAATGATGAACGGTATCTGTTTTCCGAATAGGGGTATTGAGCTTAACATAATTGACAAGACCATTGAGCACCATATCCATCTTCTCAATATCCCCGGTCACTGCTCGATAAAAATACTCTCCAAATTCTCTATCACTAAATTTACTGCGAGAAATCTGTGTAAAACTTTTGATAGAGCTGAAGGTATTTTTAATTCGCTGGATTAATTCGATAAAAAAGGAGGATGGGAAGGGAGCATTTTGTTCATTGGACAGAAAATCTATTTTGGATTTAATGGATTCTATCCCACCCACACTTGTAGCGGATGAAAAAGATCTCCTCTCATTTTCTATCCCAAATATATTCTCTTCCATTTCAGTCACCAAACCTTTCTTAATGGAATTAAATTAAATGCCAAAATTTACTGTTATTATACAGAGAATTTAATAAAAACTCAATATTAAAAATATTCGATGAAGGCATAACTTCTTAAAATATCTACCCTTTTTTAACGTTATTTGACATTTGTTGACATGATTTTACATTAACTACCGCAATTTAACATTTGAAAAATATTATAGAATTGTTTTGTCAGGGAGTATTCTTTATAAATGAAGAGAGAATGGGGGGTTTATTCTTTAAAAGCGGTCATGGGTTCTAAAATCAAATCTCCCTTTTCGAATCGCTCGATGGAAAGAGAAGAGATGTCAATGGTATGGGCTTTACCATCTACAATCAACTCGGCAATCACTTTACCCACAGCAGGGCTATGTTGAAATCCATGTCCGCTGAAACCATTGGCGAGGATGAATCCTTCTACCTCAGGGACCCTTCCGAGGATGGCATGGTGATCTGGAGAGATTTCGTAAAGCCCTGCCCACCCTCTGGCAATACGAGCTTTTTCGAGGACTGGGACACGGTACATGGCGTTCTCTGAAGTCTCGGCCATAGCTTCGTAATCTATATTGATATTGAAACTTGGCTCCAGGTCTAAAGGGCCGGAGAGGAGCAATCCGTCCACTTCTTTTCGGAAATACCACCCCCGATGAAAATCAATGGTCAATGGAATAGGACGGTCGCTGAGATGAAAAGGAGCAGTAATAAAGATTTGTCTCCTTAAAGGTTTTACAGGAATTTTAATGCCCACTGTTTTACTGATCGATGCAGCATAAGGTCCTCCTGCATTGACAACAGTAGATGTGGAAATAACTTCCTCCCCCACCTTTACGCTTTTGACCTTCCCTTTTTCCGATAAAATTCCAATCACCTCTGCTCCTTCATATATCTTAACTCCTGCCCTCCTCGCGCCAGTGGCAAATCCAGAGAGGACTTCACTGGGGCCTGCATATCCATCCCAGGGGCAGAATGTTCCTCCCGAGATATCGTCCATTCTCAGATAGGGCCAGCGTACCCTAATTTCATCAGGATTTAAGAGTTCTACGGGAATATTAAATTTTTTTTGGAGGTTTACATTCTCCCTGAAGACCTCCATCTCTGATCCACTCGTTGCCAGAAAGAGATATCCGATTCTTTTAAATTCTGGATTGACTCCGAATTCCTCTTCAAATTGCTCAAACGTCTTCAATGACTCAAGTGAGAAACGAATGTTGATCTCTGTAGAAAATTGGGTTCGAATCCCTCCCACACAACGGCTGGTCGAACCTTCTCCTAATTGTCCTTTTTCGAAGAGAACAATTCTTCCCGCTTTCTTCAAGGCGAGATGGTAGGCGATGCTGACTCCAATAACCCCGCCCCCGATGATGACCACCTCTGCCGTTTTTTCCATGTTTCCTCCGCCGCTTTGAAATCCATGACCATCAAATGTTAATCAGAGCTTCCTCTAAAAATACTGGACCATATGAAACAGGTAAGGGTAACAATGTCAAAGACTGGGACCTTTACGGTCTCTCTCACTGCTTTTCCAAAAACGGGCATGTTAGCACACTCCAATACAAGTCCTGAAATATCCGGATGCTCATTCATCAAGGCTGAGGCTTCAGCGACCATCTCACGACCAGCCTTGGAGACATCAATATCCGGACTATTTCCAATATAGACTCTATAAAACTCACCCTCCGGGTTCAGGCCACGCACAACCATGGGAATTCCTGCGGCCCCTACCCCTTGGAAATGAACCTCGGTCAGAGAGGACACATCCGCCGTAAGGACGCCGATCCGACCGCGTCTGCCTGTGATTTGATAGGCCCAAGGCACCTGCAGGAGGCTGGATGTGAAGACAGGGATATCTACAGCAGAAGCAATCTCTTTCTGCCAAATCGCAAGAAAGCCACAACTGGTCGTAATGGCTTTCACCCCGCGTCTCTCTAAGGCTTTTGCCCCTTCAATGAACGAGGGGAGGAGACATCCATCCCGTTCCTTAACGACTCTCATAGGGATCGCCCCCTTCACCTTCTCATAAATGACCGGAAAAGGAAATGTCTTTGGATTACCCACATCCCCTAAAAGCCGAGGGAAAATGGTATCCAACAAGAGGATACCAATCAAGAAATCACCTCACCTAAAAGGATTTTCTTGAGTTTGTGTTGGAACTGATTCCTTCATAACATATTTGAAAGAGGGCGGGAAAGAGAAAATATTTTTCTTTACTTTTATAAAACCTGGAGTATATAGTAACGTTGTTTCAACAAATTCAAATCCAAAAAACTTAGAAGGAGGGAGGCAGATGAAAAAAATACTTTCTTTTTGGGTCATTGGACTCCTGATGCTTGTCTGTTCTTTCGCCCAAGCCCAGACCCTGACCTGGACCGCGGGGGGAGTGGGCGGTGGATGGTATACCATCGCAGGGGGCATCTCCAACATCGTCAATGAAAAATCAGGAGGGATCACGGTCAAAGTCATCCCAGGGGGTGGTACGGTAAACCCGAGGCTGGTCGACAAGGGGGATTGTGAGTTGGGATGGGGTCTTCCTTTCCTGAATGTGGCCGCATGGAACGGTGAGGATCCTTACGATAAAAAGCATTCAAACCTACGCGCTATTGCGGGTGGAATGAGCCTCAATTTCTTCCATTTCTATGTGGCGGCTGATAGCCAGATCAAAACAATGGACGAAGTGTTCAAACAGAAAAAGGCCCTCCGTATGGCCATTTCACCTACAGGGACTTCTGATGAATGGGTTTTCCGAAAAGTACTCGCTCACTATAAATTAGACTATAAAGACCTTGAAGCAGCCGGTTTCAAGTTCTTCAGAGGCTCTTATGCGGAACAGGCAAGTCAATTCAAGGATAGGAATGTGGACTCTGTCTTTACCTTCTTAGCCCTCCCAGGCGCAGCGATCACCGAAGCCTCCATTGGTCGTTCTCTCCGGCTCATTGATTTTTCTCCGGAGGTGCTAAAGAGTCTTTTACAATATGGGATCGAGTCAGGAAAAATTCCAGCTGGAACTTATACAAAGGCTGCCAATGCCAATGTGGATGTGACCACCGCCATTGCTGGAAGCGTGATCCTCGTGAACAAGAGCGTATCGGAGGATATGGCTTATCGTATTGCTAAGGTCATCCATGAGAATCTTGACCCGTTCCGAAAGATTCATAGCTCCTTAGCTCCTTACCAACTGAAAGATGCGGTCACGGGATTGGGCTTGATTCCTCTTCATCCTGGTGCAGAAAAGTACTATAAAGAAAAAGGAGTTTTGAAATAAATTTCACCCTCAGCAAAAAAGGACGCCCGCCCTGTTAAACATAGGTTTTGGTTCCATAATTATTTAACAGGGCGGGCATTCTTTTAATGGAAATGAAATTGTGCGCTCCCTAAAGGGTTCGGTTAAGATTTTTGTTCTCATCTATGGAGTGATGGCTACCTTGCTCCACCTCTACACCTCTGGGTATGGGACCTTTGAACCTCGCACTCAGCGTGGACTTCATCTCCTCCTGCTCCTTCCTTTAATCTACCTTCTCTTCCCTGCCACAAAAAAATCACCCAAAGACCGTCCAAGTTTTTTTGATGGGATCGCTTCAGCTCTCTGTTTCTTAGGACCTTTTTATATCGTCTGGGATGCTGAACGGCTCAATTTCAGAATGGTCGGGATGGATGAGGTTCGAACCATCGAGGTCATTCTTGGGACCATCCTCGTCATCCTGGTGATTGAAGCCTGTCGGCGAGCCCTCTCCCGCTGGATGGCAATTACCATTGCTGTCTCCCTCTTCTATCTGGCCACAGCTCCTTATTGGCCAGGGATAATGAAATTCAAAGGATATTCATATCCTCGAATGGTTGAGGTGTTGTTTTTAGCTGGAGATGAAGGGATCTTTGGTTTTCTCACAGGGATTTCATCCAATATTCTATACATCTATATCATCTTCGCCGGCTTCATGTTAAGCGCGGGGGTTGGAAATTTCCTCATCGACTTTGCCGTTTGGGCAGCCGGATGGACGAAGGGTGGACCTGCAAAGATCGCTGTCATTTCGAGTGCCCTTTATGGAACTGTAAGCGGAAGCACGGTAGCCAATGTTTACGCCACGGGGAGTTTTACCATCCCTCTGATGAAAAAAGGGGGGTTTGTTCCCAAACAGGCAGCAGCCATTGAGGCCATTGCTGGCACTGGAGGTCAGATCATGCCTCCGATCATGGGAGCAGGAGCCTTTATCATGTCCGAGGTCACCGGAATTCCTTATTTCAAGATCATCCAGGCCGCTGCCATTCCTGCTGTGCTTTATTACCTCGGTTTATTCTTCGTCGTCCATTTTATCTCGGTACGACAAGGAATGTCGAGGATTCCGAAGTCGGAACGGCCGAGCATTTGGTCGATGCTTCGCCATTCCTACTTCTTCCTTCCATTCATCTTAGTGATTGTCTTTTTAGGATATGGATATTCCCCCAGCAAATCTGCTTTCTATGTTGTTTTGATCATCTTTGGCCTCAGTTTTTTGGATCGAAAAACCTGGATGACTCCGAAAAAGCTCATCGATACCCTATTCCAAGTCTGCTGTAAATGCTGCCATCATTGCAACCGCCCTTGCAGGATCAGGAATGATTGTTGGAATCCTCACACGAACTGGAGCAGCACTGGCCTTTGGCAGCGTCCTGTTGGGCGCCTCTTTTAACAATCTTCTTTTAGCCATGATCCTTGTCTTTCTGGTGGTCAGCGTCCTGGGAACTGGAATCCCAACAACCCCTGCTTACATCATCGCTGTCACCGTTGGGGCCTCTGCCCTCGGAAAATTTGATGTTGCATTGTTGTCTGCCCATCTCTTTGTCTTTTACTATGCCGTGCTTTCAGATCTCACCCCCCCGGATGCCATCACAGCTTTTGCGGCAGCCAATCTGGCCGGGTCGGAGATGATGTCTACAGGGGTTGAAGCTTTCAAACTGGGAATCGCAGGTTTTCTTGTCCCCTTTGCTTTTGTTTTTCAGCCTGCCCTTCTCCTCCAAGGCACCCTCTTTGAAATTCTAAAGGGAACTGGATTGACGGCCTTAGGGGTGGTCTGCCTTGCCGCGTCACTCATCGGCTATGTCTGGTCACCTTTAAATTGGTTCCATCGCATTTTATTTATTGCAGCAGCGGCCCTCCTTGTTTTTCCCACGATTGGCATGGAGGTGATAGGAATTGGGTTAGCCTTAGGGTTGTTTATTTGGGCAAGAATTAGGAAGTGAGAAGTTAAAACCTACTATCTGCAATCGGCCATCTGCCTACTTTCTTTTTCTGACCATCTTCCATAAAAAGAGCATCTCTTCATTCTTCATCCCATAGGAGCATGCCAAATAGATTCCGAGGCCAACCACAATCCCTGTCAGGAGAAGTAAAACCTTCTCCCCTACGTTTCCGGTGGTAGACCAATTTCCTATGGAACAGATCAAATAGGCCGCCACACCCATTGGAAGACTACAGAAGACATCCTTCAGGAGAGACTTAATATTCTTTCTCATGTCTATCTTTCCTAATCTTGAATTCAGTTTCCAGAATAGAAGGATAAGGTTGAGAGTGGATGAGAGACTGGTGGCCAAAGCTAACCCCCCATGTTTCAAGGGGAAAATGAGAATCGCAATAAGAATGACATTGGTTCCTAAACAAATCAATGCAATCTTAAGGGGTGTCCAGGTATCCTGGAGAGAATAGAAGGCGGGGACAATGGTTCGAGCTCCGGCGATCGCCCAGAGACCCACTGAATAGAACAAGAGGGCGAAGGCTGTTTTCTCAGTAGCCGAGGCATCAAACAATCCCCTTTGAAAGAGGAGGTTGACGATCGGAGTTTTCAAGGCGATCAGTCCCACCATGGCTGGAACGCTGATGAAGGAAACCAGACGAAAAGTAAAAGAAAGCGTCTCCTTCAATTCTTCCATTTTTCCCTGAGCAGCAAGTCCTGAAAGACTTGGAAGAGATGCCATGCCAATGGCAATAGCAAAAATCCCCAGTGGAAATTCCATTAATCGGTCTGCAAAGAAAAGATAGGAAACACTTCCGCTCGGAAGGAATGAGGCGAAGATCGTATCAATGAAGACATTGATTTGATAGACGGCGGTCCCGATGAGACCTGGAACCATCAGAAGACCGATTCGCTTGATCGCAGGATGTTTAAAATTGAAATTGAATCGAAAAGTTATTCTCTTCTTCCACAAGAACGGGAGCTGAAAGAGAAATTGGATCACCCCTCCAGCAACGACCCCGAGGGCAAGGGTCATCACCGGTATTCTGAACGTGTGATAAAAGAGAAAAACTGAGACGATGATGGAGATATTGAGGAAAATCGGAGCAATGGCAGGTGCGAAGAAATGCCTGTACGAGTTCAGGATCCCCATGCAGAGGGCGAAAAGACCCATGAAGAAAAGGTAGGGGAAGATGATCTGGTTAAGCGTCACGGTCAGTTGAAATTTTTCTGGAACCTGAGTAAAACCCGGGGCGATGACCTGAATCAAAATGGGTGAAAAGAAAATTCCAAGGAGGGTCAGAATCAACAAAATAACTCCGGCACTGGTGAAGGCAATATGCGTGACCTTTCTGGTTTCTTCCTCTGATTTCTGGGTAAGATATTCGGTATAGACAGGGATGAATGAGATGGTTAAAGATCCTTCTCCCACCAATCGTCTCCAAAGGTTGGGAATCCGAAAGGCGACAAAAAAGGCATCGGCCGCCATCCCTGCTCCAAAGAAATGGGCGATGACCATATCCCTCAAAAAACCGAGAATACGGCTGAGAAGAGTTCCCATCCCTATGGTGGTGGCGGCTTTGGTTATTTTGTGGTTTTCAGACATGATGCGAATAAAACGAATCACAGCGAATATGGCGAATAAACCATAGTTCGATGCATTCGCTCTCATTCGGGTAATTTGTTATCTCAAAAGACCTTGACATAAGCTATCTCAAAATGTTAGAAAAATCAATAATATCGATTGTAGATTTAGGAATTTGGTGGTTTAGGAATTTCAAAATTTATCCAATTCCTTAATTCTTTAAGAGAAAGGAGGCTCAATTTTGGTAACCCATTTGTCGGCTATTAAAAGGGCAAGACAGAACGAGAAAAGGAGGCTTCGAAACCTCCAAATCGAATCCACAGTAAAGTCTTCTGTAAAAAAGGTGAGAGTAGCCATTGCAAAGAAGGATGTCGAAGGGGCCCGAAAGGCTTTGTTGAAAACAATCCCTCTAATCCAGAAAGCCCACTCCAAAGGTGTCTTTCATAAGAATACCTCTGCAAGAAAAATCTCTCGGCTGACCAGAGAGGTTAACGCTCTTAAAGTCAAGGCTGCTTAATTCATACCGAATCAAATCCTCTCCCTGCCTACCGGCAGGCAGGCTACCCCCCTCGGTTTCGAGTCGTACCGACTTTTCTAAAGGGGGGCGAGGGGGAATTAACAGGTCGACAGAGGTCAATCACTAACTTTTCCATCAAAAGGTCCTTCGGTCCGCGACTCCGCTTAACGGCTAAATCTGTTTGATGACACCTTTGAATCCCTTCCTGGAGTGAGGCTTCAGAGAAATTCTTCCCTTGTTCCATCAATTTCTTTATATTCCACGGTGATGTTCCCAGTTCTTTGGCCAATTCTCCTACATCCCGATGAGGAGAGCTCATCTGTTTGATCACCAACATACTCCAGTATTGCTTTGCCATCATGCTTAATAGAAGTGGAACAGGATCCTTTTTTGAGGGTTCTTCCTCTTTTCTAAATGAAATGGCCCCTGACTCCATTGCTTTTTCTAAAATGACAAGGGCTTTCTCCAGGTTTTGATGCCCGATGGCATCCGTTAAATCGAAGACCGTACTCACCTTGACCTCTGTAGTAATCTCTTCCATGTCGGGAAGCTCGATGGTCCGTTTCTCCCCAACACTCAAAAAGGCCTTCTCCAAGGCATTGTCGAGATCGTATAGGTGATCTCCCACTACCTCAACCAAATAGTCTGCAGCCTCCTCCGAAAGCGTTTTCCCTTTTTCCTTTATCCTATTCTTCATCCAGGAAACTAAGACCTTACCTCTCAATCGAGTGTATTCGACGACCTTCCCTATCTTTTCGATCTCTTTCCGATGTTTCTTCCAGAGGCTTATCGTTTGACCGTAGAGGACGAGGCAGGTACTAGGAGAAGGTTCCTTGATATATTCCATCAACGCTCTCACCTTCTCCTCAACCATGTGGTCTGCTTCTCTGACTTGGACAAATCGGTACTGAGAAAACATTGGAAGGGTTTTGGCTGTTTGGATGATCTCCTGACTATTGTGTTCTTCACCATTGAAGAGGTGGAAGTTAAATCCTCGCTCCTTTTGGGAAAGGGTTTGGTTGAGTAGGAGCTGGATCTCTTCCTCAATGAGGTAATCCTCAGGCCCGTAAAGGAAATAGACTGGGCAGATATCGGATCGAGCTTTCATTTCCTTTCAAAAACCATTGCAAATTCGTTGTAAAATCAGCATTTAGTATTTCAAATTGAATTCGTTCATTTGATATGGTGCCATTCCTGCCCTCATTTCCATCGGGATAAACTCCAGCAGGAATCCAGACTTGTCCCTGTGAAAACAGGGAACCAGTATTAAAAAACCCTGGGTTCCCCCGTATCAAGTACGGGGTAGGCTTAGTCAAGCCCGGAATGACAAAAGAGGAGATTTTGCAATGCTAACTTCGCAATGCTAATTTTGCAATGTTCTTTTTCGACTTCCTTCGTAGAGGTCATACTCTAACAACCTACATTCGATAGGACCATTATAAAAGAGGATTCTTCTGTTTGTCCTTAATCCCACTCTTTTTGCCAGGTCGAGGTTACCGGTAAATAGATACCCCTTGTATCCCTGGCATCTCTTTTTGAAAAAATCACCCATCTTCCTGTAGGCCTCTTTCAGTTTTTCCATTTCACCCATCCGCTCACCATATTCAGGGTTCAGGAGGACCACCCCTCCTCCATTTGGGACAGGTGTTTCTGAAAAATCACAGACACCAAACTCGATGAACCGTTCCACCCCAGCGGTCATTGCATTCTTCTTTGCGGATTCCACGGCCTGTTGACTGATATCGGTGGCGATAATCCTTCCGTTTGATTGATCCTTCGACGCGGCTCTTGTTTTTCTACGAAGAACTTTCCAGGAGGATTCATCAAATCCTTTTAGATGCATAAAACCATAATTACCTCTCAATAAACCCGGAGCCCTGTCCAAACCAACGAATGCGGCCTCGATGGCAAGCGTTCCACTGCCGCACATGGGGTTAATAAAATTCCCGTTTCCAGTCCAGCCGGTGGCCAGAACCACAGCCGCCGCAAGGGTCTCTTGCATCGGTGCCTTGAGAGGAATCATTCTGTATCCACGTTTGGAAAGGGGCTCACCAGAAGTATCGAAAAAAACTTGGCAGAGGTTGCCTCTCCAGTAAAGGTGAATCACCACCTTATCTCTTTCAGGTCCTGTATCAGGCCTGCGGCCACGCCTTTCCTTAATCCTGTCCACCACTGCATCCTTACATTTCACATTTGCAAATCTTGAATCCCTAATGGTCGGGTTGTTCACAGAAGAAGTAACACAGAAATACCCATCCTCTTGGATATATTCTTCCCAACTGATTCGAGACATCCTTTTGTAAAGTTCGTCAGGTGTCCTCGCGCTAAATGATTCGAGAAGAAAAAGAATTCGTTGCCCTGTACGGATCATCAGGTTGAGCCTCATCGCATCTTCCAAAGATCCTTCTGTCTCAACCTCTGCCCTCCCCTCTGACAAAACTGGAAATCCTAAGGAGAGGATCTCCTGTTTTAGAAAAGGGGGTACCCCTTTTGCACAAGTAATGACAATTTTACTCTTTTTCGTCCAAAAAGGCATGAGGATCTCAATATACCCAAATATTCTATGAATTCAAAATTCAAGGGTTCAAAGAAATGCAAATTGCCTATTATTATAAGCAAAAAATTATTTATTTCAATTGCCATTTCTTATATAAATTGGTAGAATTTAAATGAATGGAAAAGAATCCGCATATCCTCAAATTATCTTCGGACGATGAGAAAAAGGAGTTCGAGTTTGAACTCGACTATCTCTCCTCGTTGACCTTTGAAGAGCGACTTAAGATGATGAGAGAAAAATCAAGAGAAATGTTAAAGCAAATGATTGATCATGGACATCGAAGAGCTGTTGAAATCATTAAACGCCCATAATGTTGAATTTGTCATCATCGGAGCAACCGCTTTTCCCATCCATGGATATGCGAGAGGAACCCTTGATATTGATATCTTTATCCGCCCCGAACCTAAGAATGCGGTCCGCACACTCAATGCCCTCCGAGATTTTGGCTATGACACGGCTGATATCACCATTGAAGATTTGTTAACACGGAAAGTATTGATTCGGTAATATCTGGTAGAGACAGATATCCATTCTTTTGTCACCGGAATCACATTCGATCAAGTATGGAAAAATCGGATTCCCGGAACTTTTGGAAAGGAAAAAGTTTACTATGCCTCTTTGGACGACCTCATCGTAATGAAGGAATCTGCCGGGAGACCAAAGGATCTCGAAGATATTAAAGTGCTAAAAACCCTCAAAAAGAAGAGAAATACATGAAAAACCACAGATTCCTTATTCTTTGCCGCTTTTTTAAAGTTCTTCTGGAGTAAAGGCCACGACTTCATCAATGGTCTCGGCATCCAGAAAAACCATGACCAGCCGATCCACTCCTAATGCAATCCCAGCAGACGGAGCCATATTATCCAGCTCATTCAGGAATTTATCTGGCATCGGATAGACGGATTTACCAATGGATTGGCGATTTTTGTTTTCAAGGTGGAAACGCCTTCTTTGCTCTTCTGAATTAACCAATTCCGAAAATCCATTGGCCAGCTCTAAACCCCCTATGTAAAGTTCAAAGCGTTCTGCAACACTCGGATCTCCCGGCTTCAGACGGGCCAGCGCTCCCCTCTCAGCGGGGTAATCATAAATAAACGTCGGTTTTTTTACCCCCAGTCTCGGTTCAATATCTCGAACCATGATCTCGTCAAAAAGATTCCGCTCCAGTGCTTCTGCCATGGAAATCTGTGAGTAATCACGAAACGCTTCTTGAACAGAGATTTTCTCCCATGGCTTAGACAGATTGATCTCGCAGTCTCGAAAAAAAATTTTTTGTCCCAACCCTATGGCGGTAGCCACAAATCGGATTAACCCCTCACATTCCTCCATCAACGAATGGTAGTCGGCACCTTCTCTGTACCACTCCAGAAGGGTAAACTCAGGGAGGTGTTGGCTTCCCCTTTCTCTGTCACGCCAGCATCGGCAGATTTGAAAGATCTTCTCATATCCTGCTGCCATCATACGTTTCATACAAAGTTCGGGAGAGGTATGGAGAAACCATAACCCGGAGGGGATGGGATCAATATGGGATTCTGGTGCAGGGGTGAGTATTCGATGGGGGGTTTCTACTTCGAGATAGCCTTTTCCAATAAAAAAATTTCTGATCCCTTGTAGGATGCTTGCCCTCTGCTGAAGGGCTTTTTTACGTTTTGCCAGTGGCCAGTTTTTCGCCACGAACCTACTCTTTGACCCTTTTCGAAAATTGACCCGTTCGAGTATCAAGGGTGATCAACTCACCTTCTTCGATGAATGGAGGGACACGAAGCTCATAACCCGTCTCTACGGTAGCGGGTTTGTAATCTGCCTTCGAGGTATCCCCTTTCACCCAGCCCTCTGTCTTGATCACCCTGAGATTGACAAAGTTCGGTAGCTCGACACCAATTGCTTTATCTCTAAATAAGAGGACCTCCACATTTAAATTTTCAATAAGAAAATTTTTGGCGTCACCGAGGGACTCTTCGCTGATAATAATCTGTTCATAGGTCTCGTTATCCATGAAGTGGTAATGATCGCCCTCTTTATAGAGAAACTGCATCGCCCGCTCTTCTAATGAAGCGGGTTCAAAG
The DNA here is from genome assembly GCA_963818595.1 of uncultured delta proteobacterium. Taxonomy (GTDB): domain Bacteria; phylum Desulfobacterota; class BSN033; order BSN033; family UBA1163; genus UBA1163. The sequence continues at coordinate 138,969 of CAWFSX010000053.1, forward strand.
GTATCGCCCTCCCGAAACGTCCTGTCCATAGTTAACCCTGTGATCATATTCCGCAGTTTGGTCCGATAAAGTGCCTGACCTTTACCGGGCTTGGAAAAATCAAAAGCCGTCACGATGTAGGGTTCATCATTCATGATGACTTTCAATCCTTTTCTCAAATCCGAAGCGGTATACATAAATGTTATATTTCTCCCACTATCATCTCCATCGCTTCCCCTTTAAAAAAGGGGGAATGCCATCTCCTCCCTTCTCTAAAGGGAGGAAGGGAGAGATTAGAAATTATAAAAGAAGCGATTTCGAATCCGCTCAGCTGCAAATCTCCCAATCTGTTGGAGGGCAATGGCTTTATTCGCTTCGTTAGTGAGAACATTAGACGAGGCACGAAACCATCGGGTCTCGGAAAAATTTTTTTCCTCCCAAAGAACCTCCCCTGTCCGTTTTTTCAAAGTTAAATCGAGAACCACCCTGATCTCATATTCCAGGGCGAGGCCAGATTTGTCATAAGAAACGGAGAAAATGTAAAAAGCCTTGATGGCTCCTTCTAAAATGGAATCTGCTTCTTTCCGATCCACCACGTTGACCCTTCTGTCGCGAATGAACTCTTTTAAAAAGCCTTGAGTAAAAGGAACCTCGATCCCAGGCTCAAAGGTTTGATTTTTGAAGGTGGGGACGGCGAGCGAATTCAACCCCGGGGGGACATGGGTTTCCTTTCCGACCATTTGGTAACCGCATCCCAAAGGAACAAAAAAGGAAAAGCACAGAAATAGGCATAGGGCATAGCGCATAGCGTTTCAATCCCTATTAACAAACAATATTGACCAGTTTCTTGGGGACAAGGATCACCCGTTTGATCTCCTTGCCTTCTACCAATTTTCGAATTCTCTCGCTCCTTAATGCCCAGGTCTTCACTTCCTCTTCTCCGTATGAGACAGGAATGGTCATCCGATCCCTCAATCTCCCATTGATCTGGATGACAATCAATATTTCGTCTTCCAAAACGGCTTCTGGATCGTAATCTGGCCATCGGGTTTTGATGATAGATTCCCGATTCCCCAGAGCCTCCCAGAGTTCTTCCGCAAAGTGGGGAACAAAGGGTGAGAGCAACATGACAACGGTTTCGATTGCCTCCCGTATCACTCTTTTGGAGATTTCATCCCTTCGGTCTTTCATCTCTGAAACATAAATCTCGTTCACCAATTCCATGATGGCACTGATGGCTGTATTGAAATGGAATCGTTCAATGTCGTCGATTACCCTTTTAATCGTTTTGTGGGTCTTCTGACGCAGAGACTTTTGATCTCCCTCCAGAGCGGTTCCAAACGGAAGGGGCTTCACATTTTGAAGATGAAGATGCTGCTCATAAAAAAGCCTCCAGACCCGATTGAGAAAACGGGCGGATCCTTCCACTCCCTGGTCATTCCAATCCAGATCCTTTTCAGGTGGAGAGGCAAAGAGGCAAAACATCCTGGCTGTATCCGCACCATATTTTTCAATTAAATATTCAGGGTCCACTACATTCTTCTTTGATTTAGACATCTTCTCAAGTCTTCCAATAGAGATCTGGCTGCCACACTTTTGGCAACGAATCGTCTCTCCCTGTCCCTCCACTTCGTTGGGGAAGAGATAACCATCTTTTGGACATTCATAAACTTCTTTGCAAACCATCCCCTGTGTGAGAAGGTTCGTGAAAGGCTCATCAACACTCACCCATCCCATCCCCTTTAAAACTCGGGTGAAAAATCTGGAATAGAGGAGATGCAGTATGGCATGCTCAATTCCTCCAATGTATTGGTCCACAGGCATCCAATAATCCACCCTCTTCTTTTCTAAAGGACCTTGATCATAGTCAGGGCACGCAAACCGGTCAAAATACCAAGAGGATTCAACAAAAGTATCCATCGTATCTGTCTCTCTCCGACCGGAGCCACCACATTTTGGGCATCGAGTCTCCACAAACTCCTTCAACCCAGAAAGAGGTGATTCCCCCATCCCGGTGATCTCCACATTAAAGGGGAGGACAACGGGAAGGTCCTTTTCCGGGACAGGAACAGCTCCACATTGGTCACAATAAACGATAGGGATGGGTGCTCCCCAATAACGTTGCCTTGAAATGCCCCAATCCCGAAGCCGATAACTGGTTCTTTTGCCGCCGAGTCCTTTCTCATCGAGATATTGAGCAATCCTTTCTCTCGCTTTAACGCTACTCATCCCATTAAATGGACCCGAATTGACCAGGGAGCCCTCCCCTTCATAGGCTTCTGCCATGGTGTTAGCATCCAACATTCGATCCTCTGGTTGAACGACAACAATCAAAGGGAGCCCGAATTTCTTCGCAAATTCAAAATCCCTCTGGTCATGGGTAGGCACAGCCATCACTGCCCCTGTCCCATATTCCATTAAAACAAAATTGGCAACGAAGATGGGCATCCTCGCCCTTGTCATTGGATTCTGGCAGTAGGCACCGGTGAAAATCCCCTCCTTTTCTGTCGTCTCAGCGGTCCGATCTATCTTGTCCTGGCGTCTCATCCTCTCAACAAATTCTTTCACGGCTCGCTCTTGAGGGGTCCCCTTCGATAGAGTGATCGCAAGGGGGTGTTCGGGTGCCAGGCTCATAAAGGTCGCACCGAAGACCGTATCCTGTCGTGTCGTGAAAACCTTAATGACTTCCTTCGAATTCTCCATAGGAAAATGAATTTTAGCACCGATGGATTTTCCAATCCAATTGCGTTGCATGGTGAGAACGCGCTCAGGCCATCCAGGAAGCTTTTCGCACCACTCCAGTAGTTCTTCTGCATAGGCTGTAATTTTAAAGAACCATTGATCCAGCTCTTTCTGTGTCACGCCAGGGTCATCGGCGTGGCCTCGCCAGCATGTCCCATCGCTCAACACCTGTTCATTCGCTAAAACGGTTTTACAGATCTTGCACCAATTGACAGAGGATCTCCTCTTGTAAGCCAATCCCCTCTCATACATTCTTAAGAAAAAGAGTTGTTCCCATTTGTAATAGGAAACATCGCAGGTGGCAAACTCCCGATCCCAGTCATAACTGAAGCCCATCCGCTTCAATTGATTCTTCATGTAATCAATATTTTCATAAGTCCATTTAGCGGGGTGGACCCCATGTTCCATCGCAGCATTTTCTGCGGGCATGCCAAAGGCATCCCATGCCATGGGGTGGAGGACGTTAAAACCCTTCATCCTCTTATACCGAGCGATCACATCCCCGATGGAGTAATTCCGCACATGGCCCATATGGATCTTGCCCGATGGATAGGGAAACATTTCAAGAAGATAATATTTTTCTTTCTTCGTATCCTCTGTCACGTTAAAGAGTTTTTGACTTTCCCAGATTTTCTGCCACTTTTCTTCAATCTCTTGGGGGTGATAACGCTGGTTCATGCTTCCCTCGTTCTATAGTTCGGAGTTCGGAGTTTTTAGTTCGGAGTCAATTCTTCGTTTATCATTCCAGTTTCATAATCTTTTACTCTAAACTCCGAACTCCTGCCTGCGCGAAGCCCCGCCTCCAGAAGCCTTGCGGAGGGCAGGCGCTCTGGCGAAGGCAGGCATCACTCCGAACTAGTCTTACCCACGCATCATCCTTCGGATTCGGAGTCTCAGGGCATTAAGCCGGATGAATCCCTCCGCATCCTTCTGATTGTAGACCGTATCTTTCTCAAAGGTCGCAAAGGCATCATGGTAAAGGGATTTTTCTGACTTACGACCGATCACGCTGCAGTTCCCTTTGTAAAGTTTTAAACGGACAGTCCCGTTCACATCCTTCTGCGTCTCATCAATCACTTTCTTCAAAATATCCATTTCCGGTGAAAACCAGTATCCATAGTAGATCAACTCCGATATCTTCGGGATCAGGCTATCACGAAAATGCATCACCTCTCTGTCCATGGTGATCGATTCAATGGCCCGATGGGCGATGTGGAGGATCGTTCCTCCTGGTGTCTCATAAACTCCTCTGGATTTCATTCCGACATAACGATTTTCCACCATATCCACCCGGCCGATTCCATTTCGACCTCCTAGTTCATTCAGTTGCGATAACAGGGCTACCGGCGATAGCGTCTTTCCGTCAATCCGTTTTGCAACGCCATCCTCAAAATCGATTTCAACAAGGGTCGGACGGTCGGGTGCCTTTTCCGGAGAGATCGAAAGAATAAACATATCTTCGGGTGGCGCAGACCAGGGATCCTCCAAGATCCCTCCTTCAAAACTGATGTGAAGGAGATTTCGGTCAGAGGAATAAGGTTTTGCTTTTGTCACCGGAACGGGAATTCCGTTTTTTTGGGCATAAGCGATTAAATCCTCTCTCGACTTAAATTGCCATTCCCTCCACGGGGAGATCACCCGAATGTAAGGATTAAGGGCATAATAAGTTAATTCAAATCGGACTTGATCATTCCCCTTCCCCGTGGACCCATGAGCCACGGCATCCGCTCCCTCTAACTGGGCTATCTCCACCTGCCTCTTAGCAATGATAGGTCGAGCAATGGAAGTTCCGAGGAGATAAGTCCCTTCATAGATAGCATTGGCTTTTATGGCAGTGAAGACATAATCTCGGACGAACTCCTCTCGGAGATCCTCAATATAAACCTTGCTCGCACCCGTAGCAATGGCCTTTTCTTCTAAATGATCCAGTTCTTCAGCTTGCCCCACATCAGCCGTAAATGCGATCACCTCACATTCAAATTCATTCTTCAACCATTTCAGGATCACGGAGGTATCCAGACCTCCAGAATAAGCCAGAACGACCTTCTTCACTTCACCTTTCATAGAAACCCCCTCAACGGATTATTTCGGATTGCGGATTGCAGATCGCGGGATTAAATCCGAAATCCGCATTTGATAATCCGCATACCGCAATCAAGATATTCCTTCAAAGACTTCTTCTAGAGCTTTGATCACTCGATCAACCTCCTCCTTGATCACAATCAAAGGAGGAAGGAATCGGAGTACATTTCCCATGGTGCAATTGATGAGAATCTTTTTCCTTAACATCTCTTTAACAATGGAACTCCCATCCATGTTTAACTCTATGCCGAGGATTAAACCTTTCCCTCGAACCTCTTTAACGAAAGGAAACTTTTTCTGGATCGCCTCAAGCTGAGAGAGGAAGTAATCTCCCATCTTTTGGCAATTCTCCAACATCCCTTCTTCTAATATCGTTGTGAAGGCTGCCACCCCTGCTGCCGTGGCCAAAGGATTTCCTCCAAAGGTGGAGGCATGATCACCTGGTCTGAAGCTGTCTGCAACCCCCTTCTTAATCAATAAAGCTCCTATGGGAACCCCTCCTGCCAATGATTTGGCAAGGGTAAGCAGATCGGGTTCAATCCCATCATGTTCATAGGCAAAGAGTTTCCCAGTCCGACCCATCCCTACCTGAACTTCATCAAAGATGAGGAGGAGCTCCTTCTCATCACAGATCTCCCGAAGGGTTTTCAGATAACCTTCCGATGGGCAGTTCACCCCCCCCTCTCCTTGGATGGGTTCCAACATCACAGCACAGGTTTTCGAGTCAATGGCATTTTTCACTGCCTGGATATCATTAAAGGGAACGTATTTGAATCCAGGCATCAGAGGTTCATAACCCTTGTGGAACTTCTCCTGAGCCGTTGCGGTCAGGGTCGCCAGAGTTCTGCCGTGGAAGGATTGCTCCATGGTGATAATTTCGTATCGATCCCTTCCTGTCTTCTCCTTTGCATATTTCCGTGCCAATTTCATCGCCCCTTCATTGGCCTCGGCCCCGCTATTACAAAAGAAAACTTTATCAGCAAAAGAGTGCTTACAGAGAAGGGACGCAAGTTGGATCTGTGGCTCGATATAATAGAAGTTCGAAACATGGATCAGCTTCTCTGCTTGATCTTGAATCGCCTTAACGACTTTCGGGTGGCAGTGTCCTAAATTGCAAACCGCCAAGCCTGAAACAAAATCAAGGTATTCCTCCCCTTCTAAATCCCAAACCCGAGTCCCTTTCCCTTTGACCAGAAGAACAGGATAGCGGGCATAGGTATTGGCCACATATTTTTCCGATAACATCATCAAGGTCTGAGAATCCAAAATAACACCCCTTCATTGGAAAAATGGAATGTTGGAAGGATGGAAGGATGGATCAAATTCTCGAGTAAACCCATTATTCCAGTGTTCCACTATTCCACTATTCCACTCCTTTGGTGATCTGCGTTCCAATCCCAACATCGGTAAAAATTTCTAACAGAATGGCATGCTCCACCCTTCCATCAATGATATGTGCTTTGGCCACCCCTTCGTCCAACGCATCAAGGCAGCAATTTACCTTTGGAATCATCCCGGAGGAGATGACCTTTTGGGTGATGAATCGCTTGGCCTGCTTCACATCGAGAGTGGGAATCAACCGATGCTTCTCATCCATCACTCCTTCCACATCGGTGAGTAGAATGAATTTCTCTGCCTTCAGTGCAGAGGCTATTTTCCCAGCCACCAGGTCAGCATTGATATTATAAGTCTCCCCTTCCTCTCCCACTCCTACCGGTGCAATGACCGGGATGAAATTTTCTTTCTCCAACGCTTCAATCACTCCAGGATTGATCGCCTTGACTTCTCCCACCATCCCAATATCAATGACCTCAGGCTTCTTGCCCTTGCCACGGCTCTTCGTCAATTTTAATTTCTTGGCAGTGATGAGACGAGCGTCCTTGCCGCTCAATCCAATGGCCCTGCCTCCCTCTTGGTTAATGAGCGAAACAATCTCTTTATTCACCTTCCCGACGAGGACCATCTCGACAATATCCATCGTCTCTCCATCCGTCACCCTCATCCCTTCGATGAATTGAGATTTCTTCCCCATCTTGGTCAACATCTCACCGATCTGAGGCCCTCCACCGTGGACGACAACAGGATGAAGGCCAATGTATTTCAAAAGGACAACATCGAGAGCAAAACTCCGTTTCATCCTCCCATCCTCCATCGTGCTCCCTCCATATTTAATGACGATGGTCTTATTATAGAATCGCCGAATATAGGGAAGGGCTTCCACCAGTATCTTGGCCTTATCGATGGGGTTATCCATTGGTTCGCTCCGCTCACCTCAGTTCGGAGTTAGGAGTTCGGGGTTCGGAGATTCGAAATCATACACTCCGAACTACCTGCCTGCGCGAAGCCGCTTCGGCGAAGGCAGGTGAACTAATTTCTCCAAACTTATAAGATATACCTGCTTAAATCTTCATCCTCCACAAAATCTTTCAATTTCCCTTGGACATATCTCGCATCAATCACCATTTTTTTCCCTGCCATCTCGGGCGCGTCAAACGAAATCTCATCCAGTAATTTCTCCATCATGGTGTAAAGCCGCCTGGCTCCAATGTTCTCCGTCCTTTCGTTGATTAAAGCCGCCATCCCTGCAATCTCTGAAATCCCATCTTCTGTAAAATTCACCTTGACCGATTCGGTCTCCAGCAAGGCGGTGTACTGCTTGATCAGGGCATTTTCTGGCTCGGTGAGGATTCGAACCAGATCCCCCTTTCCTAAAGAATCCAATTCAACCCGGATCGGAAATCGGCCCTGAAGCTCTGGGATGAGATCCGAAGGTTTGGAAACATGAAAGGCCCCGGCAGCAATAAATAGAACGTGGTCCGTCTTGACCATCCCGTATTTCGTCGTCACCGTCGTCCCTTCTACAATGGGCAGGATATCCCTCTGAACACCTTCCCGGGAGACATCTGGACCAAAGGCGGACTCCCTTCCCGCGATCTTATCGATTTCATCAAGGAAGATAATTCCAGATTGTTCGACTCGTTCAATGGCCTGTTTGATGACAGAATCCATATCGATCAATTTATACGCTTCCTCTTGGGAGAGGATGGTCAACGCTTCTGGAACTTTGACCTTTCTCTGCTTTTTCTTTTTGGGAAAGAGGTTTCCAAACATATCTTTAATGTTGACATCCATTTCTTCCAATCCAGAGGCAGAAAAGATCTCGACAATGGGAAGGTTTCGATCCATAATCTCCACCTCCACATACTTATCATTGAGCTTACCAGCCTTCAGCAACTTTCGAAGTTTTTCACGAGTGGTTTGCTGATCTTCACCTTCCTTTTGCGAACCTTTCCCAGAGTGAGGCAGAAGTAACTCCAAGAGCCTCTCCTCAGCCATCTCTTCTGCCCTCTGCTGCACCTTATGGGACTCCTCTCCTTTCAGCATATTGATGGCCAGTTCGGTAATATCCCGAATCATCGACTCTACATCCCTTCCGACATATCCCACTTCTGTAAATTTTGATGCCTCAATCTTCAAAAAAGGGGCCTGGGCTAATTTGGCCAACCTTCGAGCAATCTCTGTCTTGCCGACACCGGTGGGACCAATCATAATGATGTTTTTAGGTGCAATTTCATCCCTGAGAGGCTCGGGAACCTGCTGACGCCGCCACCTGTTTCTCAATGCAATGGCCACGGCTCTCTTTGCATCCCTCTGTCCAACGATATATTTATCCAGCTCAGAGACGATCTCTCGGGGTGTAAAGGTCTGCCTCATAACTCTTCCACCATGATTTGGTCATTGGTATAGATGCAGATGGAGGCAGCGATCTTCATGGCTTCCACGGCGATGGCCCTGGCATCCAAGTTGGAAAACTCGGTCAATGCCTTGGCGGCCGCGTGAGCATAAGGGCCTCCACTTCCGATGGCCGTCACTCCATCGTCAGGTTCAATCACGTCCCCATTCCCGGAAATGACCAGCGTATGTTCAGAGTCAGCGACCATGAGCAAGGCCTCCAGCCTCCGAAGAACACGGTCTGTCCTCCAGTCTTTGGCCAATTCCACGGCTGCCCTCAGCGAATTTCCACTGTATTGATCCAACTTCTCCTCAAACTTAGCAAAAAGGGTGAAGGCATCTGCTGTGGCCCCTGCAAAACCAGCGAGAACCCTGTCATGGTAAATCTTTCGAACCTTCCTGGCCGTATGCTTCATGATGGTATGTTCAAGAGACACCTGCCCATCTCCTGCCATTACCACTTTCCCTTTGTGTCGAACGGATAGAACGGTCGTCCCTCGCATCTTTAACATAAGATCACCCTTCATCACTCCTTATTTCGATTATGACCTGTAGGCAAACCTACTTCCTTTCTTCCTGACTCTTCTGACCCACATTTTTAAAACTGCGGGGATGGGCTCTGTCATAGACCTCCATCAATTTTCCCATACTGACGTGGGTATATCTCTGTGTGGTCGAGAGACTCGAATGTCCTAACATCTCCTGAATCTCTCGAATATCAGCCCCCGCGTCTAAAAGATGTGTGGCAAATGTATGGCGAAGGCTATGGGGGCTGACTTTTCGAAAAATGCCTGAATGCCTGGTATATTTCTTAATCAATCTCCCTACGCTCCGTGCGGTCAATCTCCCTCCTAATGAATTGACAAAAAGGGGTCTGGCTGCCTCCTCCGCGACTTTACCATCCCTCGTTCATCCAAGTAAGCGTTCAATGACTCGGCCGCCTTTCTCCCCACCGGAACAATCCGTTCTTTCCTCCCCTTCCCCATCACTCTCACGATGCCCAAGTCCAGTTCGATTTGATTCGAATTCAATCCTACCAATTCACTCACGCGCAATCCGCTGGAATAAAGCAGCTCTAAAATGGCTCGATCCCTTAACCTCTTATCTTTCATCCCTGCCGGCGAAAACTTTTCAGAAAAATTCTTGGGTGATTCCATCAACCGGAAGGCCTCATCCACTGTCAGAGTGGTGGGAAGAGTCTTTTCTACTTTAGGAGTTGAGATACTCTTGGCCGGGTTGGAAGCAATTATTTGCTCCCTATTCAGATATCTAAAAAAAGAGCGCAATGTGGAAATTTTCCTCGCAATAGAACTTTTCTTATTCTTCCGATGGAGAAAGCTCAGATATTTTCGGATGGTTATCCGATCCACTTTTTTCCACTCAACCTCTGCTGAAGAAGTGAGAATCATTCCTGAGTTCTTTAAAAAATCCTCAATCCCTTCTAAATCCCTCTGATAACATCGACAGGTGTGAGGGGAGGCATTCTTCTCTACAGTTAAGTAATGAATGAATTGAGAGATTAACCCACGCTTTTCAACAGATCGAGAAGTCACTCATCTGCCTCATTTGTTTCATCTCAGGTACAATGTAAGTTATGAAAATGTTACTAAAATTCTATTTTATAACATAATTCTTAAATTTATCAATATTTTTCTCATTGACATTCTTTTAGATTTTCGTATAAACTTTAAATATTAATGTTAATTTAAGAAAAGGAGGTGATAAGAATGGCAGAGCCCAGAGTCGCGAGGGTAACAGAAATCATTGCAGGTTCTTCAAAAGGTTTTGAGGATGCCATCAAGGTCGGTTTTGCAAGAGCGACAAAGACCTTAAGGGGTATCACTGGATTACGCGTTGTTGAAATGCGAGTGGCAATTGAAAATTCTAAGATAATAGAATACAGGGTCAGGTTGGAAATCATTTTCGTCCTCGAAACATAACCATTTTTTTCTCAAACCTGGCTACGGGATGGGGGATAAGAAATGAAAGGCCCTTCCTTCAATTTTGAGGGAGGGCCTTTTTCCTGGAGCCTATTTTCCCCATTCAATAGCGATAAAAAGCCTGTAAAATTCCTGGCTTAAACGCTCTCTTTTATTACTTTCAACAATTCCTCTTTGCTCACAATTGCAGTTCCAACCTTTCCAACGACAATCCCCGCCGCATAGTTGGCTAAACTCGCTGCATCTTTAATACTCACGCCAGGCCCTGTTCCTAAAGCAAGAGCCATCGTTCCAATGACTGTATCTCCCGCACCCGTCACATCATAAACCTCCTTCGCTACGGTGGGCACAGGATAGGATTTTTCATTGGGTTCGAAAATGGTCATTCCCTTTTCTCCTTGGGTAATGACTAAAGCGTTACACTTCAACCTCTTCAACAGGTTTTTTCCCATTTTCTCCACGGATGATTGATCGGTGGCAGGGATTCTCGATGCTTCACTCGCTTCATTGGTATTTGGAGTAATCACTGTTGCTCCTTTATAAAAGAAAAAATTTTTTACCTTTGGATCAACCATGATTAACTTCTTCGACTTTTTTGCTCTTTTGATAATGGTTTGAATCAGGTTTCGAGTCAATAAACCTTTCCCATAATCAGAAATAGTGATCCCGTCAAAATCTTCCACCCTTTCCATTAAAAACTTTGAAAGATTTCTCAAAGTAGAAATTTTGGGGTGATCGGTCGTCTCCCGATCAACTCTGACCAATTGTTGGTAATGAGGGTGGTGAGCGATGATCCTGGTCTTTACTGTGGTCTGTCTCTCTTTTTCAAAAAATATCCCTTCTGTTTGGATCCCCTCTTCAATAATTCTTTTATATATTTTTTGCCCATTTTCGTCATCACCCACAATGCCACAGAGTGATACGATTCCTCCAAGTGAACGAATATTACAGGCAACATTTGCAGCCCCCCCAAGCTTAAAATCCTCCCTTTCCGCAATGATGACAGGAACAGGGGCCTCCGGGGATATCCGGGAGACCTTCCCCAAAATGGATCGATCCATCATAATATCACCCACCACTAAAAGTTTTACCCTTGGAAAACTTTTTAATATGGACTCCAGCTTTTTTCGTTCTCTCACCCTGATCATCCTGCCTGTTCCTTTAAGATTTTTCTTATCTCTGAAAAAATTCAACGGTCTTTATTAAGTCCCTCTTCTGTTCCAACTTTTGGTATGTAATTTATAAATTTTTTGCTTTTGCGGATATCTGCCAAGGAATGTCTCACATCTCCTTTTCGAGGTTCTTGATAAATAGGTGTTAACTTCGATCCAAGAATTTTTTTTAGGATTTTCAATAATTGGTTCAATGAGATTCTTTTCCCACAAGCAATATTCATTGCTTCTCCATGGAGGTGTTCTGCGGACATGGCGAGGAGATTGGCCTGAACGACATTCTCAATAAAGGTAAAATCTCGAGACTGCTCTCCGTCTCCGAAGATGATTGGAGGACGATCATGAAGTAAGGCATCGATAAACCTCGGGATGACAGCCGAGTAAACGGAGTTCGGGTCCTGTTTGGGTCCGAAGATATTGAAATACCTCAGGGAGACACTATCGAGGCCATAGAGTTGGTAAAAAAGTCGGCAGTATTGCTCTCCAATATATTTCTGGAGTGCATAAGGCGAGAGAGGATGAGGGGGCATCTCTTCATGCTTTGGTAAAGTAGGTGTATCCCCATAAATGGAAGAGGAGGAGGCATAGATCACCCTTTTCACTCCTTCCTCCTTGGCGGCAAGAAGGATATTTAAAGTCCCTCCAACATTGATGGCGTTGGAAGTCCCTGGATCTTCTACGGAGCGTTGAACCGATGGAAGGGCCGCTTGGTGAAATATATATTCCACTCCCCTGATCGCCTTTTTACAGGTGCGGAGGTCACGGATATCTCCCTCGAGAATCTCCAGTAAAGGATGTTCCTTACCAAAAATTAGGTTCTCCCTTTTGCCAGTTGAAAAATCATCGAGGACCCGAACAAAGTGCTTCTTTCTAAGCAAGGACTCAGTTAGGTTGGACCCGATAAACCCAGCACCTCCAGTAACTAATACTTTTGACATTCTCTCTTTCCCCCTTCATCCTTTTCCATCTCTCTATTTAACAAAACCATTTCCCTTTATCAAGAAAAAACGTCATGTGTTCATATCCCCCGATTTCAGTATGGATGGATGTGCCTCATTCCGTTAAGGAATCAGCCCTCTCTGATTTTTAAAGCAGAAACTAAACTACCTTCGCCTCAAGGCGAGGGGTTTCCACCCTCCCCGAAGGGGATCCAAAAACGCACCAAAAAAAGACTTGACAAAGGGGGATTCCATTTATTACACTCTTAGAAGAGTGTTATAGGAGTGTTATATGAAAACCGAAAAAGACAAGGTGACCATCAAAATTCCAAGGCAACTCTACGATAATCTCAGCCATATCATTGAGGGAAGGGGCTTTAATTCTGTCACGGAGTTTATTGTTTATGTGTTAAGGGACCTTATCTCTTCCAGGTCCATTAAGAAGGAGCCCTCTCTCACAAAAGAAGAAATCGAGATGGTTAAAAAAAGGTTAAAATCCCTTGGATATTTATAATTTATAAATTTTAACTCCATGGACTCATTCTAACATAGGGGGCAGGAATATGGATTATAATATTATCATTTTCATCATCTTCGGGTTTATTGCTCAACTCATTGATGGGGCCCTTGGAATGGCCTATGGCGTCTCCTCAAACGCCTTCTTTCTTAGCCTTGGAGTCCCCCCGCCATCGCCAGTGCATGTATCCACACATCCGAAATGTTCACCACAGCGGTATCGGGAGTTTCACACTTTAAGTTTGGAAATATTGATAAAAAGATTTTTTTAAGGCTTCTGATCCCAGGGGTGATAGGAGGAGTATTAGGAGCCTATATCCTTACTGAATTACCCGGGGGGAAGATTAAACCGTTTGTCTCCATCTATCTGTTGATGATGGGGTTATGGATATTGATCAAAGTAGTCAGAAAAACCCACCAGATCAAAACGAAAAGCAGACTGATCCCATTAGGATTGGCCGGAGGGTTTTTTGATGCCATCGGAGGCGGTGGTTGGGGTCCCATTGTCACCACCACTTTAGTGGCAAATGGGAATCAGCCTCGATATGCCATTGGTTCGGTGAATGCAGCAGAGTTTTTCGTAACGGTCGCTGAATCGATCACATTCTTCGCCACGATTGGGGCTTTCTTATTCCAACATTGGGAAAAAATCGTTGGATTAATGATCGGAGGAGTGATCGCTGCTCCTTTTGCCGCTTGGGTCTGTAAGAAGTTACCCCATAAGGTATTGATGCTGCTCGTCGGATTATTAATCACCGGGTTAAGTATCAGGATTCTTTACTTAGCTTGGTTTTAAGGGAAATCTCCAATAGGATATGCTATAAATAAATTGATGGAATCAATGGAAAAGATTCGATGAAGTTATCAAAAGGAAAAGTGAAGAAGGCTTTAATCATTGGCATTGATGGGGTTCCCTATTCCCTATTAAGCACCTACATTCAAAATGGATGTGATGCCAAACCTAAAAAAGATTTTGAGTCAAGGGTTTACCCTTCACCAAATGAATGCGTCCATTCCTGACATCTCTTCGGTCTCTTGGACATCTTTTAACACCGGAGTGAATCCGGGGAACATGGGATCTATGGATTTACGGACCTCAAACCGGATAGCTATTCTTTATACTTCCCAAATTCAAAGGACATCAAGGCACCACCCTTTTGGGAAATATTAGGAAAAACAGATCAAAAAACCTCTACCTTATTCCAAAATTATCGCAATAAAATAAGGCATCCCTATCGATCCATCATTTTCAATGTCCCCCATACTTATCCTGCACTGCCGATGAATGGAATACTGGTCTCCGGTTTTGTGGCCATCGATTTAAAAAAGGCCACCTTCCCTGAATCTGCTTATGCTTATCTTCATTCAATCAATTATCTTATCGATGTGGAAGCCGAAAAGGCCAAAGAAGATAAAGTGGCATTTATGAAAAGCCTATTTGAATGTTTTGAGATCCGTAAAAAAGCCATCTCTCACTTCTTCACGGAAGAGTCTTGGGACCTTTTTTTCGCCTGTATCACGGAGACAGATCGTCTCCACCACTTCTTTTTTGATGCGTCGAAGGACAAAGAAAATCCTTATCATGAATCTTTTCTTCGTTTCTATGCGGAATTGGATAAATTTATAAAATATTTGTACGAACAATTTGTTGAAAGATCTTCCGAAAAAGGATTTCTTCATGATCCTCTCTGACCATGGATTTGCTCCGATTAAAAAAGAAGTCTATATCAATAAGTTTTTAGAGGAGAAGGGATTTCTGGTATTAAAGAACGAAGGGAATTTCTATGAAAGGATCGAAAATAAAACCAGGGCATTCAATTTAGATCCCTGCCGCATCTATATCCACGGAAAGGATTCTTATCCGAGAGGGACTGTGAGAAAGGAAGAAAAAGCTGCTTTATTGGAAGAGATAAAGAAGATATTGAGGGGACTTGAAGGGAGAGAATGGCGATGAGGTCATTGATAAAATCTATGAAAAAGAGGAAATCTATCATGGACCCCATACCCACATGGCTCCAGACCTGGTCTGTCTTCCTAAAGATGGCTATGATTTAAAGGGAAGTTTGGAAAAAAAAGAAGTCTTCGGTAACAATATATTTAAAGGAATGCATACATGGCACGATGCTTTCTGTATCCTTCCGGAAAATATTGACTTTCTTAAAAAACCATCCGTCGAGAATCTAACGGATTATATACTTCAATACTATTCTCAATAGGAGAACCGTTGATGGATCATCTGACAAGATTGGAAAACAAAAGTATCTATATCATTCGAGAGGCTTATTATCAATTTAAGGATATTGCCATGCTATGGTCTGTCGGTAAGGACTCCACGACCCTGCTCTGGCTCTGTCGGAAGGCCTTCTTCGGCCATATCCCTTTTCCGATCATCCATATCGATACCAGTTACAAGTTTCCAGAGATGTATCAATTCAGAGATGAAAGGGCTAAAGAGTGGAATCTCAATTTATTGATCGGGAGAAATGAAGAAAAACTAAAGGAAGGAATGGGGCCAGGTCAGGGAAGTAAGTTGGATTGTTGTAATGAATTAAAAACCAATGCTTTGAAAAGGGTCATTAAAAAGTACAATCTGAAGGCCATCCTTTTAGGGATCCGTAGGGATGAACATGGGATCAGGGCAAAAGAAAGATATTTTTCACCGAGGGATTCCCAGTTCAAATGGGACTACGAAAATCAACCTGCTGAACTTTGGGATCAGTATCAATCCATGGTAGAGGAAGAGGAGCATTTTCGCATTCATCCGATCCTTCATTTTACGGAATTCGACATTTGGAACTACGTCAAACGAGAAGGACTCCCCATTGTCCCTCTCTATTTTAGTAAGAATGGGAAAAGGTTTAGAAGCATCGGATGCCTCCCCTGCTGTTCTCCCATTGATTCCAATGCCCAAACCATCGACGAAATCGTAGAGGAGATTCGAATTTCAAAAACTTCAGAAAGGTCAGGCCGGGCCCAGGATAAAGAGAATATCTATACCATGCAAAAATTGAGAGCCTTAGGATATATGTAACGGATGGAGGTTTTATGTCTGAAGAAACTCATACCCTTCCTATCGTTATTGTGGGACATGTCGATCATGGAAAAAGCACACTCATCGGAAGGCTCCTTTATGATACCGGATGTCTGCCACCGGATAAATTTTCCGAGATTCAAAGTAGCTCTGAAACGCTTAGGGAGAAACCTGGAATTTGCCTTTGTCATGGATTGCTTCGAAGAGGAGCGATCAAGAGGGATCACCATCGACACCACCCAAACTTTTTTCAAAACTCCAAAAAGGAGATACGTCATTATCGATGCCCCCGGGCACAAAGAATTTTTGAAAAATATGATTACAGGCTCCAGCCAAGCGGAGGCGGCCCTGTTGATCATTGATGCCTTCGAAGGGATTCGAGATCAGACAAGACGTCATGCTTATATTTTGAGGCATGCTGGGATTCAAGCAGGTCTGTGTTTTGTTAAATAAGATAGACCTGGTTGATTACTCCCATGATAAATTTATTCAGCTCAAGGCGGAGGTGACCGATTTCTTAAATCAGTTGAATATCCATCCAACTTTTATCCTGCCCATTTCAGCGATTCACGGAGATAATGTTGCCAAACCCTCAGAAAAATTATCCTGGTTTGATGGTCCGACTGTATTGCAGGCATTGGATACATTTGAAGAATTGAAGGTTGAAGAAAAGCCGCTGAGGCTCCCCATCCAGGACATCTATACGATCGATGGGAAGAAGATCTTTGTGGGAAGGATTGAGGCGGGTCACATCAGGAAGGGGGAGAGTGTTTATCTTCTGCCCGAAAAGAAGAAAGTGGAAGTAAAAGGTATTGAAAAGTTCTTGGAGAATGATGTGCCCATGGCAAATTTCGAAGAATCCGTTGGGATTTGTTTAAAGGGAAGGCATCGAGTGAAGAGGGGGCAGATTCTGACGGCAGACCTCTCTTCCACGATCTCCGATAAGATTAAAGCCAATATATTTTGGATGGATCCAAAGGGTTATCGAGCAGGAGAAGCCCTTCTCTTCAGGTGTGTCACTCAGGAGGTCCCCTGTCGCATTGAAAAGATAAATAGAAAATTTGATCCTGCCTCGATGGAATTAACAGAGGAAGATGCCTCCTCCATCAAGGGCGCAGAGGTGGCAGACATCCTGATTCAACTTGATGAAAAGGTGGTGGTCGATCCTTTTAATGAAATCCCTGAGATGGGAAGGTTTGTGTTGGAAAAAGATGGAAGACCTGTTGCAGGGGGAATTATTTTTAAGCCTTTTTTGGATTAAGAGAGATAAGATCCCTTCCGAATCTCTCTCATCACCCTCCCGAACTTTCCGGTATTGTTCTCTCTTCATTGCTCTTTTCACTCTGGATAAACAATTTCAAAAATGACTATTTTTTCATCCTGCTTATTCCAATCCTTCAAGAGAATCAAGTCTTCTTTTTTTAATTTTCCCCAAAACCCGGGTGAACGCTCTTCAGTATCTTCATCTAAGACAAGATATCGGACTCCCTTGGACCGAGCTATCTCTAGGACCTCTTCATAAGTTTTCCTGGGAATTCCGGTCCATGACAATTCGGCATAAAAGGCTTCCTGAGGCAAGCGACTCATTATTTTGACTCCCCTGGGAAGATGATCTTTCATCCATAGACCTGCTTCTTTTTGAATCAAACGATGTTCCCGGGAATAGCCCATTACCCCTTGAATGAAAAGAATGAGCAGGAGGAGGGTGACCAAGATTTTTGCAACTCTTTCTTTATTCCCTACAAACTTCCATCGTTGATGAACCCATTCAAGGGACATCCAAAATCCGAATGCGGCCCAAGGGATGGAAATCGAAATCATTTGAGACGTATATCTTCGAGTGGCCATTAAGATCGAAAAGACGAGACCGAAGTAAAAAAAGTGGTAGGTCATGATGTAGAAATTTGCTTTCAAAGAGTAGAGGGACCTATTTTTAATGATCCCAATCCACCCGATCACAGCAAAAAAAGAAAGAATGGGGTTAAACACTTGCTGAAATCTATAGAATGACTTCAAGAACCCGGTCCCCACTTTAGCCAAAAGGGAAAGGGGATCTTTGAGTAGGGAGAGCAAAGGAAGCCCTTTTCTCCATGGACGTATCTCATTAAGGGAAGGAAGGTCTTCCATCCTTGAAAATGACCCAATCGACACATCTACCTTTCTTGAAATGGACCATTTTCCTGTCTCTTTTCGAACTTGTATCAAAAAGGGAGAGGAGAAAATAAGAAACGCCAGAATAGCGACAAGGATCACCACAACCCTTTTTGAAATATATCTCCTCTTTCCTGGGGGATTGAAAAAAAATATCCAAACACTGAAAATAAAGAGAAAACCGATCGCTTCTGGCCGGGTGAGAAAGGCCAAGGAGGTAAAAAAGCTAAAAAGCACCACATGATAAAACCTCCCTTTACTGAAGGCATACCAACCGAAAAGGACGGATGTCGCAATAAAAAAATGGTAGGTCGACTCGGTCAAAACAGAACCAGAAGATAGATAAAGAAGGGGATGGACGGCCACCACAAGGCCTGAAATGATCCCTACCCTCTTATTGAATATCTCTTTAGCTAAATAAAAAACAGGGATGATAAGGAGGACCCCGAAGATAATAGAAATCCAGATGCCAGCCAGTTCATAATTTTTTATCAAGGTATAGACAAGTGCAATGAGCACAGGGTATCCGGGATTCGCTTTCCCTCCTGTCCAGTTTCCGGCCAGGACCTCTTTGGCATAGCGAATATATTCTACTCCGTCATTGTGAATGACTTCAGGATAGAGCACGAGAAAAATTCTTAGACCAAAAGCCAAAGCCATGATCAGTAGGAGGACCTTCCAGTGGCTCTTCCCCTTACTTCCTAATTCCCCTTTTCGGATAAATTTTGAAATGACTTCTCCCATCCTAACCCATGCACCTTGTTAATATTTGAACGATTTTTTCACTCGCCCTACCCTCTCCAAATATCTCCTCTCCCCTTTTGAAGTATCTTCTCTTTTCCAAATCCTTTATCCCCTGAATAATTCTTTTGGATTCTGTCCCCACCAATTGATTCCATCCGCTTTTGATTGTTTCCACCCACTCTGTTTCTCCCCTGAGCGTAAGACAAGGAATCTTTAACCAATAGGCCTCTTTTTGGACACCTCCTGAATCCGTGAGGATCGCCCCAGCATTTTTTTCCAATTTGAGCATGTCGAGATAGGAGATCGGATCAATGAATTTAATATTTTTGAATTTGGAAAAGAGAAAATGGACTTCTATTCTTTTCTTCGTCCTTGGATGGAGGGGAAGGATAACGAGATGATTCCTCCCGATCTCATTCAGGGCTTTCAAGATAGATTTTAGCCTTTCGGGGTTGTCCGTATTTTCAGCTCGATGGAGAGTGGTGAGATAGTAGTCGGGATTGCGGAGTTGCGGATTGCGGATTGAAAAAAGACTTCAAATCTTGAAGAATGGTGGACTTTTTTTTCAGCCAACTTCGAATAATAAAGAATCGAATCGTACATCACATCGCCCACATTTCTAACGATCTTTATCCTTTCCTCTTTGATCCCTTCCTTTAACAAATTCCGAACAGCTAAGTCCGTGGGGCAGAATAGAAAAGTCGAAAGATGATCCGTCAGGACTCGATTCATTTCTTCTGGCATGGTTCGATTATAACTTCTCAACCCTGCCTCGACATGTGCGATAGGAAAGTTAAGTTTTGCTGCAGCCAAAGCCCCCGCCAGAGTCGAGTTCGTATCCCCATAAACGATGACCGCTTCAGGTTTCTCCTTTCCAAGGACACTCTCTATTCGTTCAAGCATCATGCCAGTCTGCTTGCCATGAGAACCCGACCCCACCCCTAAGTGATAATCAGGCTTAGGAAGGTTAAGTTCTTCAAAAAAAACCTTATCCATCAGGGTGTCGTAATGCTGCCCTGTATGAACCAGTACTTCTTTAATGTGCCTCTTCCTTCGGTAGGCACGATGAATGGCGCGCGACACAGCTGCCGCTTTAATAAACTGAGGCCTCGCCCCCACAATCGTTACAATCTTCATTTCTTCCAGCCCCGCTCGTCCCATATTTTAAACCGGTTTGACTCCAACACGATCTTTCTGATAACGCCTCCCGCAGGCTTTACACACCGCTTTCCCAGATCGAAAAGTGATTCCCTCTGCACACTGGCAGACCCACCCTTTCACCTTCCCTGGATTTCCATAAACCAAGGCATAATCTGGAACATCATCGGTTACCACAGAACTAGCCCCGATAAAGGCATATTGACCAATTTTATTTCCACAGACGATCGTGGCATTGGCTCCGATGGTCGCTCCTCTCCCGACCACGGTTTTTCGGAATTCCTTCTTCCGAGAGATAAAACTTCGAGGATTGAAGACATTGGTAAAGACCATCGATGGACCACAAAAGACATCGTCCTCCAATATCACGCCATCATAGACAGAGACATTATTTTGGATCTTGACATGATTGCCTAAGGTCGCTCCTGACCCGATGAATACATTTTGACCGAGGATACAATTTCTTCCAACCTTGGCTCCCGGCATGATATGAGAATAGTGCCAGACCTGGGTCCCTTCCCCGATCTCCATGGGTTCCTCGACACAGGCCGTCTCATGGACGAAGACTCCACGTTGCGTTTCTTTTCCGAAGGCCAGCACCTTTCCTCCTTCCTGCAACGACCTTTGGCAAAGGTCGAGGATTTCCAAAACCCTTAATCCATTTTCACCATCTGTCTTCGGTCTCTGACGGGTTTGAAGGCAATCCAGAAATTGGCGGCATTCGGCTTTAAGAGGTTCTTCCATCTCAAAGTGGATCACCTCTGCATCCTCCTTCCGTGGGACAGGAATCCTCTCTATCCAATCAATCCGATGACTGAAAAGTAAAAGTTTATCCTTTGGGACGACATCATCGAATACGGCCATCTTTCGATCCCCTACGATCACCAGCTTCTGTTCCTTATAAGGATGAAGCCAACTGACAAAGATATGTGACTTCACACCACTCGGAAAATCCATCGTGGTCATCGTCACATCGGCTATCCCTCGATTGAGGTAACTTCCTCCATGGGCGGACACCTCGTTGGGCATCTCCCCCAAAAGGAGGAGGATGACGGAGATGTCATGAGGGGCAAAGCTCCAGAGGATGTTTTCCTCCGTTCGAAACTTACCGAGGTTGAGACGGGTGGAGTGGATATAATTGATTTTTCCCAGGTCTCCGTTCGAAACGATCTGTTTGAGCTTGATAATCCCCGGGTGGTACTCGAGGAGATGGCCAACCATCAAGATCCTATCTTTTTCCTTCGCTAAGGCCACCAACTCCCTTCCCTCTCTCACTTTTAGGGCTAAAGGTTTCTCCACAAAGACATCCTTACCCGCTTGCAGAGCCTCTTTGACCATCCGGTAGTGGGATTCAGCTGGAGTCGCTACGATCACTCCATCGATCGATGGATCTCCAAATATCTCTGGAAGGCTATGGGAGAGTTTGACCTGTGGATAGTGTGCCTTTAACTCCTGGACCTTCTTCTCGTCCACATCGTAAAGGGTATGCAAGGCCATCAACTCCGAAAAATTCCGGACCAAGTTTTTTCCCCAATAACCACAACCCACGACAGCGACATTGACCATAAAACCTCCTCCAATTCATGATTCGGTTCTTTGATTCATAACTCGTCAAATCCACCATCCCCTTCACAAAGGCGAAGATTTTCAATTTACCTTAATGTTGCAATAAAACACCAAAACAGACCTGGCGGGGACAATACAAGAGCCTTGTAGCGGAACCTTTTGAATGCCAAGCACCACGGTCCACCAACTTTGCTAGAGTTCATATCAGGTGAAATCCTCTCTGACCCATTCAGTTTCAATAAAACCCGTATTACAAGGGTCTGGAAGTGTTCCCGGTAGGTCTGTTTAAAGCAATTGAAAAGTTTACAATTTGAAATCTGTAATGATCATTTTGTCGACCTCAACCCCATTTCAGCCGGACAGAATTTGAGATGCCATTTCAGAAGGGTGGCGTAAATCGAGAGTTTCCTCCTCCATTTTTTGATGGTAAAGAAGGTCAAGAGGCATCCGATCATCATGGAAATGAATTCAACCCATAATTTCATATTCAATCCGATCGCGAGGAGAATCCATTGAAAGAAACCTCGATGCTTTTTAAAAAACAGATACCGAGAACGGTAATATTCAATTTTCGCCAAGGCCGTTTCTTTTTCAGCGCTTTTCCCTTGGAAATGGATGATCTCAGCTTGGGGGACATGGTAGATCTTCCACCCCTCCCTCTTCATCCGATAGCACCAATCCGTCTCTTCAAGAAAAAGGAAATAATCCTCATCCAATAAGCCAACCTGATCCATGGCCTCCCGTCTCACCACCATGCAAGCACCAATCACAGAATCCACTCCAATTGGCTCAAGGTAATCCCTTTCTTTTCCTGGAAATCTTTTCGGAAAGAGCCATCTCAAGAGACTTTTGTTGAAAAGTTCTGTCGCCAAGGAAGGGAAATTAGCAATCGAATTTTGTTTGGATCCATCAGAATTGAATAGCTGTCCCCCGGCCACCCCAGCCTCTGGATGAGACTCCATAAATGAGACGAATCGTTCAATGGCTCTGTGCTTCACCTGAGTGTCTGGATTGAGGAGAAGAAGATATCTCCCAGAGGCCCTTTCAAGCCCTTGATTGGCGGCCTTTGCAAATCCCAAGTTTTTCTTGTTTTCGATGAGATGGATAAAAGGAAATTTCTTCTTGACCTCCTCCTCGCTCCCATCTTGGGAGCCATTGTCAACAACGATGACCTCTTGGGATATCCCGCCTCCCTTTTCGAAAATCGATTCCAGACAAGGGAGAAGATATTCCTTCGTGTTCCAGTTAACGATGATGATGGATAGATGGGTCATGCGCTCATTAAACCTTACAGTGCATAAAAATTATACGAAAAGGGGAGGCGGGTGTGCTGAAAAACCTTTACAGCGGTACCTCTAAACGTTTTACTACTCAGTTTTATGCCTATCCTTAAGATCGCCTCAGGTAACATTGTATGTGCCCCATAAAACATAGAGAAAATTCGCAATGGTAAAGGATTGGAAGCACACCACCTCCCTTTTTAATGCAACATTAAGGTAAATTCATGGTTCAACGAAAGAGGTCCACCCTTTTCAGCCAAATTTTTTAATAAATTCGTCCGCCCTGTCGTTACAGATCAAATGGACATTTTCCTTGACCTTCTCATCGGGCCAATCCCACCATCTTATTTCCAAAAGCTTTTTGATCGTCTCCTCATCAAAACGATACCGTACGACGTGAGCAGGATTACCGGCCACAATGGCATAGGGAGGGACATCGCCTACGACGACGGAGCCAGCACCGATGACCGCGCCATCTCCGATCGTCACCCCGGAGAGGATGATGACATGGTACCCAATGTAGACATCATTTCCGATCCTCACATCCCCTTTGGAGGAGGGATGGCCTTTAATCGAATTCGCCTCCCTCCAGAGAACTGGAAAAGGATAGGTGCTGATCCAATCGGTCCGATGCTCACTTCCAAGAAAAATGAGCACCTGGGTAGAAATCGAACAATACTTACCGATTGTGAGCGATCGTCCCTCCCCTCTCGAGATCACCCTCGGTTTTCCATAAGTATGGTCGCCAATAAGATATCGGTCACCCAAGAGATCTCTCGTATAGAGAAGGTGATCGGAGTTGGAAAACAGCTTTTGCTTGATCTTCTTTTGAATGAGGTTCATTCGTTTAATAAACTTCAAGGGATTCACTCCGAAGCTTAAATGTTTTTTCTCCCACGATGATCAAGGATTTCCCTCCCATTTAGGTTCGGGGTATTCCTTGCTTCGTCTTCTTTTGTTTTAAAAGAAATTCTAAATCGCTTTTCAACAATTTTGAAAATGCATCACTCCCTTTTCCATTTAAATGGACCCAATCCGAAAACAGACTGGGATCCGTATTAAGGTCCGTAATCCTTTCCGTTTCATAATCCAGGAAAGGGATCTTCTTCTCCTCTGCAATCTTGTGTATCAGTTCTATACTTTCTTGGATATTATCGGGATCACGTGCGGGGAGATATCCTGGAATATTAACTAAGATGACTTGAATATTATTCTTTCCAAAATCATCTAGTAATTCCTTAAAGGCATTTATTTGAACTTTATCATTTTTAGGCTTAACCCCTTTCTTTTTGTCAAGTCTTCCCTTCCTCTCATAAGGGACAAATCCATTATAGTATTTCGGCAAGATATAGGGACCCCTTTCTCGACGCTTCTCAAACAACCTAACCAATTTGTAGGGTAATTTTTTTCTCTCTCGAATAAAAGCAAATTGGTTCAGAATGAGAGTTTTCATTTCCTTGAGGTCATGGAGCTCTTCGAATAAAAAATACCGGGGGAAATAGTTGCTATCATGCTCTAATTGTCTCTGCAGTGTATGACTTTCGAACATCACCCAATGGACCCCAAAGATCACCGTGTCAGGTTTTCTATAGTAGCGCTGAAATATTTTTCGATACCATTTTAAAAAGAAGTAGGGTCCGGCTCCGTCCTGTCCAAAATTAAAAACCTTTAAGTCATCATTTTCGAAATATTTTGGGTTGATCCCATGGGCAGCCTGGGAAGCTCCTATAATAATCATATCCGCATTCACTTTGGGGTGAAAGGCCTCATCATATTGTAGACGAGATTGACGATTTCCCCCCCGATCCATCCAAGAATTCATGAGAATGAGGATCCCAATGAGAATAGAGAGAAAGCCTATCTTTTTTATCCAACGAATTCTCATCTTCCACCCCTTAGAATTGAAAATAGATAAAGGCCTGATCGTTATATTCTCCAAAAAAGATGAGAAATAGAATAATGACATAGTACATCACCCACCGAAACAGAATGGGTTTTTTAAAAAACATTTGTCTCATATTTTTCTGGGGCTCCATCCCTTCTACCAGCACCATTAAAACAATTGGAATCAGTGCGAAGATCAGTTGGTAACGATCCATACCCAAATCATAGAGAGTCCTGATTGACATTTTTATTCCCTCCGAGCTTCCCAACCCTGCTCCCAGATGGGTGATCACATAAAAGGCATCCGAAAGGCTCTTTGACCTGAAGATGATTAAGGTGAAACAAAAGAGCAGGAAAGAAAACGCAATCTGCAATCCCTTGTGAAACGTTGGAAATCGGTCCAAGTGCACCGCCCCCACCCATTGCTTCCGAAGATTTTTCGTCCAATCTGAAAAGATCAGATAGCACCCATTCAAGGATCCCCATAAAACATACCCCCAACCCGCTCCATGCCAGAGTCCGCTCAGGGTAAAAGTTAAGAAGATATTATAATACCATCCCCATTTTCCAACTCGGTTTCCTCCCAGCGGGATATAGACATAATCCCGAAACCATGACATAAGAGACATGTGCCACCTTCTCCAGAATTCGGCCATCGAAGTGGAATGGAAAGGTCTGTTGAAATTGTCCCTCAGACGAAAACCCATCACCTGGGCGGCGCCGATGGCAATATCCGAATAACCGGAAAAATCACAGTAAACTTGAATGCCGAAAAAGATAGCCCCTGCAATCAGCGGAACTCCGGTATACTGGGTGGGATCCTGATAAACCCGTTCGACGATCATGGCCACCTTATCAGCGATCACCACCTTTTTAAAAAAACCCCAGACCATCAATTTCAATCCATCCATCACCCGTTGATCATCATAGACATGTTCCTCGTAAAATTGGGGGATGAGGTTCCCGGGCCGTTCAATCGGGCCTGCCACGAGCTGGGGATAGAACATGACATACAATGAATAGATACCAAAATGATGCTCCGCCTTATAATTCCCTCGGTAAACCTCGATGACGTAACTCAGGCTTTGGAAGGTATGGAAGGATAAGCCAATGGGCAGGATGAGGTTCAACGTTTCAATGGGATAGTTCCAATGAAAAAATTGGGCGATTCGCTCAAGGTTAGAGTTGAAAAAATTAAAATATTTAAAGATAAATAGGACACCGCAAGTGGAGAGGATGCTGATGACTAAAAAGACCTTCCTTTTTCTCCCTTCCGTTCTTTCGATGAGAAGGCCTGCCGTATAGTCGATCGCGATGGTCAAAGCAAGAACGAGGATGTAAATAGGGATGAAGGCCATATAGAAAACACAACTTGCCGTCAGGAGAAAAAACCAGCGATAGCGATGGGGGATCCAAAAATAGAAGAGGGTGACCGTTGGAAAGAAGATCAAAAAAGACAAGGAATTAAAAAGCATGATGGATATTCCTCCCTCCCTCTGCCACCCGACCCAGAATTGAAAAGAAGCGGGGTGCACAGGACTGAAAGGTATAGTTTTCCAAAACCCTCCTCCTCCCCTCCCGACCCATCTGCTCACGCAACGTTGGGTCCTCAATGAGAAGGGACAGTTTTTCCTCCCATTCCTCAGGCGTCATGGCATAAAACCCATTGACGTTGTCCTCGACGAGGTCACGATTGACTCCGACGGGCGTGCAAACAACAGGAATCCCCACTCCTTGATATTGAATAATCTTGAGACCACATTTTCCCCAAGACCATGGATCATCGACAAGGGGCATCAGCCCAATATCAAATTCCTGAAGATCGACCACCTCTTCCTCCGAACTCCAATTCTTCTTGATCACCTTCATCTGATCACAATCAAAAAACGTATCGCAGATGATCTTTAACTCCACATGGGGATATTTCCTTCCTATCCTCTCGAAGAGGGGTCTCATTTTTTCTAAATAATGGATGGATCCATGATCTCCGATCCATCCAAGGGTGATTCTCTCCTTCTGGGTCGGATAAGTCTTTAAATGATATCGTTCCTGATCAATGGCTGTCGGAATCACCTCGACATTTGGATTAAATGGAAATACCTCTCTCTTTAAAAATTCATTTCCGGCAATGACGAAATCAGAATTTTTGATCATCTGGACAAAACGTCTTTTCCGGGTTGAAGAGTTAGGATCTTTGGCCTTTGAGTTTCGATACATCACCGCATCATCAAGATCATAGACGATCTTTTTTGCTTTTCTCCTCAATATTCCGAGTCGGGGTTGGTTGAATCTTTTCCTCTGAAGGAAAATAATATCATATTGAGGGAGGCTGTTAAAAAATTGGATATTTTCCTTAAAGGTTCTGGGGTAAAGGCTGACCGTGGACTCCACTCCTTTCGACTCTAAATAGGGAATATATTGAAGCACGCGATAATGGCTGGCGGCGATAGTAAAACCCTGAATGAGAAATAGGACTTTCATTTACGCCTCACCCCGACCAAGGCTTTGTAGGACCTGCAAAAACTTTTCGGATGTGACTGCAAGGGAATACTCCTTCTCTACCGTCTCGATCCCTTTTAATCCCATCTGGTACCTCAGTTCTGGATTATGAATGAGGGTGGATAAACGGTCCACCCACTCTTGATGAGTCGTCGCCCAAAAACCATTCTCTCCATCTTGAACGATATCCGAATTGATCCCTACGGGCGTACAGACGACCGGCACTCCCACGCTAAGATATTGAATAATCTTCAATCCACATTTCCCCTTTGACCATAGGTCATCGCTGAGGGGCATTACCCCGATATCAAAAGAGACCAGGTCTTCATTCTCGTCTTCCAATTTCCAGGTTTTTTTCACAAGAGGGAGGGTGGAGGAATCATAAAAATCATTACTGACGATCTTCAATTTAACCTGAGGAAACCTCTGCCGGATAGTCTCAAATGCAGGCTCCAAACTTTTAAGGTATTTCAAATTCCCCTTGGTCCCGATCCAACCTAAAATGATCTCCTGACGGTCAGAGAAGTTCTTCTTTTGTGGGTAAAGATTCGTATTGATGGAGGTCGGGATGACAAAAACCTTTTTTGTCCGATCCACCTTAAGGACCTCCTTTTTTAAAAATTGATTTCCCACGGTCACCGCATCGCTTCCTTTCACCATCCATCTGAATTTCAGTCCCCTCGATAAAGAATGGGGATAAGGGGAACTGGAAGACCGATACATGATGGCGTCATCAAGATCAAAAAGGACCTTTGCAGATTTTTTTCGGATCCAGTAAAATTCGAGCGGGGGCAATAATCTCCTCTGAATACAGATCACATCAAAAAAGGGAAGTTGACGATAAAGAAGAAGCCTTTCCTTCCATGAACCGGAGAGGGGTTGCCACTTTGGTTCCACCTGGTGGGCGATGAGATAGGGGAAATATTGCTCCACTCGAAATCGATGTCCCTGGTCACTGAAGTGAGTGAGGAAAATGATTTTCATTCTGCTCCGGTGATCTTTTTCTCGGCCACAACCAAAATCGATTTGGCAAAGTCGATGCCCAGATAGCTGTGGAGAGGGGCCATCACATAAAGTCTGAAGAGATAGCGGTGGTAAGCATCGTTATAGGTTCGATACATCGCCTTGATCTGAAAACCCTGGGCAAGGAGAAGTCCGCCCAGTTCATCATAACAATAGGCCACTTGGTGGGTCGCATCCCTCCAAAACCGACTGGGGTTAAAGATATTCGGAGTGGTCAGAATCAACCGTCCCCCCTGACCGAGAAGATCATAAGTCCTCTTTAAAAGTTGGACCCCTTCTTCAAGGTTGAGATGTTCGATGACCTCGAACAGAAAAATAACATCAAAGGATTCCTGAATCTCTTCCAGGCTGTAAAAGTCATGAAACTGTTCTCGATCAATATCCATACTTTTATAAATCAGTTTGGGGAAATGGTGTTTTAGCCGCTCCTGAAGATTTCGATGAGAGGCCCCGATGTCAAGAACCTTCTCACCATCCTGAATCATCTTCACCATCAAAGGGAATCGCTTCCGAAGGATTTTTAAGTCCCAGATCTCGGGATAGTGGTCGTGAATCTGATCCCGGTATTCGAAGAGCTTGCTCCAAGAGATCCCTTCATTCATCCCGTTTCACCCATTCTTTCCGATCAAAATCATATCGCTTCACCACCTTCGCCGGAGAACCCACGGCCACGGAATAGGGTGGAATATCCTTATTCACGACAGAGAGGGCACCGATGATGCAATGTCTCCCGATCGTCACATTCGGCAAGACGCACGCCCCGTAGGCAATCCAAGAATCCGCTCCAATATGGACGGTCCCAATTTCTAACTCCTGTTCTTTGCTGGGACGAATAATATCCCCGGGTTTTCTCGAATTGTCAATGATCATCACGTTCGGCGAGATTCCCACGTTCTCCTCGATGACGATCCGGTTACAGGCACTGATAAAACAACTCTCCGAAATAATCACATCGTCTCCGATGAAGAGGAGTATTTCTTTTGATTTTTTATCTTTTGGGTGAAGGTTAATGCTGCTATTTCTTTTAATTCTCACATGATTCCCCACCTGGACGAACCGTGGCCGATTGATCACGACTCCAGGCTCTATGTAGACATCCTTCCCGTAGGCTCCGAAAAGGAAACGATTTTTGATATTGGCCACTGGATACCAGAACCGTTTCTTCTTCATTCTTTGGCTACTCCTCCCGATAGATGATTTTGAAAAATATTTTTTATCTCCCTCCAGTTTCTTTCGAGAGAATAGGACTCTGCCAGATGGCGAGCGGCATTCGACGCCCTTTGGGCCCTCTCACCGTTCAAAAAGAATGTGATCTTTTCTACGAGGGCCTGACCATCTCGAGGGTCAGAAATGATAAAACCCTCTTGGCCCTGGGTGATGATCCCACTGGCCCCATTGGAGTGAGTGGTGATCACCGGGAGTCCGCTGGCCAAAGCCTCTAACACCGTGAGCGAACAGGCATCGTAAAAGGTGGGATGGATGAGAAGGTCCGAGGCCCCATAATATTTTTCCGGTTCATCCGTCGAACCCGCAAAAACCAATTTTTCAGATATCCCGATCTCTCTGGCTAAACGCAGATAGGAGCCTTGACGATCCCTTCCCAAAATAAGAAGTTTGAAAGGAGGATGTCCCCCTTTTCTAACGTTGGCTAAAGCCTTGATCAGGAAACCGAGTCCCTTCATCCGAAAATTGTTTGAGACAAAGAGGAGGACCCAATCCTCCCTTCCGATACCATGCCGTCTTCTGATCTCTTCCCGATATTGACGATTTCGGGGATGGAAGTGTTCGATATCGACCCCGTTGTACACGACAGCAATTTTTTCCTCGGGAATCGGATACCAACGCATCAGGTCTTGTTTCACCATATCGGAAATAGCAATAATTTTAGAAAAGTTTTTCCCTTTATAAGGGGCGTCCTGGATCCAACCACTGGCCCATTGTTTCAAGCTGAAGACCCTTCCCAAAAATTTTATCGCCCACAGAATCGCATGATTGTAAATCCTTAGGCTTCGCCAAAACCATGCCCAATGAACTCCTCCATGGGGTTGAAGAATATCTGCCTTCAGTGTATTTCCCACTCCGAAGGTAATATCATACTTTCCATTCTCTATTTCTTTGGTTGCCCTGATCGCAAACGAGAGGAGCCGAAGGCTTTTGGGAAACGGAATCGTCTTAACGGAATGGAAACAGATACGGGGGTCCTCTTCGTCTCGATGCTCTGCATAGACATGGACCTCATAGCCATCGGCCGCCATTCGGGTGCATAAGTCAACCAAATATCTTTCGGCCCCCCCTTTCCTCTTAGAGAAGTCTAGAAGACCTATGGCAAATCTTACCTTTCTCATTGTGGCGAATGATCCGAATGACAACAAATTTAGCGAATAAGAACTCGTCGATATTCGACCTTTGCCTTTGAGAAATTAACCAGAATTCCAAGCTTGTAACCACTTGCCTTTAAGTAGGATGTTAGCTGTGCCTTATGATGAATGGAAAAACCTTCCACCGTCTTTAACTCCACAACAACTTTATCTTCAATAACTAAATCAAGACGATGAGCTCCGATCTTCTTATCTTTGTATATTAAATCAATAACCCTTTCGGTCTCAACGTTCATTCCCCTTCCTGAAAGTTCTTCGATTATAGCTTTTTGATAAACAGATTCAAGAAATCCAGGACCCAATTTCTTGTGGACTTCAAATACTGCTCCCATGATTTGATAAGATAAATCAGAATATACAATATTCGCTTTGTTTATTGTCATTCGTTTTCTTCGTTTGTTTTATTCGCTATCATTTGATACATTCGTTTTTCATGAAGGACCGAATCCCCTTGGCCACCTCTTCCATCTCTGACTCCCTTATCTCCGGAAAAAAGGGGAGCGATAAAATCTCTAAAGAGCACTGCTCCGTCAAGGGAAGGTCCCCTTGACGATATCCTAAATCTTCGTAAGCCTTTTGGAGATGGATGGGAACGGGATAGTGGATGAGTGTTTGAATCCCTTTCTTTTTCAGGAAACCCTGCAGAGCATCCCTCTCTTTCGTCCGGATGACATAGAGGTGATAAACATGCTTCACCCCTAATCCTTCTGAAGGGCAAACGATTCCTAATGGGGCGAGCCTCTCCGTATAGATCTTTGCCTTTTTCCTCCTCTCCTCGTTCCATTGATCCAGATGTTTCAATTTGACCCTCAGGACGGCCGCCTGCAATTCATCCAAGCGAGAATTCAATCCAGGGATCTCGCTAACATAACGCTGGCGCCAGCCATACTCGCGTAGCAATCGGACCCGGTCACTGAGTTCTGGGTCATTGGTCACGACCATACCGGCGTCCCCCAAGGCACCCAGATTCTTCGTCGGGTAGAAACTGAAGGCGGCCATGCTCCCCCAAGCCCCGCTTTTCTGCCCTCCATAGGTGGCTCCATGAGACTGCGCACAATCTTCGATGATGCGCAACCCATGGCGATCTGCGATGGATCGAATGACCTGCATCTCCGCCATATTTCCATAAAGATGCACAGGGATGATCGCCTTGGTCCGTGATGTCATCGCGCGTTCGATCTGATTTGCATCGATGACGAAGGTGTCCGGATCAATATCGACCAAGATAGGTCGAGCGCCACACAGTTGGATCGCCGCCACGGTGGCCACAGCGGTATGCGACACCGTAATGACCTCATCGCCTGGTTTAATCCCACAAGCTCTTAAAGCAATATGCAAAGCCTCCGTGCCGCTGCCAACGCCAATCCCATACCGAACACCAATGTAAGCGGCAAACTCCTGCTCAAAGGCGACCACCTCCTGGCCAAGGATATACCGCCCACTCTCCATCACGCGTGCAATGGCTGCGTCGATCTCTTCCTTGCAGGCGAGATAGCTTGCTCTTGGATTGATCAGAGGAATCGATAAAGGACCAAGCATGGGTTCACCTACCTGTAATGCTCAAGATTCTTGCGATAAAATGTGAGCGTCTTCAACAGGCCTTCGCGAAGTGGGACCTTGGGTTCCCAACCCAGAAGAGAATGGATACGGCTAAAGTCCGCGTAGTAATCGCCAATGTCGATGCTCTTACGATCGGGTGGAAAAGACCGAATCATGCGGTGGCCACCTCCGTTGACCTCAATCAGCAGGTCTGCAAGATCCTTTAGGCTGATCACGGAATCACCGCCGAGGTTGAATATTTGACCGTCTGCTTCAGCGCTTTTTGCAACCATCAGAAGAGCGTCGACTGCATCCTCCACATAAGTAAAGTCACGCAGCTGACGTCCATCCCAGACCTCGAAGGGTTTTTTTTCAACGAGGAGCCGAATCCAGATCCCCAAAAAGGTTTGCCGTGCATCCTTGACTCGCATGTGAGGACCATAGGTATTCGTTAGGCGTAGCGCACAGCCTCGTATCCCATAGACATTATTGTAGAGAATGGAATAACATTCACCCGCCATTTTATTGATACCGTTCACATCCACAGGGCAGAGGGGGTGTTTTTCGTCAACGGGCAGATACTCCGGTTTGCCATAAATCTGACGGGTGCTTGCAAAGATGATCTTGATGTTCGGGTTGTACTTGCGGCAGGATTCTAAAATAAAAAGCTGGGCCTTACTATTAATTTCCAGATCGGTATAGGGATCCTGCATCGAATCGATATGGCTCGTTTGACCGGCAAGATTAAACAGATAATCCTGCCTCTGAATCAAATAGCGCATACTGTGTTCATCCCTGACGTCAGAAATATTGACCCTCACTTTCTTCTGAATACCGGCAATATTAAACAGGTTGCCGCCATACTCCGGGATAAGACTATCCACGAGTAGAACGTCGGCTCCCAGCTCCACCAATCGGGCAGCAAGATTGGATCCGATAAACCCCAATCCACCTGTCACTAACACCTTCTTTCCTCTGAAAACCTCTTTACGAGGTGCCATTCTCTTTCTCCTTATTTGAAATTGTCAACTCCCATAGTTTGGCATACTTGATAAAGACATAAAACAGGGTTGAGATAATGATGACGAAACCTGGCAATCCATCCCGAAATCCTGATTTCAATAGATACTCCTTAACGAATCGAAACGGAGGATGGAAAAGTAGTTTGAAGAGACTAAATCTTTCTCCGCTCTCAAAGAGATCCACCGCAGCAATGCTGGAATATCGATCAATCGTTTGAATCTGATCTGAAATGTTCCCATAGGTATAATGGAGATACTGATTTTTTAACATACCGATTTCCCCGTCCACCACCAACTTGGCATGAAGCCCACCTTCCCATCTCCCTTTATCTCTTCGATAAAGGCGAATCTCACCATCCGGATACCATCCTCCATATCGAATCCATCTCCCCAAATAAAACGTACGCCGATAGACAAAATATCCATCAACCTCTTTTCCCCCTCCCTCCAACTCCATTCGAATCTCATCGGACAATTCTGGGGGAATCTCCTCATCGGCGTCTACAAACATGATCCAATCCTGTGTGGTGAGATCAGCGGCATATTGATATTGATCGCGATGCCCTGTCCACTTTCTCCGATAGATTTTATCGGTCCATTGTTTACAGACTTCGTAAGTCCCATCCTGGCTGAAGGAGTCGACGACTACCAACTCTTTAGCCCAAGAAAGACTTTTCAGACACCGTTCAATCGTCCTACGATTGTCGGTGGTGAGGACATATACGGAAACCGGAATCTTTCCCATCATTTTTTCTTATGCCCCAATTTTCTATCAACAACTTCTTCAACGTCATCCACCGTGATGAGCTCCATACATCGATGATCTGTCGGACAAACCCTCTCCCAGCAAGGGCTGCAAGCGACATCCTTTTTCACGACCACATGGCCATCTCCCCATGGCCCAGTGATGGGGGGGGGCGTTGATCCAAAGAGGGCCACCACGGGAATGCCCACTGCTGCGGCGACATGCATCGTTCCAGTATCATTCGTCACAAGGAGAGCGCATCGTTCTAAAAGGGCAGCCAACTGGAGTAAACTGGTCTTTCCGGTCAAATCGATTCCTTTTGCCCCCAAATGTCTTTGAATCTCATGGACGAGGGGTCGTTCCTCCTCCTTCCCAAATAAAAGAATGCTCGCTTGCCATTTCTCCGCAAGCCTCTTTCCCAGCTCCCCGAATCGATCGGGATACCAACATTTAGCCAATCCATAAGTAGCACCAGGATTCATTCCGATCACGGGTTTCCCTTCCGAAATTCCCAAATCCATTAACACCTGATTCGCCCATCTTCGATCTTCCTCTCTGAGATAGACTTGCGGAGAAGGAGGACTTTCTATCTTCCCTAACGGCTCAAGCAGTTTCTGGTAATAATGGACTCGGTGGACATGGAGGATCTCTTGAGTTCGACGGATTCCATGGGTCAGAAAGAGTGAACGCCCCTCATCTCGATAACCGATCCGGATCGGGATTTGAGCAAGGTAGATATG
The DNA here is from genome assembly GCA_963818595.1 of uncultured delta proteobacterium. Classification (GTDB taxonomy): domain Bacteria; phylum Desulfobacterota; class BSN033; order BSN033; family UBA1163; genus UBA1163. The sequence goes on from CAWFSX010000053.1 coordinate 173,830, forward strand.
GAAAGCGGAGCGAAAAGAGCGCGGGAGGATGACCGCCAGATCAAAATTCCTCTCTTTCAAAGATTGGCTGAGGTTCAAATCCTCCCAAATAGACCGAATCCCTCCCTTCTTTTGGAAAGGGATGATCTCGTCAACGTGAGGAAATGTTTTCCATAAATCGGCCAAATGGTTTGGAATAAGGATAGTCAAATGGGATTTGGGAAAGAGGGTTTTTAATTGTTGTACCGTCGGATAACTAAGAATCGTATCCCCCACCCAGTTTACACCTCTTACTAATATACGATTGACTTGGCTAAAATCGTGTTTCAAGGCATCCTTTCTATATTAAATAATTTATGATATTAAATTAAACCTATCAAGTCAATATGAATATGTTTTCAAGGAGTTAGGCACAAAATCTCTCTTGTTGCTTTAAACACCTCATCGGCGGATATGGTTTTTATACAGACCAGTTCTCTACAGGAATACTCATGACACGGACTGCATCCCACATCTTTTCTGACCTTGATATGATTCCAAAAAGGTTCGTTCTCAATAGGGTCTGTCGGTCCATAAATAACGACGGCAGGTATTCCCATGAGTGACGCAATGTGCATGGGCCCAGTATCTCCCCCTATATAAAGATCGCAATGGCGATAAACCTCTCCCAGTTGTGTCAAAGATTCGGTTTTAGGCCCCAGAAGAGAGGGCTCCTTCATTTTTTTTTGAATCCTTTTCACCCATTCGAGTTCTTCAACCCCCCAGGTAAAAAGAATGCTGGCGTTGAGTTCTCGTACCAATCGATCCGCCAATTGAGCATATTGATCGGGCATCCATCGCTTGAAAATGGCTTTAGGGCTTGTTCCCGGATGGATGGCAATCAATGGCCTTTGAAGGGGGGCTGACACGTTCTTAAAAAATGATTCCACATATTGTTGATCCTTCAGAGGGATATGTAGCTTATAGTTAAATTCTTTTACCTCCAATCCTATTCCCTGGAGAAGGGTAAGGTTTCTTTTAAATCGACTGATCCTCTCTTTTGGAAGCTTCACTTTTACATTCGAAAATAAAAAATTCCATTCCTTGGTTGACTTTCGATCATACCCAATTCTTTTAGGGGAGCCCGAAAGGAAAGAGAGGAGGCCACTTTTAAGGATTCCGTGAAAATCAAGAACCACATCAAATCTTCGCTTTCGAAGATCGATGATGAATCGCACCATCTCCCTGATCGTCCTCCACATCCCTCCTAATGACTTTATTCCCTTCGTCCACCTTCTTCTTGGAAACAAGATCACCTCATCAATCTCTGTTTGACTTTCCAGGAAGGCTTGAGAGGGTTCTTCAACGATCCAGCTGAAGGTGGAAGAAGGAGTGTGTTCTTTTAAGGCCTTGACGGCAGGCAGTGTTCGGACCACATCTCCCACTGCACTCAGCCTCAAAATTAAAATTTTGGGGGATCCCATTTCTGAAACATTACCCTATTACCCCTTAATTTTCAATAGCGAATACAAGAAGATACCAAATTCTCTCAATGGGTGACAAAAAGGTTAAACATGATTACATTAAAAAAGAGGTGGGATTACTATCCGGTGAGGCAAACCAAAAACTTTTCCGGCAGGCTCTTTGTTTTACCATTTGAATCAACACAGATATGCCGTGTCTCTCCCTCGGCAATCACCCCTCCCTGATCCTTATGAAGGATCTGATACCCAAAGGTGATCATCCTTTTATTGACTCCCTTCAGCCAAGTTCGCACAATAACGATTTCATCATATCGGGCAGAATTCCGATAACTGCAATGGACATCGGTAACGACAAGTCTATACCCCAATGCCTCTAAATCAGTATATCGGAATCCCCTTTTTCGACAGAATTCAGACCTTCCCACTTCAAACCAAACCAGGTAATTGGCGTAATAAGCCACGCCCATTTGATCTGTTTCAGCATACCTGACTCGAATATCCATATCCACGATGTCCTTCATGCGAAACCCCTTAACGAATGACTCGAATGATTTTTTTACAGAGCTCTCAAATATTCTGGCCGGAGTAAATCCGGGTCTTTTCTCCGGAGGACTTCCCGAATTCGTTTAAGCGCTTCCTCCTTTTGCTCCGGCAATCGAATTCGAAGAGGGAGATAGTTGGAGGCATGATTGGAAGCGAAAAAACAATGAGTAAATTGGCTATGGGTGATCATCCATTCCAATTCTTGAATCAGATCGAAAGGAGTAGGCAAAACCAACTTGCCTGTTTCAATCTCTTTCTCAATGGGGGTTCCTGGGACGATCATCAGAGAAAGAGCGCCGACATAGTCGGGGTCCATCTCTGAAAGGACTCTTCCCGTCTCAATGGCATGAGCTTGACTGCCTTCCATACCCCCCAGACCTAAAATCACCGTCACCGAGAGGAGAATGCCTGATTCCTTCACCCTTTTGCCGGCACGGACCAATTGATCCACCGTGGCATTCTTCTTAATTCTCTTCAATACTTCCGGATCTCCTGACTCCAAGCCCAGATAGACTATTCCCAAACCCAGGTCTTTAAGGGCTCTCAGTTCCTCGACATCTTTTCGAAGGATATCTTTTGCATTGGCATAGATCCCTATCCTTTCAAGGCCCCTTAATTTTGCCTTCAAATAGGAAAGAATTCGAAGCAGCTCCTCTTGGGGAATGATCAAAGCATCCCCATCGGCTAGAAAGACTCTTTGAATCCTGTGAGAACTCACCTCATCGATATCCTCCTTGATCTCTCCGAGGCTCTTGATCCGGAAACGTTTCCCCTGATAGGCACCGCAAAAAGTGCACCGATTATAAGAACAACCCACCGTGACTTGAAGGATGAGGCTGTCTGCCTCGCTGGGAGGTCGAAAGATCATCCCCTCATATTTCATTTCGAACCCCCCTCCCCCATTGAAGGGGTATCGAATTGATAAATGATCTCTCCTTCTTTGACCATTCCCAACTCTTTCCGGGCGATTTCTTCAATATACCGTTTGTCCCTTTGCAACCGTTTTACCTCCTCCCTCAACTTCTGATTCTCCTCCTCCAGCTTTATATTTCTATCCTTGATTTGGGCTACCTCCTTCTGGAGGCGAAGGAGGTGCAGAATTCCCTTTTCCCCAAAGAAAGTGAGGGCTCCAAAAATCAAAAGGGGAACAAGGATCAAAAGAAGAAAACGTTTCTTTCTCATTTCAAATTTCAAATGTCAGATTTTAGATTTTTTAATCCCCGATCCCTGCCAGCAGTAGACAGGCGCGATCTGCAATCTATCATCCAATTATTGCAGTTTAAATTTTATGGGAATGGTCCCCCATTGTTCAACCTGTGGTTGCTCTTTGGGCAGGGGGGCAAATCGCCATTGTTTTAAATACTGAATGGCAATCCTTTCCAATTCTGTATCGCCCTTGACAGAAAGAACAACTCGATCCACTGTCCCATTGGGTAATACCCAGAGCATCAACTCGATTTCTGCCTCTATCCTCACCTTGACTTGAGGGGGTTTAGGCCTTTCAATAATTTTCCGGTTAAGAAGAAGGCCCTTCATCCCCAAGCGAAGGTTCTCCTCCAGAGCCTTCTCCTGAACATTTCCTTCTCGTGTGCTCTGGAGTCTCTCAATCACCTTCTCCGTTCCTTTATCCCTTATAGAAATTAATTCGGTTGCATCCTTTAAAGAAGGGATGGGAGGTTCCGGATAAAAAAAGTCTTCTTTCTTTTTTAAATAGGCTTTGAACTCCTTGTCCATTTCTTTAAACTCTGTGGAATTCTTTAAGGTCTTCATCCTCTCTTCAGCAGTTGGAGATTCATTTTTTTTCGGTCGAGGATATTCCGGGGCAAGGGTTCTCCAATCTTGATCGGCACTCGCCTTCTCCATCTTCTTAAGAATGACTTCCTCCCGTATCCGTTTCTCCTCTTGAGGAACCTCACTCTCTCCCCATCCTAAAATCCTTTTGCTTTCACGGGTCAGAGCTTTCCAACCTTCCTCCAAACGGGTTGGGAAAGTGGGGTCGAAAAAGAAAATCCAGGACAAAAGCCCCGTGAGGATCAAGAATAGGGCGATGAGAATAAATGGCCGTTTCTGGTTTCTCCTCGAACTTTTCCTCATCAACGAATATTCTCCTGACTGATCTGGTTGAGCATTTTTCTAGCGACCGCCCTCCGATCCTCCCTTCTGCTCTTCTCCAGCAATTTGCGGTAGACCTGGCCGGCCTCAACCATTTTTTTCTCTTCCAGATAAAGGGTCCCCAATTTGAGAAGAGCTTCTTCCATGATATCGGAGTGATGGGGATAGAGGTAGACCACCGTTGAAAATTGAAGGAGAGCCGATTCTCGATTTCCAGCTTCGAGATAAGCCTCTCCCAACTTAAACTGGGCCTGGCTCGCCACCTTTTCTTCAGGGCTTCGAACGGCCGCTGAAAGGACGGCGACGGCCTCCCCAAATTTCTTTTGAATGAGGTAGAGCATCCCCAACCTCAATTGACCTTCAAATTGGATGTGATCCTGAGGAAAATTATTTACCAATTCCTTCAAGATCTTCTCAGCCTGATCCATCTTTCCCAAACTCCGATATCCCTCCTCCATCCTGAGATAGACCCTCTTGGTTAACGGGTGCTGGGGATGATTCTTCATCAACCATTCATATCGTTCGAGGGCCTTTGGGTAATCCTTAAGATGGAGATGGAGATCTCCCAGCTCGACGTAGGCTTCAATAAAAAGATGACCTTTGGGATATTGGCGAATCACCTTGTCCATTTCTTCAATGGCTTCGTTCCATCTTCGATCCTGCATAAAGAGAAGAGCAATCTGAAACTGTGCTTCCTCCGCCAACTCACTATGGGGGTAAAGGCTGATAAGTTCTCGATAGGTTTTCACTGCCTTCTCTCTCATTCGTTCTTTTTGGTAGTAATCCCCTAACTGCATCAAGGCCTGACTGGCGAGAGAGTGTTGTGGATATCGTTTTGAAAATGTTTCACCCTGGGAAACAAAAGACTCGTATTTCTTTTCTTGAAGGAGACAGAGAAGAATGCCAAAATCTGCTTCCGGCGCTTCTTTTGATTTTGGATAGGCCTTGGCCACATGAGAATAGGAATGGACCGCTTGGGCATATCGTTTGAGGTTATATTGCCCATCCCCTATTTTCAGGAGCGCGGAAGGCACATGAGGACTTCCAGGGTACTTTTGGACGAGACGTTGAAATTCTTCTATGGCTTTATGAAACTCTTTTTTGCGAAAATAGGACCAACCGATCCAGTACTGGGATTCATCTCCGTAGGAACCGAGTGGATTCAATTCCAAGAGAGCTTGGAATTGACCGATCGCCTCTTCAAACCTTTCCTCTCGATAAGCCACCCATCCAAGAAGATAGGTGCCCTTCTCCTTATCTCCATTTCCCTCCGTCCTGGAGGTTAATCGCATTAAAGAGGTCTTGGCCTTCTGATATTCATTCTGATTTAAATAGCATTCCCCAACCAAAAGAAAGAGGGAGGGTGAGGAATGATATTGAGGGAATTCTGCGAGTATCTTCAAGAAATATTGGTTCGCCTCCTTCCACTCTCGCCTCTGGAAATGGTACCATCCCAAACTGTTTAACCCTTTTGGATAGAGGGTTGGATCTCCCTTCAATTTGTCTACATATCCAACCCCTTTCCGATAATCCGTTTTTAATAGCGAAGCCTCGGCCAACCAGTAAAGAATTTCGTTTCTTTTTTCGAAATGTGGAAAACCTGCGAGGAGTCTCTCCCAGAACTGAATAGCCACTTCATAGTTTTTTAAATAGAAATGGGCGTAACCCAATTTTGAGAAGACTTGGGATTCAAGCCTTCCCCTTCCCTTCTCCTCTAAGACTTGATGATAAGCAGCAATTGCTCCTGGGTAATCTTTCTGATTGAATAGGCTTTCTCCAAGCATGAAATGGACCCACTCGCGAAGTTCACTCTCAGGATAAGTGCTGAGGAACTGACGAAAGGTGGTGGCGGCATTGGAATACTCTTTTTTACTAAAATAATATTGCCCGATATCAAATAGGCTTTGCTCTACCCATGGGGAGGAGAGGAATTGTGAAAGAAATCTCTGATAAAGAAAAACGGCTCTCTCCACTTCGTCGGCACCTAAATAGGTCCTCACAATTCCCCAGAAAATTGGATCCGAAAGCTTTGTCCCAGGGTAGGCTAAGAGAATATCCTCAAAGGTTTTCCTCCCCTCGGAATATTGTCCCAGGGAGACCAAACTCCATGCCAACGCATAACGAGAGCTTTCTTCTAAGGGATGTTTTGGATAACGTCTCCAGAAGCTTTTGAATTGATCTACCGCCTCTTTGTATCTTTTGAGTCTAAACGTGCTGACGCCCATCAGATATTCCGCCTCTGGCCTCCACCTTCCGCTTGGATACTTTTGAAGGAGACTCTCCATTTCCTGAAGTGTCTCAGCATAGCGACCCAACTGATAAAGGCAATACCCAGACCAAAAGAGGGAAGATTCAGCAATGGGATGGGTTGGGGTTTTTTCATGGACCTGATGAAAAAATGGATACCCTTTCTCATAGACCCCGTGTTTGAGGTTAATCCATCCGCATGAGTAAAGGGAATAGGCATAGAACTCACTTCCAGGATATGTTTCAACCACCTTATGAAAATGGTAAAACGCTTCATCCTCCTTCTCTTGGTGATATTTGGCTTCCCCCATCCAATAATAGGAAGATCCTGCCCATTCACTCTGTGGGTATTCTTGAATTAATTTTCGAAAAGAAGTGATGGCATCTTCGTAAGCCCCTTTAAAATATTTGTATCGACCTTGTTCATAAAGGGCTTTATCTCCCACAAAGGTTTTTGCCAGGCCCGAGGTGAATCGACTTGAATAAGCACAACCGGGCTGTACCGTAGAAGCGCTCATCTTCTTCATCGGACCGATGGGATCTTCGTTCAAATCGAAAGAATCCGCGCGAGGTTCTTCCTTTATCCCTTGACCCATGATCACGGGAAGGGGAACCTCCCTTTTCTCAATCCACTTTGTCTCCTCTTTTCCAAAAAATGTGATCTCAGAGGATTCGGTATGGTTCCGGTATTGTCCCTGGCTTTGGAGAACTGGGAAAGAGAAGGTGATGGAAATCAAAAGGCAAAGGCTCAAAATCTTAAGGAATGAGTTAAACATGTTCGACCCTTTTTTAAAAAGTATCAAATATATTCAAGTATTGTCAAGGATTGACAGGATTTTTATAACTGTGATAGGTTGTTAAGGATGATCAGAAAGATGGCATTCGTCCTATTAGCATTTTTTATTCTACCCATGGTGTTTGCACCATGCACCAATGGAAAAAGAGGTTCCGAGTCAAACCCAAAGGGGGATTTCAAAGCCATGCGTGAGAAGATGGTGGAAACTCAGATCAAAGCAAGAGGAGTGAAAGACCCTCGTGTTCTTTCTGCGCTGAGCAAAGTAGAAAGAAACCGATTTGTCCCCGAAGAATATTTGAACTCTGCCTACTCCGATCAGCCCTTGCCCATTGGAGAGGGACAAACCATCTCTCAACCCTATATCGTTGCCCTCATGACAGAACTTTTAGAACTTAAAGGAGATGAGAAAGTTTTAGAAATTGGGACCGGTTCGGGCTATCAGGCTGCCATCTTAGCGGAATTGGCCAAAGAGGTTTACTCTATTGAGATCATTGAATCCCTCGCCTCCATGGCAAAAAATCGGCTTTTGGAATTGGGCTATCAGAATATCAAAGTGAAAGCTGGGGATGGATACTTAGGATGGCCTGAAGTGGCACCTTTTGATGCCATCATCATCACGGCCGCCCCCGACCATGTTCCAAAACCCCTCATTGAACAGCTAAAAGAGGGAGGGCGAATGGTCGTCCCCGTGGGAACCTATACACAAGAGTTAAAGAAAATTGTCAAACGATCGGGAAAGATCGAGACGACCGACGTGATCCCCGTTGTCTTTGTGCCCATGACCGGAGAAGGTGTGAAAGGGAAAAAATAATTTTTTAAAAAGAACGATGTAGAGTACTTCCTTGAAATCTTGTTTTTCGATCTCTACCCCTCTATTCAACATTTCGATCGAAAGTCAGCAAAATGGGATAATGATAGGGAGGAAAATTTTCCCCTTGACTCTCATTCCCAAGAAGAGTATTTTCAAATTGTCGTTTCCCGCCAGTCCCTAATTAACCTAAAAACCTAACCTCTAACGTTTTGGAGTTAGTATGAAGTGGGATTTCAAAAGGGGACGTTTTAAGGCCTCCATGGGATACTTTTACTCCTTTGGAGGCCCTTTATTTTTGGCTCTCCATAGAAAAACTAACCTATCTAAATTTAATAACAAATTGAAGGAGGAGAATTTTATGAAAAAGATAATTTTATTAAGCTTTTTGGTCATATTTATTCCTGTCATTCTATATGGTCAGGATAAAGTTGAAGCCCCTGTTTGGAGTGTAGGAGACAAGTGGACATGGAAGAGGGTGGATGGAGCAACCCTATATAGTGAAGTTGTGGATGTAAAGGAAGACTTATATGTTTTAAAAATGGGAAGAGATCCAGATTTATACGGCTATGACAAAAAGACGATGAATGTTAAATTCTTGATAAAAGAAGGAGGTAGGCAGGAAAAATTTGAATCTGCTTGGAGAAATGTTTTGGATTTTCCAATGTTCGTTGAAAAAAAATGGACAAATAACACCTATAGTAAACCAGCACGGGGCCAATTGCCTGTTACTTATATCAATGAATTCAAGGTAGAAGGCGTTGAAGACGTTACTATCCCAGCAGGGACATTTAAATGCTATAAGATTCGACTCAAACAAACAAATATGAGTTCACGGCATGAAAGTGGATGGGTTCTTTACTGGTATTCACCCGAGGTGAAGATTTGGATAAAACGGGAGGCTGAAAGTACAGGTTATTGGCTAAATAGCCTATGGACTCCAAATGCAGAGCTTATTTCCTATAAGTTAAAGTAAAAAATTAATTGCTTCATTGCTATTCAAATCATCTGAAGTGGATGAATTGAATTTGTATGCCGCTGAGGCTTCACCTGGTACTGAGGGCCTTCAGGTTTGTTTTATTCGAGTTCCTTATTCCCAATCAACGTATATTTATTATTGTTTTCACTGGTCATGCTAAAGTTGATTGTACCTGTAGAGGGGTTTAATGCCCCTGTCAATATTCCAGTCTCGTTATTTGCTCCTACTGTCATCTCATAAATTCCATAAACATTGGTTGGATTTGAACGGCGGGATGTTGTAGTAGAAGTTAAATAAAAATACCCTTCAATATTGATGGAACCACCCCCTGTTAAAGTCCCTGACCCCAAAAACTCAAATACATAAGAGTATGTCTCATCCCCGGATTTATAAGGGGCAATCGATAAAGAGGTAAATGTTCCGCTTGCATTCTCTGAAAGAGTACCTGTCCAACCCTTAGGAATCACGGGATCACTAAGAAACCGTACCCCCGACGGGTTTTGATTTCAATACGGGACAAATTTTAGAGGCGCACCATGGGTTTGCCAAGGTATTAAGAATCAATCCAGCAGTCTTTCTATTTCTTCATCTATGAACTTCAACTGTCTTAAAACCCTTTTGCAATAAATAGGGTCTAAGGACTTCTTTCCCATCTGGACAGGAGCAGAATATCTCTTGCCTTCAATGACTCTTGAATATATCGCATGGTCCGTTGGTCACTGTCTAACAAATACTGCTCCACCTTTTTCTAACAACCTTGCCAATTTCTTGCTGGACATTGAAGCCAGTTTAGGCATACGAAGGCACCTCGTGAACTTCAAGAGGTCTTAGAATTAAACCTTCACCTGGTTCTTTATACCAATCTGGCTCTGTATCCCTCAGAAACTCAATAATTTCGTCCGTAGAGATGGGAGAAACAACCGTCCCCGGGTGTTCTTTTACGTCCTCCAGGTATAATTCAATTGCTGTTTTAAGATTCTTCTCCACATCTGCCAGATCATCACCACGAGCAGAAACATTAAGTTCAAGACATATTGCAACATACTCAAATTTGCTTTTACGGATTATTGCTGTATATTTCTTTCTCATCTATTCCTCCTTTGAAGAACCTACTGCGTCCATTCACCCATAAGCAAAAAACTTTCGTGGATTGCCACACATCGAACAAGAGCAGACTGGAAGGAAGTCGCCGGCCCCACATCTTCATCTGTCATTATTTATATCGACCTTGACCCAAGAAGCCAAGTCTCTAAATTAAAGCCAGCGCTAAAGGGATTGACAAATCTCACTCCTTCAATGATCACACCATCACCAAAATCTTCACTAAACACGACTGGAATCTGGTTCATCTTAGCCGACGCCCAAATTTGCGCGTCCCAATAAGCCATCTGGTAAGTACGCACCCCACGGACAGCTTCCAAAACGATCGGTCCAGTGGTGTCCAATATCTCCCAAGATAAAAGGTAATTTTGAATACAGCCATAAGCTTCTTCAGTAGTGAGTGGAGGTCTTAGTCTCCTTGTTGCATTAACGAAGAATTCAGCCAATACCTGTGAGGTCAAGACACCCAAGCCATCGACTGCCAGATGATTCAGTACGGCTAAAGCTTGAGGTTGTTTCGATGGCTCGCCACGGTCATAAGCGTAAAGCAATACATTCGTATCAACCATGATTCTATCGGCCATAACGTATCAGCCGTTCTTCGTAGGCATCTTCCCGTTTCCACCGTCGGCCCCCAGGGGCATGACCTTTGGCCATGCGGTTGGTGATGAATGCCCTTTCCCGTTCCCATGCTTTTAAATCTCGGATGCTAAGTCGAACAGAAGTCATCTGGCGATCAATGGCCCGCCGTATGACTTCAGCTTCTGTAACACCTAAATCATGTGCCCGCTTTTTTAGGCTGTTATCCTGGCGGGATTCAATATATATCTGTTTACGGACCATTCGGGGCATAATCTTACTTCCTCCAGCACATTAACTACATCACATTATACATCACAAAGAGAGATATGTCAAAACCTTGCGCACGTCTTTAGGGATCTGGGGACATACTCTATTTTTTTTCAAGACACTACCCCTCCTCTGGACCCCTTTCCATTTTCTTCTTTCTCCAGACTTCGAGCCTCTTCTTGATCTCCTTCTCAAATCCCTGTTCGGTTGGGTGATAGTAGGTTCTTCCCTTGATATTTTCAGGTAGATATTCCTCTTCTACAAAATGGTCTGGATAATCATGGGGATATTTGTAATCCTTCCCATAACCCAGATCCTCCATCAACTTGGTAGGAGCATTTCGGATATGAAGAGGAACCGGCATGTTTTCGAGCTCCCTGATATCCCTTTGAACTTTCTGATAGGCTGTGTAGATCGCATTCGACTTTGGAGCAGTAGCCAAGTAAACCGCTGCCTGGGCAAGGGCCAGATTCCCTTCTGGCAGACCGATAAAATGAAAAGCCTCCATGGCCGCTATCGCCACCTGCAATGCCTGAGGATCTGCATTCCCCACGTCTTCGGAAGCAAACCGGACCATCCTTCGAGCGATATAGAGAGGATCCTCTCCAGCCTCCAACATCCTTCCAAGCCAGTAAAGGGTTGCATCGGGATCGCTCCCTCTCAGGCTCTTGTGGAAGGCCGAGATGAGATTATAATGTTCCTCCCCAGACTTATCATACAAGAAAGCTTTCTTCTGGAGGACTTCTTCCAAATCTTCCTTTTTGATATGACGAATTCCCCTTTGGTCTGGAGGGGCTGTGAGAACGATCATTTCCAATGTGTTCAGGGCAATTCTTGCATCACCATTTGCAATCAGACAGATTCCTTTAAACACCTCTGGCTCGATGACGGTAGGATATTGTCCTAATCCTCTTTCTTTATCCACCTGCCCTCGGTTCAAGATCAATTCAATCTCTTCCTCTGTTAAGGAATGCAGGGTAAAGACTTTTGTGCGGGAGAGCAAAGGAGAGATTACTTCAAAGGAGGGGTTTTCTGTAGTCGCACCGATGAGGACAATGGTTCCTTTTTCCACATGAGGAAGGAAAGCATCCTGTTGAGCCTTGTTGAATCGATGGATCTCATCCACGAAGAGAATCGTCCGTCTTTTTTGATATTCCCATTCTTCATTCGCCTCTTGGATGACCTCCCTGATTTCCTTCACTCCGGAGAGGACAGCACTGAAGGCGAGAAATTGAGCACCTGTGGTGGAGGCAATGATCATGGCTAAGGTCGTTTTGCCAGACCCCGGAGGTCCCCACAAAATCATCGATGGAAGATGATCGGATTCAATGGCCTGGCGAAGAATCTTTCCTTGACCCAGAAGATGGTCTTGGCCAACCAATTCATCCAATGTCCGAGGCCGCATTCGGTCGGCCAGAGGAGTCTCCCTCTTCGATAACTCTTTTCCTTTCTTCTCAAAAAGATTACTCTGCTTTTTCACAAACCTCTTCCTTTCAATCATGGCTATAGCATGAGTTAGCATCCACATAATCACACATCGTACCTCAAGCCCTTATGCTTGATCTCTTTCTGATGAATCTCCTGAATGGCTTGAAGCATCTCTTCGTGGATCAACCCATTCGAGGCCAGAATTTCCTCAGAATAGATATTGAAAGGCCGTCCTTGAAAGTCAGTCACCTTTCCTCCTGCTTCGGTAATCATTAAGCTTGCTGCAGCCACATCCCAGGCATGGAGTTTAAATTCCCAGAATCCATCGAAACGGCCTGCTGCTAAATAAGAAAGATCAATGGCTGCTGAGCCAGGCCTCCGAATGGCAAAACTTTTGGTGATAAACTGACGGAAATAACGAAGGTAGTCATCGGCGTGTTCATGGACATCATAAGGAAAACCAGTGCAAAGAAGACCTCTATTTAATTTATCAATATGGGAGACAAAGATCTGTTTACCATTGAGAAAGGCACCCTTGCCTTTTTCCACATGAAAGAGCTCATCGAGAGTCGGGATATAAACAGCCCCAAGTTTTACCTCACCTTTCACCTCAAGCCCAATGGAGACACAAAAACAAGGAAACCCATGAAAATAATTTGTCGTGCCGTCAAGGGGATCGATAATCCACCTCCATGGGGATCCTTTCCCTTTGAACGGGCTCTCTTCTGTCAAAATATCATGATCTGGGAAAGCATCTAAAATCATTTTTACGATGGCTCGCTCACAGAGCCGGTCTACTTCCGTTACTGGATTGAATTCTCCTTTGTACTCAACTGGATGGGAATGGCCAAAATGGATCATTTGGATCCGACCCGCCTCTTTTGCGGCAGCCATAGCTACCTGGAGATAACGATCATCTTTCTTCATCTCTTTCATAATGATCAAATCCCCCTCTATCCCCCTCGGTTTCGAGTCGTACCGACTTTTAAGGGGGAAACAGTTTTCACCCCTCTTTGGTCTCCGACCCAGAGCGGTCTCTGACCTGGAGGGCAAAGAGGGGTGGGGGGAGATTTAATGATGCGTAAAATCCTTTACAATTTGACAACCCCTTTTTCAAAACTATATGATAGCTTAAAGGATCAAGTCAACCCTGCACCATTTCATAAATGAGCAACTGCGGTGCCTTCCTTAGTTCCAGATTCGTTGCATTCGCCGAAGGAATGGATTAGATAAGAAAGGTGCAGGGTCAACCTTGAGATTGCTTCGTCATCCTGCGATTGCAGGATTCCTCGCAATGACAGTCAAATCAATCATCGGAGTAGGAACATGAAATTCGAAACTTATGGGAACTGTTTTGTCTGTGGAGAAAACAATCCAAATGGGTTGCGATTGAATTTTGAGATCGACAAGGAAAGACAAACCCTCAAAACAACTTTTGTCGCAAGTCCAACCTTTCAGGGTTGGGATGGTATCGTCCATGGAGGGATTATCAGCACCTTATTGGATGAGGCGATGGCAAAATTGATTTACGAGTTAGGGTATCAAGCGGTGACAGCCTCTTTAGAGATCAAGTTCAAAAAGCCAGCTCCGATCCTCGAACCATTAAGCGTCCATGGAGAGATTATAGAGGTGAGTAAAAGATTGATCAGGGCAAAGGCTCATGTGGCAAAGGAGGATGGGACCATTTTGGCGACAGGGACTTCCACCTTCTTGAAACAAATTTTAAAATAGTTCGAAATCCTTGTCTGCTCCTCCTTCAGGCACGTTTGATCCACTTCCGTTCCTATCTCATCCGAATCGTTTTGAAAAGTTGAGGCCGAGGATCTTCTCCTGATCCTGTTTTGAGAGGCCGGATTCTTCCAACTCCTTAAAATATCTTCGAGGTGAAATCAGCGGAAAATCTGTTCCAAAAAAGATCTTTTCCACCCCCACCATCTCACTGGCGATTGAATAAATCTTCTTCGAATAGAGAAAAGGCGAGGCCGCAGTATCGTAATAGACATTGACCATACTCTTCGCCACTTCTGGCATCAACTCGTAAAAAAGAAGACCTCCTCCCCAGTGCCCCAAGATGATGGGAAGATTTGGAAAAGAGAGGATGAGTTCATAAAAACGATCAAGAGGCGTCCTTCCCTTCCCTGGGTAGGAATGACCGAGCGTCTCATTGGTATGAAGGAGAAGGGGAATTCCCTGCTTTTCCATTTGGGTGAGGATCGGTTTCATGCAGTGGATATCCTGAGAAGTCATTTCATCACGGTAGAAAGCGATTTCCCCTACCCCCCTCGCTCCCCCCTCTATGGCCCGGTTCAATTCCTTTGCTGACCAATCTGAATTTGAAAAAAGGAGGGAAACAAAAACAATCAATCGGTTAGGATATCTTGATGCGGACTCCATCAGATATTGGTTATGAAGAGAACAGAGGTCAGGGCGACCCCAAGGAAACCCACAAATGACAGACTGATCGATTCCGGATTCGTCCATCGAGGCATCACATCTTCCACCCCGACCATCTTCGCCTTTGAACTTTTATAAATAAATGAAAATCCTTCATCCTTCTTACAGAAGGCTTCTCGATCCTTTCTCACTTCATCCGGAAAGATATGGGTATGGCTGTCGATAATCATGGGTTGCCTTCAGGGTTTACCCTGAAGTAGACAATGGAAAATGGCTTCAATCTCTTTCATCGCCCGACAAATCCTAAGGACCTCAATCCTGACCCACCTCAATCGTTCTCTCACTTCAGGGTTTGCCTTTTGTAAAACCATAATGGCCAATGCATTTCCCGAGATTCCAATACTCATTGGCTCCCGGGCAGAAAACCAGTGGGAGGACCTTGGTAATATCGATTCGACCTTTTTCCTTTTGAATTTCTTCTTTCACATGGAGGGCAACGATTTCCCCCAGAAAGAGATCGTGGCTTCCTAAGGAGATCATTTCTTTTACTTGACATTCCATTTGAACAGGACATTCATCGATCAACGGAGGTTTCACCTTTTGGGCGGGCACCGGTTTCCACCCCATGGCAGCAAATTTATCTGTCTCCTTCCCTGAAAGTACACCACAGGCATCCACTTTTCTCACCATCTCTGCTGAGGGAAGATTGACGACAAACTCTTTGGATCGCTTCACACAATCATGAGAATAGCGTTCCGGCCGAATAGAGAGTCCGATCATGGGAGGTTCTGAATTCACCACTCCCACCCAAGCCAAGGTGATGATATTGGGTTTTCCTGCCTCATCTACGGAGGTCACCAAAACGACCGGGGTTGGGAACAGCATAGGGGTGGGCGGAAGATTTTTTCGCACCTTCTTCTCCTCCTTTCTTATGTCAAATGCCGTTATTGGAAAAGGTTTACATCCCCTTTCCCTTTTCGAATCACTTTGGGAAAATCATCGGTGAGGTCAACGATGCTGGAATGCTCGGCGATGATGACCCCTCCATCGATCACGAGGTCTAACTGTTTTCCAAAGCGCTCTTCGATCTCGGCAGGATCATTGTACAGACCCTCATCAGGTTTATAAACGCTGGTGCTGATAATCGGGTGCCCTAACTCCTTGACGAGGGCGAGGCATATCTTGTTGTCGGGAATTCTTATTCCCACCGTGTTCTGTTTGGTCATGGCGATCTTTGGAACCAGTTTCGTCGCCTTCAGCACAAAGGTGTAGGCACCAGGGAGAAGGCGTTTCATCATTTTATAAGCATAGTTGGAGACAAAGGCATAACGACTGATATCCTTCAAATCAGCACAGATGAAACTTAAAGGTTTCTTCCCATCCAATTTTTTCAGTCGATGAATTTTTCGAATGGCCTCCGGATTGAAGAGGTCACATCCTATCCCATAGACGGTATCTGTAGGATATCCAATCACCCCTCCTCCTTCCACAACTTCCACAACCTTTCGGATCAACCTTTGTTGAGGATTTTTAGCATTAATGTTGATGATCATACTTCACGCTCCTCCATCGAGATAAATGATCAAATGACAAAGTTCCTGCTTACCCTACCTCACCGCAGGCAGGTAAATCTCAGTTTTGGCATTTGAAATGAGCTTAACTCTCTCTCTCCATTTCCATCACACGAACTCCCCTGATAAAACGGGTGTTGAAATAGGGCATATCCAAATGATCGATTTTCACCTCTCGATTACGAGATGAGGCATGGATAAATTGCTTGTCACCGATGTAGATCCCCACATGGGCACTATTTCCCCGACGTTTAAAAAAGACCAAATCCCCTTCTTCCAATTGGTCCTTTTCAACCTTTCTCCCGACAGAGAACTGTTCTCGTGTCGTTCTGGGAAGTTCGACCTTAAAAATTTCATAAATCTTCTTCACAAAGGCAGAACAATCAATCCCTTTTAATGTAGACCCTCCTAACTTATACGGCACACCCTAAAAAGGTCTTCACCACTCTGACAAAAAGATTTCTTTCCTCTGGATTGTTCCATTTCCCGAGGATGGAGAAAGCGACGGGCTCTCCTTTCTCTTCCTCTTTCTGCAGGGCCTCTCCGATTTCCTCCCCATCCCCAAGTTCTTCAACCTCTTCATCCCATCGGCGCTTGTCTCTTGAAAGAATGAGGACTTGACCAATCTTTAAGGTTGATGTCTGGAGACCATTCATCCTTTTAATTTCCTCAATCGAGAGACTCCCCTTTTTTGAAATACTGGAAAGGCTGTCTCCCTTTTGGACAATATAGGAATCCGTCTCCTCAGAAACTTTTTTAACATTCTTCACCGATAAGTTTTTTAGTGGTCTGGCTCGAGGGTTTCCCTGTACCTTCTTCACTCTTTTCCCCTCTCTGAGAAGGAATCATAAGAACCTGTTTGGGTTTGAGCGAATCTCTCTCTAAGCTATTGGCTTTTTTTAACGCTTCGATGCTGATACCATAGGATTTCGAAATACCATAAAGGGTATCGCCCGGTTTGACCGTATACTGTTCCTCTGTCCATCCCCTCTGGTAAAAACCTAACAATAGTAAAAGGATGATCCATCCCATTCCTAAAAATTTCAATGGCCTGATCATGAAATCCCTCCTCCCCTCATGTAAGAAATGTTTTCCCTTGCTCAACCACTGGTGGAATTTGAAGGCAGAGAATATTAGATGATCAATAAAATTTATTTATACAAAACTTGTGCTCAGAAGTCAAACCCAACAACCGCCGTTTTCAAAAAGGGGGATATGGGGGGAGGGATAAAGAAGATTATTCTTGGATCAGGAGGATGAGAACGATGGTGCGGCCCTCCTGATCGGTTGCCAGTTTTGCCGGCTCTTTACTTCTTCCACCCACCTCTTCTCTCTTGACTCCTGGCGACGCCTTCGAACTGAATGTGATGGGTTTTTTAGCCATCACCTTATCTGTCTGGGTGGAAGCGCTCAGCCCTGCCAATTCTTTCTCAAACTCTGGAAAGGAGTCGGTGGGCAGGGAAGCAAGGAATCTATTTCCCTCTACCGTCACCATTTCCCCTCCAAAGTGTTTGACCAACTCTTGGAGTTGGGGAATCACCTTTTCACGATCGGAGATTCTCAAGAGGATTTCTTGAGGAGGCTTCGAAGCCACCACCGACTTCTCTTTTGCAACCCATCCTTTCTCAATTTTCCCTAGCTCTGGAGACGGGGCTTTTGCCCTCGCCGCCTCCTTCGAATCGATTTTTTGGTACGCCATGACCTCGTTTTTTGGAACGGGTATCTCGGCCTTCTTGATTTCGGCCTCACCTTGTGGAACAGATGCCTCTTCCAATTTCTCCTCTCCTGGAACAGGAGCTTTGGCAAGATCAACATCCTTCGAGCGAGGCCTTTCAGGAATAGTATCCATGGCCCTTTGCTCTATCTCCATTTCCTTTTCAGCTTTAACTTGTTCAGATTTTTTCTCTACCAAAACAGGAGAAGAGGTTTGCTTATCTTCTTTCAGGTGGGACACTTCCATCGGCATCATCTTGGTGAGATAGAGCACTAAAAAAACAATGGCCACCATGGCGATCGCTTGGGCTGGAAGTTTAAAGGGGAGCGGGAAGACGAACCATTTTCCTCTGGACACCTCGGCCAGAGGGGCCCTCTTGCGTTCCTCTATCTTTTTGTAAAGTTCGGGGAGAAATCCCTCTGGAACCTCCACATCTCCAACAGAACCAAGCCATCCCATCGTTTTTCCAAAGCGCTCAAGTTCCTTCTGGCACTCTTGGCAAGAAGAAAGATGTTCTCTGATGGTTTTCTCCTCAGAGGGTATCAACTCCTTTTCCCAGAAGGAGGAAAACCGATCCCGTACTTTTTCACAATCCATAGACCCTCCTCCTCTCCTTAATGAGCAGACTTCTCTAAGATCTCTTTCAGATCCATTCTTGCCCGGTGGAGTTTCGATTTTATCGTTCCCTCGGGAAGGCCAAGCAATCCACCCATCTCTTCATAAGAAAACCCTTGAAGGTCTCTCAGCACGATCAATTCCCTCTGATCTTCTTTGAGTTTCAGAAGTCCCCCTTGAATGAATTGCTGGATACTCTTCTTTTCGTAGAGGGTTTCAGGATTACCTGAAGGGTCCACCAGGGCCCTTGGCATACTTCCCTCTTCGGTTTCTATCGGATCATCCAATGAATCGGAATTGAAGTATCGCCTTCGTTTCAAATATTTCCAACGGTTCCGACAGTGGTTGAGGGTGATCTGCGTAAGCCAAGCATCGAATTTGATCTCCTCTTTCAGACCCTTGATCGACTCGAAAACCGAGATGAAAACCTCCTGGGCCAAATCCTTTGCCTCTTCCAAATTGCCCAACATCCGGTAAGCGATGTTGAACACCTTTTTCTGGGAGTGAAGGACAATCTCTGTAAAGGCCTTTTCATCCCCAGCCTTACAGCTCTCGATCACCTCTTTTTGAATCCTGGGAGAAGTTTTCATAAAAAACTTATTCTTCCCCTCATTCTATAGACAACAGAAGATTGGTTTTTGTTCCATTTTTTTAAAATGAGATCGGAAGGTTGATCACCCTTCCGATCTCTCCCTCCCTTTGCGCCAGAGTAAGGAACAAAAAGAGAAAAGAGGCGTTTTTTAGGTTGAAACAATTTTTTTAAAATATCCCAATAAATGGGAAGGGTTGTCAAGTTCAAACAAAAATTATTTGATTTTTTTACGATAGATATCTATAATATGTTTGAAGGGGAACGAAATGATTAAACTTTAAAAAGGAGGTGAAGAGGAGATGAAAAAGGCAATTTCTGCCATCCTGTCGTTGTTCTTGATCGGAATGTTTGTCACCGTCTTGGTAGGATGTGGAGCGGATATCAAGGCGGAAAATGAGAAGCTGAAAACCGAAAACACCAACCTTAAATCGGACAACGATAAACTCAAAATAGAAGTACAAAAATTGAAGGAAGAGATCCAGAAGGGCGCCGCGAAGGAGTCGACCATCACTTCTCTGACTGCTGAGAATGAGGCCTTGAAAAAACAAGTGGAAGACTTAAAGTCCCAATTAGCGAAAAAGAAAAAATAACCATCCGATGATGCCGTCCTAAAAAGGGAAGATCCGGGCCAAGGGGTTTTCCCTTTTTTGGTCCATGCTTTTTCCCCATGAAAAAACCACATCGTTCCAAAAAGAGATGGAAAAGGGGGGTGGTATTCTACGCCATTTACACCTTCATCCTCTCTGCCCTTTTACTTCTCCTCTCCGGAGCCTTGCTTTTTTTCTATTATTCCCGGAGTCTTCCTGATTTTACACCGCTGAAAGAACGAGACCTCAATGCCTATTCCATCGTTTACTCTGAAGAGGATGAGGTGGTTGGAAAATTTTTGATGGACAATCGGATCCCCATCACCTATGAACAAATGCCCAAACAACTGGTCAACGCTTTCATCGCTGCAGAGGATGCGGAATTTTTCCAGCACAAAGGAGTGGATTACAAAGGCATCCTCCGGGCGATGTTTAAAAACCTCCTCGCCGGAAGGATTGTCCAGGGAGGAAGCACGATCACTCAGCAGGTGACCAAGACCTTTTTCCTCACGCCAAAGAGAAGTTTGCTCCGGAAATTGAAGGAGGTCGCTTACGCCTTTGGTTTAGAGCGGGATTTCACCAAAGAGGAAATCCTCACCCTTTACCTTAATAATATCTATTTAGGAAATGGAGCCTATGGCGTGGAAGCGGCCGCCGAGAGTTACTTCAATAAACGAGTGGAACAGCTCAATTTAGCAGAGATGGCCATGATGGCAGGTCTTGTAAAGGCCCCGAGCCGTTATTCTCCGGTCAACAATTTTAAGAGAGCCAAAGACCGGCAGGCTTATGTTCTCACCCGTATGACCGAATTGGGCCTTGTCTCCCAAGACCAGAAGGAAAAAGCCCTTCGAATTTCACTGAGAATCCAACCGAGAGAAAGCGCCTATTTCAGCAAAGCCCCTTACTTCACGGAGTTCATTCGGCACCAGGTGGAAAGGAAATATGGGAAAGAAAAACTTTACCAAGAAGGACTGAGAATTTACACCACCCTCGACCTATCCTTTCAAAGAATAGCTCAGAAATCTGTGGAGATGGGGCTCAGGAACCTGGATAAGAGGCAAGGGTTTCGAGGTCCTCTCCACACTCTTTCTGAAAAGGAGGTGAAGGAATTTTTAAAGAAAAAGAAAGAAGGGATGGCCCCTATCTCCCAAAATGAGATTTTTGAAGGAGTCATCCTCTCCAAAGATGATTCAAAAAAGTTTTACACGGTTTGGGTAGAGGATAGAAAAGGAATTCTTCCTTTCTCTGAAATGTCTTGGGCCCTCAAGATTAAACCGACACCGAACTACAGACCTCAAAAAGTAAAAACCCCTGGAGATCTTCTCCAAACTGGAGATGTGGTTCATGTTCGAGTGAAAGAAACTCCTAAAAAAGAGCAGGCCCCTTTTCTCACCTTGGAACAAGAACCGATCGTTCAGAGTGCTTTGATTTGCCTCGATCCAAAAACCGGACATGTCAGGGCAATGGTTGGAGGCCGAGATTTCAGCGAGAGTCAATTTAACCGTGCAACCCACTCTCGAAGACAACCCGGCTCAGCCTTCAAACCCTTCATCTATGCAGCGGCTCTGGAGAAAGGCTACACCCCCTCGACGATTCTCATGGATTCTCCAGTCGAGTATTCTGATCCGGATGGAGGGACTTACTGGGCTCCCAAAAACTATGATAAAGAGTTCAAGGGACCCATTACTTTCCGGAACGCCTTAGCCCATTCTCGAAACGTCGTCACCGTCAAAATCCTTGAAGACATCGGGGTGGGTTACGTCCTTAACTTCATCAAAAAATTGGGAATTGAATCTCCTATTAAAAGGGACCTCTCTGTCGCCCTGGGTTCCTCAGGGGTTTCCATGTTGGAGATCACTTCTGGATTTGCTGTCTTTGCAAATGGAGGGGAACGAATTAAACCCATCTTCATAAAAAAGATTGTAACCATGAAAGGTGAAGTCGTGGAGGAAAACACACCTTACGTCGAAATAGAGGAAAAAGAGGATGAAGAGGAAACCCCTGAGAGTCCTTCTCTTTTTTTAAAGGAAAAGGTGATCTCGGTACAAAATGCTTTTATCATGAACCATCTCCTCCAAGGGGTTGTTCAACATGGAACAGGGCAGAGAGCAAAAGTTCTTGGAAGGCCAATTGCGGGGAAGACTGGAACCTCGAGCGACTATTCTGATGCATGGTTCATCGGGTACACCCCTTCTCTCCTCACAGGAGTCTGGGTGGGGTTTGATGATAAGACCTCTTTGGGGATCAATGAGACCGGGGCTCGTGCAGCGCTCCCTATTTGGATTTCTTTTATGGATCAAGCCTTGAAGAGTACTCCTGTTGAAACCCTTAACCCCCCGAAGGGGATTAAACTCGTAAGAGTAAATATCGAAACAGGACTCCCCAGCGATGGAGATTCCCCAGAAACGATAACGGAGGCATTTATTGACAGTACGATTCCATGGGAGGAGGGTCTTAAAAAAGAAAACCCTCATTCAGGAACACCCGTCCTCGGGAGATCTCCTGGAGATCCTCTTGTCCCATCCGGATATTAACCCCCCCTACCCCCCCTGAAGCTGTGAACAAATTGCTCCAAGTTGGGGGGCGGGTAGGGATATTGAAAAAGTTTTACTAAGGTGAGGTTAGGAGGATTAAAAGGAGAAAACCATGAAGGAGGAAGAACTAAAAGAGACATTGTCTAACTGTAAGACAGTTGCTGTGGTAGGAATTTCTCCGAAAGAGGATCGTCCCAGCTATATCGTGGCATCCTATCTAAAATCGAAAGGGTATCGAATCATCCCAGTCCGACCTGATGGGGAATCAATTTTGGGAGAAAAGGTCTACCATAGCCTTTCAGAAATTCCCAAGGAGATCGGAGTGGATGTGGTGGATATCTTCCGAAGATCAGAAGATGTCCCACCTATTGTGGAAGAGGCCGTCCAGCGAGGAGCAAAGGTGGTATGGATGCAGGAAGGGGTGATTCATAAAGAGGCAGGCGAAAAAGCGGAAAAGGCTGGATTAAAAGTAGTCATGGATCGTTGCATGAAGAAAGACCACCAGCGGCTACTCAAATAACGGAATGATGGGTTGTTGGAACAATGGAATAATGTGTTCAAAGAAGAGGGATCAGAATCAATTTTCCCAATATTCCATCATTCCAATATTCCATTTTTCCATCATCATCCCAGGATGGTCCTCCGACCATTATAACGTTCCGTGTCATACTGGGTTTGAACATCCACCAAGTTCAACTTACCAATGGCCTCTCTTAAAGGGACGGCCGTAATTCGTCCACTCCGATAGCTCACCATCTTCCCAAAATCTTCTTGAACGATCAGATCGATGGCAGCAATGCCAAAATATCTTCCCATCCGTCGATCGTAGGCACTTGGGACTCCCCCACGCTGCAGGTGACTGAGGATGATGCTTCGCGTCTCGATTTTCGCCAACTGGGAAATCCATTTCGCCAGAAATTCTCCAATTCCTCCTAAAATCTTATGACCAAAACTATCCACGCCTTCTTCTCTGATAATCTCAGAATATCCAACAGGCTTCGCTCCTTCTGCCACAACGATGATCTCGTACCGGGCACCTTTTCTCCTACCCTCCATGAGCAATTCGTTGACCCTCTCAATCTCAAAATTGTATTCGGGGATCAGAATGATGTAGGCACCGCTCGATTCCCCTCCCTCCAGTGCCAACCAGCCTGCATGTCTTCCCATTGTCTCCACCACAAAGATCCTCCGATGAGAGCCTGCAGTTGTCCTGAGACGATCAATCTCTTCTGTGATCACATTTACGGCGGTCTCAAATCCCAGGGTATAATCTGTCCCGGAAAGATCTTTATCAATGGTCTTTGGAATCCCAACCACTTTCACACCATCCAGATAAAGTTTGTGGGCTACTCCAAGGGTATCCTCTCCTCCAATCGCCACTAAATAATCCAAACGATACCGTTCTATATGCTCGAGGGCTATCTTGGATCGATTGTTCTTTGAATCATAGGGATTGGTCCGTGAGGTTCCAAGCATGGTCCCCCCATATCGATCCCAAGTTCTCACCATCTCCTCGGTCAGTGTGCCGATTCTCGAAGCCGGATCACCCTCATCACCCTCCGGTAACACGAGCCCTTTCCAACCATCCCGAATTCCAACGACTTCATATTGAATCCTCCTCGTCTTCTGGAGTCGATCATCCAGCGCTGTTTTGACGACCCATTTAATGGCTGAATTCAATCCGGCACAATCCCCGCCGCCTGTGAGAACTCCAATTCTTCTCTTTTCCATCTTCCTCCCCATTCAAAGTTTGAGGTTTATGGACCCCTTTGCCCTGAACCAAATATGGCTTCAGGGCTTTGCTTGAGGTTTGAGGTTAAGACCTTTTGCCTCCACCCTCTAACCCCTATCCCCCACCTTTTTACAAAAAGTTATCCGATCATTGCCCGGGTGATAATAATCAGGGATTTTCGCCACCTCTTGATATCCATTTTTTAAATAAAACTTTTTTGTCCTTTCATACTGAGGAATGGAAGAAGTATCTGCAAGAATCATTCGTCCCTTTAACTTTTTCACTTCCTCTCCCAAAAAATCTAAAAGGTTAGAACCCACCCTCTGTTTCTGGAAATCAGGATCAACGGCGATCCAGTAAAGATCAAAGGTTCCCTGGGTCATGGGAGTAGGACCATAACAGATATAGCCGATGCATTGGTCCCCACCGTCCACCACGCAATGAATTTTATAATCCTTTTGAACCGAATCTTTCAGCACGATGTCGATCAATTCCATGGCAACATCGATTTCCTGAGAGGTAAAGGAACGGGTCTTGATCAGCATTGAAAGCAGTCTGGCCCTATCTTTCTCAACCAATGGACGAATCTTCATCCGATTATTCTCTGGAATCATCTCATTCACCCAATCTCCATTTCCCGTTACCGTCCTTTTTCGACCATCTTGATCAGGGTATTGGCTGGAATCACCTGGTTAGGATCTCCCCCATTTAGCAGGACCATCTCTTTCAGTTTTTCATCTGGAACACCAAAGGACCGGAGGGTATTTCCAAGGGTGTCAGAGGTTCTTGCCGTGTGGACGCGAATGCGGTCAGGTTTTACATGAATCCTTTTGGGATCAGAAAGGGTTTTGAATTGGCGCATGGTTCGGTCAAAAGTGGCTTCATACTTTGGATAGGAATTAAGGTAGGTTACACCATGGAAGATAAATACCATTCCATCCTTTTCAATGAAGGAAGACATTACCTTGAACACGTTTTGTTGGTTTTGAATCTCTGAAATGACTCGTTGCGAAGGGAGACCATTGACTTGAATCGCATCGGACCTGATCACATGAGCCCCACTATTAGTCGTAAATATCTTAGCTGCCTCTCTGGATGAAGAGAAGGGTGATACAGAAAACAGAATATTCGCATCCTTTTCCTCACTGACCATCTGCACTTCCGATGGCTTTTTATTCAGCTTCCATTTGATGGGTACGGGGAATTCAAAAAGGAGACCGGGATGGTAAAAAACATTCTCTTCAACGTATCCATGCCGAGGATCATCTCCAAAAATGAGACCGTCGATCTGCCTAAGGTAACCATCGCGGTTGATGATTAGATCCCTTTGATTAAGTTTCTGCTGCCATTCTTTGGCTCTCTCCCTAACCACTTGTACACGGTTTTCAGGGCTCGGATGCGTGTAAAACCAGCCTGGTAGACCACTACGATCTGAACCTGGATCCATTTTTTCCAACATTTCAAAAAAACTGGCCATCTGAGTGGCATCATAACCTAACTTACTCGAATACTCGATTCCCAAACTATCCGCTTCCCTCTCATTATCTCTACTGAACCGAAGAAAGAGCAACCCAACTAAGTTCTGGGCCAGTCCCGTTAAAATGGATGAATCAATGAACATGGCTCCAACCCCCAATCCCAGCTGAGCAAGTTGGGTTTTACTATATTGTTTTGCGGAATGGCGGGCTGTGATGTGACCGATTTCATGCCCTATTAAACTGGCCAGTTCGGCTTCACTGTTCACCGTGGCTAAAATGCCACGAGTAAAATAGACATAACCTCCGGGCACGGCAAAGGCATTTACCACCGATGCGTCAAGGATTTTCAAATTGTAAGTTAGATGAGGTCGATGAGAGACCCTGCCGAGACGCCGGCAGATGTCATTGAGATAGGCAGTCATCTTCGGATCCTCATAGAGTCCATACTGTTTAATGACCTGGACATCTGTTTCACGGCCAAGCTGGATCTCTTCCTTTTCACTCAGGAGCATGAGTTCCTGCTTACCGCTTACGGGATTGACGGCACATGAAGGGATCCAAAAAAGAAGACCGATCAGGCAACATCCCAAAACAGCTCTTATCATAACTCTCTTTAACATGGTACTTCTCCCATCCATTAAGAGACCTCTAAAATCACCTTCTCTAAACAAAAGATAAAAAAAAAAGATGGGTGTGTCAACCCTTCGCCCCCCCCCAAAAAAATAAATGCTGGGGCTTGGCCAGGCCGTATTGTTCCGAAGTCCTGACTCCCCTAACATTTCATCATGGCCGCGTCCTAAAGCTTAGGAAACTTGTCTGCCTGTGTCGTTCTGATTTCTTCATCCCTTAATGTGTTGAAAAAACCTGGGATAGGCAAGTTTTTCAAGACTATTGATTGATCAATCAATTTCTCGCATAATACCAAAGAATGAACATCATGAAAAGGAGGAGTCGTTCTTATGCGTAAATGGGTGATCATCTTTTGCATACTCACCCTCCTATCCTTATCTTGTTTTGGATGCGCTTGGACAACGAAGGAGTCATCAAAGGGGACGATGATCAGATGTCCCAAATGTGGTGCCTTTTATTCATCCAAGGAAGGGGCGGAGACATTTGAATGGATGCGAGGGGAGCTCAAGGACACAAGGAGGTAATGACCCTAACAAAACTTTACCCCGTTAGAAAACCCCGCTGCCCGTGGTCGGGTCTTATCGACTTGCAGTGGGGTTGAACCCCGTAAGACCTCTGGTCTCTTACGGGGTGAAGGTAATTTCTTTATAGGAGTGAACACGGGGTTTAATGCCTCATGTGAACATTCCCATTAGAAGGCCGAAGGTCTTCTAACGGGGTTTACTCCATCCTCTCATGGAGCCGGCGGGGGGATTTGAACCCTCGACCTAGTGATTACGAATCACTTGCTCTACCACTGAGCTACGCCGGCTTATTTATTTTTTTACCATGTTTTGAGAGGATCGTCAATCTGACATAAAGGGGTCACCCCCCTCCCCCAACCCCTCCCCTGTTGTCAGGAGACAGACAAAGGTGTAAATATTCTCAGGTTGACCAAATTTTTAAACTATATTATTCTTTTTCCAATAATACGTCACTCACACCTTGGAGCTTTATTGTTGAAACGCATCCTTCTATCTCTCACCATTACAGCCATCATCCTTTTCGTTCTTCTTTCACAGATTTCTCTCAAAGACCTCGTTACTCTTTTAAAATCGGCCGATCCCATTTGGGCAGCGTTGGGGATAACAGGTTACATCCTTGCGCTTCTATTCAGAGCCCTTCGATTCAAGTGGTTGATCCATTCCAAAGACATTCCTCTGTTAGAACTTTTCAGGGTCACTGTATTCCATAATTTATCAATCATGGTCCTTCCTTCAAAATTGGGGGAATTCATCTTCCCTTATTTTTTAAACAAAATCAGCGGGATAAGTATCACCGAGGGACTGGCCTCTTTAATTGCCTCAAGAGTTTATGACTTTTTCATCATTCTGACGACTTTTTTATTTGCTTCAATCGGGTTTCAAAATCTTTTCAAAATCAATCCATTCCTGATCATTTTGCTGACCGCTCTCTTGCTCGTTTTCATCTTCTTTGCTTTTTCCCACATGAGTGGTCTTTTAATAGGGTTTTCAAGTGTCTTGGGAAAGGTTTCTAAATGGAGAGGACACAAAAATATTAAATCCTTTCTATGGGTTCAAAGAAAAATGAATGAGATAGCAGAGGACTTTTATGCGATTAAGGCTCGTAGGGCCTATCTCCCCGTCAGCTTGACAAGCTTCATTTCATGGGTCATGGTCTTCTGGATGTGTTATGCCTTTCTGAGAGGGTTTGGAATTGATATTTCTTTCTTAAGGGTGGTCTTCGGTTCTGCAGTGGGGATGATGGCCAGTGCCTTGCCGATCAGCGGCCTTGGAAATTGGGGGACAATGGAGGTAGGATGGACAGCAGGATTTCTGATGGCCGGGCTGAATAAGGGAAAAGCGATCGCCTCAGGATTTGGCGTTCACATCTTGGTTTTCATCACCTGTGTGGTAATCAGTTTCATCTGTTGGGGGACTTCAAAAAAAATAAAGCCCTTCTCCCATCTAACCAAATGATAAAAATTAAATCAGAGAAGGGCTCGCCACAACATGATTATCAAAGAAAAAGGCTTTTCATTAAGCCTTTTGGGCCACATTTCGTTTCGAAGCCTTCAAAGGGTTTAATTTGAAGCTGTCTTCTTTGACTTCCTTCTTCACATGAGTCGCAAAATTGCAAGCTCCTTTTGCCCACTTAATGGGGGGTTCGCAATAGGTCTTGCAATAGGAACCTGCTTCATAAGTTACCACTCGGTCACACCCTTTGCAGGACTCGACGATGGGATAGCATCTTCCCCCGTTGTAGGAACAACCCGCCTTCTTCATGAAGATGCACTCTGTTCCCACCTTGACAGTTTGACAAACCATGGCAATCAACCTCCCTTCTTATTGAATTTATTTTCCAAAACTAACTGAAATAATTGAGATTTGCTTGTTTTACGAACAGGCATAAAAAAAAGAGCTACCAACTTTCGGTAACTCGATTTGGTCTCAAACCAACCGATAATATCTCAATTTAATATATATTTTTTATTTTGTCAAGAAAAATTCCAGAAATTGTCATTTGCAAATTAAAAGTGCACCGTTTTTAATAGATTTTCATTTTAAAAGTGCACACCTCGATTTCGTGATTGTTTGAGTTATCCATAGAGGGGTAGAGAGCGGAGAGATTTTAGCCCAGCGCCCTCTTGGGTGGAGCGGGGCGGCCCGAAGGGCAAAATCTCGGAGCTCTCGTAGTCACGTCTCGCGGGTGGATAACTCTCTTTCATATCCTTTTGGTTTAAGGGACATAATCTGAAAACTCCAAAGGAGGTCTACGATTATGTCCCAAGTACACAAACGGTTTACTTCAGATCAGGTCAAAGAGCTTTTCGAACGTTATTTAAAGAACGAAGTGCAACGAGAATATCTCCAGGGGATCCTGGGAATCAAGAAAAGACGATTTTTTATGCTCCTGAAGCAGTATAGAGAAACTCCTCAGCGTTTCACGATCCAATACCAGAGAACGACGCCTTCTCGAAGCCTTTCTCCTAAGATTGAAAAAAATATCCTCAGAGAATTAGCCATCGAAAAGAAAACCATTGAAGACAAAGACATCCCTCTGAAGTCTTATAATTACAGCTATATCAAAAACCGCTTGCAGACCACCTATCGTCAGAAGGTCTCCTTAAACACGATTATTCATCGTGCCAAAAAGCATGGGTTCTATCTCAAGAAACCCAAAAGGACCAGCCATGACCGAGAGGTCTTGACCCGTTATGTCGGAGAACTGATTCAGCATGACTCCTCATTTCATCTCTGGGCCCCCGCGGCTCAAGAGAAATGGTATCTGATCACTTCTCTGGATGATTATAGCCGTTTCATCCTCTATGCCGCTCTGGTCAGAAAAGAGACCAGTTGGACCCATATCTTAGCTCTTCAAACCGTTATCCTCCGCTACGGACTCCCTTACGCATACTATGTGGACTCTCACTCCATCTTTCGATTTGTCCAGGGAAGGGACTCTCTCTGGAGAAAACACCACCTGCTGACCGATGAGGCCACCCCTCAATGGAAACAGGTCCTGGATGATTGCAATGTGAAGGTCACCTATGCCCTCTCTCCCCAAGCCAAAGGAAAGATAGAACGACCTTACGGCTGGCTCCAAGACCATTTGATTCGAACCTGTGTCAGGGAAGATGTCGCCGATATCAAGCCAGCCCAGCAGATCCTGGGACAGGAAATCCACCGATATAACCACCACCAGGTTCATTCGACTACTCAGGAGATCCCGTATATTCGCTTTCAAAGAGCTCTAAAGGAGAGACAATCTCTCTTTCGAGAATTCAAAATCATCCCCCCTTTCCAATCCGTAAAAGATATCTTCTGCCTCAGAATGAACAGAACCGTAGATTCTTACAGAAGGATCTCGATCAACCATCTACAATTCAAAGTCCACGCTGATCCCTATCAACAGGTGAATCTGCGCATTTACCCCATCAACGATCAACTCTATGAGATCCGATTCTGGTGTGAAGGGAAAGTTGATCGATACCCAAAAAGTCAAAAGTTCTGATCTCGAAGGTGTGCACTTTTAAATTGAAAAGTGTGCACTTTTAAAAAGTTGCTAACAGAAAAATTCCAGAAATTCCAGAAAAATTCTTGACAGGTCAACCAAACTCAGTTATTCGTGAATGAACAGATGAACTGACCCATAATTTCAAGAAAATTCAAAACTTATAGGTCTTTATGATTCTTCAAAGGCGACCCATTTCTCTTCTATTGACTATCATTACCATCCTTTCTTTCTTCATCACCCTCGGAAATGCTTCCAGGATTGTTACCGCTTCACCTCGACTTTCCAATGTTACACAGGAGATGGAGAGACCTGGATATTGGACTAAAAAGATCAAGAATCCAGGCCATATCTTGTTCACAGCCGAAGCGATCGAAAAGATGAATGGAGAGAACCTGAGGAGACAAGTCCTTCATCTTTTTAGAATAAAAGACCTAAAGGAAGATTGGACAAGAGAGGAGATTCTTCATCTCTTAAAGGAAGATTGGGGAAATTTTGGAAAAACTCAAGAGCCCTGCTATGGTAAGAATGGGATCCCCCTCGGTGAATCTTTTTGGAATGAATTAAAAAACAAATTAAACCAAGATTCCATTCAAAAAAGCAGTCGAATGCTTTACGCTCTTATTGTCAAACGGACAGATATTCGTGTCTTTCCCACCGATGAACCTTCAATGAGTTCCCCACACCGTTACGAGTTCGATCGTTTTCAACATTCCTCTATCTCTCCAGGGTCTCCGATAGGAATCTACCACTTCAGCAAAGACAAAGGCTGGGCTTATGTTCAAACCTGCTTTATTCGTGGATGGGTCCCTTTACGGGATTTGGCCGTTGCCAGAGAGAAAAAGGAAGTCATGGATTATGAAGCAGCAAAAGAACGACTGACGGTGACAGGAAATTTTATAAACATCTTCGATGACCCATCTTTTCGACAATCGGCCTTTGTGGCCCAGATGGGGGATTCCTTTCCCCTGCTCAGCATTCCCGATAATACTCCAAAGACTAACCCGTGCTATCTCATCTCTATCCCCTCCAGAGAGGATGACGGCTATTTAACCCTACGGAAGGGATACATCCGCTCAAACGAGGATGTTCATCGAGGTGTTCTCCCTTATACTCAAGAAAATATTGCACGTCAGGCCTTTAAAATGCTAAACCACCCTTACGGCTGGGGAGATAGAGCCGGTGGCAGGGACTGTTCTCGATTCATCATGGACCTCTTCAAGACGTTCGGTATTCTGATGCCCCGAAACTCAAAAGACCAAGCCATGGTTGGAATGGATCTTGGTCAAGTAGATGGAAAGACCCTTAAAGAGAAGCAAAAGGTTTTAGATCAAGCCATCCCTCTGGCCACCACTCTCCAATCACCAGGCCACATTATGCTCTATCTGGGGAAGGATAAGGGGCGATATTATGTTATCCATAGTATCTGGGGAATCCAAAAATCAGGAAGATCTGGCCTTCTATTAGAAAAGATTGGAAGGGTAGCTGTCTCTGATTTAAGTTATGGTGGATCAGAGTCAAATGGGTCATTGTTCCATCGCATCACAGATGTTCGATTCATTGGAACCCCCTA
Organism: uncultured delta proteobacterium; assembly: GCA_963818595.1. Taxonomy (GTDB): domain Bacteria; phylum Desulfobacterota; class BSN033; order BSN033; family UBA1163; genus UBA1163. Next base: position 205,569 of record CAWFSX010000053.1, read on the forward strand.
AAGATAGGCACTGAAAATATTGAATTTTCCTTGACAATTCAGCGAAAAAAGATAGAATTCATTAATTTAATTGGGGTAGGATTGGTTTGAAGATTTTGGTCACTGGGGGCACAGGGTTTATTGGAAGCCATTTGGTAGAGACTCTCCTTAAGAGAGGAGACCAAGTTCGTTGTCTACTCCGCAAGGCAAGCGATTTAAAGTGGCTCAAAGGCCTTCCTATCGAGAGGACCTATGGAGATTGTAGTGATAAAAACTCTTTGAAAGAAGCCGTAAAAGGGATCGATCAGGTATTTCATCTTGCAGGCATCACCAAGGCAGTGAAGGAAAAAACATATTTCGAAATCAATGCCTTTGGGACAAAGAATTTGATTCAGGCTTGTCTTGACAATAACCCTCGTATCCAAAAATTTATCTATCTCTCGAGTCAAGCCGCCGCAGGTCCGTGTCGGGATGGAGATAAAAAAAAAGAGTCCGATTTATGTGAACCTGTCTCACCCTATGGTCAAAGTAAACGGATGGGGGAAGAATTGGCCCTTGCCCATGCCCAAGAACTTCCCCTCCTTATTTTACGGCCTTGTGCTGTTTATGGACCAAGGGAAAGGGACATCTATTCCTTTTTCAAACTCCTCTCTAAACGAATTAAACCCTGCCTCTCCGGAGAAGGCCAGCATATCAGTTTATGTTACGTGGATGACATTGTCCAGGCAGTCCTGTTGGCCGCTCAGTCACAGGAACCCAGCGGTGAAATATTTTTTCTCTCTGATGGACAAGATTATCGATTGGAAGAGGTGGGTGATATCATGGCTCAAGCCATGGGAATCAATCCGATCTGCATTCGTGTTCCTGCATGGGTCATCACTGGAATGGCATCTTTTTCAGAATATTTTTCTAAACTTTCTGGAAAACCGCCTCTCTTGAATAGAGGAAAAGTTGAAGAGATGGTTCAGAAGAATTGGGTCTGTGATATCACCAAAGCCAAAAGACGCTTTAGGATTTCAACCCAAAATCTCACTTCTGGAAGGAGCCAAGTTAACCTTCGAATGGTATAAAAAAGAAAACTGGTTGTAAGGGAAGTGGGGAGGAATTATGGATGTTTTTGAAAAATGTTTAAAAATTTATGAAACAACTCAAGGGTTGAGAGCAAGGGGTTATTATTTCTTCTTCAGAAAGCTCGAATCACCCCAAGACTCTGAAGTCGTGGTCAATGGGAAACGGGTGATCATGATCGGCTCTAATAACTATCTCGGTCTCACGATTCATCCTCGGGTGAAGGAAGCCGCCATCAAAGCCATCGAAAAATTTGGAAGCGGCTGTGCCGGGTCACGATTCCTCAACGGGACTCTCGAAATCCATGAAGAATTAGAATTGAAGTTAGCCCGGTTCTTTCGAAAGGAAGCCGCCCTCGTCTTTGCCACGGGTTACCAGACCAATCTGGGAACCATCTCTGCCCTTCTTGGCCGGAATGACGTGGCCGTTATCGATAAATATGATCACGCAAGCATTATTGATGGTTGCCGTCTCTCTTTTGGACAGGTGAAAAAATACCGTCACAATGATATGGGGGATCTGGAAAGGATCCTTGAAGCGACAAAAGACAAGGGGAAATTGATCATCGTCGATGGCGTTTTTAGTATGGAAGGAGATATCGCTGATCTTCCCTCCATTATCAAATTAGCCAAAACCTATGGGGCGAGGGTGATGGTGGATGACGCCCATGGGATAGGAGTTTTGGGAGGAGGAGGAAGGGGCACGGCGGAACACTTCGGTCTGGAAGATCAGGTGGACCTCATCATGGGGACGTATAGCAAATCCCTTGCCGCCATCGGAGGGTTTGTGGCAGGTTCAAGAGAAGTGATCGATTTTATCAAACACGTCGGGCGTTCGATGATCTTTAGCGCTAGCCTCCCACCTTCTTTGGTCGCCTCGGTCAGTACCGCTTTGGACATCATTGAAGAGCAGCCCCAATTAAGAACACAGCTCTGGAAGAACACCCATAAAATGCTCGAAGGTTATAAAGAGCTGGGGTATGATACCGGCACCAGTGAAACCCCGATTGTCCCCATCATCATCAAAGACAGCATAAAAGTTTATGAAATGTGTAAGCTCCTCTTCGAACATGGCGTCTTTGTCAATCCTGTCGTCAGCCCGGCTGTGCCTCCAGGGAGAGAACTGCTCAGGACAAGTTATATGGCGACCCATACCGAAGAGCAGTTGGATAAGGTCCTGGCCGCCTTCGAGAAGGTAGGAAAACAACTGGGGCTGATTTGACGGAAACCAATGGGATGACAAGACAGGACCTCAAGGTTGAGGAAGTAAAAAATCAAAAAGACCTCATGACCTTCATCCGATTTCCCTGGGAGATCTATCAGGGGAATCGGTACTGGGTTCCCCCCCTCATCAAAGACCTGCTTCTGAAATTTAGTCCAAAGCATCCTTTTCGCTCCCATGCAGAGATGATCCTCTTTCTCGCCCGTCGGGAAGGAAAGATCGTTGGAAGAATTTCAGGGATCATCGATCACCACTATATTAAATTTCACCAAGAGAAAGTGGGTTTCTTCGGATTCTTTGAATCTATTCCCGAGGCAGAAGTGGCAGAAACTCTCCTTAAAAAAATTGCAGACTGGCTTAAAGAGCATGGAATGAAAAAGATGGCAGGACCGATGAATCCTTCCACCAATGATGAATGCGGTCTGCTCATTGAAGGGTTCGATTCTCCCCCTTGCCTGATGATGCCTTATAATCCTCGTTATTATCCTTCTTTGTTGGAAGGGTATGGACTGAGGAAGAAGATGGATCTTTATGCTTACCTTCTGGAGGAATCTTCTTTCCTTTTGGACCGTCTGGACCGGATCACCCAGAGGCTGAGGAAAAGGGAACCTCAACTTCATGTCCGGCCCATTGATCTCCGTCGTCTTGACGAGGAACTCAAAGATTATCAAGGACATCTACAACCAGGCCTGGAGTAAAAATTGGGGTTTCGTTCCACTGACAGATGAAGAGATCAACCTCTTGGCAAAAGAGCTGAAATCCCTTGTCGTTTCTGATTTGATCCTCTTTGCCTACTGGGGAGAAGAACCTATCGGTTTTTCAGTTTCCCTTCCTGATTATAATGTGGTTCTCAAACATCTGAATGGAAAGCTCGGGCTTTTAGGTCTGCTCAAGTTCTTTTACTATTCAAAAAAAATTAATAAGATTCGAGTGATGCTTCTAGGAGTCAGACATGACTTTCAGAAGAAAGGAGTGGAGGGACTCCTCTATATCGAAACGTTTAAGAAAGGGAACTAAAAAGGGTTATCACCGAGCAGAATGTTCATGGATTCTCGAAGAAAATGTCCTGATGCAACACGGGATTGAGGCGATGGGTGGAAAACGTTATAAAACCTATCGGATTTATGAAATGGATCTTTAAAAATTACCCTTAATCCCTCAATCTTTTATTCGAAGATTCCACCATCGGTATAGTAAAGGACCGGCAATCGTACACCCTATGGCCAATGCCACACCGACCAATAAGATCGATGACATAATGGTATCTCAGGTAGACGGTGGAGAGGATGAGGCCACAGATAATAGGGAGGAAGACATAAAAGAGAACTTTCTCATAGCGACGGGCCAGGAATAAGACCATGAGGACCATTTGGGTATGGCCGCTGGGCATGCAATCTCGTTTGTTATGTTCTATGGCATTCAAGAGTATCTCTGACAAGATCGGTGATGAAACTTCCCTCCAAGGGAATGGAGTGGAGATGGGCGATGGTATAATCGAGGTCCGACGGCAGGGAAGAGGATGTAGCCGATAAATGAAATGTAATATCCAAAGGTCAAGACAAAGATGGATTGATGAAATTCCTCTCTTCGACCTTTCAGATAAAGGGTGACAGCGATGAAATAACCGGAAGGAAATAATAACTGAGGTAAGCCAGGGACATGATATCCGTGAACCAGGGAACGATCCATTGCTCCATCCAGACAGTGGGGTGGACGCCGAAAAGGAAGAAATCGATCTGGATTAGATCAGGAATCGATATCCGGATTGGAGATACTGGATCAAATTACCGAGGGATTCGTAGATGGAAATGATAAAGAGGATGGGAGAAAAATGATATAAGACCCCTCCCGCCTCTCCCCATCCTTCTTCGATCAGAGGATAATTTCAAAACGAAGAGAAGACCCAGTAGGATGAGGTAAAAAAGGAGTAAAGAACGCCAGAGCGGGATCTGTCCCTGGAAGACAGAAAACCAGAAGGAAAAGACCGATTAAGAAAAAAAGGGTCAAACCTTGGTAGGAGCAATTCGTTTCATGAGTTAAAATAACGTGACGGTGTCCGTGTCTTTAACCTCTCACCTCATTACCGTCCGCTGAGAGGCAAAACTATTAAGGAAAGTTGTCAAAATTTCCATACTTTAATATTTGATTACTAAAAATCGAAGGATGCAGATGTCAACGATTTTAAACAACATTGGAGTTCAGGGAACACTGACTCTACGTGACACGGAGCACGGGAATACATCAGGAGGAATGGGAATGCGATATTCACAATATCTGCTGCCGACCTTAAAAGAGGTCCCTTCAGAGGCAGAAGTCCCCAGCCATCAGCTGATGCTTCGAGCTGGGATGATCCGAAAACTGACCTCCGGTGTCTATTCTTACCTCCCCTTGGGCCTTCGATCTATTCGAAAGGTGGAGACGATCATACGAGAGGAAATGAACCGGGCTGGTGCCATTGAAGTCCTGCTTCCGATTGTATTACCTGCAGAACTTTGGCAAGAGACCCATCGGTGGGAGGAATACGGAAAGGAGTTACTGAGATTCAAGGATCGCCATAATCGAGACTACTGTATGGGGCCTACCCAGGAAGAGGTGATTACGGACATTGCTCGGAGAGAGATTCGATCTTACCGGCAGATGCCGATCAATCTCTTCCAGATCCAGACCAAATTCAGAGATGAGATCCGGCCCCGATTTGGAGTGATGCGGGCAAGAGAATTTATCATGAAAGATGGATATAGTTTTGATGTCGATGAAAAAAAAGCCGATGAGAGCTATCAAAAAATGTATGAGGCCTACTCTCGAGTGTTTGCTCGATGTGGATTGAAATTCAAAGTGGTCGAGGCTGAATCAGGTTTGATCGGAGGCCACTTCTCTCACGAATTTATGGTTCTTGCAGAAACGGGAGAGGAAACAATTGTCAGTTGTACTCATTGCGCATATGCAGCGAATATAGAAAAGGCAGAATTCAAAAGATTGGAAAGGACGAGCTGGATCCAATGATCCAAACCTTTTCAAACCTCTGCAAAAAGTCCTGACCCCGAATCAACGCACGGTGGAAGAGGTGACTCAGTTCCTCAATGTTTCATCAAAGGATTTAGTCAAAACCCTCATTTTTGAAACGGACAAAGGTCCGATCGCTGCACTGGTCCGAGGCGACCATGAAATCAACGAAAAGAAGTTGAAAGCGACTCTCGGACACAGAAAACCTTCAACTGGCAAGTGAGGAGACTGTGGAAGAGATCACCCATGCCCCGAAGGGTTTTGCTGGGCCCTTGGGCCTCTCCATCCCCGTACTGGCCGATCTCGATATTCAGAGTATGACCAACTTCGTCACGGGTGCCAATGAAAAAGATGCACATCTCCTTCACGTCAACATGGGACGAGACTTTCAAATCAGCCAATTCGTTGATCTCCGGAAATTCACACAGGGAGACCTTTGCCCTCTCTGCGGAGGAGAAATGAGATGGGATAGAGGAATAGAGGTCGGCCATATCTTTAAGCTGGGGACGAAATACAGTAAAGCCATGGGCGCGACCTACCTCGATGAGCAAGGGAAAGAAAAGATTGATGGTGATGGGAACCTATGGGATCGGAGTTGGAAGGACTGTTGCTGCGGCCATAGAACAGTCCTATGATCAACAAGGGGATCATCTTCCCAATGCCCATCGCTCCTTTCCAGGTTCTCCTCCTCCCCGTCAATATCAAAATGACATTCCTGAGGGAGACGGCAGAGCAACTCTATCAAACCCTTTTGGGAAAAGGGGATAGAAGTCCTATACGATGATCGCGAAGAGACCCCGGGGGTAAAATTCAAAGATGCGGATCTCATCGGGATCCCATTGAGGGTGACCTTAGGAGAAAAGAATTTAAAGAAGGGGTTGGTGGAAATTAAAAAGAGGAGGACGGGGAAATCTCCTAGTGAAGAAAGAGGAGACCCTATCGAAAATCAAAGAAATGATTGATCAGGAAATGGGAAGCTTTAAGAATGGAATTGACCCCAAAGGAAGAGATTGAAAAGAGGATTGAACATCTTACAGGTTTATCTTAAGAAAGAGAAGGTCGACTCCTGTCTGATCCTCCAGAATGTTGATCTCTTTTACTTTTCAGGAACGATCCAACGATCTTACCTTTTCATCCCTACACGAAGGGGAACCTCTTCTCATGGTTCAAAAAGATTTTGAGCGAGCCAGGGAGGAATCTCCCCTTAAAAAACATCATCCCCATCGAGCGTCCGAAAGCCATCTCCCCTATTCTTAAAAGACAAGGAGGATTAAAACGAATCGGCCTGGAGTGCGATGTCCTGCCGGTGAACCAATTCAGACAACTGGAAAAGATGTTTCCTCAATCGGAGTTTGTAGATATCTCGAAAGCCATCAAACAGGTCAGGATGATTAAATCCTCTTACGAAATTGGCCAACTGAGGCAATCCGCAAAAATTCTTGATGAAGTATTTGAGTTTGCCAAAGAAATTCTGAGACCAGGGATGACGGAGATTGAAGCCGAGTCTCGTTTGATTGAGCTGGGGAGGTGTCGTGGACATCAAGGACTTACCCGAATGAGGGCGTGGAATCAGGATATGGTCAATGCCTGTGTGCTTTCAGGGAATTCAGGCAGTGTTCTCACTCACTTAGATGTATCGGTCATCGGACCAGGGATCTCCCCTGCTTTTCCCCAAGGTTCCAGCTTTAATCGGATTGAAAGAGAATGTCCCCATCCAAATCGATTTCAGTATCGCTTATAACGGTTATATCACGGATGGGGCAAGGACCTACGTGATTGGAACACTTCGCCAAAAAGCTTAGAGAAGCTTATCAGGTCACCTTAGAGATTCGGGATGAAATGGAAAAAATCGCGAAGCCAGGAGTTCCTTGTTCTCACCTTTACCATCTCTCTTCTCAAGTGGTTAAGAAAAGAGGTTTGGAAGACCACTTCATCGGAACCAAAAAGAACCAGGCATCGTTCGTAGGGCATGGAATTGGTCTGGAGATCGATGAATTCCCTCTTCTCGCCAAGGGATTCTCTCAACCCTTAGAAATCGGGATGGTCTTTGCTTTTGAACCGAAGTTTATCTTCCCAGATGTCGGGGTCGTTGCTCTTGAAGACGACTACGTGGTCACTGAACAGTGGCGTGGAAAGGCTGACCCATGCGGACGACAGGATCATCGTCATCGAAGAATCCTAATTCCCCACCCTCTCAAGCTCCTTCTCTTTCTAACTGTAACCCGAATCTTTCTTCAATCACCCGATTAAACCTTGGTCGATAAATCAATTCGAATACTTCTTCTTTTCCGGGGAAGAGGCTGCAAGCTACCCTTTTCACATCCTCCACCCGCTCAAGTGCCTCTTCGAGTAAAAGATCATCTTGTTGGATTGAAAGGATCGAGAGATCGACTAAAAATCGCAAATAACGGATCTTCCGGTTTTCCTCTTTCGTTTGGTTCTTTTCTACCATCCCCATTCCCCCTTTATAACATAAATTATTCATTGACAGCACCTTCAGAACATTTATATGATAGAGTCCAAAAGTTGAGGAATATCTACCAATGGCGGGCGATTCCAAAGACAAAATTATTTTTGCCCTCGATGTTGATCACTTCTCGGAGGCCCAAAAGTGGGTGAACCTCTTGAAGGATCGTGTGGGAATATTCAAGGTAGGAAAACAACTTTTCACTCATGCTGGGCCAAAGGTTGTTGATATGATCCGTCAGAAGGGTCAAAAGGTCTTTCTCGACCTCAAATACCATGATATTCCCAATACCGTGGCCAAGGCCGGAGAGGAAGCCACAAAACTGAATGTGACCATGTTTAACCTCCACGCCCTGGGAGGTTTTGAAATGATGAAAAAGACCGTGGAGGCTTCCAGGGCTATATCCAAAAGTCTTGGCATTTCAAAACCTCTCATCCTGGCTGTGACCATCCTCACCAGCATGGACGAAGGTACTCTGAAAGAAGTGGGAGTTCAGGGCCCCATATTAGAAGAGGTGGGCCGACTCGCCCTTGTGGCTTCGAAGGCAGGAGTGGATGGGGTCATCGCTTCCCCTCAAGAAATCGGGATCATTCGGGAGCGATGTGGGGAAAAATTTCTTATCGTCACTCCAGGTATCCGTGCTCCTTCTGATAAAAAAGATGACCAGAAGAGAACCCTCACACCGAAAGAGGCTATCTCTGCAGGAGCGAATTATCTTGTGATCGGTCGTCCCATCAAAGAGGCGAAAGATCCCCTCGAGGCCATTCAGAAAATTATCGAGGATATTTCTAGTGAAATCCGCTCATCCCCATTCCTCTCCACAATGGGGAGAAGACATCGATATGAGGGGAAATGTCCCCAATCATTTACGGAATTCATCCTGTCGAAGAAGCATTAAAATCATCTCACCTCCAAATTCAAAAGATTTTGATCAGCACCCAAACGCCCCATCCCCCTCTTCAATTGATCCTTGATCTGGCCAATAAAAGAAAAATCCCTGTGACGTTGACCACCAAGGAATTCCTCGAACGAATGACAAAGGGGGGTGTTCATCAGAATGTCGTGGGTCTCATCAAAGAGACTTCCTATGCGGATGTCGGAGGCGTTCTCTCCCATTGGAAAAAGAAAGGGACGAAAGCCTTTTTCCTCATTCTCGATGGGATCCAGGATCCACAAAATTTTGGATCCCTCATCCGAACGGCTCTGGGATGTGGAGTCCATGGGATCCTCATTCCAAAAGACCGAGCTGTCGGAATCACCCCGGTGGTGATCAAAGCCTCCGCAGGAGCTTCTGTTCATCTTCCGATTGCCAGAGTGGTGAACATTGCCACCACGATCGATGCCTTAAAGAAAGAAGGGATCTGGGTCTATGGAGCCTCTGGGGAAGCCAGAGATTTAATTTACCAACTCGATCTCAACACAGATTTGGCCATCGTCATCGGTGCAGAAGGAAAAGGGATCAGACCCCTGGTAAAGAAAAAGTGTGATAGACTCTTTTCAATTCCGATGATAGGACCTGTCTCCTCCTTTAATGCAGCGGTGTCCGGCGGGATGATCCTTTACGAAGTCATGCGGCAACGCTTTGCCAAGGGAGAATAATGATGATTACGATTCTGAGGCCTGGTCAAGAACCTTCGGAAATCGATTTCATTCTTTTAGATTTTGAGGGAACCCTGGCCTCCGATCGACGAGTTCACCCGAAGGCAAAGGATAAGATCAACCTTCTCTCCAAACGTACCAAAATCTACATTCTGACCAAAGGAGAAAAGGAAGGTGTGGAAGAGGTTCTGAAAAAAGTCAAAGCAGAGATTGTCTATTTAGATGAGGGAAAATCTTCGCAACAAAAACTCGATCTGTTGCGCCAACTGGGGGTCTCCAGGACGGTGGCCATCGGAAATGGAGTCGATGACGCTCCAATGATGGAGGAGGCTGGCTTTAGCCTCTGTGTCATAGGGAAAGAAGGAACCTCTTCAGAAACGATGGACAAGGCGGATGTGGTCTTTATGAACATTCTCGATGCCCTCGACTTTCTATTGAAACCCCTCCGCCAGAAAGCCACTCTCGGCAAATAAAAAGTTATTGGGTAACTGACTTTTCCTCATCTCCCCAGCGCCTTATTCCCCCCATCTATTTTTTAAGACCGGTAAGAGGCATTGATCTTGACATAATCTAAGGAAAGATCAGTGGTGAGAACTGAAAATTGGCTCTTCCCTTGATGGAGGTCAACGGTCACTTTGAAAGATTTCTTTTTGATCATCTGACCTGCTTTTTTTTCCAATAGAGAACCTACTCCCATACCGTTTTTCACGATGGAGACCTGATCAAAGAAGACATCAATTCGATTTGGATTAACTTGTGCACCGGAATGACCTAAGGCACATAGAATTCTCCCCCAATTCGCATCTTCTCCGAAGAAAGCGGTTTTCACCAATGGTGAATGGGCAATCGCATAAGCGGCTCGTTTGGCATCTTCCCTATTTCTTGCTCCCTGGATCAGGATTTCGATGAATTTGGTTGCACCCTCTCCATCTTTCACCAAACTTTCAGCCAGACCCTTGCAAACTTTTGAAAGCATGGTTTGAAACACTTCGCCATCCTGATCCATACGATTCAAAGTGGGATGGCCCGCTTTTCCATTGGCTAAAAGCAAAACCGTATCATTGGTGCTGGTCTCTCCATCAATCGTGACTCGGTTATAGGATGTCTCAACAGCTCTCTCCAACATCTTTTGAAGAAGAGGGGCTTTAATGTGAGCATCGGTGACGAGGAAGGAAAGCATGGTGGCCAGATGGGGACGAATCATTCCTGCACCCTTGACCATCCCACATAACTTCACTGGCTTCCCTTTAATACGACAGGTTGCCACTTCCATCTTTGGAAAGGTATCGGTGGTCATCATCGCTTCCACCGTGCTCATCCAACCTTCTGGAGAAAGATTATGAATTAATTCAGGAATGACTCCCTCCATTTTCTTTATCGGCAGGGGGTTTCCGATCACGCCTGTCGAAGACGGAAAGACCAACTTTTCATCGATTCCCAACTGTTTCCCGACCCACGAAGAAACCCGTTTGGCATCTCTCAATCCTTGACTCCCTGTACAGGCATTGGCATTCCCGCTGTTCACAAGTATCGCCTGGCACAACCCTTTTTTGATTCGCTCCATATCCAGCTGCACGGGCGCTGCTTTCACGGCATTGGTGGTGAAAAGCCCGGCCACCTGGGCAGGGACTTCTGAGTAGATCAAACCTAAATCCTTTCTCCCATCTTTCTTAATTCCTGCTGATATTCCTGAGAAAAGAAAACCCGAAACCTTAAAATTAAGTTGCTTCATTCTTTTTCACGCCCCTTTAAAAAAAACTAAGAACTGCCAAGTGTGCTGAAAAGTTTTACAGCGAAACCTTAAAATATTACTCCTCGGATTCCTAAAACTATTCCAAGGACCCCTAACAAAACCAACCCTTATGACCCGTAAGATAAAGTCGCATTGTAAAACTTTAAGGCACCCTTGGCAGCTCTTGGGTTACGCCCTGGCCCTTTCCTCTTTGGGCAGGCAGCACCGTTTATACTTCTTTCCACTCCCACAGGGACAAGGGTCATTACGACCCACCTTCATCCCATCCCGTCGAACGGTGACGCCCTTGCCGTCTTCTGTTTTTCCACCTCCACCTTGAACCGACTCCCCTCGACTCATCACAAAGGTTTGTTTCCTCTCCACTTTCATTTCTTTTACTTCCTGCTCCTTAGCGATCTGGATGGCGAAGAGTTTTTCAATCGTATCTTTCTTTATCTTCTCCAACATCTCGATAAACATTTGATAGGCCTCTTTTTGATATTCAATGCGGGGGTCCTTCTGACCATAGCCTCTTAATCCAATGCCTTCCTTCAATTGATCGATGCCGAGGAGATGGTCCTTCCAATGATAGTCAATGGATTGGAGCATGATCACCTTCTCCAGATATCGAAGCATCGGTGCTCCAAATTCCTCCTCCTTCTTCTGGTAAATGTCCTTCGCATCCTGACCGATCATCTCTTTCAATAAATCTCGCTTGATCCCATTTTCTTCTACCGAAGGGACAGACCACCGGAAAGAGAATTGTTGATAGACGGCATCCGAAAGTGATTTTAAATCCCAATCCTCTGGATGTTCCTTTTCACCCGTATAGAAATCAACAAGCCCTTCGCTCTGCTCCTCGATCATCTCGATCACAGAGTCTTTCAGGTCTTCACTCCCCAGAACCTCTCGCCGTTGGGAATAGATCACTTCTCTCTGTTTATTCATCACATTATCATATTCCAACAGATGCTTCCGGATTTCGAAGTTATGGGCCTCTACTTTCTTCTGAGCGTTCTCAATCGCTTTCGTAACGAGACCATGTTCGATAGGCTGATCTTCTTCAATCCCCAATCGACTCATAATGTTAGAAATCCTCTCGGAGCCAAAAATCCTCAAGAGGTCATCCTCCAGGGAAAGATAGAACCGAGAAGAACCGGGATCGCCCTGTCGACCAGATCTTCCTCTTAATTGATTGTCGATTCGCCGGGCTTCATGTCTTTCGGTTCCCAAAACATGGAGCCCCCCCAACTGGATGACCTTTTCCTTCTCTTTCTGCACAATCCCAAGAGCCTTTTCATGGGCCTTCTGCATGGCCTCTTCGGTAGGTTCCCCTCCCACCAGTTTCTTGGTCAAGAATTTCGGATTTCCACCCAAAAGGATGTCTGTCCCTCTTCCAGCCATGTTCGTAGAGATGGTCACTGCTCCCACTCTTCCGGCCTGAGCAATAATCTCAGCTTCCCTTTCATGATGTTTGGCATTGAGGACGTCGTGCGAGACCCCCTGTTTCTTTAGGAGTTGACTCAATCGTTCGGACTTCTCAATAGAGATCGTCCCCACCAGAACCGGACGCCCTGATTGATAGAGTTCCTTGATCTCGCGGACGACGGCACGAAACTTTTCCTCTTCGGTTTTATAAATGACATCGGCGTAATTGGTTCGCATCAGGGGCATATTGGTAGGAATGACCATCACATCCAGAGTATAAGTTTTCCGGAATTCCGTAGCTTCCGTGTCCGCCGTACCCGTCATCCCAGCTAATTTTTTATACATTCGAAAATAATTTTGAAAGGTGACCGTGGCCAGAGTTTGATTTTCGTTTTCAATCTTTACATTCTCCTTGGCCTCCACCGCCTGATGGAGTCCATCGCTCCATCTCCTCCCCGGCATCAGCCTTCCCGTAAATTCATCGACAATGATGACCTGCCCATCTTTGACCATATAGTCCACATCTCTTTTGAAAAGCGTATGGGCTCTCAAAGCCTGATTCACATGATGAAGGATCTCAATGTTTCTGGGTTCGTAGAGGTTTTCGACATGAATCAATTTCTCTACATGGGCTACTCCCTCTTCCGTCAAAAAGGCCGTATGACTTTTCTCTTCCAGTTGATAATCATTCCCTTGCCTCAGAGCGGGGATGATGCGGTTAATTTTGTAATATTTATCAGTCGATTCTTCTGCAGGACCGGAGATGATGAGTGGGGTTCTGGCTTCATCAACCAGGATACTATCCACCTCATCGACGATGGCATAGTTCAGCTCCCGCTGGACATAATCTTCAATGGTAAATTTCATATTGTCCCGGAGGTAGTCGAACCCAAATTCATTATTGGTCCCGTAAGTGATATCACAGGTATAGGCTTTCTTTCTTTCCTGGTCGTTTAGCTCGTGGAGGATGACGCCCACGGAAAGACCCAAGAACCGATGGATCACTCCCATCCATTCACTATCCCTCTTCGCCAGATAGTCATTCACTGTCACAATATGGACACCTTTCCCTTGGAGAGCGTTCAAGTAGGCGGGCAAGGTGGCAACCAAGGTCTTCCCTTCACCGGTCGCCATCTCAGCGATCTTACCTTCATGGAGGACAATTCCTCCTATCAACTGGACATCATAATGTCTTTCCCCAAGGATACGTTTCGCTGTCTCGCGGACGACGGCGAACGCCTCGGGGAGGACCTCTTCTAATAATTCCCCTCGGTCCATCCTTTCTTTAAATTCAATGGTTTTATTCCGGAGTTGATCGTCACTCAGGGAAAGGATGTTTGGCTCAAATTGGTTGATTTTCTCGACGAGGGGCTGAATCCTTTTTAATTCCCTCTCGTTCTTACTCCCCACGATCTTCTTGATCAGTGACCCAATCATAAAATGGTTTTCTCCTCTGGGTAATTCTGTAATGACTAAAAATTATATAACGGATAGCATAGGGTTTCAATATCTAAAACAAAAAGGCCCGATGAGGAACCACTCCATCGGGCCTTTTCTATCAGATTAAACAGTCTTATCAGTTTATGATATATCTCATCGGGTTGATGGGAATGCCATTCAGCCTGACCTCATAATGAAGGTGGGGTCCTGTTGTTTTTCCGGTCATTCCCACTTCAGCAATTTTATCGCCTCGTTTGACTTTTTGACCCACCCGAACCAAAACTTTATTAAGATGACTGTAACGAGTGATCATCCCAAATCCATGAGAGATCACTATTATCTTTCCATGAGCCCAGTCATTTCCGATATCCGAAATAATCCCATCGGCGGTGGCAGTCACAAGGGTTCCTATTCGATTCGAAATGTCGAGTCCCTCATGCATCTGGGTCAATCCCGTAAAGGGGTTGGTCCGAAAACCAAAACCCGATGTCACCCATCCCATCACTGGCCAGATGGAGGGGGTGTGAATCAACACTTCCTTCTTGGCTTGCAAAAGTTTTTCGAGTTCAGAAAGACTCTCTTCTCTGGAAATGGCCTCTGAACGGAGACGTTCGATATCCGTCTTCATCTGTTGAACCAATCCCTTCTCGTCTTTCTCAGCCTTTAATTTATCTCGAACATCAGAAGGGGATGGCCCTCCCATTCCTATAAAGAAAGTTGCCTCCTGCCCTTTCTCCAGATTGGCAATGATACGAATTTTCTTATCAAAATCCTTAAGTTTGGAGAGTTGCCTTTCCAAGTCTTCTATCTTTGATGAGAAAAAATGGATTTTGGACCTCTGCTCTTGAGTTTCATGCCGTAATTGACTCAATTCAAAGGTTTTTTTTCTGACCTGAATATAATCACAAAAGAAGAAAATGGTAGAAAGAAGGCCAAAACTTAAGAGATAAAGTCCAATCTTAAAGGTCTTTTTATGTATCCGGAGATGTCGGGTCTTGGAAGCCTTCTGGCCAAAGATAAGAATATTAAAATAATCTTTATCCAAAACAACCTCCTAGTTATCGCCCCTGATCAGTTTTACCGAATTTCGAAAACCTTATTTAAATACCAGACTAAAGATTCCCATGTCAAGGTTTTTTTAACCCCGCTTGTCTCAATTTGTCCTCTTTTAAAAGGAAGGGAGATGAAAGTGGTTTTTTAATTTCCACTAATTAACAACTCTTTCACGAATAGGCTTGGAGCCCCGACTCCTCCAAAAAATCTGAGGTCGTCCCCTACGCCGATGATCTTCCGAAAGAGTTCGAAGAGGTTCCCTGCTATGGCGATCGATTTCACTGAATGGACCTTTTCTCCCTTTTCGATCCAGGCGCCTGAACAGCCCAAAGAGAAGTCTCCTGAAATGGGATCGACAGTGTGGAGACCCATCACCTCTTCCACCACCACTCCCTGGGAAAGGTTTTCCACCAGTTTGGAAAAAGAAAGATCTCCAGGCTCAATAAAAAAGTTTGAGATTCCTGTCCCAGGGGGAAACTTGATGCCATGGCGCCGGCTGTTTCCTGTGGACGCCACTCGGTGCCCTGGGGAGGATAGATTTTCCCGATTGGCCCAATATCTATCATATAAATAACCTTTGACCTCACCTTGAGTCACTAAGGATGTCCGTTGACTTGGCATCCCCTCTCCATCGATGGGAGCGGTTGAAATCCCTTTAGGGTGAAGTCCGTCATCGACAATGGTGAGGAGGGGAGAAAAAAATTTTTCTCCCTGTTTTCCCTTGAGAGGTGACTTTCCTTTTTGGACCTGATCCGCCAAAAAAGAATGAGCGAGGATTGATAAAAATTCTGAGGCGATATGATTCCGGAGGAGAACCGGATAGACACCCGTAGGGATCCTCTTACCTCCCAGACTTTCCAATGCCTTTCTACCAGCAGATCGCCCCACTTTCTCTACGTCGAGATCATTAAAAAAACGGCTCATCTCGAAATCCCACCCCACCTCTGATTCTCCCGATTCCTCCGCAACGGCCGTCACACTGATCGAAGCGAGGGTTTGGTCATATGAAAACTGAAGACCATTCGAATTCATCAGGGTGGTCTTGGAGAGGACTTCCTCATAAGCGGCCTTCCTCACTTTTTTAATCCTCTCTGGATCCACACACCTGACCGATTCCTCTAAACCTTTTGCTTTCTCGATCTTCATCTTTTCTGAAATCTTTTCCAATGACTCATCAAAAATGGGAAGACTCGGAGGGACCCCTTTAAGAAAGGGGGCTAAATCGAAGCAGGGATCTGCAGAGGTCGCCTTGGCACTCCGCACTGCATCGTCTATCATCCGATCCAATTCCGTTGAAAAATTCTGTTTGGCAGAATGAGATGGGCTCGAAAAAGTCATGTAAGAAAAACCCATTTGTTGGTGATTTAAAATACGAAAGGCCATCCCCAGGTAGCGAGAGGTCTGGAGGGTTTCAATCTTCCCATCCCTCGACTCAATGTCGAAATGTGAAGATTGATTGAAATAAATTTCATATCCGTCAATGGATTTCCTGCTGAGAATTGTCAGAACCGAATCGATGATTTCTTGACTATCCATCATATTGTTGGACCTATTTCCAATGTAAAATTCAAAACGCAAATTGAAAAATATAAAATTCTTAAAACCTCAATTTTGAAATTTGCAATTTGCAATTTTCAATTTGCAATAAGCTTTATTACCATCGGATGAGGCTACTCGCCCAGGTGAGACCTCCACCGAATGCTGTGAGGATGATCAAATCCCCTTTTTGGATCGATCCATTCCGGACCGCTTCGTCCAAGGCAATGGGGATGGTTGCGGAAGAGATGTTTCCATACCTCTCAATGGTAAGATAGACTTTTCCAACAGGGACATCCAGTCGTTTGGCCACCTGCTGAAGCATGCGCAGATTGGCCTGATGGGGAATGATCCATTTGACATCGGAGATTTCAACCCCATTAAAGGCAGCCGCCTCTTCTGCCGCCTCTGCGAATCGCTTCACAGCCACCCGGACGGATTCATTGGCCTTGATCATCCTCAGGGTATGAAGTTTCTTATCAACGCTTTCGTAAGAGATGGGGGTCGTCTTTGACCCACCCCCAGGGAGAAGCAAGTTTTCACCGTTTGCTCCATCCGTGTGGATATGGACGGATAGGACTTCGCTAATCTCCCGTCCTTTCTCTTGAAGAGGTTCGTTCTTCGAAGGAGAATGAAACGAACGAAGGATGGCCGCTCCTGCTCCGTCCCCCCAGAGGATACAACTTTCCCGATCTGTCCAATCAAGGGTCCGGCTCATGATTTCTACAGACGCGACCAGAGCCGTTCTGTAGGTGCCCGCCTTGAGGTATTGCTCCGCAACGGAGAGGCCAAACACAAATCCACTGCACGCTGCGGTCACATCAAAGGAGACCGCCTTCTGCGCGCCCAACTTTGCCTCTAACCAATTGGCCCCAGAAGGACAAGCGGTATCGGGCGTCATCGTGGTCATGATGATGAGTTCTATCTCCTCGACCGAAATCCCCGCCATTTCAATGGCCCGCAGAGATGCCTCTTTGGCAAGGTCTGAGGCGTTGACATTGGGCGCCGCAATTCTTCTTTCCCTAATCCCTGTCCTTTTGTAAATCCACTCATCATTGGTATTTAAAATCTTTTCGAGATCAAAATTGGTAAGGGCCCTCTCCGGAAGAAACGAGCCGGTCCCCAATATACCGATCCTCTTGCCCTCCATCAGCAAACTCCTTCTCAATGGATTTAAAATGGTCACTTCTATGATGAGACCAACGAATGTGAAAGGGGAGGTAAAAAACCCTGAGATCTGAAGTCCTTCTGTCGCTCTGATACCAAAACAGACCTTTGAGAAAGGAGACCGTCTTCCACCCCTCCCCTTTCTTGACCCCGATCAGGTGGGCGACCTCCCAGAAATCCAATTCTTCTCTCTCTATTCTTTTATAAAAACCCCAAAGGAAATCGGTTGACTTCCCTTTCTGGGGGTCTTTCTCCCAACGAAAGACTCGAAACAGTGGAAAGAGGTTCCTTTCAAACCCTTCGTCTTTAAATGGAAAGAGATAGAAAAAGGAGAATGTGGTATGACCTGTGGGTTCCTTTTCATAATCGAAAAAGGGCCAAATTCGAAGAGAATTCTCCTTTTGAACGCCTTGGCGATCTTCTCCTGATCGAATTCGAATAAGAAGGAGGAGGCGATGGGTCCTCTCCTCGGTCTCTCTCGTCTGGTCCTCCTCCCATTGATAGAGGGGGTAGAGGACAAAGATCCTTTTCAGATCCCCTTCCTTCTCTTTATAACCATAGAAAGGAAAGAATTTAATCCCGTAAAGTTTTTCCCCCTTCAAGGATTGAAAGAACGGCCAGGGAAGGTCCAACTGTTCAAAACCCGTTAGTCGATCTCTGGCGTAGGAGAAGAAAGGCCAGAGAAACGTTTTGCTTTCGAAATGTTTTGATTCTTTTGAAAGATAGAAAGGAAAGATCATCCTTTCTTCAACCGGGTCATCCGTATCCATCCCCATCGTCTGCTTTAAAAATATAGGCCATAATAAGAATTCCGATTTTGAGATTCCGAATGTTTCACGATGACCGTAAATGGGCCAAAAGCGATAACCCTTCTTCTTCTCCCCATCGATGGAGGAGAAAAAAGGCCAAAACAGATTGGTGGTACGAACGCCTTCGGACGTTGATCGACTATAGAGTGGCCAGAGATAGAAACGGATTTCTTCCTTACCATAACGGTTTAAAAGAAAGCCATATAGGGGAAAAACCCCAAAATAGTCTTCTCCCTCCTCTGTCTCTCCGATAAAGAAGGGGAAAAATTGGAAATCCCATTTCTTCTTCCCATCAAAGCTCTCCTCTCTGAAAAGGGAAATGAGAACAAAGTAACCCTTTTTATCACCCTCTCTGACCTGATATTTTCCTAAAGGGTAAACAACCTCCAATCTCGAAAGGGATTCTTTCTCATCCCCCGTCCAGTACAGAAGGGGCCGAATTCCCCATTGCCTTCGGTGGGGATCTTTTTTCCATGTAAAGAAGGGACCCAATCCTTCGATTTCTTTCGTCCCTTCTATCGGATCAGAGAAATATTGAAAGAGTGGCCAAAAATTGAGGGAAAACGGTCTCTCTTCCGCCATCGAAAGGGACGGGATGGAACAGAAGAGTACAAGAATTATAAATAAAAAAAATATTTTTTGAATTGCCATTTGTCATTATCCCCTCCCCTCTCCCCTCAGGGGTGAGGGGAGGGTGAGGGTTTTAAAAGAAAAGCCCGATGATCGTCCCCAGCACGGTGATGGGCGTTTGTTCTTGAATCCCTTCAGCGGCTTTTTGAACTTTTTTCATCGTCTTTTCTGTTTCCTTTATCAGGGAATCATCATTGATTAATTTCCCAAGCGTCCCCTCCCCCTTTTCTACCTTCTCCGCAATCCCCTTCATGGATTGAAGGGTCTCCTTGGCCTCTTGGTAAAGAGATTCATCCTGGATGAGCTTCCCCAATGTCCCTTCACCTCGTTCGATCTTCTCAGAGACATTCTTCAATGCCTCCGCGGTCCCCTTCACCTTCTCCACGGCCTCTTTGGCCGTCTCGATGGTCTTCTTCGCATCCTGGTAGATCGCTTCATCGCTAATCAATTTTCCTAAGGTCCCTTCTCCCTTTTTCACCTTTTCTCCGATATCTTCTATCCGGGAGAAGGCATTTTTCGCTTTTTCAATGGTCTCCTTCGAATCTTTAGCAAGCCCTGTCAATTGACCCGAAAACTTGTCGATGTTCGTAATGATCCCCTCTACTTTTTTAGGATCCAAAGACTTCAATACATCTCCCAGAGGTTTCACAACTTCTTTGATGTCCTCTCCTATGCTTTGCACACTGGATAGAAACTCTTCCAGATCGGCCGGAGGCGCCCCTTGTTCGATTACCCCATTCGGTTCCACCTTTGGTTTCCCCGGTGTTCCCGGGGTAATCTCAACATACTTTTCTCCCAAAAACCCTTCCGATTTTAAATAGGCCTTTGCATCTTTATAAAGGATGATATGGGGTGGAATCCGGAAGGTCACTTTTGCCTTCCCATTTTCCAAGGCCACATTTTCTACATCCCCCACACGAACTCCAGCCACCCTGACCTGTGAGTTCTGTGCCAAACCAGCTGCGGAGTTGAAATAGATGTTGAGGGGATATCCAAATCTTTTCCCAAATTGGAATTTTTCAATCTTCAATGTCATCAAAATGAGAAGAATGATTCCGACCACAACAAAAATACCAACCCACATATCGGTGCTCTTTCTTTTCATCCTCAACCACCTCCTCAATAATGTCCCTTCCCCTGCTCATCCCTATCCCCGCGCCGTTGGGACCGAGAAGGCAGAGTCAAAAGGGCTGGGTCAACGATTCGAATGGGACCTTCTGATTTTCCTTCAATAAATTGTTGGACAATCAAATTGGAGGAATTCCTAATTTCTTCGGGGGTTCCGACTTCAATGATCTTCCCTTGATAGAGCATGGCAATCCGATCGCCGATTTTATAAGCGCTCTTCATATCGTGCGTGATGGCGATGGAGGTGACATCCAGTTTTTCCCTCATCTGGACGATCAAATCATTGATGGCATCTGCCATGATGGGATCAATCCCTGTCGTCGGTTCATCATAAAGAAGTATTTCTGGTTCGATCGCAATCGCCCTGGCTAAACTCACCCTTTTTCTCATCCCACCGCTCAACTCGGAGGGCATCAGATCCTCAACATTTCTCAATCCTACGAGTGCTAATTTTTCTGAGGCCATCCTCCTGATGTCTTCTTCCTTGAGGTGAGTTTGGTGACGGAGTCCAAATCCCACATTCTCCCAGACCGTCATGGAGTCGAAGAGGGCTCCCCATTGGAAAAGCATTCCAAACTTTTTCCGGACTTCATTCATTCTTTTTTCATTCAAATTGGAGACCTCCAAACCATCCACATAGATCTCTCCTCCGTCCGGTTGAACGAGGCCAATGATGCATTTGATGAGGACTGTCTTTCCCTGAACCACTACCTCCGATGACCACCATGCTCTCCCCTTGGTGAACCTCTAAATCCACCCCCCGGAGAACCTGGCTCTCTCCAAATGATTTGTAAAGATTAACGACACGTATTTTAATCGTAGATTCCTTATCCATCATCCTCAAAATAATATTGCCGTAATAAAATAATTCGAGATCAATATGGTCAACGACGAGATGACCACTGCTTTGGTGGTTGCTCGGCCCACTCCCTCTGCACCCCCTTGGGCAGAAAAGCCCTGGTAACAACTTATCGTCGCGATGATCATCCCGAAAAAGAGAGCCTTCAGAAGTCCAATATAGAGATCGTCCAATTCCAGAAAATTCCATGTCCTTCGAAAATAGAGGGTGGGGTTTGTTCCCAAAATCTGAACGCTCACCAGATAGCCACCCAAAATTCCAATGATATCAGCGAAAATAACCAGAATGGGAAGCATGATCATCGCTGCTAAAAACCGTGGAACGATCAGATATTTGATGGGATTCGTGGCGAGGGTATAAAGGGCATCGATCTGCTCGGTGACTCGCATGGTTCCAAGTTCAGCGGCCATGGCAGAACCCACACGACCCGAAACCATCAAACCTGTTAAGACCGGGCCCAATTCCCGGGTCATGGAGAGAGCTACCACGGTCCCCACCATGGTTTCAGCACCGAATCGTTTAAAACCTGTAAAACTCTGGAGAGCCAACACCATGCCCGTGAAGGCAGCCGTGATGACCACCACTGGAAAAGAACGAACCCCCACCTCCTGCATCTGTTTCAATATCTCTCTTCCCTCTAAGGGAGGTCGAAAGATCCAACTGAAGGTCTGGGCAAAGAGGATCATGATCCTCCCTGCTTCCTCGAAAAACCGGATCGTATGATTTCCAATCCAACTAAATGGATTCAAGATAACCTCCCTATCGTCTTAGGCAAAGGTTAACGGCAAGGGCATTCGTCTTAACCTTTCGTTAACCTTGCAGCTAGACAGCTGCTATTACACATTTAGCATTCATGATACTTACCGTTATTCTTTATAAACCCTTGGGACCCTTTTTCCTATCAAGCATAATACTTCATAAGAGATGGAGTTGATTTTCTCAGCAATCTCTTCGGCACTAATTTGCTCTCTCCCCTGCTTTCCCATCAATACGACTTCGTCCCCCATTGAAACATGGGGAATATCCGTTACATCCACCGTGATGAAATCCATGCAGACCCTTCCCACCACAGGTGCTCTCTTTCCTCGGATCAATACCTCTCCCTGATTTGAGAGATGACGGCTATACCCATCCGCATATCCAATGGGGAGTGTGGCGATGAGGCTCTCTCGCTTTGTGGTAAATGTCCCTCCATAACTGATCCTTGTTCCAGGGGGAACGGATTTCAGAAAATGGATGCGGGTCTTAAGCGTCATGACGGGTTTGAGAGGAATAAGATTTTGATAGGTTGAAGAAGGATACGAACCATAAAGCATGATACCAGGCCGAGCTAAATTCGCTGAGTAAGTAGGAAAAGCAGTCAGGATGGCACTGCTGGCCATATGAAGATACGGGCAGGAAATCCCCATCTCTTTGGCCATCCTCACAGCTCTTTGAAAGGCTCTCCATTGGCTGTGAGTATAATTTTTCTCTTGGTCCGTCATGGAGAAGTGCGAAAGGAGACCCTCTACTTCAATGTTGGGAAATCGTTTGACCTCTTTTAGAAAATCGGCCCAGAGGTTGAAGGGGACTCCCAGCCTTCCCATTCCAGTATCCACCTTGACGTGAACCTTCACCTTCTTTCTTCGTTTCTCTGCTTCTCGAGATAGGAGTTTTAAAGAATCCTTTCTAAAAAGAACAGGAGTGAGGCGAAACCGAAAAAATGGATCTACCCCTCCCTCGAAAATGCCCCCTAAAACAAGAATGGGGGTTTTTATCCCCCCCTTTCTCAACTCCACTCCTTCCTCAGGAATCGCAACACCTAAATACTCCACTCCTAATTTCTCTAATTTATGAGAAACGGGAATGGCCCCATGGCCGTAAGCGTCTGCCTTGACTACGGCCAGGAGTTTTACCCCTTCAGGAATTCTTTTTTGAATTTGTCGATAGTTAAATTCCAACGCTCCGAGATCAACTTCCCCAACCGTTGGTCTTCCTGCGGAGAGTGACATTTTCATCACGACATTTCAAACTCTGTAAGTGAGAAAAAAGTAGTAAACAAATAACATTAACCTTTTGAAAAGTCAATGAAAACCAATGAAAACCTAATCTTGACAATTTCATCCTTATTCATTAATCTGATCCCGTGAAAGAATCGATTCCCAGAACAATTCGGATCAAGATCAATGAAAAAGAAACTTCCGTTCCTTCCAAGAGCACCCTTTTCTACCTCAAAAATCAATACAAACCCAATGCCGATGTGATCATCTACAATGGTTTTCCTGTCAACTCTGACCGCCTTCTCAAAGAGGGGGATGAGGTGGTCTTCATTAAAAAAGGGGACCTCCCCCTCTTCGGAAGAATTTGAGTCTCTCATGGTGGCAAGGCATACACCTGGAATTCATCAGAAAATTAAAAAATCGGTAGTGGGAATCGCCGGATTAGGAGGCCTTGGGTCAGCCATTGCCATCGCATTGGCCCGCATCGGAGTGGGAAAGCTTATCTTAGTTGATTTCGATGTCGTGGAACCCTCCAACCTGAACCGGCAGCAATATTTCATCCATCAGATTGGAATGTCAAAGGTGGAAGCCCTTCAAAAAAATATCGCCATCATCAACCCCTATGTAAAGATCCAGACCTACCAGGAGAAACTGGACCGGAACAATGTGGAAAGGATCTTTCAGGAGGCAGAGGTGGTGGTGGAGGCCTTCGACCGCGCTGAAGAGAAGGTCATGTTGATCAATGCCATTTCAGAGAAGATGCCGGATAAATATATTGTCGCTGCCTCGGGTGTGGCGGGTTACGGAGACAATAATGAAATCAAGACAATCCGTTTCTCTTCAAAGGTCTTCATCGTGGGAGATCAAAAGACGGCCGCTCAACCCGGGGTGGGATTGATGGCACCCAGGGTGGGAATCGCTGCCCACCATCAGGCCAACACGGTTTTAAGAATCCTTTTGGGTGAGGAAAAGGAGTAACCTCACTTGGAAAAGGTATGTCCAACCTCATAGACGATACAAGCCACGCCATTAACTTCTTCAATTTTAAATTTCCCTCTAAAGATGCGATATTTCAGATGGAAGAGTCGTTGAGGATGGAAGTGATAACAGCACTCGTCTCTAAGTTTGGGGAAAAATTTTGTGGGCTGGTTGAATAAAAGACCTAAATAATACGTCAAAAAAAATATCAGGGTGCAACAGGAAGTTGAAATACAGAACCAGATGGGGTAGAATTTATAAAAAGTATGGAATAGAGGGTTGAATATTAACAGGAATTTTTGGACGAAGAGGAAAAACGTATCTTGGTTGTCAATGCCTGCATATTCTGAATTTGGGGAATCGCGAGGGCTGGCGGCTGCCCACGATCAGGAACAGTCACTTTTTGGAGACTATGTCTGTCCCCCTCCAGCGTCGGTAACTTCCGTCTGGTCGTCCCTATTCCGAACGTACAATCGGCAGCGGTATTGGTCTGCTTCTACATACTACCCGTATTCGCCTCATGCCGCCGTCCTCGAATCCAGTAATGGTTGGCGCAAGCCACGCCGAAGGGGATGATCAGCTCTCCGCTACCTGATACGTATGTCTATCGGTGTGTACGTGGCGGACATGGAGTGGGTTCCGATCGATCTATTGATTCTGGATTGAGTAATTTGGTGGTTTGTTGCGTCCTATCCAGGGAGAAGGCGCTGGTGAATCGCTGACGTGGTATTATGGTCGGGATTGGTCTAGGTGAAACCGCCACGGCACTCGTCCACCACCATATCCTATTCGCAATCCACTTTTCCCTATTTTTTCGGCTATATCGTTTCAGCGCCAATTAAAAGAGGTATATAAATTAGCTTTTCCTTCCCCATCCGTACGGCAATCAGTAGCCGTCCGTTTGTCTTTTTTTGCTTCTTAAGTGTTCATCAAGTTTCTCTTCAACCATGTACAACCTTCCATCCTCATTCTCAAAAATAATGCCCCTTTTTATAAGAATCTGGAGGGCATTTTGCTTATAATTACGTGGTCTCGTCATCCTTTGTAAAAAATCTGAGCGCTCAAGTCCAAGTTGATGCAGTGTCTTGGCGCTATTAATCCCCAGGGCTTTGTGTTGGTAAAAAATCTCTATTACTTTGAAAATAGCCCTCCTGGTAAGAAAGGTGCGAATATATAAACCCCCGCCAAAAGCTATAATCACAAGAATTAAAATTAAAATAACCCTACTCACTTCGGCCAAAAAAATCACCCCTCCCTTTTTGTAGTAGTAATATTACTCATGGATCATTCTAATTGCAATAGAAGACCCTTTATTCTTGAAGTGAAATAGAAGAAAAAAGAAAATGAGACAGTGGTTCTACGAACGAGGAAGAATTAACGGCAGCGAGCGGAACGAGAGAAGTTTAGAATTATCCCATTTTTTTACCCTATCAACGGATTTCTTAACCACCCTGACCCTTCGTCTTTCCAACTCATCCTTCCTGAAGTCTTGATTTTTCATTTTCACCTTCTAATGCGACATTTCAACCCATAATCGATTATTTTGATTGCCTGTCTTTCATGTCTTAACCCAACCAAGCTATTTGTTTGACGAATCCAAAATTACTTGATATAGATATCACTCAAAGTAGCTTACCCAATAAAGCCCACCCCCTCTGCAAGGAAGGGGAGAGCGACGGGTTTTATGGAAAATGGCTGAGCTGGCGAAGGACGAAACTAATTGCCGCTGATTGGAAGTAGCCCTCGCCAATGGTGAGGTGAGCTGAAAAGGAGATATGTCAAGGTTTTTAAGTGCTAAACTTTAGAAAGGAAAAGGAGGAGGGACAAAATATGAATCTAGTCGAACGCGTAAAAGGGATTTTGCTCAAGCCTAAGGAGGAGTGGCAGACCATTTCTGGAGAGACCACAACCATCCCGGAGTTATACAAAACCTACATTGTGATCTTG
The DNA here is from genome assembly GCA_963818595.1 of uncultured delta proteobacterium. Classification (GTDB taxonomy): domain Bacteria; phylum Desulfobacterota; class BSN033; order BSN033; family UBA1163; genus UBA1163. The sequence continues at coordinate 231,592 of CAWFSX010000053.1, forward strand.
GCAGCCATCGGGCCTGTGGCTTCCATTATCGGAATGTCCATTGTTGGCATAAGTTTACCCTTTGTAGGATCGTTCCGGATACCCATAACCACATCTATTGCATCTGCAGTTGTGCATTATATCCTGACCCTTGTGGGCGTTTATATCCTGGCTCTCATCATTGATGCTCTGGCCCCCACTTTTTCAGGAGAGAAGAGTATTATTCAGGCTTTCAAGGTGGCTACTTATTCTTACACTCCTGGCTGGGTAGTCGGGGTTATTGCAATAATCCCTGCACTGAGCATCTTAGGGATTCTGGGGTTATATGGGTTGTATCTTCTTTACCTGGGACTTCCGATTCTAATGAAATCTCCTAAGGAAAAGTCCTTGGGATACACAATTGCAGTTATCATCGCAGCCATTGTTATTTTTGGAGTGATAAGTTATATCTCCCACGTCTTTATTTCTTATCCCACGCCAAGTATGCCCATGCCTGGAATGCGAGGGCCTGGTTAACTCGGGGGGTTCCATATTCAATTATCAAAGAGTAAAGGCAGGGCCAAAATGGCTCTGCCTTTATTTTCTTGAGGTCTTCTTCACACTTGCTTTCGACCCGCAATCTTCAACTTTCAGGACTTATCTTGCCACTGGGGATAGTAGGTGTTGTTCACACTCACTGACTCTTCCTGAGGCATTCTACTCCCTAATTTTTGAGAAAGATGTATACCGAACTAAGGAACCATTCCATTATATGCCGCAACCCATATGGAGGCTTGATTGTTAAACTGATTTGCTTCTATAGAATGCTAGTTTGAAATGCTCTTTTGGAGAGATGACTTCTGTTGCAACAGGTGCTGTATTAGTTGGAAGTGATTTACTTCAGGGGGGCTCAGTGGCTTATGGGGCTGTGAAGATTCCCGAAATCGAAAAAGCCACGATTATGATCATTACCGATAACTATTACGATGCTCTCAGACCTGACTCTAAAATTGCGAAAAGGTATAGAATGAAGCCTGGTACTTCAGTTTACAACCTAAACCTTCACGCTGAACACGGCTTGGCTTATCACGTCGAGACCGTGGTCGATGGCCGCACACACTGCTTCTTATTCGATTATGGAGTGGATTTCCAAGGAGTGAGTAGGAACATAGAGTTATTGAATATTGATTTTAAGGTATTGGAAGCTCTAGGACTCAGCCATGGTCACTTCGACCACTGGGGAGCCTTTCTTGCCCTTTTAAAATGGCAGAGGGAGAAAATTCCTAAGGGGATTCCGCTTTTTGTAGGAGAGGAAGCTTTTGTTGAAAGGTTTTTTAGGACGCCTACTGGTGTTGGCAGCCTAGAATTATTAAAAAGAGAAGATGTGGAAAATTTGGGTCTGGTGAAGATCATTGAGATTAAAGATCCGACACAAATTGTCCCAGGGGCTTATTTTACAGGAAACATTGAGAGGGTGACGGACTATGAAAAAGGATCGCCCGCTTATTGATTAAAAGAGGAGAGAAACTGGAACAGGATAATTTCATCGGGGAGCAAGGGCTGGTCTTTAATGCGAAAGGGAAAGGGTTAATTGTGCTTTCTGGCTGTGCTCACGCGGGAATCGTAAATACAGTAAAACATGCACAAAAGATGACCGGAATTCAGAAGGTCCATGCTGTGATGGGAGGTTTCCACCTAACCGGGGCTAAACAAGAAATTATTCAAAGAACCATTGCCGACATCAAAGCGATCGGACCCGATTATATCGTTCCTACACATTGCACTGGGTATGAGGCAATTACTGCATTTCAGAAAGAGATGCCCGAGCAATTTGTCCTTAACACATCTGGAACAAGATACCTGTTTGCAGCGTAGACAAGTTTCGGTGGTAATTTGGCAAGGCGAAGTGGGTTGTAATATTTAATCTGCTTCGCCTTGTTTTTTGTTTACGAATATTTTCATCAGTAATCGCTAGTATCCTGAATTTCCTCCAACTTGGGACTTGTAGGACTAGTACGTAACTTTGGCATTTTCAGACGATCGGGACCCTCTATCGCTCAATTCCTTCCTGTTATCGTGATTTTCTAAGATTCTCCTTCCATACAAACTTTTAAGTGGTAATCAATAATTCTTATTGAAGTTCCCATTCAAAATTAGTAGACTCTTCTCAAACGATTGGGTTTTAAACCAACTTCCCAACTAACCTTTGGGGGACTCCATGACCACACAAGAAGTTAAACGTAAGCTCGCTGCTATCCTCAGTGCCGATGTCAAGGGATACAGCCGCCTCATGGGAGAGGATGAAGAGGGGACCCTGCGGACTCTAAACGCATACAAAGATGCCATGGGAAACCTTATTCAGCAACACCGGGGTCGTGTAGTAAGTGCCCCGGGGGATAACGTCCTGGCCGAGTTCGTGAGTGTGGTGGATGCCGTGCAATGTGCGGTGGAGATTCAGCAGGTGCTCAGGGCAAAGAATGCCGTGCTCCCCGAAAACCGGAGGATGGAGTTTCGGATTGGGATCAACCTCGGGGATGTGATGGAAGAGGGGGATTCGATTTATGGGGATGGAGTGAACATTGCGGCTCGGTTGGAAGGACTGGCTGAGGCGGGAGGGATTTGCATATCTGATAGTGCCTACCAACAGATTGAAAACAAGCTGCCTTTGGGGTACCAATATCTGGGAGAGCATCAAGTCAAGAACATTGCCAAGCCTGTGCGGGTTTACCGAGTGCAAATCGAGCCGGAGGAACCCTCAAAGGCTAAGACTAAGGTTGAGACTAAAGGTGGGGTTAATAAGTGGATATATATTTCATTGGTCGGTGTGGTGGTTGTGATAGCCGTAGCCATCGCTCTGTGGCAATTCATCCTAAGGCCATTACCTCCCTCGGTGGAGAAGGCTTCCAAGGAAAAGATGGCCTTCCCGCTCCCCGACAAACCTTCGATAGCTGTGCTTCCCTTTGCCAATATGAGTGAAGACCCCAAACAGGAATATTTCAGCGATGGCCTTACTGAGGAGATTATCACTGCTCTCTCTAAGACTCCCCGGATCTTTGTCATCGCCCGTAACTCTACATTTACTTACAAAGGCAAAGCGGTGAAAGTGAAACAGGTCGCCGAGGAGCTGGGAGTTCGGTATGTCCTGGAGGGGAGTGTCCGGAAGTCTGAGAACCATGTGCGGGTAACAGCCCAACTCATCGATGCTTTAACAGGGAAGCATCTTTGGGCTGAGCGTTATGACAAGGACTTGAAAGAACTCTTTGCGATTCAGGATGAGATCACCCTGGAGATCATCCGGGCTTTGCAGGTGAACCTTACAGAGGGGGAACAGGCTCGCGTAATTGGAAGAAGTACGAAAAACCTTCAAGCCTACTTGAAGGCTTTAGAAGCCAGTGTGCAATTTGCGCGTATGGATAAACAGGGAAGCATGAAAGCCAAGCAGTTGGCCAAGGAGGCCATTGCCCTGGATCCAAATTATGCATTTCCTTACTCAACACTTTCTACTGCTCACTTATTGGACTTGTGGTTCGATTTCAGCGAATCTCCTGAAGAATCCATGAGGCTGGCTGTGGAAGCAACTCAAAAGGCGTTGGCCCTCGATCCTTCCGATCCCCAAACTCACACTGGAATGGGTTATTTGTACATCATGCAGCGAGAATATGATAAGGCGGTTGCCTCGGCTGAGCGGGCAGTGGCATTAAACCCAGGTGGAGCCCGATCCCTTTTCGCACTGGCTATGGCCATGTATTATTCATGCAGGGACAACGAAGCCGTTACATTTATGGAACAGGCAATTCGGCTTGATCCTTTTCCCTCCAGTACTGGCTTACGTAACTTAGGAGCCGCTTACCGCAGTGTAGGCCGATATGAGGAGGCTATAAAACAATCGAAAAAGGCCCTCGAACTCTCTCCCAATGATCTTTTCACCCATTTGGGTTTAGCCATCACCTACATTAAATTGGGTCGCGACGAGGAGGCTAAGGCCGAGGCCGTAGAGGTTTTAAGGATACATCCCAAGTTCTCTCTCGATTATTATGCAAGGGTGCATCCGTTAAAGTGCCAATCCGTTCTCGACGATCATATAACCTGTTTACGGAAAGCAGGCCTGAAGTGAGTAAAAGGACTTTGGAACAAATTCCCTCTTCTTTTAATCATGCACATTTCCATCCGTAATTGTTGACCCTCATAGTTATCTCAGGCTAAAGACTCGTGGGTGCAACATTCAGTAAAAAAATATTATTCAAATCCCCCTGCCCTTTCGCTCGCCGCTTCTGTCACCAATTGGATGATCTTTTTGGCGGTATATTCAGCCGTATCAGCCAAGCCAGCCGCAGGAAGAAAATCGGTCGCATTGGAAGGGAAAAGGCAGGATCACCGATGCAGGAAATTCTTCATCCGGGAGATAAAAGAGGTAATAGAGCGGAACTTTGGGTAAGGGATAAAGGGTGAATGAAAAATCACACTTGGATGGATTCGAATTGATATGCCCAGAGAAACGAACTGCAATCTCTTCTCGACGTTGCTGTAGGACCGGCACATGAGGACACAGTGATTTTTCTGCATGGGCGGAAAAGGCTCCGTAATAGGCCATGCCTTCAGGAAATTGTTTGAAGGACTTTAGAGGATGAAGGTGAGGAACCTCTTTTTGAGCATGGAGTGCATATAACGCTATCAGAATTCCCTCTGGCCCTGTCACCCGTTGACCCCCTAATAGAATTTCTTGAGGATAGAGTTCACAAGCCTCTCCAAAGGCCCGAAAATTAAAACAACCATCCTTGAAGTAAGCAGGAAGGAATTCCTCGAGCTCCTTAGATTCTCTTTCCCACACCTTTTGTAAATATTCCTTTTGAATTTGTAGGAAATTTTGAGACATAGAGGTTATCGGTGGGGTTCAATGATTACTTTCATCGAATCTTTCGCCTCAGCCACCAATTGAAAACCAAGCCCTGTCTCCGCCAGTGGAAGCCGATGGGTGATCATCTCACGAAGGGGAAGGCGTTGAGCTCTTATTAATTCAATGGCCATTGTAATATCAAAAGGGCTCCCTCCGTAAGTGGATAAAAGAGTGATTCCGTCATTCCAAAAATCAAAAAATGGAAAAACAAAACTGAGACCTGGCTCAAGGGGGGCAAAGCCTAATATTTTTCCTCCCCGATCAACAGATTGCAAAGCTTGAACATAGGCAGAAATCGTCCCGGCGCAGATAATGACCAGATCAGCCAGACGTCCATGATTGATCTCTCGAATCTTTGCAGGGCTCACTTCTTTTGCGAGGATTGCTTCGTCTGCCCCAAACTGTTTTGCAGCTTTCAGCCGGTAATCGTTAATATCGGATGCGACGATCCAGCCTGCTCCTGAGGCTCGGGCCAGTGCGATCTGAAGGACTCCTGAGATACCACTTCCGATAACAAGAACGCTCTGTCCTGGTTCTAACCTTGCAACTCTCTGCCCCCGAATCACGCAGGCTAAGGGTTCGACAAATACACCCTCTTCAAAAGAGACTTCCTTAGGCAGCAGAAAAACTCCACGGTCGACATTGATTCTTGGAACGCGGATATATTCAGCAAATCCTCCGGGATCGAAATTGGTCTTCCGCAGGGTATCGCAAACCGTATGGAAGCCATTCAGACAATAGTGGCAGGTATTACAGGGAACATGATGGGAGACAAAGACTCGATCACCAATCTTGTATGGGTCCACCCCATTACCAACCTCAACAATCTCTCCTGCAATCTCATGGCCGAGAACCCGAGGGGCTTTCTTAATTCGGTACCATTCCATGACATCACTACCACAGATGCCACTTGCCAGTACCTTTACCAATAGCTCGCCTGATCCAATTCGAGGGGTTGGGATCTCCTCCAACCTCACATCCCTGTTGTTATAATACATCGCCACTCGCATTTCTGTTTTTGCCAATCGGTTCCTTCTTCAAGCCCTAAATGAATAAAATATACATTACCCGAATTGATATGACAACAGGTAATTTCTGAAGCAATTCTCATTGGATTTTACCTTTTTTTGTGATATGTTTTAGATATGATCCGCTTTAAAAAGATTCCAGAAGACATCCATCAAAAAATTGATCTCTTAACCGGTTTCTTCATGGAAGACTCCAATATTATCTTCGCTTATCTTTTTGGAGGTCTAGTAAGAGACAAAAGGAAACCCTTGAGCGATGTCGATTTGGGGATATACGTGAAGAATATAAAAGAATTAAACTATCTCTCGTTATTCAGCAAAATTTCACAAATTCTCTGTACCGATGAGATTGACTTAGTGGTTCTAAATTCTGCACCCATTAGCCTCGCTGGTAGGAGCTTGCAGAAAAGAAAAATCTTGATCGATAAAGACCCTTTTCTGAGGCACAAATACGAATCCCGGATACTGAGAGAATTTTTTGATTTTACAATAAAAGAAAAAGAGATTCTGCATAGGAGGTACGGCATTGGTTGATAAGCTCTTAGTAGGGAGGAAGCTTGCTCAGATAGATACCTATCTTAAACAGATTGGGGATTTCTCCAGAATTTCTCTGATCCAATACAAAAACAATTGGAAAACCCAGAGGATTGTTGAGAGGACATTGCATATTCTTATTGAGGTTTGTATCGATATTGCGAATCACATTATTTCTGATCAGGGGATGAGGCTACCAACTGGATATGCCGATACGTTTAAAGTTTTGATGGAAAATAAGGTGATTGGGAAAACGTTATGCGGAACCCTGGAAAAGATGGCGAAATTCAGAAATGTCGTTGTCCATCAATATGAGACCATCGATCCTACGATTGTTGTTTCCATACTCCATAGGAATTTACGTGACTTTGAAAAATACAAAAAAACGATCATCAAATACTTATCCTCCTAACAGGATGGGAAATAACCCACCCACTGTTTACACTCTCTCATGTCAAGACCTGGACAGATTACTTCTCTCTGGACTCCGGGTCAAGCCCGGAATGACAAACTTGAAAGGACTTATGTCGTCATGTATAAGAAAAGCCGAAGGAGGTTGTTGCTTAGGTTTTTGACTTCTTGATTTTCTCCTGTTCGAATACTATCGTTCGCTTCCTTAACAGAAGCTTTATCATGGATGATTGCACGTAAGGCTTTGATCATGGGCACAGGAAAATCGTTCTGCCAGATGTTTCTTCCTAAGATTGACTCCAATGGCACCCTTCTCCATTCCGTCATGGACAAACTCAAAGACCTCTAAATCAGTATCTACTTTAGGCCCTCCAGCCATGACCACAGGAACAGGACAACCACTGACGACCTTATCAAAATTCTCACACCAGTAGGTCTTTACAATCCGTGCCCCCAATTCAGCAGCGATCCGAGAACTTAGAGAAAGGTAGCGGGCATCTCTTTTTTCCAATTCTTTTCCCACAGCGGTCACGGCCATCACCGGAATCCCGTATTTTTCACCTTCGTCCACCAGTTTTGAGAGGTTCAATAATGATTCCCTTTCATGCTCACTCCCCACAAAGATTGAAATACCCACCGCTGCCGCATTCAAACGAATGGCCTCCTCCATGGAGGTAGTAATTCCTTCATCCGAAAGGTCTTTACCCACCATGCTGGTGCCACCGGAAACCCTTAGGATGATAGGTTTCGTGTTTTCAGGATCAATGGATGCACGCAATACTCCTCTTGTTACAAAGAGGGCATCACAATAGCGAAGCAGTGGCCGAATCGTTTCCCCGGGTTTCTCTAATTTTCGGGTCGGCCCCTGAAAATAACCGTGATCAATAGGTAAAAAGAGACAGTGTCCATCCGATCTGATCAATTGTGCCAAACGATTTTTCATCCCCCATTCCATCTTTTACCTCCCAATAAAATTTAAAGTTATGAGTTCGGAGTTCAGAGTTCGGAGACTCAAAGCAACTACTCCGAACTACGAACTAACTACTCCGAACTTTTTCTTCCAGGATATATTTAACCACCAGATCGCCGACCTGTGCGGTACTATATCCCATTTTACCGGCGCTCAAACTTTTCACATCCTGTTTGATCACTTTCATGATGGCCTCTTCAATTTCACGAGCGGCTTTACCTTCTCCAAGATGATCTAACATCATCTGGCAGGCAGATATGGCCGCCAGAGGACTGACCACTCCCATCCCTGTATATTTCGGAGCCGACCCACCAATGGGTTCAAACATCGAAACTCCCCTTGGATGAATATTCCCTCCAGCGGCAATCCCCAGTCCTCCCTGGATCATTGCTCCCAGGTCGGTGATGATATCTCCAAACATATTATCGGTGACGATCACATCAAACCATTCAGGATTCTTCACCATCCACATGCAAACGGCATCCACATGAGCATAATCCGTCTCAATGCCTTCAAACTCTTTTGCCACTTCATGAAAGACCCTCTCCCAGAGATCAAAGGCATAGGTGAGAACATTTGTTTTTCCACAAAGGGTGACTTTATTTTTTTGATTCCTTTTACGACAATATTCAAAGGCGAAACGGATGCAACGCTCCACACCTTTTCGGGTATGGATCGCTTCCTGGATCGCAATCTCATCAGGTGTCCCCTTTTTGATAAATCCCCCTACCCCTGCATAGGCACCTTCGGTATTTTCCCTGACGACAATGAAATCAATATCCTCAGGCCCTTTATCCCTTAATGGAGTTTCCACACCTGGAAAGAGTTTGACGGGTCTCAGGTTGATATATTGGTCAAGGGTAAATCGAATTTTCAATAAAATTCCTTGTTCCAGGATCCCGGGTCTTACCTCTGGATGGCCAATCGCACCCAGATAGATCGCATCCATCTGTTTCAATTCATCGAGAACAGAGTCCGGTAATATCTCTTTTGTTTTGAGATAAAGTTCTCCACCCAGGCCGTAATATTCCAATTGATATTTAAACTTAAATTTTTCGGAGACGGCTTTTAGAACCTTCAACCCCTCTGCGACGACTTCAGGCCCAGTCCCATCTCCAGGAATCACCGCAATCTTGTACATACTTTGAATTCTCCTCACTTGATGCAAAGTTATGTAGTGTAGCGTCGGCATTTTTGCCGACGATATTTCAGAGTATGCGCCCAATAAATGGCGCTACAAATTTTTGTTAGAGCCAACACAGTGCCTTTTGGCCGATATCGGTTCGATAATGAACTCCATCCCAGGAGATTTTTTTAACTGCTTGGTAAGTCCTTTCAATAGCCCTTGGAATATCCTCCCCCAAACCGGTCACCCCTAAAACCCTTCCACCATTGGTAATCACCTGATCCCCTTTAAGAGTCGTTCCCGCATGAAAGACAAAAGCTCCTTCCATTTTAGAAACTTCTCTCAGACCTCTGATAACTTTTCCTTTTTCATAATCTCCCGGATATCCCTTAGAGGCCATCACGACACAAACAGAAGGCGCGATTGTCCCATTCGATTCGATGTTGGGACAAGGTCCCCTTCATACAAGCCTCCAGGATAGGTACGATATCCCCTTTCATCCGCATCAATACAGGTTGGGTTTCGGGATCTCCGAATCGAGCATTGAACTCCAATACCTTCGGATGACCCTCATGAATCATCAGGCCCGCATAAAGGACTCCCTTATAGGTTCTACCCTCCTCTTCCATACCGTAGATGATCGGCCTCAAAATTTTCTCGATAATCCTTTCATGAACTTCCTCCGTCACAACAGGTGCTGGAGAGTAAGCTCCCATTCCTCCGGTATTAGGCCCTTGATCTTCATCAAAGATTGGCTTGTGATCCTGGGAGGATGCCATAGGTAGAATGGTCTTTCCATCGGTGAAAGCAATGTAAGAGGCCTCTTCCCCTACAAGATATTCCTCGATCACCACCTGATTGCCTGCTTCCCCGAATATCTTTTCTACCATGATTTTCTCGACAGACTGGATGGCTTCTTCTACGGTTTTACAGATGATCACTCCCTTGCCGGCTGCTAATCCATCCGCCTTGACGACAATGGGAGCACCCTGCTTACGGATATATTTTACTGCCTCTTTGGGGTTATCGAAGATCTCATAAAAAGCGGTTGGAATGTGATACTTCTTCATCATCTCTTTGGCAAAGGCTTTGCTTCTCTCGATCTCTGCCGCTTTCCTGTTGGCTCCAAAAATGAAAAGGCCTTTTGATTCGAAAAGATCGACAATGCCTTGAGTCAAAGGATCCTCAGGACCCACGACGGTCAAATCAATCTTTTCTTTCAGGGCGAACTCAAGGAGGCTATTTAAATCGTTTGCTTTGATTGGAACAAGGGTCGCTTGCTCAGAGATCCCTGCATTTCCAGGAGCGCAATAGACCTTTGATACCTTCGGACTCTTTGCGATCTTCCAAACTAAAGCGTGTTCTCTTCCTCCACCCCCTACCACTAAGACCTTCATATGAACCTCGTATTTAGTAACGTGGAGGTGACTAAAGTTAAAAGTGAGCTAAATTGACTAAAGTTAAATATTTTGGCGATTTGTTCACTTTAGGCACTTAAGGCACTTTAGTCACTTAAAACTTTTAATGCCGGAAGTGTCTCATTCCTGTAAAGACCATAGCGATGTTGTATTCGTCCGCAGCGGCGATCACCTCATCATCTCGAATCGAACCACCAGGTTGGATAATGGCTGTTGCTCCAGATTCGGCCCCTGTATCCACCCCATCTCTGAATGGAAACATGGCATCCGAGGCCAAGACCGTCCCTTTTGTCGAGGATTGCGCCTTCATCACTGCCAAACGGGTGGAGTCGACACGGCTCATCTGGCCCGCACCAATTCCAATGGTTCGGTCCTCTCGCACGAGGACGATCGCATTTGATTTGACATGCTTAGCAACTTTCCAACCAAAAGCCATGGCCCTTTTCTCTTCTTCTGTCGGTTTCCTTTTTGTTACCACTTTCCACTGATCCATTGGCACTTTTCCAAGGTCCCGATCCTGGATCAAGAGTCCCCCTACCACCTTTCTTAGATCCAATCCCCCTTGCAAGAGGGAATCTGTGAGAGGGGGTGTTTTGAGAATCCGAAGATCTTTCTTCGCCTTAAGGATCTCCAATGCCTTAGGATCAAAACCTGGAGCGATGATCACTTCAAGGAAGATCTCAACCATCTCCTTTGCTGTCTCTTCATCCACGACTCGATTAAAACCTACCACCCCACCGAATGCAGAGACCGGATCACAATCCCTGGCCTTTCTGTATGCATCCGCCAAATTTTTAGAAGAGACGGCTGCCCCACAGGGGTTATTATGCTTGATGATGACCGTGGCGGCTTCTTCAAACTCCTTGACCGTTTCAAAGGCTGAATCAACATCCAATATATTATTGAATGATAACTCCTTGCCCTGTATTTGAATCGCATTCGAAACAGAGGGTTCGGGTAATAAATATTCCCGATAAAAAGCCGCCTTTTGATGGGGGTTCTCTCCGTAACGTAACTCCTGGGCTTTCTTTACCTGGAAGGTAAAGGTCTCAGGAAATTCATAAACCTTTCTGCCCTTTTCGATCTGGCCGAGATAATTGGAGATGGCACCATCATAACGGGCCGTATGCTGGAAAACCTTCTTGGCTAAACGGAAGTTGGTCTCCGGAGAAATCTCTCCCTTCTCCTTCAATTCAGAGAGGACGGGCTCGTAATCACTGGGGTCCACCACAACCGTCACATCAGGGTAGTTCTTTGCTGATGAACGGAGCATGGTGGGTCCACCGATATCTATATTCTCAATAGCCTCTTCAAGGGTACAGTCCTTCTTCGCCACCGTCGCTTCAAAAGGATAGAGATTGACGACCACGAGATCGATAGGAAGAATTCCATGCTCCTCCATCTTCTTCACATGCTCCTTTTTAGACCGTTGTCCTAAAAGCCCTCCATGGACTTTTGGGTGAAGCGTCTTCACCCTTCCGTCCAGCATCTCTGGAAATCCAGTGTAATCGGAGATATCTTTTACAGAGAGACCGTTTTCTCTCAATGTTTTTGCTGTCCCTCCGGTTGAGAGGATTTCTACCCCCATCTGTGCCAAAACCTTTGCAAACGAAACAACCCCGGTCTTATCCGAAACACTGACAATTGCCCTTCTGATTTTGCCCATAATTTCTCCCCTTTCGTAATTCGGAATTCGGAGTGCGGAATTTGTAACTCAGGGCTTTAGCCCTGATGAATCAGCCCTAAAGGGCTGAGTTACAATCCGCATTCCGCATTAGTTCAAAAGCCCAGTTCTTCTCCGACCAGTATGATGAGGATATCTGTCAAGGAGGGTTTTCGTTCTTGGATGACGATCACCCTGCAGATGCGGTTGGGAGAATTACAATCCACACACTTTCCCACCTTAGCACAAGGGACATCCACATTAAGTCGCCTTGCGTTAAGGGGGGCAGCCACATTCTTTATTCTCTGAATCGCTTCTTGAACATCTTCAACGATCTTATTGTAACCGACAACGAGGATGACCTTGCTGGGGCCAAAATTGATGGAATTCACACGGTTTCCAATCCCATCGATATTAACCAATTCTCCATTCAGAGTAATGGCATTGGAACTACTCAGAAAGAGATCGGAGACCATCTGTGACTTTCGTATCTCAAGAATATTCTCTTTGGTTAATCCTGGCTTCCAATGATCATAAATAGTATAACCTTGTGTCTCCAATTTTTCCAAAATCCCTAACCCTCTTATGGTCAGGGAACCACCCACCCCTATCCTCTGCTTGGGAGTGATGTGCTTCCAAATTTCCTGGACTGCTTCTTCCTTCGTCTTTACATAAATGGCTTTAAAATCATGGGCCACTAGTTTTTCAATGGCCTTCTTCGCCTTCTCTTCAATCCACCACTGTTTGATCGGATCCATCTTCTACCCTCTCCTTTTTCCCCAAACTGTAGCCGCAGGCTTTAGCCTGCGTTAACATAAAAACCATTAATTATCGCAACCTGAAGGTTGCGGCTACACGAATGATCATAATATTGAAAAATATTGCTCCAACTCGTAATCGGTCACCCTTGCCCTGTAACGCTCCCACTCAATCTTCTTATTCTCGATGAATTGATGGAAGACATGGTCCCCCAATGCCTTTCTCACTAATTCGCTTTTCTCCGTAATCTTAATGGCCTCATAGAGGTCCTCTGGCAGAGAATCAATTTTATATCTTTTCCTATCCTCTTCACTCATCTCATAGACATTTCGTTCTATGGGATCTTTCAAGGGATATCCTCTCTCAATCCCCTCTAATCCAGCTGCCAGCATTACAGCAAAGGCAAAATAGGGATTGCAGGCAGGGTCTGGAGATCGATATTCCACCCGCGTAGCCAACTCTTTTCCGGGCTTATAGGTAGGAATTCGAATGAGGTCTGAACGGTTTCGTTGTGCCCAGGAAATATAAACCGGTGCTTCATAACCTGGAACCAATCGCTTATAAGAATTCACCCATTGATTGGTGACCAAAGTAATCTCTCTCGCATGTTTCATCAGCCCGGCAATATACTTTTTAGCAAGATCGGAAAGATGGTATTTGTCTCTCGGATCGAAAAAGGCATTCTTCTTCCCTTTGAAAAGGGATTGGTGAGTATGCATTCCGCTCCCGTTCACACCAAAAATAGGTTTGGGCATAAAGCTGCCATAAACATTGTTTTTTAAAGCTACCTCTTTCACCACCAGTCGATAGATCATGGTGCTGTCGGCCATCGTCAGGGCTTCTCTATATTTGAGATCAATTTCATGCTGGCTCGGTGCCACTTCATGGTGGCTATATTCGACGGGGACACCCATCTCTTCTAAGACTGTCACGGTCTGTTTTCGAAGGTCGCTTGCCACATCCAGAGGGGTGAGGTCGAAATATCCCCCCTGGTCAAGAGCTTCAGGCTTACCCGTTGACCGTGCAAAATAAAAATATTCTAGCTCAGGCCCTACATTGAAGGTGTACCCCATCTTGGCTGCCCTCGCTAAATTCTTCTTCAATACCCATCGAGGATCTCCTTGATGAGGATTACCGTTGGGTTCCAAAATATCACAAAACATAACCGCCACCACCTGCTCATTCGCCTTCCAAGGGAAAATTCGGAAGGTCGAGGTATCTGGCATAGCCACCATATCACTTTCGTCGATTCGGACAAAACCAACAATGGAGGACCCATCAAAACCCATCCCGTCTTCCAGGGCAACTTCTAATTCACGGATGGTGATGGCAAAACTCTTTAAAAAACCAAGGATATCGGTAAACCAAAACCTCACGAACTTGACCTTCTTCTCCTTTGCAATACGAAGGACATCTTTCTTGCTTAGGTTGGCCATACTTTCCCCCTTTGATTAAAATTATAAAATATACATCAGGTTTAGCATAATCCTCTGTTCTGGTCAATCTCTGGTAAACCCCGTTAGAAAATCTTCTACTTTCTATTAAGGAGGCTCACACGGAGCATTAAACCCCGTGTTCACTGAAAAAGGAACAGCCATTATCTCAGGTGTTCGCCCCGTTAGAAGGAGGTTACCAAAGGGAACTCCTGGTTAATAATGAAAAATTTCTAACAGGGCGAGCAGCGGGGCTTTCTAACGGGGTAAAGATCATTGTAAAAACCTTATTCTTTATGTAATAATACCAAAAAATGAGTACCTCTACGATTCCCAGTGGGATTCAAGCCTTAGATGAAGTTTTGCAAGGAATCCGGTTAGGCGACAATGTCGTCTGGCAGGTTGACCGCCTGGAGGATTACCATTATTTTGCCGAGCCCTTTGCTGAGGCTGCCATTGCCGCCGGGCAGCGGCTGGTCTATTTGCGCTTCGCCTCTCATTCGCCTGTGTTGGCATCTCGTCCGGGATTGGAAACAATTGAGTTGAATCCTAGCCTGGGCTTCGATTATTTTACACGCGAAGTTCACCTTCTCATTGAAGCCCATGGTCCCAAGGTTTTGTACGTTTTTGATAACTTATCAGCCCTAGTGGTGGAGTGGGCGACCGACGAGCTGCTCGCCAATTTTTTCCAAATCACCTGCCCCTTTTTGTTTGAATTGAACACGGTAGCCTACTTTGCTTTGACGCGCGGCCAACATGCCCACTACGCCGTGGCCCGCATTCGGGACACGACGCAAATCCTTGTGGACGTATATCACGCCAAAGGCCAAATGCACATCCACCCGATCAAGGTTTGGGATCGTTATTCGCCACAGATGTTTTTGCCTCATCTCGTCGCGGGTGAAAGCTGGTTACCTCTTTCGCACAGTCGCGAAGCCGCAGAAGTATTGGCTTCGGCCCATCCGTCGTCCTTACTCGACACGACGCGACCGCTAGCCCCCTGGGAGAGTGTTCACCAAAAACTTCTTCACTACAGCGACACCCCGTCCGGGTTTGACGAAAAGGACCCGGAGCAGTTAGCTTTAAAACAAGAACTCAGCCGCATGCTCATCGGTCACCATCCGGTCTTTAACCAGCTTGCGGATCGGTATTTCACACTGGACGATCTGTTTGCGATTCGCAATCGCCTGATTGGAGCCGGACGGATTGGCGGCAAGGCCGCCGGCATGTTGCTGGCTCAGCGTATCCTCTTGACGGAAAAGGACAAAACGGGGATTGACTTTGCAGAGCGGTTAGATGATCATGATTCTTTTTACATTGGTTCGGATGTCTTTTTCACCTTTTTAGTCAACAACGACCTTTTCCGCCTCCGTTTGCAGTTGACCTGCGATTCGGCCACTTCTCACGAAGAGTTTCAGGAGATCGAGCGGCGCTTTTTAGCCGGTCATTTTTCGCCAACCATCCAAGAGCAGTTTCGAGCCATGCTGGACTATTATGGGCAGGCGCCCATCATCGTGCGTTCTAGTAGCTTGTTGGAAGACAGTTTTGGAAATGCCTTTGCTGGGAAATATCGAAGCGTATTTTGTGCAAACCAAGGCAATCCCGAAGCCCGTTTGGAAGACTTTATGCGGGCCGTGAAATTGGTATATGCCAGCGCCCTCAATCCCGATGCCCTGTGCTATCGAAGCAAGCGGGGGCTGGGCGCAAACGACGAACAAATGGCGATCTTGGTGCAGCGCGTTTCGGGTATGCCATACCGGGAGTATTTCTTCCCGACGCTGGCCGGAGTCGCCTTTTCTCGCAATCTCTACGCCTGGAATGACCGCATTGATATCCGGCAAGGCGTCATCCGCCTGGTTTTTGGGTTGGGCACACGTGCCGTAGAGCGGGTCGGTTCGGATTACCCCCGCATGATAGCCATCAGCCATCCTAACTTGCGGCCGGAAGTAGGAGTTAAGGTTTCAAAGTATTCCCAGCACCAGATGGATCTGCTTGACTTAAAAGCCAACCAGTTCGACACCCGCTTTTTAGCCGACGTATTAACCGATGGTGTCTACCCCAGTCTTTACCTCTTCATTTCGGTCATGCGCGACAATTACCCTTACGACCCTATCTCTGGGAAAGTGGACGGAAGTGCGGAACAATGGGTGCTCACTTTTAACAACCTGATCCACCGCACAGATTTCGTCTCATTATGGGGAAGGTTTTAGCACAACTCGAAGAGGCGTATGGACAACCGGTGGACATAGAGTTTACCGCTTCTGTCGAAGACGGCGAGCGTGTCCGCATTAATCTGCTTCAATGTCGTCCACTGTTTATGCCCGGTTCGATGGTGGATGTATCGGTGCCGACCTCCTTGGAACGTCAGCAGATTCTGTTTCGCGCCCATCGCATGATCTGTGGAGGTCTCGTGGAGCAAATCCGTTACATTCTTTATATTGACCCACAACGTTATAATCTCCTGGCGTCTGAGGCAAAAAAATCCCTGGGACGGCTGGTGGGGCAAATCAACCGTCATCCTGCGATACAGGGCAGCAAGGTGATGATGATGGGGCCGGGGCGATGGGGGAGCGGCAACATTGCTTTGGGAGTCAATGTGACTTACGCCGATATTGATAACGCAGCCATCTTGGTAGAAGTGGCCCTGGAAGAAGCCGGCCATGTGCCCGAGGTGTCTTACGGCACGCACTTTTTCCAGGATTTGGTGGAAGGCCAGATCATTTATCTGCCGGTGTATCCCGACGATGCCGCTACGGAATTTCAGAGAGAATTCTTTGAAAAAGCGCCAAGTGTCCTCCTGGAATTGTTACCTCACGCCGGTGAATATGAATCGGTTCTGCGTTTGATTGATGTCCCCCAAACGACAGGAGGCGCGTTTGCTCAGGTGGTGGCCGATCCGCAACGCCACCAAGCAGTGTGTTTTTTGGATAAGGGGGCTGCGACGACGTTTTAAAAAGAAAGTGAAGGGGATGTTCCTTGTTATACAAAAAAACATCTTATAAGAAACAGATCGAGGCCCTTTCAGAAATCAGCCAGGCCATCTCCTCCGATCGGTATTTGGATGATATCCTAAAGCTGATCGTGACCGTCACCGCCAATGTGATGGACTCCAAAATCTGTTCCCTCTGGATCTTGGACGAAAAAGAAAAAGTTCTCAAAATTAGTGCTACCCAAACCATGAGTGAGGAATACCTCAAGGAACGAACTCTAAAATTAGGGGAAGGGGTCGTGGGTTATGTGGTACAGGAAAACAAACCCTTAGCGATCCTTGATGTCTTGAAGGAACCCCGTTATAAAGAAAAAGAATTGGCAAAAAAAGAGGGGCTGGTTTCCATGCTGAGTGTCCCGTTGAGTTTAAAAGACAAGGTCATCGGAGTCATCAATTGCTATACCTCTTATCCCCACGAATTTACCGAAACAGAAAGGACCGTTCTCACAGCCGTCGCCAGCCAGGCGGCCGTCTGTATTGAAAATACCGAATTGATGGTGAAGACCAAGGTCATCCAGGAGGAATTGGAGAGTCGAAAATTAGTGGAAAGGGCGAAAGGGATATTGATGAAGCAACATGGTCTGAATGAAGAAGAGGCGTTCAAAAGGATTCGAAAAGCGAGCATGAACAGTCGGAAGACCATGCGGGAGATCTCCGAGGCGATTCTCCTGACAGACAAGATGGGATAGTCATCCATCTCCATAAGTAATAATCTTATTTTCTTGACAAGAAAAACTTTTAATATTATATAACTTTTTGTCAATACAAAGTTGTATTGAAGACAAAGGCGTCAAAGAAACTTGGCGCCTTTTTTTATTATGAATTCCCAAAAAAGGAGAATGAGATATGGCAGAGTTGAATCCCTTCAAGATTGCACAGGCACAACTGGATGCTGCGGCGGACAGATTAGGGTTAGACATAGCCACCCATGATCTGCTCCGGTGGCCTCAGCAAGAGCTACGGGTAACGCTTCCCGTTCAAATGGATGATGGAAAAGTTCAAATTTTTCATGCCTATCGTGTCCGGTATAACACGGCCCGGGGGCCTGCGAAAGGCGGCATCCGATGGCATCCGGAGGAGACCATTGACACCATCCGGGCCCTGGCTGCCTGGATGACCTGGAAGACAGCCGTGGTGGATATTCCCTTGGGAGGAGGAAAGGGAGGTGTAACCTGCAATCCAAAATGGATGTCAGAGACCGAGAAACAGCGACTGGCGCGCGCCTATATCCGGGCAATCGCCTCGACGTTATCGGTTTCGAAGGATGTGCCCGCCCCAGATGTCTATACAACTCCTCAGATCATGGCTTGGATGATGGATGAGTATGAAACAATGGTAGGACATCATCATCCCGGTGTCATCACGGGCAAACCGATTCCTCTTGGAGGATCAGAAGGGCGGGGAGATTCTACGGCACGAGGTGGCGTTTATGTGATTCGCGAAGCGGCTAAAATATTGAACCTTGATCTCCGGGATAAGAATATGGCGATCCAGGGCTTTGGCAATGCCGGTCAATACGCAGCTCTTTTGGGCAATGAGATTCTTGGACTTAAACTGATTGCCGCCTCGGACTCCCAGGGAGGGATTTATAATGCGAAAGGGTTGGACCCTAAACAGGTGGTGGATTACAAACTTAAAACCGGCAGCCTTCAAGGATTCCCAGGAGCCGAGAGCATTAGCAACGAAGAACTTCTGGAACTGGATGTAACCGTTCTTTTCCCAGCAGCCCTTGAAAATGTGATTACAGCGGCCAATGCAGATCGAATTAGGTGCAAGATTTCTTGTGAACTGGCCAATGGACCCACCACACCGGAGGCTGATGAGATCCTTTATCAGAATAACGTCTTTGTTTTACCGGATTTCCTCGCCAATGCAGGAGGGGTGACGGTATCCTATTTTGAGCAAGTCCAAAACACGTATAATTTTTATTGGCCGCTGCAAGAAGTTCACGAAAGGCTCGACCAAAAAATGACCCGAGCCTATCACGGGGTCTACCAGATGTATTTACAGGAGAAGGTCAACATGAGACAAGCTGCCTATCTCGTTTCTGTGGCCAGGGTGGCAGAAGCATGCAAGCTGAGGGGCTGGGTCTAAGGCAAGAAAGAGACTCTCAATTGGGTGTGCCCAATTCAAAAGGGGATATCGGGAGATGTTTGATATCTCCTTTTTTATTTTGAAAAACAGCCAATTTCGTTTATGATAGGAAACATCAGGAGGATGGTTTTGATTAAAGGGGAAAAAATTCCCAAATCCAAAGAGATCAATGCTCTGCTGGAGATCAGTAAAGCCATCGCCTCCGGCCTCTACCTTGAAGATGTCCTGCGGCTGATTGTGACGGTCACCGCCAATTTGATGGATTCAAAGATCTGTTCCCTTTGGATTCTCGATGAGAAGGATCAAAAGTTGAAATTGAAGGCGACTCAGAGCATCAGTGAAGAATATCTCAAGGAGCGAAGTCTCGCCATGGGGGAAGGGGTGGTCGGCCATGTGGCCCTTCGTAATCAACCCATGGCCATTTTTAATGTCCTCAAAGACCCTCTTTATAAAGAAAAAGAGTTGGCCAAAAAGGAAGGCTTGGTTTCGATGCTCAGTGTCCCCATGTGTATTAAGGACAGGGTCATCGGAGTGATCAACTGCTATACCTCCTACCCCCACTCCTTTTCGAAAAGTGAAGAGGAGATGCTCACCACGGTTGCCAATCAGGCAGCGATCTGCATTGAAAATTCGGGTCTCATGGAGACCCTCGACATCGATGAAATTCTCAGGCTGGTTTTGGAAGGAGTGACAAAAAATATCGGATTTGATCGAGCCCGTCTCTATCTGGTCAACGAGAAGAGGAATGTTCTTGAATGTAAAATGGCAGTGGGAATTGATGAGGAAAGGATCAAGGGAATTACGCTGCGTTTAGATCCAGAGGAGAGTGTGGTGGCCCGATCCATTTTTGAGAAACAACCTTTCATCATACCAGATGCCAGTAAAGACCCCAGAGTCAACCTTATTATCAAAGAGAAATTCAACCTCCACTCCTTGGTCGTCATTCCTCTTCTAGTGAGGGAAAAGGCCTTGGGGGCGATTGCCGCGGACTTTGTTCACTCCAATAAAAACATCACCAAAGAGGCTCTCGAATCATTGATGGTTTTTGCACAACAGGCGGGGTTGGCCATCCACAATGCCTTCATGTACCAGGAACTCAAAACCTTCAGTCAACAGATGGAAGAGAAGATTCAAAAAACGACTGCCGATTTGAGTAAAACGGAAGCTCAATTGATTCGGTCCGAAAAATTAGCTGCCTTGGGGCAATTGGCTGCCGGCATCGCTCACGAGATTCGCAATCCATTAACCAGTATCAATATCCTGATCCACTCCCTCGCATCCAATCTTCCATCTGGGAACTCCCAAAAAGAGGATCTCAAAGTCATTGAAGAGGAGATCCATAGGATCAATGAGATCGTGGATCAGTTTCTCCGATTCGCCAAGCCAACACCTCCCCTTTTCCAAAAAGCGGAGGTCGCCTCTATTTTTGAAGAAACGCTTCAATTGCTCAGGCCTCAAATCGAGAAACAACGGATCGTTGTTCAAAAAGAATTCCAAACTCTGCCCCCAATCTTGATGGACCGCGAACAGATCAAACAGGTTATTCTCAATCTTTTATTAAACGCTGTTCAAGCCATGATAAAGGGTGGCCACTTGGCATTGAAGGGTCATATTCCAAGGGATGAGCGGTGGATTAACCTTCTCATTCAGGACTCTGGAGTAGGAATCCCCCCTGAAGATATGAATCAACTCTTTGACCCTTTTTTCTCCACGAGAGAAGGGGGGATTGGCCTGGGTCTCTCCATCGCCCATCGCATCATTGACCAACACCATGGGAAAATTGAGGTGGAAAGTGCCCCGGGAAAGGGAACCCTATTTACCATTTGGCTCCCGATCCACAAGGAACGATGAACAATGGACTATGAACGGTGGACAATCAACTGTTCATCGTTTATCGTTTAATGTTCATCGTATTTTACAAGAGGTAACATGCAGACGATCCTGGTCGTCGATGATGACAAATCCATCCGATATTCTCTGAAGCGGATGCTTGAAGAAAAATATTCCATCCTCACTGGCCAAAACGGGGAAGAGGCATTGGATCGAGTCAAGGAAAGTTCCCCTGACCTCATCATCATGGATATTAAGATGCCGGGTCGAAATGGAATTGATGTACTAAAGGAAATTAAATTGATCGACCCCAAATCTCTCGTCATCATCATGACGGCTTATGGCACGACCGAGACGGCGATCGAAGCTATGAAGTACGGGGCTTACGACTATATCCTAAAACCGTTTCCCATCCCGCGGATGAAAGGGTTGGTTGAAAAGGCCCTCGCCTTGCGAAAACTGATGAAAGAAGAAGTCACCTATGCTCCCCTATCCGCTCCGGAAGGAGAGGAGGAGCGTATTGTCGGATCTTCCCCCAAGATGCAGGAGATCTACAAAATGATTGGCCAGGTTGCCCCGAGCGATGTCACGATACTCCTCAGAGGGGAAAGTGGAACGGGTAAAGAATTGATCGCCCGGGCGATCTATCATCATAGTCTCCGTCCCCGTCAACCTTTCCTCCCGGTCAATTGTGCGGCCATCCCGGACACCCTTCTTGAGAGTGAACTCTTCGGTCATGAGAAAGGAGCATTCACCGGAGCTACTTCTCGCCGTATTGGTAAACTGGAACAGGGTCAGGGAGGAACAATCTTTTTGGATGAGATCGGTGATATGTCCCTCTCCACCCAGGCCAAAATATTGAGAGTCCTTCAAGAGAAGAGTTTTGAAAGATTGGGAGGAATGGAAACGATCAAAGTGGATATACGGTTCATCGTAGCGACCAATAAAAATTTAGAGGAAGCCATCTCAAATGAAAAATTCCGGGAAGACCTCTATTACCGACTCAATGTGGTCTCCATCACCATTCCACCCCTGAGAGAAAGGAAAGAGGACATCCCTGAATTGGTCTCCTATTTCTTAAAAAAGTTCAATCGAGAATTGAAGAAAGGGATTGTTGGAATCACTCCTTCAGCCATGGAAAAAATTACTTCTTACGGGTGGCCGGGAAATGTACGTCAACTGGAGAATGTCCTGAAAAGGGCAATGGTGCTCTGCCAGGGCGAATGGATTCTTGAAGATCAACTCCTTTTCGAAAAAGGGTGGGAAAAACGAGAAGCCGAGGAGGAATGGAGCAAGAAGAATGTCGAGGATCTCCTCGACGCCCTCTTCGAGGAATTCTCAAAAGCCCCTGCGGCGTCACAGGATTTGGATATGATCTCAATTTTGGAAAGAGGACTGATTCTCCGTGCCCTTCAAAAAACCAAAGGGAATCAGCTCAAAGCCGCCACGCTTTTGGGGATTAATCGAAGTACCCTCCGGGGCAAAATGGAGAGGTATAACATCAAAAAGGAGGTCTTGGTCTCGGAAGAAGAAAGTTAAGAGTTCGGAGTTCAGAGTTCGGAGAAATTAATTATCAACCAGAAATTGTTAGTTTTAGTCTTCTCTGTTCTCCGAACTACGAACTCATTACTCCGAACTTCTTTTGGGGGAAAAACATGAGAATACTTAGAATTGGGCTCTGTCAGATTAACACGACCGTCGGTGACATCGAAGGGAATACGAAAAAGATTCTCGACTACATTACAAAAGGGAAGAGGATGGGGGCAGACCTGCTGGTTTTTCCGGAGATGGCAATTACCGGCTACCCTCCTGAGGACCTTCTGCTCATGCCAAAGTTTATCGAGGCTAATTTAAGGGCCATCAAAAGAATAGCCAAAGCCACTTCATCGATTGCTGCCGTGGTGGGTTTTGTGAACAAAGATGGGGATATTTTCAATTCCGCTGCTCTCCTTCATGATGGGAAGTTAATCGATGTCTATTCCAAAATCTATCTCCCAAATTATGGTGTCTTTGACGAGGATCGATATTTCCAATCGGGTAGGGAGAATTTCATCTTCATCCTCAAGTCTACTCCCATTGGTCTGAGCATCTGTGAAGACCTCTGGTACCCTGGGGATCCAGTTCGTACGCAGGCCTTATATGGAGGAGCAGAGCTGATTATCAATATCTCTTCTTCACCCTACCATGCTGGAAAATCTACCTTCCGAGAAAAGATGATTTCTACCAGGGCGTCTGACAATTTAGCAATGGTTGCGTATTGCAACCTGGTGGGTGGCCAGGACGAATTGGTGTTTGATGGCGGAAGCTTGATCATTGATCAAAGGGGGGAGTTGATTGTCCGGGGAAAACAATTTGAGGAGGATTTGGTTCTGGTAGATCTCGATATGGAATCGGTCTTCCGAATGCGGCTTCACGATCCCCGTATCCGGAAAGAGAAACATGCCGAGGAGGAGAAAGGGTTAAGGAAAATTGAGCTTCCAGACCAAAACCCTTCAAGCAGAAAAAGACCCCCTATTCCTAAGAGGGATTCGAAGCCTTTAGATCGCCTTGCTGAGATTTATGCTGCCCTCGTTCTTGGAACAGGAGACTATATTCGGAAAAATGGATTCCAAACGGTTTTAATCGGTCTGAGTGGAGGGATTGATTCTGCCCTGACCGCTGCCATCGCTGTGGATGCCTTAGGAAAGAAAGGGGTGGTGGGGGTAACCATGCCCTCTCAATTTTCATCCAGGGGATCCATAGAGGATTCCGAACTTTTGGCAAAGAACCTCGGCATTCGTCTCATCAAGATTCCAATCACAGAAATATTTCAGGCCTATTTAAAAACCCTCTCCCCGTCTTTCAAAGGGCTCAAGCCTGGTGTGACAGAAGAGAACATACAGGCCCGTATTCGGGGAAACATCCTCATGGCCCTCTCCAATAAATTTGGATGGATCGTTCTGACCACCGGGAATAAAAGTGAAATGAGCGTAGGGTATTGCACGCTCTATGGAGACATGGCAGGAGGGTACGCCGTCCTGAAAGATGTCCCTAAAACTTTTGTTTACGAATTAGCCAAATACAAAAACAAAAAAGACGGAAAAACCATTATTTCAAAAAATGTCTTGGTCAAACCGCCTTCGGCCGAATTGAGGCCGAATCAAAAAGATGAGGATTCCCTCCCCCCCTACCCCGTTCTGGATCCCATTCTTCAAGCTTATGTCGAGGAGGACAAGGGAGTTGAAGATATTGTAAAGATGGGGTTTAAAGAAAATATGATCAAAGAAGTGATTCAGATGGTTGACCGGAATGAATACAAACGAAGGCAAAGTCCTCCGGGCGTGAAGATCACCCACCGTGCCCTCGGAAAAGATCGGAGACTCCCTGTCACTAATAAATATCGAAATTTTTAAAAAGAAAACATTATGGTTGCATTAAGCAGACCCGTCGGGAACACTTTCAGAACCTTGTAATACGGGTTTTATTGGAAATGAATGGGTCATAGAGGATTTCACCAAAAGTTAACTCCAGCAAAGTTAGTGGACCCTAATGCCTGACATTCAAAAGGTTCCGCTACAAGGCTCTTACAGTGTCCCCGCCGAGTCTGTCTTAGTGTTTTATTCAACATTAAGAAAAATTAAAGCTGGCGACCTGCCGTTCTAAGAATTCAGTCAGGTATCTTTCTTGACTCCGCAGACGCCAGGAGTTAAATCGTCCTGCTCCTTATCCGATAACCTTTCAACCTCGTTTCCCTGGCAATTAGGACAGGTCATTTCCTGGTAGGTTTCACTGGGCCGAAGAAAGACCTCAAAGGTCTTATCACATTTTTTGCAGTGAAATGGGTAGAGGGGCATAGAAAACCTCTGGGCAGATCATTCTTTTGTTCCAACAATCACCAGTTCTGCAACTTTAAAAACTCGGGTTCCCTCATTCATGGCTCCACCATTCACCTCTATCCCAGCTTGACTGATGGAACCGTGAAGGTGAACCTTGATCTCACCGGCCTCTCTCTTAATGTTTCCCGAAATGCCATTGATCTCAAAGAGCCCTTCGAGACTCATGCGATCGATCTCAGGGGGAATCTGTTTTGTCTTCGGGTAGGCAAGAACAACTTTTTCCAGGGAGCCGATACAGGTGAGGATATAGGCCTCCTTCAACTTCTCTTTTTGGAAAAATCCCCTCAACGCCTGGAATAAGTCTTCTCCTGCCTCCAAGGTAACCTTGTACCACATCGGATTTGAAATCTTATCAATTTCCATAAATGTTCCCATCAATTTAAACCATATTTTTCTTTCAATTTAAATCGGTGGATCACCTCTTCCAAGGGTTTCAGTTTATCTCCTTCAACTCTTGGCAAAGGAGGCCTTGGATCACCGGATGGAAGTCCCATCAGTTTGACCATGGCTTTAATCGCTACCGGATTCGTTGCCGAATAGGCCGCTTCCATCAAAGGAAGATATTTGAAATAGAGTTCCCTCCCCTTCAGGACATCATCCCATGTTTTCCAGGGTTTTGATAACTCAGCCATTTCTCCGGGAGCAACATTTCCTGTCACATTCGCAGTCCCATGGCCTCCCATTCCAAGAGTTGGGATGGTTAAAGCATAATTGGGAGCATCACAGCAGAGGAGCCTGAGCTTCCCTTCGGTCCCTTCAAATACAGAAGCCAACTGGGCCACATTGGGAACAGCCTCCTTATCGGCAACGAGGTTAGGACATTCTCCAAAAAGTCTTATAATGGTTGAAGGATCAATGTTAACGATGACCCTGGCGGGATTATTATAAACCGCAACAGCAATGTCAATGGATTGGCAAACGCTTTTTAAAAAATTGTAAACTGCGCCCTGGGGAGGAGCGACATAGGGTGGAACAACGAGCATGACCCCATCTGCCCCCTTCTCCTGAGCATATTGGGCCAATTCGATGGTCTGCGCTGTCGAACCGCAGGTAACCCCATAGAAAACCGGAATCTTCCCTTTGCAATAAGGTGTCATCTCATCGATAATGAGCTTTCTCTCTTCCTGAGAGAGGGAGGTAGGCTCCCCGGTCGATCCCATCAGGAGAATGCCACTGGTGCCGTTACCCTCCTGAAAATCCACCAGACGCTTGAATCCAGCCATATCTAATTTCCCTTGATGATCAAAGGGTGTAATCAGGGCTACCCAAGACCCTTCCGGATAAATCAAATCCCTTTTCATCCTTACCTCCTTATCCATTAGCACCTTCTCTTAAATAATATATCCTATCTTTTAATTCAAAGAACCTTCCCTTTCCTTTTTCCAAACGACCATAAAATAAACACAATCGCAAGAAGGCCAAAACCTACAAGGTCGGTTGTCAGACCGGGTTTAATGAGCAATAGAGCTGCAGCCAGCAGCAATCCGGTTTGTAACCAGGAGGTGGTCCGGCCCATGAACCAGCGCTCCACACCAGCCGCAAGGGCAATTACACCAATGATCGCTGAAATAATTGTCCATAGGATCATATAGAGTTCCCCTTTAAGAAGCAGTGAGGGACCGAAGACGAACATATATGGGACAATAAAGGCTGCCAGGCCGAGTCTGCAAGCAGTTAAACCGACCTTGGTCGGATTGGCTCTCGCAATTCCCGCTGCCACGTAGTACGCCACTCCAACCGGAGGAGTAATCTCGGAGATGCAACTGAAATAGAAGACGAAGAGGTGGGATGCCAGTGGGTTGAGACCCAATTTAATGAGGGATGGAGCAACAATGGCTGCACAGATGATGTAGGCAGCCGTGGTGGGAAGCCCCATTCCCAGAATGAGACTGATGATCATAGCCAGAAAGAGGGAGAGGAGGATGGACACCCCTCCCAGGTCGATCAAGATCGCGCTGACCTTAAGCCCCACACCTGTCAGAGCTGTAATCCCAATAATGATCCCGGCACAGGCACAAACGGCAGCGACCTGAATGGCTTTGATCGCTCCATCAGCAAGGGCGTCCAAAATCCGCTTAAACCCCATTCGAGTAGATTTTCTGAGGAACGTGATCACAAAGGTAATCACCGTTGCCCAGAAACCTGCCATGGTCGCCGTTGTTTTCAGTCCAACCAGGAAGAAGATGATGGAAAGAATCGGGACGATAAAAAGGAAGTCCTTTCTCAGGAGAGGACCCAGCCTCGGAAGTTGCGACCAGGGGAGTCCCTTCAGTCCGGTTTTCGCTGCCTCCAGATCGATCATGACGAAAATGGAGAAGAAGTAAAGGAGAGCCGGGATCGCCGCCGCCTTGCAGACATCCAAGTAAGGAACCCCGACCAGTTCAGCAAGGACAAAGGCCCCTGCTCCCATGACGGGTGGCATGATCTGGCCTCCGGTTGAAGAGACACATTCCACGGCAGCTGCAAAGTGGCTCTTATACCCAATGTTCTTCATCATCGGGATCGTGAAGGTTCCGGTCCCTATCACGTTGGCTGTGGAACTCCCTGAGATGGTCCCGAAGAAAGCGCTTGAGACCGTCTCCGCCTTTGCAGGTCCTCCCCTTGTTCCTCCAAACATAGCCGTTGCCAGGTCGATCAAGAACTTCCCCCCACCGCAGGCTTCGAGAAAAGATCCGAAGAGGATAAAGAGAAAGACATAGCGAACTGAAATCCCAATTGGAATATTGAAGATACCCTGTTCACTGAAGAGATGGCTGATGACCCTCTCTAGATCATATCCCCGATGTCGAAGAGCAGGAGGCATATAGATCCCGAGGAAGGCATAAGCCATAAAAGCAGCGGCGATAATAGGCATTGAAAAACCAATGGCTCGCCGAGTCGTCTCGAGGACGAGGAGAATACAGATCCCCCCAACGATCAGATCGAGAAGGGTGGGAGCGTTGTCGATTCGAAAGATAAAATCATGGTAAAAAACAATAACATAGGTAGAAGTGAGCACCCCAATGATTCCCAGGAACAGGTCATAGACTGGGAATTGAGTCTTAATGCTTCTTGATTTGGAAGTGATCGGATAGACAAGAAAAATGAGAAGGAAACTAAATCCTAAGTGAATAGCATAGAGCTTGACCGAAGTGACTAATGTGATGCCACTGAGGGCATAAAGATGATAAAGGGACATGGCCACGGCTACAAGGAGAATGAACCATGCACGGAATCCTTTTGTTTTCTTCCCTCCTCCTGCTTCAAGGGGGTTCAACCCCTCCATACGTTTTGGCTTATCTGGATCCATTCCTAATCCACCGGAATCAGATTTTGGGGTATGGAGATTTTCCTTTCTTTTAAATACTTGATCGTTCCGGGGTGAAGGGGAATAAGTGTGTTCGCGACACTCTCAACCTTCGTCATGCTGGAAACAGGATGGACAGCGACGAGAGATGGATTATTTTCATAGGTGGTTTTCACGAGACGATAGGCAATATCCTCTGAAAGACTCTTACTGGCCAGAATGAGATTCCAATCAACAATGGTCTCATAAGGCTTATCGGCCGTTGCCTTGTAGGATCCTTTGGGAACGGCACCCTTTGTGTAAGCAGAAAAGATCTTGAGGATTGTTTGAATATCCTTCTCGGTCATGGTTAAGAATACAACATCATGGGTCGCCTCAAGGCTGGTCAACCCCGGCCATTTCTCTGGTCCGAAGACCGCTGAGCAGTGCATGGTCCCATCCTGAAGCCCTTCCACTGTAGCGGCATGAGTCAAGATATGGGACTTGGCGGGCTTGATTCCCAGGGTCTCAAATATCTTAACCGTCGTATCATGGAGACCTTTGACATAACCAATATCTTTTCCATTGATATCATAGATTGTTTTAAGACCACTCCTTTTCAAAGCATAGAGATAATAGTAACCGGGATAAGCAGGAAAGAGAGTACGGACGTTCTTCATCTTCTTCTCGCTCACCATATCGTAGGCTGCCTGACCGAGGGAAAATCCGAGTTGGAGCTTTCCTCTTTCGATCAACTGCACATTGGCCGTGGAACCACCCGTCGATTCGGCGGTCACCTCGATCCCCTGAAGCGCTTTGTTCATGACTTTGGCCCACCCGCCTCCCCAGATATAATAGAGACCTCCTTCCGTACCTGTCCCGAAGGAGACGAACTGCTGGGCATTTGAGATTGACAAAGAAAAAAGCAGCATACAGATTGCCAAAGCTGTGATAGAGAAGTATCTCATCGTTTTCCTCCTTTATGGTTTTTTTCTTCTACCAAACTTTTCGTAGTGATTTCAGTCCGTTCAGGTAATCTTCATATTCCAGGTTGGCTTCAATACCATGTTCCTTGAATATATCTATCATCTTTGAGATTGAAACTCCAGCTATCCGCGCGGACTTCTCTATGGATGCTTCTGATTTTTTGTATTTCTCTATGGCGAGCATCATCCTTCCGAGGTCTACAAGCTCCCTCACTTTTTTTGAAATATCTTCCCTCTCTTCCTTGGCAAGGGTTGACAGGAATTGGTAATCCTCGTCATTCACCCGGATGCTAAGTGTTTTTGTTGACATATCTCTCACCTTTTCGGATATCAATACCCTATCTGGGAAGGCCGAAATAAATGTTTCTAAAAGAATTATCTTCCCAAGGAGGGTTACTGTTGATGCATCGAGAGCGATCGTAAAATCATTGTATGACAGTTGCACGACATTTATCAAGATCGATGTGTGGGCAGCTATTTTTACCCATTATGTTTATTTAGGCGAGCTAAATATTAAGGGTGGGATATTTCACCTACAAAGGTGCAGTTTAGTCAAGGTTAAGCAATCGAGGAGTCGAGTAGCGCGGGGGAATCTCACCCCCACGCCCTCCCGGAACCGGACGTGAACCTCTCGATTCATCCGGCTCTTATTGTCCAGCCGTCGGTCGCATCCCCATTTGCCAATGGGCAAATAGATTGGGTTCCCTCTTTGCAATGCGCCCTAACCAATAGGCCGCCCTCTGTACGTGGGGCTTGAGCTTCTTGTATTTCCGCATTGCCCATCTCATCAGAGAGCGTGAGAGTGGGTAGAATACTCGATAAAGAGCAGATTTATAGTAGCTGCCGTAGTAGTTAATCCATCCCCGAATGATGGGATTATACATCCGGGCCAGATCTCCTAAAGATTTGTCACTTCTCCGGTGTAGCCTCCAGCTCCTGACAGTGCTCCGTATTGATTTGGTTGCTTCGTTACTGATCGCCGGACTGAAGCCGATAAAGTATTTGCCCCATCGACTCTTTGCCCACCGTGAACGAAAAGTAAAACCCAAGAAATCAAACTTCTCATCTGAGTAGGTGCCACGCCGTTTGTCATCCTTGCAGTAAACTATCTTTGTCTTCTCCGAATGAAGCTCCAGCTTGCACTGCCCTAACCTCTCTCCAATCGCTGCTCTCAGATTTTTCGCTTCCGTCTCTGTCTTGCAGTGCACGATCATATCATCGGCATAGCGCTCAAATGGGATTCCAGGGTATTTCCTTCTCATCCAGTCGTCAAAGGCATAGTGCAAAAACAGATTGGCCAGTAGTGGACTCACCACCCCTCCTTGGGGGGTTCCTCTATCCCGTTGAACCAAAGTGCCATCGGGTTGTTGGGCCGGTGCCTTTAACCACCTCTCTACGTACAGTAAAATCCACTTACTGTCCGTATGTTTTCTTACCGCCTTCATGAGAAGTTCGTGGTCGATGTTGTCAAAGAACCCCTTGATGTCCAAATCCAGTACCCAGTCGTAGCTCCAGCATCTCTCGCGCGCTCTGCCTACCGCCTCAATCGCTGATTTCCCTGGCCGGTAGCCATAAGAGTCACTATGAAAAATCGGCTCCACTTTGGGTTCAAGGTAGATCTTGACAACCATCTGGGCAACTCGATCCGCAACGGTTGGAACTCCCAATACCCTCTGACCTCCTTTGTCCTTCGGTATCACTACTGCCCGTACCGGTGGAGGAAAATAACTGCCTGACGACATCCGATTCCAAATCTTATACAGATTCCCCTTCAGATCCTTCTCAAAATCCGCAATCGATTCCGCATCTACTCCCGCAGCTCCCTTGTTTGCTCTTACACGTTGGTACGCCTCCCACACCACCTTCTTAGAAATGTTAAACGGCTTCTCCTTATTCACTGATTCCTCCCATCTCTGGTTGACCAATCAATAAGGCTGAACAATGTAACCCCTTCGCTCCATCTCCATTACGAGACTTCATCGCTACTACGGGTTACTCCGCCCCTGTGTCCCGCCTCGGTACTCTCACCCTCGTGGGTCCTCCACTTGGGTTTCTCCCTTACCATCGGGACAACAGGTTCCCACGTTCCACACATGAGCCTGATTCAGGTTCGCGCTACCTTTATGCCGGACGCCGCCCAGGCAGTATGCAGGTTTCTCCTGGACTTATCCTGGTATCCCGTAAGCTACCAGTTTTGACGTCGTCTAATTTCATTTCGACACCTCATCAGTAGTTCGCTTGCGCTCGCCTCCCTGAACCTCACCTGACACCTTTCACAGTGCCTTTTCCGCCAGGTAGACCGGTGGAATTTCACCACCAGTCCCCTACAGATCCGTACGTGAGCCTCTCGACTCATACGGCTCGTGCCAGTCCTCCTCCTGAGGCTTTTCAGTCTCAGGCCTACCTCGCGAGGAAAAGTTCCTCCCAGTTTCCCGGTTGACTCATACTCACGATGGACTGACTCATCCCCTTCGCTCCACTCTCATTACAAGAGTTTCATCGCTACTACTGGATGATCCGCCCCCTTCACATGCATCGATACTTTCCCCCTTCGTGGGCCACACTTATAGGGTTTTCTCTTACCATCACGTGAAGAGTTCCTACGTTCTGCAAAAGAGCCCGAATCAAGCTCGTGCCAACTGTACGCCGGGAGCCGCGTAGGCAGTAAATCAGGTATCCCCTACGCTAATCTTGGGAAGCGTTAAAGTCCCCAATTTTGACTCCATCTAAGTGGTGTTTCGACGCTTACATTGGTTAGCTTAATGCTCACCTTCTTGATTCATACCTGACGCATCTTGTGCGCCTTTTCCTCAACGCTCACTACCATGGCTTTTGCCCACAGCAGCTTGAGGCGGTTTGAAGCCTCCCCCTGCAGGGCGGCTTCGGAGGGCCTCCCTCCATCTCCTTTGCAACTTCGTAGCGCAATTAACGCTCACCACCCTGGCATTTGACCAGAGCAGCTTAAGGTGGTTTGAAGCCTGTCTCCTGCAAACCGGCTCCGAGGGACCTACCCTCATCTCTTGTGCAACTTCGTGGCGCACTTACGGGTTGAAAG
>CAWFSX010000054.1:0-13314 GCA_963818595.1 uncultured delta proteobacterium
CCTACGGATCGCTGAAATAGGAGTCAGGCAGCCACGTCCTCGCCTATACCCGGAACTGAGACACCCATGCCCACCCCACGAGCCCCAACCGAAGGGCGACCTTCCAATGCCGACACCTCCACCGGCTTCGTTTTTGATTTGTCGAGGGCTGCGACAAGCACATCCTGTTCGGCTGAAAGCGCCTCAACCACCTGTGGGATGCCGAAGAATCCGATCATAATCGGAATAAATGGAAGCCCACCAGTGAGTTCAGGGCTATTAAAAGTAAGTCTGTGCCAGGCAGTGAGCTCATCAATGCCGATCATTGCGATGGTGAGGCCAAAGATAACGGCGATCCATCCCTTCACAGCAAGGTCGGCGCCTGACATTGTCCCCGAAATCAGGACGCCAAAGAGCCCAGAAGGCAGAATTCAGCGGATGTGAATTTCAGTGCGAGGTTCGAGAGGATCGGGGTGAAGAAGGTAATACACAGAATACCAAGAGCGTGCCCAGGATAGAAGCAGACCTGGAAACAGTGATGGCCTTTGCTCCTTTACCAGCCATAGCAAGCGGGAAACCGTCAAGGACTGAGCAGCATCTGGGCAGGAGTCCCTGGAATACCGATCATGATCGCCGAGAGCGAGCCTCCTGACACACCGCCTCATATAAAGCCCCATGAGCAAGGCAATGGCCGCGTGGCCAGAAAACTTAGAAGTAATACCGGTGAGAAGTGCGATCCCCATGGTCGTGGTTAATCCAGGGAGAGCACCAACTGATAAGACCAATAAGTGTACCTGCGGCGATCAAGAGGATGAACTAGGTTTAGGTCTCGATACTCTAAGCATGATCTGTTCGAAACTCATAATGACTCCATTCAATCCAATCGTTTTGTTTCAGGGGAAGTGGCACCATGGCAGTTCGAAAGATATGAAAAAATTGCCAAACTATCCTGAAGTTTATAAAATCTTCCACCAGGCGCTGGAGATGAGATATGACGCCAGCAAGAACAAGGATGTTGAAATGACATAAGGGATGCGGCCCCAGGGCATAAAAGTAGACAGCAATACAGGCCATGGCTCGTCATTTATTCCTTTTAGAAACGTCCGTTTTCGTAATGTTTCAAGGATGGCCTGCTTCGCATTCCGAAAGGGTGTTCTTGATCCATGAAACCGGTAATTGCTATAATTAGGCCAAGCAGTGCGAGCATCCCTCCGATGAACATGGTCGTCACACCCGGATTGGCCGGTCGTTCCACTGCCGCAAGGTCCGGAAGAATAAATATGTTGTACCCATCGATGGCCACGTAAAGGCCAATTGCAGCGAACCCAATACCTATGAAGAAATCAAGGGTTCGCAGTCTTCTGGCTCATCTTTCCATTACCTTCTCCCTCGTTAAAATGTAAAATGAGGAGGCTATCCACATGAAAGGAATAACCTCCTTCATGGACCTTATGGTTTTGGATGCCGAGTTCAGCAGGGTTTTTCTTCGCAAGTTTGAGGTCCACCAACATCCAGCTAAACTTCGATTCAAGGCTCTTCAACATATTGTTCGCCTTTTCTCCGGACCATCCAAAGGGCGCCTGCAACTTGGGCTTCGAGAATTTTTTTCAAAGCCTGGGAATTCATGGCTGCGGTAAAGGCTTTGGTAATGGCGGCTTTTACCGGGTCCGGAGTATCGATCGGAATCGCCATGCCGAGCAACTGTGGCATGGGAGGATTTTTAAAGATCCGGGGACATGTTTGTAATGGGCTCTACCTTTCCGATGCCAGGAATGTTCACCGGCTCGACTTCGCTGGCAATGAGGGGACGGAGTTTTTTGGCCTGCATATACTGAAATGCTTCGCCCACCGAACATGCACAGCATCCACCTCCCCTGAGAGAGCAGCCGTTACTGAAGGTGCCGAGCCAGCATAAGGCAGGACATTGGTCTTGATGCCAGCGGTGGTCGTGATCGAAATCCATCGGATGCTCCATACCCCGGGAAGCACACTCGCGGCAACCTTTACTTGACCAGGCCGCGCTTTTGCGTCATCGACAATGTCTTTGAAGGTCTTGTATTTTGAGCCTCTGCTACCAACAAAACTCCTGGTGAACCGCCAGCCGAGAACCATCGCCCAGTCTTTTGCTGTCGTATGATGAGCGGGATTTGCTGGAATAAAAGAGACTGGTTTCGGACAATTCCAAGAATGGTTTGGCCGTCACGTGGTTTCTGCCAGACATGGTCCATGGCAATTGCACCACCACCGCCTGTCACGTTGACGACGTTCGTCTCTACACCGAGAGGCTCTTTCATCCCTTCAGCAAGCCCACGGTTGACTTGATCTGTGCCACCTCCGGCAGAGTAAGCACAGACAATGGTTACCGGCCGGGTAATGACCTTCGTCGCGCCCAGGAAATGGAAACGACTAAAAGCACCATAAGAATCGCTACAATCATTTTTTTCATATTTTCCTCCAAAAATTATTTATTTTTGGTAATCCAATGAGAGTCGAATGTAAAACACATCCTCTCTTCTGTTCACCCCCTTTCTTGACTCATCACTCAATCAAATGACAACTAAAACATTAAGCCAAGATTTGATCTTCCAGCCATTTCAACGTTTCAATCGTTCTCTCTTCTTTGATCATGGAAAGAAGTTTTTTGGAATCCATTCGGTTTATCATTTTAATCACCTTCTCTGTTGTTGCAATCGTTCTCTCGAAAGCC
This sequence comes from uncultured delta proteobacterium, assembly GCA_963818595.1. Lineage (GTDB taxonomy): Bacteria > Desulfobacterota > BSN033 > BSN033 > UBA1163 > UBA1163. The sequence goes on from CAWFSX010000054.1 coordinate 2,687, forward strand.
TCAATGGGATCGAGTCGAACAGGACTCATGTCCGAGGTGACCCATCCCCGATAATTGAATTTCCTTAGATAGAAGAATAGCTCGAGATAGTCCCATAGGTTTCGGGTGCCCGGGATGAGATCCCAATCCCATTTCCGGTTGTTGTCATTGATGTGGATATAATAGGGAATTCCACTGGATTGGGCCAGACAGATAGACTCTGCGACGGTTTCACCCACCATAGAGCGAATGGCCCACGTCAATGGTTATGCCCAGATTGGGTTCGCTGATGTCATGAATCATACAAATCGTCTTGGCCGCGGTATCTAAATAACAGTTCACCCGGGTTTCCGATCCCTTATATTCGAGAAAGAGAGCGAATGTCTTTTCGGTGCCTGGCTCCTTCTTTAAAGGTGGAGACCATATTCTTCCAGGCCTGCTGATAATCGACCTGGAAAAGGTAGTCATAACCATCACTGAGTGGACAGCAGGTCACTTTATCAGCGCCCAACTTTGTTGCAACGTCCATGCCTTCGCAGAGGAACTGGATCGCCTTGTTTCTTAGCTTCTTTGAATTGACACTTGAAGATCCTTTTACGAATTCGGGTTCGCCTTTAATATTGACATTAACGGCTGCTACTCCAAGATGATATTTTTTAAGTGCTTTCTTGATCACATCGAGATCTCCGCAACTCGTAGGGATAGACGATTTCTACCCCTTTTGCACCTTTGACTCTGGCTACAGCTGCAATTTTCTCCTCAGGAGTCTTTGATTCATGATACTCGCTAAATCGATCTTTCAATTTCCCCATGAATCCTGTAATGATTGCTTGTTTAATTTCCATTCCCTTCTCCTCTTCTCGACATTATCCTTTTAACCCCCCCCTGCTCATCTTCCGTAATTTCCCTGATCAATCTCTCTCGTGAACGTTTCAAGTGAAGTCGAGCCAATTCTTCAGCCTTCACCGGATCCTTTATACTAATTGCATCGATAAGGGCCAGATGTTCATGGATGGTCTCTTTAGGAGATCGAACCAGTCCCTCTTGATATCCGCCTAAATAACTGAAGGTGATGATGCTATAGGTGCCCAAGATACTCGATAGAAGATCATTTCCACCTATTTCCATCAAGAAATGATGAAATCGCCGGTCTTCCTTAGCATATTTTTTTAGATCCTTTGGGTCTTCTGAGATTTTCAAGCCTTTGAAAAAACCTTCAACTTTTGAATCTGGTCGTTCGGAAATGTTAAGGGAAGCCCTCCTTGCGGCCAGTCCCTCGAGAACTTCTCGAAGTTCAAAGATATGGATCATTTCTTGTTTAGAGAACCGTTTCATGAAGAACCCCTTTCGTGGGATGGCCGTGATCAGTTTTTCCTGTTCGAGTTTCTTGAGGGCCCCAACCAGAGGGGTACGGCTAATTCCCAATTCTTGGGCTAATTTGTCCTGATAGATCTTAGTTCCTGGAATAAGTTTTTGTTCAAGGATCATCGATTTCAAAGTCTTGTAGACCTTATGATCAAGATTTTCATGTTCGGTACCTAATTTGTTTTTCATAAAAGAATTTTCCGTTTTAAGAAATGTTGTTTAAAAAGCTTTAAGGTCTTGAATTCTGAATTTTGAATTTTGAATTCAAAATATAAGAACCTCTCTATTTTGTCAAGAAAAATATTTGATTCTAAAAAACAATTAAGAAATCAATAGGTTTCTTAGATGAAGAGAGGAAATATACTATTTGGGGTTGGATCATCGGTAGAACTTATAGATGGTGATTTGTTTGTAGACATCACCTGGTCTAAGGATGGTTGAGGGAAATTGAGGTTGGTTCACAGAATTAGGAAAATGCTGCGCTTCTAAACAAAAACCATCACATCGATTTAAAAGGATTCCATTTTCCCCTTTATAATTGTTAAGAAAATGTCCTGAATAGAACTGGACACCCGGCTCAGTGGTGTAAACCTCCATCGTTCTACCTTTCTGGGGTTCATAAACCCTACCCGCTAAGCATAACGAGTTATCCTTTCTATTTAAAACATAACAATGATTATAACCTCCTCCCTTAATTTGATCGATCCTATCCCCAATCTTAGAGGAATGGGTAAAATCCATGGGTGTTCCATAAACACTTTTTATTTCCCCTGTGGGAATCCGGTCGTCGTCAGTCGGAAGATAGTAATCAGCATGGAGGGTCAACTCATGATCCAGGACATTTCCAAAACCAGGACCTTTTAGGTTCCAATAGGTGTGATTGGTGAGGTTGATCGGAGTGGGCTTATCTGTTTCAGCCTGGTAGCAAAGGGTTAATTCATTCTGGTTGTTTAGTGTATAAGTTACTTGAGTGCGAAGGTTCCCTGGATATCCTTCCTCGCCTTCTGGACTTAATCGGGAAAAAACAACAGATATGGAATCTTGATCTATGTTCTTATCACCCTTCCACACCATCTTATGAAACCCTTTATTTCCTCCATGAAGATGGCTCGGAAAACTATTTTGAGCCAATTGGTATTCTACTCCATCAAGGATAAATCTCCCCTTCGCAATACGATTTGCATAGCGTCCAATGGTTGCTCCGAAAAACCATCTATCCGCGATATAATCTTCCAGCGTGTCGAATCCCAGTGTGACCTCTCCAACCTTTCCATGTCGATCCGGGATTTCTAAAGAGGTTAAAATGGCGCCAAAATTGATGAACGAGGCTGCCATCCCATGGTCATTTGAAACTGTAAATCTTTTAATCTGTAATCCTTCAGGGGTTGTGCCGAAAAGAGTTTGTTGAATATTCATTTTGATCACTCATTTAAAAAGTGAACCGAAAGAGTTTTTAAAAAATGAATTTTGAATGCAAAGTAAATGTCCCCATTCATTTTGTCAAGAGAAATATTGAATCCTTATTTTTACGAACGATTGACATTTCAATCTGGAATGAAGATACTTTAAGGCAGTGGCATTCATCTATATTAACTAAACAAGGAGAATGCGGGTTCATGAATCCAGATAAGGAATTTGTGATAGGGGTTGATGTCGGAACCCTGAGTACAAGGGCAGGTATTTTTGATTTGAAAGGCACCCTGGTGGGCATGGGCATTCAACCTATTTCAATCTATCACCCTCAGACAGATTTTGTGGAACAGAGTTCAGAGGATATTTGGGAGAAGACAGGGCTTGCTATAAGAGAGGCTATCAAACAAGCCCAGATTGAGTTTCAACAAATTATAGGGATCAGTTTTGACGCCACCTGCTCTTTGGTTTGTCTGGACAGAAAGAGCAATCCTCTGAGCATTACACCGACAGGTGATCCTCATCGAAATATCGTGGTCTGGATGGACCATCGAGCCATCAAAGAAGCTAATTTTATTAATCAAACTGGGCATCGGGTTCTAAATTATGTAGGTGGAAAAATTTCTCCGGAACAACAGCCTCCCAAATTAAAATGGATTAAGGAAAATTTGCCGGGAACCTGGAATTTAGCTGGAAAATTTATGGATTTAGCTGACTTCATGGTTTTCAGAGCAACTGGAGTAGATAAAAGAAGCTTCTGTACATCCGTCTGTAAATGGACTTACCTGGCCCATGAAGGCGAGAGAGGTTCTTGGGATTATACCTTTTTTGAGAAAATTGGTTTATCCGATTTATTTGAAGAGAATAAAGTTCCAAGATTTGCCTTTTCAGTTGGTTCTTTTGCAGGAGCATTGACAAAGCAAAGCGCCGATGAACTGGGTCTAAAACCAGGAATCGCAGTCGGTGTGGGAATTATTGATGCCCATGCCGGAGGAATAGGATTATTAGGTGATTGTGTAAAACTTGCGTCTAATGATAGAAACCAATGGAACAAGGCCTTGGCCCTTATCGGAGGGACTTCATCTTGCCATATGGCTACATCATCGGAACCAAGGTTTATCCCTGGTGTATGGGGACCTTATTGGGGTGCTATGATTCCTGATATGTGGCTCAACGAAGGAGGGCAAAGCGCTACAGGCTCCTTGATCGATTATGTCATCAAAAATAATTCTAGTTATCAAGATCTGGAGGAATTGGCAGAAAAGGCTCATACGGATATCTATCAGGTTCTAAATCAGGAAGTCAGGAGATATGGAGGGCCAGAGTGGACGAAAGACATCCACGTTTTACCTTACCATCACGGGAACCGGTCCCCACGGGCGGACGCACATGCCAGAGGGGTGATGGTGGGTCTGACGCTGAATCAGTCGGTTTCTGAGGTCGCAAAACACTACTATGCCACGCTCCAGGCCATCGCCTATGGGACAAGGCATATCATCGAAGTGATGAATGAGAAAGGCTACCAAATCTCTGACATTTATATGTGTGGCGGGCATACGAAGAACCAACTTTTTGTACAGGAGCATGCCGATATCACCGGTTGCAACATCTATTTGCCTGAAGAGAAGGAGGCGGTGCTCTTAGGAACAGCGATCTTAGCTGCCGTCGCAGCTAACAAATATTTCAACGTTATGGAAGCAATGTCCCAGATGTCGAAAGTGGGGGAAGTGATCCGCCCTAATTTTAAAAATAAAAAATATCATGATACCCGGTACAGGATATTTAAATTAATGTATGAGCAATTCAAGGAGATCAGGGCGCTCAGTCATGAATCTATTACTTAGCTTTCTAACTATTTTTATCTTCCCATGGCCATCTCTATCTTCGGTTTCAAGGAGTAAAAATCAACTTTCTTTTCTTCACAGGCTTTTCTAACAGTAATGGCTTTTCCTCAGAGTCTTTCGGTGTGATGTGAAAAATTCCCCTTGAATTTGATACCCTGAATAATTACCTTTTGGTTGAAAGAGAAGAAAGGAGAAAAAAAATGATCAAAGACGATAGGAATTACCACCAAAGACTACAAGAGTTCTGCGATTGTTATATGGAGACCAATCCTAAAAAGGAATTGGAGAATGCTGCCAAAGGGATTTCAGGTGATCCTGGTGGAAATCTGGATGAATTAGCCCTTAAATTTCTTGGGCTTGGAGTCTTTTATGGGGCAAGCGAGAAGGCTAAAAAGATCTCTCTCCAGCGATCAAAAGATGGGAAAGTATTATTTACGGTCGAATCCCGTGGTCAATATCAGCTTCCTCCACCCAGTACCCAGTTGGCTGATCGAATCATCTCCATTGCTCGTTCCATCACGCATCTTGAGGAGGATAGGGGAAAGGAACAGGTTTCCTTAGGGTTAAGAAACGACCGAATGGATATCACCTTCCAATTCGACCGTAAGGATGGAGGAGAATCTTTCCTGATCTTGTTCCCAGAACTCTAATAAATAAACATACTCCTTAAGGGGGGTAGTTCGCAAAAGAAGTCAAGGAGGGGTATTCGGATTTCTAATAAATCCTAATCTTTTAATTAACTGATTGGGGTTAGTTTTATTTAATCTATAGTCTCAAAAAAAGCGTCTTTTACACCATCTAATAATTGGAATGATTTAATCTTGATAGAAAAAATTTCGGCCTCAGGGTCATTTAAAAAATCTGTTAAATGGGGATGCCTTTTTAAAAACTTCGAACGGATAATATCTTTCTTCCCAGGGTCCTTTATCGTTTGAAACTCTCCGCTTACGGTCAGGGCTTTTATATAAATCCGTCTTTGCCCTTTCTCCTCTTCCCGAGTATCAATGAGGAGGCTGACCGTTGGGTTTTCCATTAAATTGGCATATTTTTTTGTCTGTTTATTGGAAATCAAATAAATCTCATGACCTTCCTCATCCGAAATATAAGACATGAGAGAGCAATGGGGTTTCCCTTCGGAAACGGTGGCCAAAACGCAGAGATCATTTGCCTTAACGATGTCCTTCATTTTTTCAAGCATTTGTCCTTCCCTACCTTTATTATTTTTTTTAAGATTCATTATGGTTATAATAATATATCGCATAGGGAGAGAACAATGGAAAAAATCAAATTAGGCATCAGTACTTGTCTGCTAGGTAAGAATGTCCGCTATGACGGTGGTCATAAGCTGGATCGGTTTCTCACGGACACCCTTGGAGAATATGTCGAATATGTCCCTGTATGCCCTGAGGTGGAATGTGGCCTCCCCATTCCCAGGGAATCGATGCATTTAGAGGGAGATCCAGACTCTCCCCGCCTTGTGACGACTCGCACCAAACAGGATATGACGGATCGGATGGTTCAGTGGGCACGGAACCGAGTCTCAGAGTTAGAGATAGAAGATCTTTGCGGCTTTATTTTTAAGAGCGATTCTCCGAGCAGTGGCATGGAACGGATCAAGGTCTATAATGAAAAGGGAATGCCCGTCAAAAAAGGAGTCGGCATCTATGCAAGAATTTTCATGGACCATTTCCCCCTGCTTCCCGTAGAGGAAGAGGGACGCCTCCACGATCCAAACCTCCGAGAAAATTTCATCGAACGGATCTTTACCTTGAAAAGGTGGCGAGAGGTCCTTGAAAAAAAGGAAAGTCGGGGAAACGTCGTGAACTTCCATACGAAACATAAATTGTTGATCCTTTCTCACAGCCCAAAGCATTATCAGACAATGGGAAAACTCGTGGCGAAAGCAAAAGAACTTCCATTAAAAGAACTCTACCAAAAATACCAGACTCTTCTCATGGAATCCCTTTACCTAAAGACTTCACCGAAGAAGAATGCCAATGTCCTTCAACATTTGATGGGATACTTTAAGGAACAGTTGTCCTCTGACGAAAAAAAGGAATTACTGGAGGTCATTGATCATTATCGGCAGGAATATATCCCCCTCGTTGTTCCCATCACACTTATTCAGCATTATGTTCGAAAGTATGATCAGCCTTATCTCAAAGAACAGGTTTATTTACATCCTCATCCTTTGGAATTACAATTACGAAACCATGTTTGAACATGATTCTGATTTTATCTTGGCACATCGTAAAATAAGCTGTAATATTTACGACCATGAGCGAGATTATACAGAAATATCGGGTTTTAAGCGACTTTTTGCCGAGTTCAAAAAAGGAACGCCTCGTTCTTCTCACGGGGGCAAGGCAGACAGGAAAAACAACCTTATAATAATTAAAAAAATTGATTCATTTCTACAAGGAGACGAAATTGAAGAGTATGACGTCTTTAAAACAATCGTTGAAAGATTTACTTCTCTCTCAATCCCTTGTGGTGTTGGCGACGCAGGATAAAGGAGAAGACGAATGAGCTCCAATGCTGATGTCCTGATCATCGGGGGAGGTCTGGCTGGCCTGTGTTGTGCTCTTCGACTCCATCAAAGTGGACTTTCCTTTCAAGTCTTAGAAGCTTCGGACGGGGTCGGAGGGAGGGTTCGAACAGACAAGGTTGAAGGATTTTTACTTGATCGTGGCTTCCAGGTCTTGCTCACAGCCTATCCTGAAGCTCGAAGAGTACTTGACTATGATGCCCTCAATCTCCGGCCATTCTATCCTGGGGCTCTCATTCGATACAAGGGGCGTTTCCATCGCTTTGCTGATCCATGGCGGCATCCAATCGATGGAATCATGGGACTTTTCTCACCGATAGGAACTGTTTCTGATAAGCTAAAGGTCCGGAAGCTCCGGCAGCAAGTCCTGACCGGATCTCTCCAAGATCTTTACAATCGACCTGAAACTACGACCCTTCAAGCCTTGAGAAACCTCGGTTTTTCGGAGAATATGATCGATCGTTTCTTTAAACCTTTTATTGGCGGAGTCTTTTTTGATCCAAATCTCGGAGTTTCCAGTCGAATGTTTGAATTCGGATTTCGCATGTTCTCCATGGGTGATACGGCGTTGCCTTCCAAAGGGATGGGAACCATTCCAGAACAGATTGTCGCCCGATTGCCTGAAGGGACTGTACGAACAGAGGCTCGGGTTGAATCGATTCAGGAAGATGGGGTGACACTTAAATCCGGAGAAAAGATTAAGGCTCAGGCAGTGGTCTGTAGCAACGGAAGGACCAGAGGCGGCGCGTCTCCTCGGCCATAAAGAAAAACCTGGATCCAGAAGTGTCACCTGCCTCTATTTCGAGACAAATGAACCACCCCTCTCAGAACCTCTTCTAGTCCTTAACGGGGAAGGAAAGGGACCCATCAATAGTCTTTGTTGCCTCAGCAGCGTGGCTCCAAGCTATGCACCGAAGAATAAGGCCCTCATCGAAGTGACGATTATAGGAAACCCGGATCAGGATGATAAGCAACTTGAATCTACTGTCCGGGCCCAACTGACGGAGTGGTTTGGACCAGGTGTAAATGGCTGGCGTTATTTGCGCACCTACCGAATCCCTCATGCCCTGCCTATGCAAATTCCCCCTATCTCTGATCCCACCTCAAGATCCCATCAAATCCGTCCTGGTCTATTCGTGTGCGGAGAATATAATAATGTGGCATCGATCCAGTGGGCCATGGTCTCAGGCCGCCAGGCTGCAGAATCGATCATGGATTGGCTTGGGAAATAGTCTGGAAATTCACCAGATCTTTAGAATAGCAGGCAATCCTGTCTTAAACTTCCGTTCCTGAAAACTTCTTCCTGAAACAGTGATTTTCCTTTTTTATCTAATAATGCGAGGTTTCAATTTGTAATCCACGATATGGCGAGTGGATCTGTGAGACGAAAAAAGACGGGCTACTTCGGCATCTACCTCTCTTCCTTTGTCAGCGTATGAAAATCTGAAGGCTGAATAGAAAGTCAATCTATTCTTTCCATGCAAGCTATTTGGTAAACTCGGATTCCTCATCTCTGCATTCTTAAATGCATGGTCCTTGGAATTTGTTTAGGAGGATACTACTTCACTTCTTTTAAACCTCACTTTATTGACATAGAATCCTCTTTTTAGTATGCTTATACTATTCTGATCCAGGCTCTTATTTATCATGCGCATTCTCCACCAATTACATATTAAGGGATTCAAGTCTATCCGTGACCAGAAACTGGTGTTCAATCCGCTTAATGTATTTATTGGTAGCAACGGATCAGGCAAATCGAACTTAGTCGGGACTTTTCATTTGCTTAACCGTGTCTCTAATCAACAGTTGCAAGTGTATACTGGAGAGAGTGGAGGAGCAAACACAATCCTACATTTTGGTCGGAAACACACGGAAAAGTTATATTTTGAAATCGAGTTTCGCATAGGGACAAAAGCGAATCTTTATGAGTTTGAACTTAAGCCCACAGATGAAGACCGGTTCATTTTTCTTAGTGAAGCAACTTATTTCCAGGATACGGTCAAATACAAAATGCCTTACTCGGACGAAGCATGGACAGGCCATGCTGAAGCTCGCCTGGCCGAGTCGAATAAATACATCGCAAAGCATATCCGAGAACATCTGGACAGTTACCGCATTTATCATTTCCACGACACGAGCTCCTCTGCAAGGATGAAACAATCGGGTGACGTAGCCGATAACCGATATCTTCGCGCTGACGCCGGAAACCTCGCTGCGTTCCTTTATCGACTGCAAGAGAAAGAACCAGACCGCTTCCGCAACATCGAGGACACAGTGCGACAAATGGCACCATTTTTTGGGGGGTTCAAGTTAGCCCCTTCGGCCTTGAACGAAGAGAAAATCCGCTTAGAGTGGTATGAAAAAGGAAGTGACATATATTTCAATGGAGCTTCACTTTCCGACGGCACTTTACGCTTCATATGCTTGGCTACATTATTGCTACAGCCTGTACTACCTTCTGTTATACTGATCGACGAGCCAGAGTTAGGCCTACATCCTGCGGCCATACAAATCTTGGCTGGACTTCTACAATCTGCGGCTACGCGCACACAACTCATTGTAGCTACACAGTCGGTGACTCTTGTCAATCAGCTTCTTCCAGAACATGTGTGGGTAGTGGAACGTGAGGATGGGCAGAGTGTATTCCGCCAGCTAAAGGAAGCCGACATGTCGAATTGGCTTGAGGATTATGGTCTTGGCGAGCTGTGGGAGAAAAACATTCTTGGAGGCCGTCCGTGACAAAAAGGGCACTGGTGCTAGCGGAAGGTCAAACGGAAGAACGTTTTGTAAAAGATGTTCTAAATGAATATTTTTTACCGCGTGGGTTGGCTCTGATACCAAAAGTGGTTACAACGAAGCGAGTGAAACGAGGTCCAGACTTTAAAGGCGGTATTACGGACTACCAAAAGGTAGAGAATGACCTTCACCGCTTACTAGGCGACACAGATGCTTCATGTGTAACAACTTTCATTGATTACTATGGCTTGCCAGATGATTTCCCTGGGATGTCTACTCGGCCATCGGGACCAAATCGTGTTCGAGCACGACATGTCGAAGTGGAGTGGGAGCGGCTGATATCCCACATTAAATTCCATGCCTACCTGATGACCCATGAATTTGAGGCGCTCTTGTTTGCCAAGCCGGAAGAAATCTGCACAGCCTTCCATTGCCCCGGAATCTTAACAGACCTTGAAAGAATACGAGCCTCTTTTCAAACCCCCGAGGACATTAATGACGATCCACAAACCGCACCTTCGAAACGAATTACGGAGATCGTGCCCGGATACTACAAGACAGTTCATGGTCCCATGTTGACAAGACGCATAGGGCTAAATATCTTACGCCATGAATGTCATCACTTTAATGAGTGGCTGGAGTGGTTAGAAGATTTATAATACACTCTGCTGAATCCTTCCTTGTACGTACTTTCTATGCATAATCATCGACTTTGAAGGTTAGCTTGGAGTAAAGATAAGTAGGTG
>CAWFSX010000055.1:0-62688 GCA_963818595.1 uncultured delta proteobacterium
ACCTTATCTATTTGAGTCAAGCGAAGACCCCATCCTCCTATCCGAAGAACTGGGATATCGATATACTCGTTGAGTTGCCTGGAATCGATATGGAGAATGAAAATGTCCAACCAGCGGAAGAGGAGGAACCTGCTGAAAGTTGGATATGTGGGTCTTCCTGGAAAATGGATGCCGAGGATCCTATTTCGGATTTACCTAAAGGAGATGGGATCCTTTCCGCTATTGACCCGCGAGGGAGAGGTGGAGGTGGCGAAGAGGATCGAGACCGGACAGCAAGAGGTTCTCTGTGTAAATTATGAGCTGTCCCATTGCAATCAAAGAGATCATCAACCTTGGAAAGGCTCTACGAACTGGAAAAACCAAAATCAGTGAGGTCACCAATGAGATTGAGAGTGAGGAGACCAATCTTAAAATAGAACGGTTTCAAAAAATAAGGGTCCTCCACCTCATCAATAAAATTAGGAAGGAGAAAATAAAGAAAATTCAACTTCTCCAAAAGAAGTTGAGGGGCATGAAAAGGAAATCCTCTAAAAAGAAATTTGAGGAGACATCATTAAGAAACAAGCTGAAATCCTGAATGCTTTTAAACGGATCAACTTAAGAGAAGAACGGATTCAACAAGATCATTCAAAGGCTGAAGCAGTGGGATATTCAAATGGAAAAGGCCAAAAAGGAGGTAAAACAAATTGAGGGGAAATTAGGGATCCCTATTCAAGGAACTAAAAAACCTCTGGAGACCAAGAAGGTCAACCTAAAACGAAAAGATGTAGAGGAGATGAACAGATTCATCCGAAATACGAAGCGTAGACTAAGCAGGATGGAGGCAGAGTGTGGCCTTTCTATGGGGCACCTGAAAGAGGCGCTCAGGGCAATGAGAAAAGGAGAGGCCAAAATCAAGGAGGCGAAGGCTGAATTGATCAAGGCCAATCTGAGATTGGTCATCTCCATTGCCAAGAGATATATGAATCGGGGGCTCCAGTTTCTGGATTTGATTCGAGGGAAATATGGGGTTAATGAAGGCGGTGGAAAAGTTTGAATACCAAAGGGGTTATAAGTTCGGTACCTATGCCACGTGGTGGGTCCGACAGGCCATCACCCGCGCCATCGCTGATCAAGCCCGGACCATACGCATCCCAGTCCATATGATTGAGGTGATCAACAAGACTGAATCGAACCTCTCGATCCCTCGTTCAAGAGATGGGAAGGGAACCTACCCTGGAAGAGATTGCCGAAAAAATGGGAGTCCCTCTTCATCACGTTCAGAAGGTTTTGAAGATCAGTAAAAAAACGATTTCCCTTGAAACCCCTGTCGGCGAGGAAGAGGATGGCCGTCTGGAGGATTTTATTGAGGATAAGGGGTCCATTTCTCCCCAGGATGCTGCCATCAATGCCAATCTGGCAAAACAGACTCAAAAGGTCCTCTCAACCCTGGATAAGCGGGAGGAAAAGATTCTAAGGATGCGGTTTGGGATCGGGGAAAAACACGACCACACCCTTGAAGAGGTGGGACAGGACTTTAACGTAACACGTGAACGGATCCGGCAGATTGAGAGAAAAAGCCTTAAAAAAGTTAAAACATCCCAGCCGGGCAGAAAAACTGAGAGGTTTTGTCGAATATTAAAAAAGGAGAGAGACGATGAACATTTATGTAGGGAACCTATCATTCGACGTGAAAGAAGAAAATTTACAAACAGCCTTTGAAGCCTTCGGGCAGGTCAGCTCAGCCACCATTGTAAGAGATAAGTATAGTGGCCAGCCTCGGGGTTTTGGTTTCGTTGAAATGCCCGACCAAAATGAGGCCCGGACGGCAATTGCCAACCTAAACGGAAAAGAACTCCTGGGCCGACCAATGAATGTCAATGAGGCTCGGCCTCGGCCAGAGCGGAGAAGTTCTGGATCCCGAAGGGGGTGGTGGGGGACGATCAGGTTACGGCAAAAGGCGTTACTAATTTAGAAACAGAAATGAGATCAACATGATTCAAAGGAGGCGGCATGGGAGGATGGCCACTCCAAGAACGAACCGTTCAACCCACCCTAAATCCTATAAAAAGAACTGTGCAAGTTACGGTGAATCTGTATGGATTGTTTTAGGAAATGATGATCTTTCCTATAAGAGAGGAGTTATCAAAAAGTAAAGAGTTCGATCCCTCCGGAAACGTTGAGCACAATGCCGGTAATGTATTTGGCTTTGTCTGAAGCTAAAAAGACAATGGCATTAGCAACGTCTTCAGGCTCTCCAAGTTTTTTAAAGGCGGTTCGCTTAATCAACCTTTCCCTCATTTCAGCAGAGATAAGCTGAAAAGATTCTGAATTAATAATTCCTGGGCAAACCACATTGCAGTTAATCCCATACCTCGCTCCTTCCAGGGCCAATGTTTTGGTGAACCCGATGATCCCAGCTTTGGTGGTAGAGTAACTGGCTTGTCCGAAGCCTCCGAGCGTCCCTGCCACAGAGGCCATATTGATGATCCTTCCCCACTTCTTCTCTTGCATAGAGGCCAGACCGCCCGCGAGCAGTTGTAGGTCCCTGTGAGATTGACACGAAGATCTCTCTCCCAGAGCTTATCTTTCTGCTCCAATACCTGGCCGAGGTGATCCAGGGTGGCTGCATTGTTCACCAGAATATCAATAGAGCCAAAATCCTTTTTAATTTTTTCAACTCCTTCTTTCACCTCTGCCATATTGGTCACATCCATCTTGATGGCGAGGGATTTTCTTTCCATAGATCGAACCTCATTGGCTGTCTTCTCTGCATCGAGAATATCCGCAACCACCACATCCGCCCCTGCCTCTGCTAAAGCCAGAGCATCCACCCTCCCAAGACCCCTTGCACCTCCGGTGACTAATACTACTTTACCCTTAAGTAACATGATGAAGCCTCCTCTTGCAGTTCGGAGTAATTTAGTTCGGAGTTCGGAGAAAATAATTTGTAGTTTTTAACGATAAGAATTCAGTTGCTCCGAACTCCTTACTCCGAACTCATAACTCAATCATATTGCTTCAAATATGATTGTGATCTTACCATCGGGAAGTGTAAAGGGACGAAGCCTTCATCTTCATCCCCACCTTGATCTTTTTAACGTCCACTTTCGGTATCCAGCCCATGATTTTCAATCCGCCCTCTACCTCTAAAATCCCAATGGGACAGGGCTCAAATTGAACGCTTGAAAAAGGCATGAGAGGCTGCCGGACGGCGAAGTGCTCTGGTGGGACATGAATCTTTGTGAAAGGTTACCAGAGTCACCCTCAGGAATAATCTGCTTCCATTCCATATCGCTTGACATACAGTCCGGGCAATCCGCTTGGGGGGGATAATATTTCTTTCCGCATTTCTTGCAAACGGTTGCCATGAATTTGCCTGCTGCCAATTCATCAACAAATCTGTTCACCTTAGTCTGTGCGATGTTAAGAGAAAAATTCTTGAAGTCCATTCTATTCCCTCCTGAAGATATGAACGGCCACCACCTGCCCAGTTCCTCCGACATTGTGAGCAAGGCCAATTTCTGCATTCTTTACCTGTCTTTCACCTGCTTCCCCTCTCAACTGCTTGGTGATCTCGATGGTCATGGAAACGCCTGTGGCTCCAATAGGATGACCTTTTGATTTCAATCCTCCATCCACATTGACAGGAATTCTTCCGCCGACATAGGTCTCTTTCGCTGCAATCAGTTTACCCCCCTCCCCTTTTTCGCAAAATCCGAGGTCTTCATAAGCAATGATCTCTGCAATCGTAAAGCAGTCGTGAACCGTGGCCACATCAATATCCGACGGCCCCACTCCTGCCATCTTGTAAGCTGTCTTTGGCTGCCTCCCGAGCGGCCAGGATAGAGGTCAATGATTTTCGATCACCGAGCCTCAATGTATCCGTCGCCAGACCAGCCCCAACAATCCAAACCGGTTTTTTTGAGATCGCCTTTGCCTTCTCTTCAGAGGCGATGATGACCGCAGCGGCTCCATCTGTGATCAGACTGCAATCATAAAGTTTTAATGGATAGGCCACCGTAAAAGAAGTGAGGGCTTTCTGTATGTCGATCGCCTTCTGCATCTGAGCGTAGGGATTCAGACTACCATAATAATGGTTTTTCACTGAGACCATGGCCAACTGTTCTTCGGTGGTTCCATATTCAGCCATGTGGGCATTGGCAATCATGGCATAATAACCTGGAAAGGTTGTCCCAAAAGGATATTCCCAGATGGAATCCCCTGCTTTCCCCATGATTTCGGTTGCGATACTGGTTGGCACCTCCGTCATTTTCTCCACGCCTACGACCAGAACGACATCTGCCAATCCAGAGGCCACATTCATCAATCCGGTTCTCAGGGCCATGCTTCCTGTCGCACAGGCACCCTCCACACGATAATTCGGCTTTGGATGAAACCCGATATAGTCATGGACCTGTGCAGAGGGTTGAAGGCCTAAAGCGAATTCATCTCCTGCAATTCCTGTCACCATGCTGTCCACTTCTTTGAGGGAAATACCCGCATCATCGAGACAGGCCTTGACCGCTTCAAAGGCAAGCTCCCTCAGCGAAGCATCTGATCTGACTCCAAACTTCCCATGACCAATTCCGACGACAGCCACTTTTCTCATATTCTTCTCCTATCCTCTCTTTCCGATCACTGAACTGGCGATCGTATTTTTCTGAATCTCCCGTGTCCCTTCATAAATTTCAGTGATTCTCGCATCCCGATAATACCGCTCTACTTCATATTCTAACATATAACCGTAGCCACCGTGAATCTGGATGGCCTCTTGGGCTACTTCCACGGCCACCCTCCCTGCGTACATCTTGGCCATGGAGGTCCATTTCGGTTCAATTCTCCCTTGGTCAAAATTCCAGCCCGCCTTGTAGACCAGACATCTGGCTGCTTCGATCATGGTCGCCATATCCGCCAATTTGTGTTGGGTCACCTGAAACTCCGCCAACTTCTGACCAAATTGTTCTCTTTTCTTAGCATAATCGAGGGCACGATCAAAAGCTCCTTGGGCAATGCCTAACGCCTGAGCTGCCACCATCACCCTGCTCTCATCAAAGAATTCTATTACCTGATAAAAACCTTTGTTGAGGTTTCCGATGAGATTTTCTTCAGGAACCCGGACTTGGTCAAAAGACATTTCTGTGGTGGAGGTCATCTTAATGCCCATCTTCTCTCCGAGATCGCTCACCTCAAATCCCTTGCTCCCCTCTTCAACAATAAGGGTCGACATGCCTCGGTAGCGTGGCTTTGCCTGTGGGTCACTCTGGCAGAGGACGATGGCGAAATTGGCGATGGCTCCATTTGAGATAAAGGTCTTCACGCCATTGATCAGATATTCCTTCCCATCTTTGACAGCTATTGTGCGGACCTCGGTGATATCGCTTCCATGATCCGGTTCGGTAAAAGCCCCTGCAGAAATGGCTTCCCCTCGTGTAATGGGAATTAGGTATTTCTTCTTCTGAGCTTCGTTTCCAAATCTCAGAATGATTTCTGAGGAGAAGTTGGCAATGCTCAGACAAACGCCAACCCCTGAATCTTTTCTGCAGAAGGCTTCAACAATCAAAGCATTTTCAAGGATTCCATATCCCTGCCCACCGTAAGCCTCAGGATAATGAATTCCGATAAATCCAAGTTGACACGCTTTCTTCAGGTAGGCAAATGGAAATTGATGGTTCCGCTCAAGATCTAAAATGACCTCTTTGTCAAATTCTCCCTTGGCAAATCCATCGGCGGCTTTTTGAATCTCTCTCTGTTCTTCGGTCAAATCAAAATTCATATTTCTCCTTTACCCCTTCCTTATAATAGGAACTATACTATCTCAAAAAGCCTGAACAGTTGTCAACTATGAAAACTGGAAAAATAATAGGAAATAAACCTAGGGCAAGAGATAAAAACATCGAAGAAATTGGGTGGTCCACCTTCACCCTTCCTTATCGGAAAAAGTGAGCGGTGAGGGTGGATTTACGTCATCCTATTTGTTTCGTTTTATCATTTTTGAGGGCCTGAACCGTACATCTCTTTCACTTTTGCCCGGTCGATGGAGCCATCTTCCTTTTTCGGAAGGGAGTCAACAAATACGACATAGCCCGGTTTTTTGTAACGAGCAATTCGACCTCCCACAAAATCGATCAGTTCCTGTTCAGTTAATTTGGCTTTCGGTTTCAGGACGCAGACCGCCTTGACCCCTTCTCCAAACTTTGGATCAGGGATTCCAATGACTGAAACCTCCTGAACGCTTGGATGTTCAAGAATGACTTTTTCGACTTCCACAGGATAGACATTCTCTCCACCAGGTTTGATTAGTTCCTTTTCAGCCTTTCTTCCTGCAAACCAGAGGTAACCCTCTTCATCCTTGCGGCCAGCATCCCCGGTGTGGTGCCATCCTTCTCGGAAAGTATGTTTGGATAAATCTTCTTCTCCCCAGTATCCGTGAAAGACTAGTGGACCACGGACTAAAATCTCTCCGACTTTCCCTGTTTCTACCTCATGGTCAAATTCATCGACAATCTTTATATCCACCAAGGGACCTGGTTTTCCTGCACATCCCGCTTTTTCCCGATTCGAACACACGCTGGTCAAGCCCATGGTTTCCGTCTGGCCATAGACCAACCAGAACTGACCATGACCGAGGTTCTCAAATCTCTTGATGGTCTCCTGCATATCGATACCTAATATATGCTTCAGAGGGGAGAGGGTGAACTCTCCTTTGGCCTGCTCATCAAGCAACTGGAGGAGGATGGGCGGAAAGTCACCGAGGAGAGTAATCTTCTCTTGATCAATCATCTTCCCTGCCACTTTCGGATCAAATTTCCAAATCATCACATTTCTTCCGCCCACATGCATGATCACGAGGGATGCAAACATTCCCGCGATGTGGAAGAGAGGAAGAATATTCAGATAGGAGTCTTCACGGGTGAGACCCATGATGGCGATATTCTGAAGGGTACAGAAAATAAGATTGTGGTGGCTGATCACGGCTCCACGTGGTTTTCCCTGAACGGCAGCGGTGTGCATGATGACAAAAGGATCGTCGCCGCTGAGTTCCACCGGTTGAGCAGGTTGACTTTTCAGAAGCGAATCGAACGATATATAAATGCCACTGGGCGGTCCAAACGTCACGAATTCTCTCAGCGAAGGACAAATCGATCGAAGATCGGAAATCGTCTTTTCAAAATCAGGATCTACGACGATCATGACCGGTTCCGTATTCGTAAGATTGTAGCCAATCTCTTCGGCCGAGAGCCGAAAATTGATAGGAACCATGATGGCTCCTGCGGCAGCGATCCCCCCCATCAGAGGAAAAAATTGAGGGTAGTTTTTGGCCAAGATGGCAATCCGATCCCCTTTGCGAACCCCCTTTCCATTTAGCCAACCGGCTACCCTGTTGGTTTGATCAAAGAGTTCTCCATAAGTGGTTTCTTGATTTTCTGACTTGATGGCGATCCGGTTTTTGGAAAGCGTCGCATTCCTTTTGTAGATGTCATATATCGTAAAGCTTCTTACTCTCATTTTTCTCCTCCCCCTTCATTCGGATACTTTTCTGCGTTCTTCCTCCCTCATCTCACGTCTCAGCATTTTTCCCACCTTCGATTTGGGCAACATATCCCGAAATTCAATATAGGTAGGAACCTTGTAGGAAGCTAACCTATCCCGGCACCACTTCATGAGTTCATAACTACTTACCCCTCTAACATCTGTCTTGAGAACCACAAAGGCCTTAATCCGTTCTCCGACACTCGCATCTGGAACCCCCACCACACAGGCGGCGAGCACAGCATGATGGGCCTGGAGTACTCTTTCCACTTCGGCAGCAGCAATTCGATAGCCTTTATGTTTGATCATATCCACAGATCGGTCCATAAAGAAGAGCCACCGGTTCTCATCCACACGTACGATATCTTTCGTTCGATACCAAATCTCCCCATCGATATTCAAAAAGCATTCTGCTGTTTCCTCAGGTTTATTCCAATAAGCTTTTACCGCATGAGTCACAGGTTCCTAATAATTCTCCTGGCTCACCGGGTGGGACTTCTTTAAGGGTTTCAGGGTCCACCAGTTTAAATCGATCCGTGGGCACGATCTTTCCTGCTGAACCCTCTGGTGGAATTCCATCTCTGGCATAAGAGAGGGAAATGGCTCCGCACAGTTCCGTCGCTCCATAGCCCTGATATAATGGGATCTTAAATCTCTTGAGCCATCGATTCCCAACTTCAACCGGCATGGCATCACCCCCTGTCCCACAATATCGAAGTGAACTGAAATCATAATAATCAACCCTGTCATGTTCCAAAATCATACGATACATGGCAGGGACAGCAAATATGTTGGTGGCCCTATATCGTTGAATGTGATCGAACATTGCATCAAGAACCACCCGGGGCAGCAGGATAACTGTTTCACCGCCAACAATCAAAGGTGAAATACCGTCCATCTCACCAATAATGTGATAAAGAGGAGCGGAGAGCACTGTAATACATTCTCCTAATGGAGTGACTCCCTCACTCGCCCCTCTCCACTCGAGTGCTCTAATGAGAAAAAAGTTTTCTGAAAGAGGAACGCCTTTTGGAAACCCTGTGGTACCACCAGTATAAAGCATAAGGGCTGTTCGGCCCTCACCCCTCTTTTGAAAAGGAGGCAGAGACGAAGGATGACCCTTCTTTCAAAAGTTTGTTAAAAGAGAAAAAATCCTTCCCCAAAGGAATCTTACCCTTCGGAACACGATCGAATCCTTTGCTAATAAGCCTTTTCCACCAGGGAACGAGATCGATCATATTGGTTACAATGACCCTTTTTAATGGGGTCTCAGGAAGAACCTCGACCACATACCTGAGGTTTGTATCCATACACAATATCGTCTCGGCTCCGCTATCTCTTGCCAGATATTTTAGGTCGTAAGCAGTATAAACAGGAGCCACAAGGATGGGTATTACCCCAAGACGCTGCAGTGCTAGCCAGGCGATGATGGTCTGGGGAAGATTATATAGATTCAAAATAACACGATCATCTTCCCCAATCCCTAATTGATGTAAAGAAGCAGCAAATTGAAGGACCAGCTCTTTCAGTTCAGAATAAGGATAACTTTCTCCAAGATGGATGAGTGCTGGCTTATCGGGATTTCTTTTTATCGCCTCTTCAAAAGAACCATAAATGGTATCGCGTAAGTAACTTCCATTGACAAATCGTCCAAGCTCCATCCAAATCGTCAGCGGTTTAGCTCTCATGCTTGTTTGCCCTTCCACTAATTCCAAGATAGGCCGATTTGACTTCAGGATTATCAAATAGCTCTTGTCTCGAACCTTCAAAGACAAGCATTCCGTTTTCGATCACATATCCCCGATCGATGATAGGCAGGAGGGTCCTGGCAAATTGTTCGGTTACCAGTACTGTAATCCCTTGTACCGAATGCCTTTGATCGCCCGAGCCAGATCCGCTTGAAGGAGGGGCTCAATCCAAGGAGGGGCTCATCCATGAGCAGGAACCTTGGTTTGGCAACCAGTGCGATGCCAATGGCAAGCATCTGCTGCTCCCCTCCGCTCAGCAACCCCGCTTTTCTCTTTTTCATTCCTTCCAGATGTGGAAAGAGTTTGAAAATGAACTCGATTCTTTCCTTGACCTCATGTCTCTTGTGCAGATATCCGGCGATTTTCAAATTTTCCACCACATCGCTATCACGGAAAATGGGGTGCCTCTCCCGGCTGAGGACGATCCCTCTTTTCACCCTTTGCGCTCGGCTTCATATTAAGGATATCTTCCCCTTCAAACTTCAATTCGCCGAGCACACTGATTCTCTCGCCACCTCTTCGGTCCTCTTTCTTCTTCATGTCAATAATCAATCCGGAAACCGTATTCATCAAGGTGGTCTTTCCGGCACTATTGGATCCAAGTATCCCTACGATCTCTCCATTACCTACCTCTACATTGAGATCATTTAGAGCAAGGGCATTTTCGAAAAAGACCATCAGATTTTTAATGGAGAGCATCTGCTTCCACTCTACGAAATTAAGCTTATCTCCACTTCGATTCCAAGATAGGCCTTCTTGACGTCTTCGGTGCCCATCACCTCTTCGGGTGATCCTTCGGCAATCTTCTGGCCATAATTCAAAACCATCACTCGATCGACAACCCGAAAAAGCTCCTTCAATCTGTGTTCAATCATGATGATCGTCAAACCTTCTTCATGAAATTTCTCAATGAGGGGTAGAGTGCTGGCAACCTCAGACATAGCCATCCCAGAGAAGAGCTCATCGAGGATCAACAAATCCGGACGAAGTGCCATTGCCCGAGCCAAGTCAAGACGCTTCAGGTATCCGTGGGGAAGGCTACCGGCTAATTTGTAGGGAACGAAGGAATCCCGCTCAAACCCCATATCATCTAAAAGGTCAACGGCCACATCATCCCTTTCCCCATATTTGCCTCCTCTCAGTTTTTTGACTCTGGAGGAGACAGAGGAATGATGAGATTCTTGTAAGCCGGAAGATTATAAAAAAGTCTCACCATCTGAAAAGTGCGAGCAATGCCGAGACCGGCTATGGTATAGGGCATTTTACCTGTAATATCTTTTCCTTGATAGATGACCTTTCCCGAATCGGGCTTGACAAAACCAGTAATCAAATTAACAAGTGTGGTCTTTCCGGAGCCGTTTGGTCCGATAATTCCCAGAAATTCCCCCTGGCGAAGTGAGAAACTTACATCCAACATGGCTTGAACACCACCAAAATGCTTACTCAGTCTTCTCAATCTTCAAAATCGTGTTGCCTTCCATCCTATCCCACCCTCACCAACCTTTCGAACTGGTGGTACTTTCGCTCGATATAATGGAAAATACCCTCTGGCAAAGCAATCACGCTCAAAATCAGAATAACACAGTAAATCGCTATTCTCATCCCTCCCAAGGCTCGCAGGGCCTCCGAGAGGGGCACCAGAATCATACTGCCTAAAGCGGCACCCGCAAACGTACCCGGTCCTCCCAGGGCAGCCGCGGCGACGGGCAGGATGGAATAGTCCAGGGCAAAGGCACTCATGCCCACAAACTGATAATGATGGGTCATAAAGGCACCGGCAAAGGATCCCACTGCTCCAGCGACGAACAAGGCCTGAATTTTCCGCCAGTAGATATTGATCGCAGCACTCATCACAGCACGATCATCGTCTCGAATCGCCCTCAGAACCAAGCCATAATCTTCATTGATGATTCTTCGAAAGATAAAAAGGCATACCAAAAAAACACCTATCACTAAATAAGTCCCTGCCCATCCTTTTGGAAAGGGCTTGAGGGCGGAAAGTCCGTGAGTGCCTCCAAGCAGTCCAGTGGTCTCGATCATCTTCATAAAGAGCATGGGAAGCATCAAGGTAACCATGGCAAAATAAACTCCCCTGAGTCTTATGACAGGCGAGAGCAATGCGGCTGAGATCACCCCTCCACCAATCGTTGCAATAGGCAAGGTAATGACAGGAGACCAATGAAAGTAGTAACTCAGTGCACCGGCAATATAGGCTCCAATGCCTAAAAAGAAAGCTTGTCCAAGAGAAAATAATCCACAGGAGGCTAAAAAATCCCAGCTCAAGGCAAGCAGGCCATAAATACAGGCGTAAACGAGAACCTTCCCCCAGTACCCTGTTAATACTAATGGTAAAGAGAGTAATAGGATGACAGGTAAAGCTCTGGGCAGAATCAGATAGAGTATTTCCCTATATGAAGCAATGGCAAAAATGGTATCCGCCCTTGCTTTGATTCCTCGGTCTAACCTCTTCTTACGATACCTGGCTTCGACTTCAGCCACTCTAAATCCTTTCTTCCAGTTCCTTAAATTGACCAAATAAGACCAGAAGGTCTGACCGACTAAGACCAAGATAATGGCTGTCAAGGGGACGATGATCATCCATTTTGGACCGAGATACCTTGCTGTAGCGACCTGACCAAATCCGATAATGAAGCTTCCCACAATCATTCCCGAAGTGCTCTCTAATCCACCGACGATAGCCACGGCAAGGGCGTAGATCAGGACCTCATATCCGATGGCTGACTCCATCACATCCCAATGGAAGCATCACCATGGCAGCTATCCCTGCTAAAGCTGAACCAAAGGCTAAACTCAGAGACCCGATCCAATCCGACTCGATCCCGACGGAAAGGGCAGTACGTTCATTCTGGGCCATTCCTCTGAAGGCCAATCCAATCTTGGTATGATGAACAAAGAGATATAGAAGGACAACCAAGACTATTCCAGTTCCGATCACAAACAGTCGTTGATAATCTACTGCGACCACCCCTAATTTCACACCCCCCCTTACAGAAAAGGGGAAGGCTATATTGAATGCCGTAAAAACCTTTCCACATTAGGAGCTCTAAAATCGCTATTCCTGCCGCAAAAGTAACAATTAGTTCGGCAAGTGGAACACCTCGAACTCGGAGCAAAAGTCCCCAATAGAGAGCAAATCCGAGAAAACCGATGATGATCACCGAGAGCAGGGCAGATAGGAAGTAAGGAAGCCCGAGCTGATTCAGAAAAGACCAGACCGAATATCCGGTGAGAATATAGAGAGCTCCATGGGCAAAATTGGCCAAGCCACTGATTCCGTAGGCGAGACTGAATCCCACAGCATAAAGAGCCAAAATAATACTCGTTATCGTGCCATAAACCAGGAGCGACATTTCCCTTTTCCTTTATCTTGTGGATTTCAAACAGAACTGGGTTATGCTGACTTATCTTTCACCAAAGTCGGGTGACAGCTAGGAGTGAGCGAATCGTCAGATAAATTCGCCCACTCCTGATCTTACTTTATTCTATTTCATCCATGGAGGAAGTAAAACCTTTCCCTCTGCCACAAAGTCTGGATAGATAGGAACTCTTATAAGTGTTCCTGTCTTATCCTTCTGCCACTGGAAAACGACTGATACGCCGGTCTCATTGGGGTCCTTATCACCAAAAATAGCTGTGTGCTGTTCTTTATTGAATCTTATTCTTCCAGAAACCCCTTTATAGTCGGTCTGTTCCAACGCTACCACGAGCTTATCCGCGTCGAGGGTCCCAGCCCGTTCAATGGCTTGTGCCAAAATGAAAACTGCATCATAAGCGGATGAGTTCACAGCCGGTGGTTCAGGAAGATCTTTATATTTCTTCTTAAATTTGTCGAGGAACTCCACGGTCTTTGGCAGTTTCTTCAAAGCCAATGACGCACCCACCGGAAATTCGACTGTAATACTGTATTCAACCTCCTGACCTACAGCCTTCACTGCTAATGGAGAACCCATGGGTGGAATAAAACCCACGAGAAGGGCTGGTACCTGCATGGCTACATACTGTTTAGCGAATATTCCAGCTCCGAGCGGAACATCCCACATCATGGCAATTACTTGAGCCTTCCCCTCCTTCGCTTTCGTCAGTCCAGGAGAGAAATCGGAGGCACCCGCTGCGTAAGCATCATAGCCCACTTCTTTCCAGCCGGTCTCCTGGCCGTGTTTTCTCACTACATCCGCAAATGCCTTGGCCCACAGGGTATCTTGGTAGGAATATAGAGATTTTCGAGTTTGAAATCTTTCTTAAGGAGGTCCAGAGCACGGGATATATACATGCCGGCAACAGTGGCGTCAGTGGTGGCTCGAAACAGGTACTTATACTTTTCTGGATCAGTTTTAAATTGTCTCTGAAATGTGGGGTCTGGGCAATCGTATGAATCTGAGGGATTTTGTACTTGGCCACCAGATCCATACTCGCTATGATGGCTTCTGAGCGAAAAGGGGCGATCAAAACTGCATGAGGCTTTTGCTCCAAGAGCATTTTTTCATAAGCCATAAGGGAATCATGAATAGGGGTTCCAGGTTCACCATCTCTCGTATCTGTAACGACCACTTTGAACGGTCGCTTCTCTTTGCCAACCAATACCCCTCCCTTTGCATTGATTTCCTCCACAGCGAGGTTCACAGCCTTCAGTCCATCCCTTCCAAAGGGTGTATATAATGAAGTCGGCACTCCGATAATGATGGGCTTCGCTGCTACGGCAGGCTTCGCTGGTGCTGCAGCAGGTTTTTCAGGTGCTGCTGCATCAGCTGCTGTAAGTGCAGAAGTTAGTAAAAAACTCGTCAAAATTCCAATGGTCAGGATCATTAACAATATCTTTTTCTTCATTTCCCCACCTCCTTTAAAAAATGTCTTATAAGATATTTTCCCTTCTTTTCCACTCACCCACCTCCTTTTCTAAATATTTAGTGAAGTAATTTTTACCAATTTAGAAAAAGGATGTCAATGTTTTTAAAAGAGAGCTCTAAAAATTCTTAAATACCAATGAGCTCTCTAATCAGGGGCCGCCAGCTTTCTCACTTGGCATAATCGTAGAATCCTTTACCGGTTTTCCTTCCAAAGTGACCGGCCCGGACCATCTTCCGCAGCAAGGGACATGGCCGATATTTGGAGTCACCTAATTCTTTGTAGAGATTCTCCTGAACCATGAGGAGGGTGTCTAAACCCACAAGATCTGCCAAAGCCAACGGACCTATGGGATGGTTGGCTCCGAGGACCATTCCTTTGTCAATATCTTCCGCTGAAGCGACACCCTCTTGGAGGACAAAAATGGCTTCGTTAATCATAGGGACAAGGATTCGATTGACAACAAAGGCGGGAGCTTCGTTCACAGTGATGGGGGTCTTTCCTAATTTCTCAGACAGGGTCTTGATCACACCAAAAGTTTCCTCTGAAGTCAATTGTCCCTTGATGATCTCTACAAGCTTCATGACCGGCACTGGGTTGAAGAAGTGCATACCGATCACTTTATCCGGTCGTTTGGTGGCTGAGGCGATTTCAGTAATGGAAAGCCCGGAGGTATTTGAAGCCAGAATGGCCCCCTGATCGCAGAGCTGATCCAGTTCTTTGTAGACCTGCTTCTTCAGGTCCATGTTCTCGATAACAGCTTCGATGATCACCTGTGCGCCTCTCACCGCTTCGGCCAAATCTATTATCCCCTTTACTTTGGACGATAAGCCATCAGCCTGCTCTTTAGTCATCTTCCCTTTGCTGATGGCCCGCTCATAATTCTTCTTAATGATGTTCAGCCCTCCCTGGACGAACCGGTCCTCGATATCTCGCATGGTGACTTCATAACCTGCTTCAGCTGAAACCTGAGCAATTCCAGAACCCATCAAACCCGCACCCAGTACACAAATTTTCTTTATCTCCATTTTTTCCCTCCGTTATGTCTATTTAAACGGTAGAGACTTTATCAATAGAAGACTTGCCTTGTCAAGAACTATCATTTCATGTTGACAAGGAAGGATCGATTGCATCATTTAAATAAAAAAAGGCAGGGTCATTTCCCTGCCTTACTCTTCGAAAACGGAATATGGATTCCCTTTCTCAGTCTCTATTTCTTTTCTCCCCTATCTCAAAAAATAATTTCAGATCTCCTTCACCAAACCACATCCTATAAGGTGAATCTGCAGACTCTAAAATAAATGTATCCTCTTTAATAAGCTTCACCTCATATAATTGTCCAGTAAATTTATGTTTGAATCTCTCTCCTTCCACAATCCTCATGGAGCATTACACCCCCTTTACCTTCTTTAAAATATGAATTAAGAAAAATTGGGTTTCTTTCATTGTTGATATGAGCATTCCTTCTGTACTTTTCTCCATGCTAATGCCTCACACTGCCTTACCCCCTTCTCCGTCAGGCCCCAAATATCTCCAATTTCCTCCGGTGTCCACGATTCGTTAATTAAACAACAACAGTTTCCTATCTCCGATGCTTTATCGGTGATATGTATTTTATTTAAGTTGAGTCTCAATTGTTCCCAGAACAGGTTATGGGGACATCTAAAATCCGTACAGGGTTTAGGATCAAGCCATCTTCTGCACATGCCTCACCCTCCTCTAAATGAATTTTGAAATCAGAGGGACCAGGGTCTCTGAATGGGTTACATCCAGTTTTTGGCTTTCCCCTCCGGTTTCATCAGAGAGTGATAGAAGACTCGTTCTCTTTTCAAAACTAACTGAGTCAACGGTCACAAATGAAATGGCTTTCACCATGGCGAGGACCCTCTCTGCTCTGAGATAAGTCAGCACGTCCGTCATATCTTGACTTCTGGCCACAAACTCCTGCATGTTCCATCGGCCATATTGTTCTATCCCCAACAATAACTCCTCACCTTTTAGCATATTTCGCCTCCTGTCCTAATCAAGTTATTGAGTCCTTTCAAATAAAAATAAACTTATTCTATTCAGTTTGCCTACGAAACCAATGATCATTGCTTATGAAACCAATGATCAGGCTGTATATTTTTATCATCCATTTTAAATATAGTAATTTGAATGAAAACCAATTGCTTTTAATATGATGGTTAACCAACATGAATCTGTTACTCCTTGCCATGCCTAAGACCTCATCCAATGCCATTTGATTTTATCGGTCCTTCTCTTGCTCAATGAGAGATGAAGCAATTGCCATACCATTTCAATCAAAATTCGATAACTTATTGAGATTTAAAAAGTATTTTAAAATCTGTTTGTCTGTCGAGGTGTCTATAAGTTCCAAAAATTGTCTCTTATTCTAATTTCTTGAAATAGATCATTGTATTTAAGAAAAAAATTTATTGATCTCTGGCAGATCTTCACACCGAGATATTCCAAGAGGATGAGTAAGCCTCATATTCGATTAATCCGCCTTTCTGAGAGCAGTGTGAAAGCCAACTCTGAGAAATTCTGGGTGACAAAAAAAGTCATTTCCCCAGTCTTAAAGATAAACTTACAAATTGAATATACCTTATCGAAACAAAGGATTAGGCGATCGATCGCGTCCTGGCATTGAACTTGCTTATTCCAGATACTGCAGACCAGTTCGTATCTCGCTCGCTCGTGAAGATGATACGAAAATCCAAGTGGTCTACGGTCTCTTCTGACGACGCAATGATAGGACGAAAAAATAAAGAAGCGTCTCCACTCTCCATAAAGGTCGAGGCATTCGCCCTGGAACTGTCGCAACTTCATCCGCGGTGTGCGGATTTACCCTGCTAAGCACCCTACCCTGCTCGAAGTCGCTAAGAGCGTCCTTAATTCTGCCCCTCTCGATTCCGCAGGCTCTCTCACGATCGGCATCACCTCAAAAGAACTCGTCGTGTCAGGAGAATTCGTTGCCGGGAGGGCGAGCCGTCTCGCTTCGATGCTTCATGCGCGAAAAGTGCTCCAATTATTCTGGACGAAAGACGTGACCCTTGAGGATGTCTGGACTTTTGCTCGGGTGATGTCAACTCCCAAGTTGGAAGGCCATGAACTGCGTCGAAATCTTCGCGATGAAGTCTTTGCCATTGATATTGAAACCCTCAATCTCGATCAGATCCACAGTGAGATTTCCGATACGGTTAAGGATTCCAAGGATAACCCAGAACAAAGGCGTCGCAAGGCCTGGCTTGCCTTGATGAGCCACGAAGCACCCGCTGAGCAGCTTGCCACAGCCCTGGCCTCCGATGAATTCTGGGAAGCCGCAAAGTCAGAGTGGACGGAATCGGGACTTGGTGATTCAGAAGGGTTCACGAAATTCTTGCTCAAATTGGGTGAGCGCCTCGAGGATGCTCTGTCCCTTCTTCCCGATGGACAGCGTGAAGATATCCTTGAATACCTTGCTCAAATGGGAAGTGCTCTCTCTGTCAGGGATCTCGTTCGGATCGTGGGACGGGAAGGCCAGGAGTCCAAGCGATTGGGGCTTGGAAAAGCCTCCCTGCTGAGGGAGATCGACGGAGAGCGATTTGTCGACCTTCTGGCAGGTCTCGCTGCGATGGGTGAGCAAGGAACTCAAAGATTTGTGGAGGTGTACCGCCGTTTTGCCCCAGTCACCAAAACCGATGAACTTCTTTCACTGGTCAAGTCCAGGCTTTCTCCCGGGAAGGACAGCGAGTTTGCAGCAGAGGTGTGGAAGACGGTAGAAGATCTTATCATCAATCTGATCGGAAAACCCTTTTATGGATACAGAGTATTCCGAGTCGCTCGAATTCCTGGGGAATCCTCTGTCTCGATGCGCCCCGAGGAGGAGACGCCGGTTTTGCTGAGGGACCCTGATGAATACTTGGACCAGTTGATCCTCGCATTGGCTGTGGAGGAAGAGGAAGATTTTAAGAAAAGACTCATCGACCGTATCGAGGCACGTGCAGAGCAACTCGGTCCATTGCGTATTCTAGGGTTCGTCAGGCTTGTTGATCGAACGCTCCCAAGACTGCTCGATTCTGTCCCTTCTCTTGTCAAGAACCTATTTCAAAAAGGGTCTGTCGTCTCTTACCAAAACGTCGATTCTTGGAACGACAGGCTCTCGTCACCTTTGCTGTGAACCACGAGAGGTGTCTCCTCGACACGGCGTTAAAAGCCCTTGCGGAAGAGAAACAGATCTCCAAACGCCATTTTCTCGTCAATCTCCTCTCCTGCTTCTCTTCGGCCGCAACGCCAACATTTGTGGTGAAGTCTCGCATCAGCCCTTGGTATGTGGCCCGTAATCTTGCCATCGTTCTTGGACAGCAAGGACTTCCCCAAGTTCTTCCGCCTCTTCAGGCTCTTTCAAACCATCCCCACCCAAAGGTCGAGCAGTGAAGCCCTCAGGGCTCTGAAAAGAGTCCAGACCTCACTCTCGCAACTCACAGAGGGAATAAGAAAGAGGAGCACTGACCATGCTGAATCTCTGGGATTCACTGAAAAAGGGAGAAAGGCTATGGGGCAAGATGTCCTTGATTATTTTCTTAACGCCCTTGGAGCTCTCTTCCGGATGCGACGGATCTATCCTCCAGGAACCAAGCAGGTTCTCCAATTCGGCCAGGCAAGCTTCTCAGAAGCTTGCCGAGTGGGGACGGCCGGTGAGGATCACCTTCCTCGGAAATGATACCATTGTCGAGGACCGAAGGATAGAAACCATTCCCACTGTCCTTTCGCGCTCTCTTTCAATCACTCCAACAACTCGGATTCGAGAGTGTTCAAATTGAGGCGGATGCGGGTGAGTGACGATCTGACAGCCTGGATCGAGAAGGTTGTTTCCAAAGATCGGACTCCCTACCAGGGTTCAAAAATCATCGCCGGTTCCCTGAAACTGGAAAGAAGGGCCGAACCCCATTCGGTCTTAACCCGAGCTGTTACAGGATATCTGGGATTTCTTGCTGAGGCTCAGGAAGTCCTTTCCGACCTCGAATCCAAAAAGTCCGAAGGTCTCGTTCGAGCCCGTGAGATCGTGTGCGCGATTGTGGCCCGTTTGGCCGTCGGGCAGAGAGCTTTTTGAGCCCATCCGTGAGATGAAGAACTTCGACGATTACACCTTTACCCACGCCCTCAATGTCTGCGTTCTTTCGTCGGCCCTGGCACGGGCGCTCCGGGTTTCCGAGGAGATGGTCAATGCGATCGCCATGGCCGCTCTTTGCCATGACCTCGGAAAGAAGGAGGTGCCCAAAGAGATTCTGAACTGCAAAGGTCCTCTTGAACCGAATGAGCGGCTCCTCATGGAGAAGCACCCTTCCAATGGTGCTCGGCTCCTCCTCGACATCCCCGGCGTGGAATCGTCAAACCCTCTCCTCCCAGTAGTGGCTTACCAGCACCACATGGGGGCCGATCAATCCGGATATCCAAAAGTCCAGGGACACCTACCGCAGCACACGCTGCATTTTGCGAGCCTTCTTGTAGCCGTTGCCGATGTCTACGATGCCCTTCGCACCGTTCGCCCCTATCGGCCAGCTTTGAGCGTTGCCAAAGCCTCAACGATTCTAATCAGGGATGCCTTGTCCGGAAAACTTCACAAGGAGTATGTCTCTTCATTTCTGTTGCTGTTGAATGTGATGGCGGCCGGTCGGCGGGTCGTCCTTTCGGACGGAAGTTGTGGGATGATCGTTGAGACACATACCGGGTATCCATTATGTCCTATGGTTGGTGACGAGCATGGACGGGTCCGGGATCTTTCCGATCCTTCATCCCCTACGATTTGGGAGGTGAAAGAAGATTCAACCGATGATCTTCATTAGATGCCAGCCGAGAAACGGCTCTCGTTTTGAGTTGGAGGGTGACATCATGCCTATGCCCACTAAGAAGCAAGTGTCTGCGGTCTAAATTTTAACTTCCATACATTAATAAAGGATACCCGCATAGCCCACGAAACTGTCGTCAGGCATGATATCATAACTGGTGTAGTAATCGAGGAGGATTCCTTTCCCCGCCCCCAAAGCTTTGGAGGTGGCCATTGTCGAGATGGCAGCACCCGCGCTGCAGGCACTATCATTTTCTAATGCATGCTTTAGGAGACCTGCCGTATCCATTCTCAACGCCCGATCAATAAACCCCTTATCATTTTCCTTTTTGACCCACTCCACAGAAGCCGGACCAATCCCTTTACTTAAAAAACCGTAATTAGGGCCATAGTGCGTTAAATCTGTGGATCCAATCGCAAGGATAGATATTCCTTCTTCCTTTGCAACCTCAGCCACTTCTTTCCCGAGTGCCTCAGCTTTAAGAGAAAGAGGTGATCGGACAGCCACAAGCTTTGCTTCTGGGAAGAAATATTTCACCATAGCCAGTTGGATCTCAATGGTATTGTCTCCGCTAACTGGACTCTCCTTTTTTACATCCATTCTTTTCATCAGACTCTTTACAAAGCCTGTATGAATCTCGATATCACCAAATGGCGTTTCACAGGCCTCCTCTATTACAACTCGGGGGAGGTCTTCAGTGGAAAGGTGCCCCCCATAAAGGACAATAACTTCAACCTTGCTTTTCAATTTCAAGGCATGGAAGACCCTTGCAGCAAGTTTCCCGGAAAAATACCAACCCGCATGGGGGACAATTCCACCCAATCCCTTAGTGAGTTGAAGTGGAGATGGTGACCATCCCTCTAAATAAGACTCGATCTCCCGCTGACATTCTTTCTTATCTGCAGGATACCATCCCCTCGGCAATGCTCTTTTCCTTCGGTCCATGGATCTCACCTCCGTTTAGTTCGGAGTAACTGAGTTCGGAGTTCGAAGTTTTAGGTTATGAAGCTCCGAACTCCCGGCTCCGAACTCTAAACTTATATCTTCTCTAAAGCGGGCATTCCCATTAAGGTGAGTACATTGGCCATTCCCTTTTGAAATGCCTTAACCAACGAAAGTCGAAAAGTTCGAAGCCCCTCATCTCGAAGATGAATGAATGGTGTCTGGACATCCGCTCCTGGATCGGGATGCTCATAAAAATTGGTGAAGGAAGTCGCCAGATCAAAGGCATATTCTGCCAATTGCGAAACCCTCAACGTTTTGCCCGTCTTAACGACGGAAGAAGAAAACTTCGATAGACCATCCAGGAGGCCCCTTTCTGTCTCGGTTAATTGTTTGGGAACAGAATCTCGGTACGAGTCGACTCCGACCTTTTTCCATTGAGGATCGATCTTCTGCTCTTTGGCTTTTCTCAGGATGCTGCACGCCCGGGCATGAGCGTATTCTAAATAGATCCCCGTATCCCCTGTCGTCTTCAGCGCTTCATCAAAATCGAAGATAATCTGACTCTCCAATGTGAATTTCAATAAATAATATCGGATAGCTGCCGATGCCAAAGCAGAGGCAACACTTTCCTCCAGGGGATGATCCGCTTTCTCTCTCACTTTTTGTTTCACCATCTGGATAAAATCTTTTGCCTTCACTCCCGTTCCGGAGCGGCCCGACATGGCATAAGCCTTTTTCTCTTCATTCTCTTCTACTCCAAGAAGGCGAGCTGCCTGTGGGGAAAGATTAACCACTTCATAGGCCAGATGGATGGATTGGTTCGCCTCTTTCTCAAAACCCATCTGTCTCAAGGACTCAATAACCACTTGTTGAGGATAACTCTGCCGTGTATCAATGACATTGATGACCCTGTCAGCATGGCCAAACTTTTTTGAGAGTTGATCTCCTGGCTCACCTTCTTTTGCCGTTGTCCAGAGCATTTCTCCATCGGCTTGGGAACCCCATCGTTTGTATAAAAAATCTTTCTTGAGAAGGCCAAACTTCCAGAGCTGATAAGCAATGTCCTTCCCTGTATAGGTGACACTTCCATTCGATCGAACGAGAATCTTATCCAAACTCTTCATGCCCTCAGCCGTTTCAACAATACCGCCGAAAGGAACCACCCAACACCCTTCATTCGGGCCCTCCGTTTCAAATCGAAGGGCTCCCTTCTCTTTCAGCAGCTCAAAGGTAGCTTCCCAGAATCCCCATCCAATGATATCCGACTCCCAGTTGAGAAGGTTGTAGAAGATGGAAAGTTGAGCGACTGTGTCGAGATGGGATTGGACAATCTTTGTAGCTAATTCTTTAGCCAAACCAGCAATGGGATGAAATCCTTCTTCGATCTTGTGTAGGATCTCTTCTCTTTTTTCAGGGAGGGATGGATTCTTTACCAGTTCATTTTGGAAACGGGCATAGAGACCCCAGCAGAAATAATCGAAAGGTTGATTTATCGGGACTTTTCCCCAGATCACTTTAAAATCAGAGCCTCCCTTATAAAAAGGAGGATCCAGATACAATAGGGCAGTCACCACATCTACTACCTGGAGACCCGTATCATCAATATAATTACAGACCTCTGTCGAAAAGCCGTTCCATTTAAGAACCCGGGCGACCGTGTCTCCTAAAACTGAATTCCTGAGGTGACCAATATGCATTGTCTTATTGGGGTTTACGCTCGTGTGTTCGATAAAGACCTTTTCCCTTAGTTCCAGAGCGGGTTTCTCGAGAAACTCCTTCTCTTCGAGGAGTTTAGGGATGAGGTCCTGAGCCAGCCTTTGCCAATCCACTTTAAAATTGAGGTACCCAGGAGGAGAAACACCTATCTCCTGAATATAAGGTGGCCGCTTCGATCTTAGTTGCTCAGCCATTTCTTGAGCAATCTTCATCGGAGATTCCTTTTTTCGCTTTGCCAAGGATAAACAGATGGCACTGGAGAAATCCCCCAACTCCCTCTGAGGAGGGACATTGAAGGGAATGTCTTCAATATTGAAAAGTTCCTTTAATGCTTTGGCAACTCCTTCTCTGATCATCACTTATTTTTTCCTTCCTATTTGTTTCATTATTATGAGGATAAAAGATAAAAGTCAAGGGAAGAGAAAATTGACAGGACAAAGCATTCGGGAATATAATTCACCTAAGAAAAAAAACTCTGTGAGCCGCGATGCCCAAAGAAAGGGGATGATAAAAAATGAGAAAAAAGAACCCAATTAAAATTTCGATTTGTAACGAACTGTTCCAGAGTTGGCCCATTGAAAGAGTCTTTGAGTATGCCTCTCAATTGGGCTACGATGGGGTTGAGATCGCTCCCTACACCTTGGCTGATTCCGTCACCGAGATTTCATCGAAAAGACGAACAGCCATCCGTCGTGCGGCAGAGGAGAACGGGATCGAGATTGTAGGCCTCCATTGGCTTTTGATGAAGCCGGAGGGACTTTACATCAACCATCCTGACGAGATCATCCGAATACAAACCCAAGAATATATAGAAGCACTTATCCACTTCTGTGCGGATATCGGAGGCAAGGTTCTGGTCCATGGTTCTCCACACCAGAGGACGGTTCAGGAGGGATGGGACGTTCAAGAGTCATGGGACTTTGCCAAGGAAACCTTTAAGGTATGTCTGAAGACAGCTCGAAAAAGAAATGTCCTCTACTGTATTGAACCCCTTGCTCATACCCGAACCAATTTCATTAATACCGTCGGAGAAGCCATGCAATTGGTGAAGGAGATGAGACACCCCAATTTCAAAATGGTCTTCGATTGCGGGAGTTCATCTGTCCAAGAGAAGTCCATCTCCATCCCCCTTCTCCGGGCTCTGGAATCCGGCTACCTCCGCCACATCCATGCCAATGATGCCAATGGAAGGGGGCCGGGTTTTGGAGAGGTGGACTTCGTACCGATTTTGAAAATGTTGATGAAGAATGGTTATAAGGGTTATATTTCTGTTGAGGTTTTCGATTTCAGCCCTGATCCCCAGACCGTCGCCAGCCGGAGCATTGGTTATCTTAGAGGAATTCTGGAAACCTTAACCGAAAAGAGCTAAATTCTGCGGCAGATCTCTTGACCATCCCCGATCCCATCATCCCAGGACCAGGAGTTCGATTTAAAGCTTTCTCCTTGACCTCTAAGGGCTATAGGTCTCACCTACCTTTTTAACAACCTCTTTAACTTATCAAGATCCCCTTCGATGAAAGACTGAAATTCTAATCCATATCGGTTC
Organism: uncultured delta proteobacterium; assembly: GCA_963818595.1. Classification (GTDB taxonomy): domain Bacteria; phylum Desulfobacterota; class BSN033; order BSN033; family UBA1163; genus UBA1163. Next base: position 24,162 of record CAWFSX010000055.1, read on the forward strand.
TCATCCGAAATGGTTTTCGTAGCCAAATCAGACCAAGCTATTTTTGCAATCCCTTTGATGGAATTCAATTCCATCCCCTTAACGAAAAGAATTTCAATTTTTAATAAAGTCCCTATCTGAAGAGCTTCGGGCAGATAAACGAGGAGGCCTCCTTCGCTGATATTGGCTATGAGCCCCCCATGGCTTTCCTTATGATCCACCAGAGAATAATCCAAAGGAAGTTCAACACTGATTCTCGGATGGTTTCTCCTCTCAACGACAAGAAGGCCTTCTTTGGATTTTAACTTGGCCTCTCCTTTTTTCCGTCTTCTTGCGGTGGTGATATATTTTCGTTGGCCCATCGAGCCCTCCTTTACTATTAAAATTACTAAATATTTTTATAAAAATCAATGATAATTCAGAAATCTTCCTTTTTCTCTATTTTTTAAAAAATTCATAGTGGGAGAGCCAATTTTTGGAATGGTAAAAGAGCCTTATAATAAAAAAATTATATTCAAAAATATAATAATATTCAATAGGTTATAGAATTTTGAGAGTTTTGGCATACCCTTTGCTCTAACTATCTAACAAAGATCCATTTGGTTTTTAGTTAAAAAAACGCAAGGGGATAAAAAATGAACAAGAAAGGATTTACACTCATTGAAGTTCTTATCGGCCTCATCATTTTATCGGTTGGCCTTTTAGCGATTGCTGGGATGCAAATTACTGCGGTGAGGGGCAATTTCTTCAGTCATTACATGACGCAGGCCAGTTATGTGGGTCAAGACCGATTAGAGCTATTAAATAATTTACCTGTTGATTCGGCTGAATTACAGGCAGGAAATCACAATGATGGACCCACAACCATTTCAGGAATTGTTTTTAATCGTTCGTATACGGTGGTGGTGAATGGAGATATTCGAACGATCACTTATACGGTGAGCTGGAATGATGGGATGAATCGAACGATCTCTTTTGCAACAATTAGATCAATTTAAGGATGGGATGAAGATGATATCGATAAAGGAAAAGGGGTTAACATTGATTGAATTGCTGGTTGCTTTGGTTATCAGTGGTCTTCTCATCGCCGGCCTCTATCGGACGTTCATAGGTCAACAAAAGACCTTTAACGTTCAGGAGCAGGTCGTCGATATGCAGCAAAATGTCAGGGTCGCCGTCAATCGGATGATGACCGAAATCAGGATGGCAGGTTTCGGAAATGTTTCGATGGTATTGCCGGTTACCTTCACCACAGGGTCTTTTAATCAGGTGCTCAATCTCAATACGCCTACGGCAGGTTCCCTCACCATTGTCTCTTCCGTTGGAGGAACCTCCACCCTCACGGTTGAAGGAGGTGGCGGCCAAAATCAGATCGTCGTATCGACCCTTACCGATGACCAGGGGCAAACCTTGTTCGATACAGGGAATAGGAGATATATCTCCATCGGTGGACTTGAAAGCCATAGGATCACTTCAATCGATGGTGGAACAAAAACGATCACGTTGGACGGTCCTCTCACCTTCCATCATCTCATTGGAACCCCTGTTTATAACTGTCAGGGCATTGAGTTATCAGGTTGCCTCAGTCAATGGAATCCCTACTTTATTGAGAAATGAGAATATGGGGGATGGAGCTCAACCCCAGGCAGATAGTATTGAAAATCTCCAATTTACATACCTTGATGGGGATGGAAACCCAACCGGGACCCCTGCGGATATTCGAATCATCACCGTGTCGTTGACAGGGAGGGTGGAAAGGCAAGACCCTGATTTAGAAAACGGAGACGGATACCGAAGGCGACAAATTGTATCGAACATCCACTTAAGGAATATGGGGATTATCCCGTAGTCAGAGGAGGAACAACAAATGGCACCATCTGTTTTAAAAAATGAGAAGGGGGTGGCTCTTGTCATTGCCTTAATCATGTTGATTGTCCTGACTTTCATTGGTATCAGCTCCATCAGCTCGAGCGTCTTTGAAACAAAAATTTCAGGAAATGAAAGAGTCGGGAGTTCTGCGTTTTATGCGGCAGAGGGGGGAGTGAATGTCGGGATCAGTCGTATCCCGGAGATCACCGCTTATTCAGGGACCATCGGAAGTGATGCGGGGTACCGGAGCGGAAGATTGACCGACTCGTCTCCTCAACCCCAGAAAAATTTAGGGGTGATATACAAACCTGGATTTGAGACAACCTGGGAGTTTAAACGTTACCAGATCAATGCGACAGGTGAATCCTTCGGCGCTAAGAAGGAGATCGAAGTTCAAGTGTCATTGGGACCTTTTGCTACGGGAACTTCATATAACAATTGATGGCCTTGAAAATGAGGATAAAAAACCCTTTCAAAAAAGAAAACCATATCGGAGGAAAAGAAATGAAGCGATGGGGTTTAATGATGTGGATGGTGATATCGATAGGAATGGGTGCCCCGTGTCTCTATGCGGATGATACCGACCTTTTTATGATACAGGTCCCACCGGATGTCTTGATCACCCTCGACCTATCAGGAAGTATGGATTGGACACCGGCAGGCTCAACCCTCTACATCGGGTCAGACGACGGTGATGACAGCAACGATCATCTTGTAGACTGTGGCATTGACGGTCCATTCTATTCAAAATCAGGGCTCGGGCATACCAAACCTTGCTACGGACTTTCTCAGGACTTCGGCCCCAAATACGGAGATCCGGCGTGCAATGGCCCTTTCTATAAAGCCTCGGGGACCGGACATACATTCAATTGCAGCCGTGTGGCCATTGCCAAAAGAGCGATTTTCGATATCCTCGACAATAATGACAGTGGGGGCATCAATTCCCAGGACGAAACAAGTTTGGGAGTCAGGTTCGGCTATATGAGGTTTTATGGCTGCGGCAGTGACACAGGAACAGATTATAACAGCGGTTGTAACACCAAAATCAAAGACTTCAACACGGCCTACGATCAGATTAATAATGCGGTTCAAAGTGAAAGTGCGAGTGGGGGAACTGCCCTCGTTTATTCTTTGAGTGAAGCGAAGCTCTACATCGAGGCTTCCAAATCAGGTGACACGGCCGCAGCATGTCGAAAGAAATTTGTAGTCCTGATAACTGACGGAGAGGATACGCTTGCCTGTGGTGGTTCTGGAAGTGTAAACCAACCGGGAGATTATAAAAGGAGAAGGGAAACGGTGGCCAAGGCAAAGGAACTTGCCGAGGCAGGGTACAATGTCTTTGTAGTGGGTTTTGGTGGAAACATGCCTCATTACCTTAAGTATGCACTCAACTGGGCGGCCAAATACGGAGGAACAGATAATCCCAAGGTTTCCAATTCTGGCGATTTGCAGGGCTATAAGCCCTCTCTTGTAACAAGCTGTCAGGATTCTTCTGAATCATCCCACGATCTCGGAGAAGGGACTCATTATTATGCCGACATCGAACGACCCGGGTGAGGCCCTCCTCTCAGGATATGCCTTCCTGGCTGAGGATGCTTCTGAACTCAGTATCGCCCTAACCACCATTCTTAAATATATTCAGGAGAGGTCTTACTCTTATACTGCACCAACGATCCCATTAGTTCGGATTCTCGATGAAGAGGTGGGGTATATCTCCTACTTCACCCCCAATGAGACCCCTTTCTGGAAAGGAAATTTAAAAGCCTACACCCTCAACGTGGATGGTACCTTTCCAGTGGATGCGGATGGCAATCCCCTCAATTCCAGTTTGATCTGGGATGCTGTTGAGGTATTGAAAACGACTTCACCAAGCTCTCGAAAAATTTATACTTATATTAATAATGCTATGACAGAATTCAAATATAGCTATTTAACGAACGCGGATTTAGGAATCACGACAGATGCGGAACGGGCAAACTTAATCAATCACCTCCGGGGCATTGATGCTTTTGACATCAACCAAAACGCAAACTACACCGAAGAGCGACTCTGGAAATTGGGAGACATCTTCCATTCCAATGCGGTGATCGTGGGATCTCCCAACCGTTTTTTTGATGACGTAGGATTTAGTGGATCAGGGGGATTTTACGATACTCATAAAAACAGAACAAAGGTTATTCTCGTGGGTGCGAATGATGGAATGCTCCATGTCTTTAATGCAGCGACAGGTGTTGAGGAGTGGGCATTTATTCCACCGAGTGTGCTGACGAATTTACAACTCATGGTCTCGACCCACACCTATTATGTCGATTCTTCCCCAAGGATTTCGGATGTATGGATTTACAGTGATCCCACCGATACATCAAAGACCACAGATGAGTGGAGGACGATATTGATTTGTGGTTTACGGAAAGGGGGTAAACAATATTTTGCTCTTGACATTACCGATACGTTAAACCCCATCTTTCTCTGGGAATTCCCGAGGTCAAATGATGCCACCACGCTTGCGAAAGTGGGGCAAAGCTGGTCCGAGCCAGCCATCGGAAGAGTAAAAATGGAATATGGTGGGGAGCTTTACGAAAGATGGGTCGCTTTTATTGGGGGAGGCCAAGATCCCAATGAGAAAAAGGGTAACGATGCCGTGATTGGAAGGGGATTCTATGTCATTGATGTGAAGACAGGGAATATCCTCTGGGAACTTACCAAAGACGATTCCGTCACCTATCCTGATACCGATCCAAGAAAGAATATGAATCATGCATTTCCCTCTTCGCCTGTGACAGTCGATTTCAATGCGGATGGATATGTGGATAAGGTCTACATCGGTGATCGAGGAGGACAGATGTGGGTCTTCGATGTATCCTTCAATGCGCTGACCAAAAAGAGCAATAGTCAATGGGCCGGAAAGGTATTGTTTGAAGCCCCGGGAGCAAACGATGAAAAACACAGTATTTATTATCCACCTGCCGTTGCATTTGATAAATATCAAGTGCCTTGGATCTATTTCGGTACGGGGGATCGAGAAGATCCGACCGATACGACTAATCCTCAAGAGAGATTCTATGGAGTAAAAGACGATGGATTGGGGAATTATCCTCGTAAAGAAACTGATTTACTCGACGTCACGTCACTCAACACCTTCAGCCAAGATTTGACTAAAAAAGGATGGTTTATCAAATTGCAGCGCTCAGGGGGGCAGGTAGAAAAAGTGTTGGCCAAACCTGCTGTATTTAACCATTTGCTCTATTTTACCACCTATATCTATAAAGGCACCACCGCATGTTCGGTGGAAGGCGACGCAAGACTCTACATTGTCGATTACCTTTCCGGCGGGGGAGCATTGACCGTGGATGAATTGGGCGACTTGGAGGGGACCCCTTCTTCTCAACGTTACAAAACGATTGGTGCTGGAGTTCCTTCGAACCCGGTCATTTCTGTGAATATGAAAGGCAAAGCAACGATTATCATTGGAACGACGAGCGGCCAGGTCTTCTCACAGCAGGCCTTCTCTTCTGGAGCGGGTAAATCCCTCCTCTATTGGAGAGAAGTCACCCGGTAAAAAGTGCTAAAGGAGGTTTTTATGGATATCGTGACATTGATTCAATTCATATTATTTCTGGCCATGCTTATTGGATTTGAATAAAAATAACATAGAGGTAGGCACTCTTGAAAAAGGGTAATTCAATATGGATGGAGATGATGTGATGGAAAGCTCAAATGCGTTGTTAGAGAAAAGAAGACATACGAGGGTGTTTATGGACTTACCACTGGAATATCAGATTTTGGATGCCCCCTATGCTCATGGGGGGGTGGTCGCCAATGCCAGTGAGGCAGGCCTTCTTATTCTATCCATAAAATCCATACCGGTTGGTGCGAAATTAAATATTGCGGTGTTATTCCCCAAGGAGTTCCAATTATCCAATTTCGAAGTATCTGCCGAGATCATCTGGAAAGAAATTTATTGGAAGGAAGACTGGGAGGGATATAAATACGGATTAAAATTCATTCGTATCTTAGATGAGGATCAATGGAAGTTGAAGGACCTTCTCATTGAACCTCCTGAAATATAAAAGGTCAAAGAAAACCTTAGAAGAAGTTGACAAGGAGAGGAGTTTTTTATGCAAAACGAATTTATCGCAGAAAAAAATAGCTGGCCGCCCAACTTAAAGGATATCCATGATAACCCTGGCCGTCCCGAGATGGAAATCGACCTCTTTGGGACTGAGAGCGAGGAGAATCCACTGACTTCTTTGATTCATCCGGCGGACACCACTCCCCCCGAGTCTAAGGAAAAAGTGCCTTCAAAGGAACCAGAAAATCCTTTTTGGTCCTCCTTTCTGACGGATTTGATCCATTCGATTAAAAATAATCTCATCTCTATAAAGAACGTTTCGCTTTCATCCACGGATAAATTTAATGATCCGGAATTTCGAAGGTATGCTCAGCGGAGCGTTAATGAAGATATCAAGAAGATCGATTCCGTGTTAAATAGTCTATTAAACTATATCCATATCAATACTCCCATTATCAAAGCAAATACCCTTTCCATTATTCTTGAGGAAGTGATAGAAGCCAATGAAAAACAGATTCAAGGTAAAAGTATAAAGATAATTAAAAAATGCGAAAAGGACCTTCCCGAAACATTTATCCATGACGAACAGATAAGATTCATCCTCAATTCCATTCTTCAATATGCCCTCCTTTCTACGCCTCAGAATGGAACGATCGGGTTTCTGTTAAAAGCTTTCGATTTTCAAAATGGCGGATCTGATAAAAAGACCTTATTCGAAAGGAACGGATTCATTGAAGCGGCCATTGGTTTTATAGGCGAAAAAGAGGCGACTGAACAACCGAAAGATAATCCTGTTAGATCAGAGGGTCAAAAAGAAGAAACGACTAAGTTGATTTTGCAATTAGTGAAAGAAATTCTCCAAAAGAACCATGGGAGCATGACCTATGAGTTTGAACCGAGGAAACCCAGGACCCTGATTACTTTGAAGTTCCCCATTGAAAGAAGAAAAGTGGTTTATTACGAACCCATAAGCATTTAGTCATCGACTCCTTCTTGTCAAGAATAGGTCCCATCTAATGGGGTGACTGGAAAGGGCATAAAAGGACCTGAGTGGCTTAAGGAAGAGAATTTGGACAGACCTGATGAAAGGGGTACCGTGGAGAAGGAAAGATTTCAAGGATATGTAGTCAGCTTAGAACAAATCATGAAGAATACCCATCTAGACCTGAGGGAGGTGATGGATCAATTTCAGGAGTTGTGTCATAGGGTGACCTCGGAGAGGATTGTTCCGATAGGGATCATTACCGATATTCGTCAAACCTATAAAGAGATTCAGGACCAACTCAAAAAGATCCAGGGGGTCCGTCAACTTCTGGAAGGAAAATATAGGCAGTATTATCGCCGGGACGCTCAGCGCGATAAAGAGATCTTGGAATTTGGATTTTTGGCCAAGAGCTTGCACTCCAAATTCGAATACACATTGCTGGAGATACAAGCGAAGCGAAACCTAAGAAGCAAGGGCGAACGGTTTGAGGCTGGCCGTCAGCGTATACCCTTTTCATGGTTTCATTCCGAGGAGAATCAGATCATTCTCCTAAGAAATCTGGAGAGTCTGTACGAACTGGACTATAAAACCCAATCCGATTGGGAGTGCGCGCAGAGACGGGAGGTCATTCGAAATGGGTTGCGGAGCGTCTCCCTCTTCGTCCTGTCGGGAGAGGTCACATTGATCGATCACCTCCAATCCCGTATGCGATTGCGGGAATATGATATTAAAGAACGTCTGACAAGGGATGAGCTCCGTGGCGCTTTAACCCATTTAAGGGAAATATCTCCTTCAGAAGTGGAGAGGGTGATTCGACGTTTCACAGACAGCAATGAATTTTTAAAACTGAAATGCTTGCTTCTTTCGATTCGATCCCAGAAGGATCTTGAAAGAGAAACATTGGATACGTCAAAAAACATTTTACAGTGGATGGGGGAAGGAGAGGTACGAACCCTTTCAATTTGACCCCCCCTCCATCCAGTTCTTCTCAGAGAAGGAGATTTTTTTAAATATTTTGGCTGGTTAACGAAAGGCTTTGAGATGTCAATTTCCGCACAATCTTCACACCATCAAAATTCTGAAAATCCCAGCCTATATCTTTATGACAGGAGTAAGGATCAAACCCAGGCGTGGGAGGCCTCCGAACATCCCTTAAAACTGAGAGAGCGAGAATCTAAAATCGATTCGTTCTACGAGTTCATGATTGAATATCTTTATCATCAGCACAATTCAGTCTTGGTTACGATAGCGTTTTTCATCTTAGCAGGTGTCGGGATTCTTAATTACTTAGCTGGGCCAGACCTCTCAGCCTGGATATTCTATTTGATCCCAATCTTTCTCGTGACTTGGTGTATAGGAAGATGGATTGGAATCCTGATGTCAATCTTTAGTGCTCTCATATGGTCTATCGCAGAATATGCCTCAGGAGTGACTTACCTGGACAATGCCATCCCTTATTGGAATTGTATCGCAAGATTAGGCTATTTTCTGATCCTCACTTTCGTTCTTTCAGCACTGAAGAGTGCCTTAGAGAAGGAAAAAGAATTATCCAGAATTGATTTTTTAACCAGAGTTGGAAATGGCAGATACTTTATCGAACTCGCTAATATGGAAATCAACAGGGCTCGTAGATATGAACACCCTTTAACCGTGGCCTATATCGATCTTGACAATTTTAAAACCATTAATGATCGTTTTGGGCATAGTATGGGTGATAATCTGCTGCGGTTAGTCGCCGACACCATCAAGAACAATATCCGATTGACAGACACAGTGGTCCGGATGGGTGGGGATGAGTTCGCAATCCTGTTGCCCGAGACTGGACCCGAACTGGCCGAGGCGATCACTCGTAAAATTCAAAAGATCAACCTGGAGCTCATGCAGAAAAATGGATGGCCTGTCACATTTAGCATTGGGGTTGTGACATTTATCAGCCCCCCCTCTACCGTGGATGAAATCCTGAAGAGATCTGATAATCTTATGTACAGTGCAAAAAACAACGGCAAGAATACGATCAAGTATGAGGTGTCCGGAATAAAGGAGTGGCCATCCGTTACAGTGGCGTAATGGCATTTGAGGTATGGGACCACAATGACTTTGTCGCCTTCAACCGCTGCCGACTCCTCTATTTCCTGGAGATGGGGGGGTACCCTCCCTGCCAGATATCGTCCAAAAGAGTAAGTCCATATTCTCGGACGTAAAGAATTTTGTTCGAGAGAGTCATCGAAGCCTCAACCACTCGTTCATTTGTTGATCTTTTTACTTCCGGTGACCTCATTAGAGTAAACTCTGCAACCTCATGGCGAGCATCATATCCCCTTTAACTTTAAGCTTACCCCCCATGAAGGCCATGATGCCGTCCAGTCTACCCTCCACCAAATCTGCAAAGTCGTTCGAAGACATGGTCAGGGTGATATCTGGCGAAGCGTAAGAGCCCTCGTTGACCACCGCCTTTCCATCATCAATCCCCACAAAATAGATACCAGGATCAGTCCCACCGATATCGAATTGAAACACTGCCTTGATCCCCGCCAACTTCGCGGGATTGGCATCCATCCTCCTCTGCATTTGATTGAAGATCTCTTTCGTTGTCATTTCCATTCACCTCATTCCTTATTGAGCAAAAGGGGAAAGCGGTTTACCAGCATCCTCAAGAACGCCAACCACTAAAACGAGATGAACTCTATACAATCTCTTGAAAAGTGTCAACCCCCCTCTCCCCACTGTTTTAATCTCCCTTGCTAATTAAAATTTTTGCTGAATTAAAAATTTTTTTCTTGACACTCCCATAACCTTTTCATATTATTTTTCAAGAGCCAAATTAAACGAAGAGGCTCAGGTTCATAGGTGGACAAAAAATAATAAAAGGAGGTGGTGCGGATGAAATCGTCATGGAGGAAAGTGATCGTATGCTATCTGGTGGTGGCAATGTTTGTGCTTGGCATCGCGCCAAGACTTTATGCAGGGTTTTCTCCCTCCGAGGCCGTTTCCATTTTAAATTTTGATCGGTCTTCTGACCTTGATAAAGTTCGAAAATTCCTCGAGATGAAGATGGTCCGGGAGAGGCTCAAGGATTTTGGTTTTACGCCTAATGAAATTGAGAAAAAGCTCAGCCAGCTCGATGACCAGCAGGTCCATCAGCTTGCCCTCAATCTCGATGAGTTAAAGGTGGGTAGCGATGGATGGGTATGGGTGGTTGTCATCTTGATCCTGATTGCCATCGGAGTGGTCATCTATTTTTATGTCACAGGTCACCGAGTGGTCATTGAAAAAGAGAAGTAGACCTGGCGAATTCTTTATTGATAGTTTTTCCCAACTGATAGGGAAGATATTTTGCCTAACCGATTATTTACAAGGGGCGCTTCTTCCTGGAAGCGCCTCTCCGTACTTCTATTGTTAATCTCATCCCTGCTGTCATGCACTGAAACCTTATTTCTTAAGGAATCTGAGCCCCTTCGTCTAATCGAGAATGTTCCATTCTATCCACAGGAAGCCTTCCAGTGTGGCCCTGCTTCCCTGGCGGGGGCCCTCAATTTTTGGGGTGTCCCTGTGACCCCGGAGGAGATCGCAACAGAGATATTTAGTCCTTCGGCCAGGGGCACTCTGAATCTGGATATGATGTTGTACTCGGAAAAGAAAGGGATGAAAGCCATCTATTATAAGGGGAGCATGGTTGATATTAGAAATAAGATTGATTTAGGTTATCCGATGATTGTCCTGGTCGATCTGGGTTTCTTAGTTTATCAACAGAATCATTTTATGGTCGTCGTGGGTTACGATAAAAATGGCATCATCGCCCATTCAGGAAAGGACCGGCTCAAGCCTATCCCTTTAAAGGATTTTATCAAAACATGGGAAAAAACAAATTTTTGGACCCTCTGGATTAAACCTCAACAATGAGCAAACGGTTGACAAAAAAACAGACCCTATTATTCTTCCTGATCTTCACCTTCACCTCGCTTTGCTTCTTTACCAGTTGCTCCTCCTTTAAGATCATCGTGTTAAAAGACCCCCTCACTCCTGAGGAACATTTAAATCTGGGTGTGGCATATGAACAAAAAGGTGAGCTCGACCATGCCATGAAGGAATATCAGTTAGCGTCTAAAAAACTTCCGATGGCTTATCTTTATCTTGGGAATGCCCATTTTCAAAAAAACGAATTCTCGAAGGCAGAAGCCTATTATAAAAAAGCCATAAAAAAAGAACCCCAAAATGCAGATGCCTATAATAATCTTGCTTGGCTTTATTACACCAGGCGTGAAAATCTCGGCGAAGGAGAAAGGTTGGCTCTAAAAGCCATTGAACTCAATCCTGCAAAGGAACCTATTTATAGAGATACGTTAGAAAAGATAAGAGAATTGAGGAAGCTTCAGGAGTGAACCTCTCGACTCATCTACCTACTTGATGTGGTTTTTTGGGGGAGGAAGACATTATACCGATGGTCACCGATTAGTCATTCTCTTTTAAGATTTGCCTCACCAACTGAATATGCCTATCTGACATCTTGATGAATCGAACGCCCATCCCCCGGTTAATGACTTTTTCATCCGGGACATTAATATTCGACCAGACTACTTCCGCCGTAGCGGGCACGGGCTCATTATTGGGACCCATCATGGTCAGGTGAAAGACCTGCCTGAGGGGTAATGGCTTCTTACAGCAGATAAACGCCCCGCCAAGACTGATATTTTTTATTTCCCCATCGATGGTTCCATCGGGGGTCTCCATCGAGATAGACCAATTGATATCCACTCGAGGGTGCTGGCGTTTATCCGCTCCACCTTTTTGAGAGGACTCCACGGAGGGATGGTAACTAAAGTCAGAGCGATCACGCATTTTCAAAAAGTAGTAGACCACCCAGATCAGTATGAACCCCCCAAAGATGACAATGACCGTTATGTAAAGTTTCGTGTTGGTATCCATGCCGATCACCCGTTCAGTTTTTGAATTGGATAGGAACTCGCTTTTATTGCTGTTAGTATACTAAGAAGCTTGATTATGCGTCAAGAAAATGTAATTTATATTTGCTAATACCCAACAATTATCTTCTACCTATTTGTATTAATTAAAATATTTGGGAATCAACCCTCTATCCCTAATCATAGCCTTTTAAGTCTAATTCATCGTATGACTCAAGAATGGTAGACATCGGCCCTTGGTTCTGACTCCAAACGTCAAAGAACCTCATCCCATTTTGACTGACGAGTCTGTTAAGTACTTCCTAAACTCAACACTTCCAAAAATTTTAAAAAGGGTGTATATTACAAACCGGAATTGATGATTGGTAACTTCCAATCCCTAAAATCGTCTGTAATGAAGCTCTAATCTGGGGAGAATGAATGTGGAGACTAAATACCTAAGAATGATCCAAGGGATGAAGAGAAGGGGGCGAAAGGATTGGACAGTCTATATCCTCCGCTGCGGGGATGGGTCGCTCTACACGGGGATAGCAAAAGATGTGCGGGCTCGGGTCAAGCAACATAGTGAGGGTCGGGGAGCAACCTACACCCGAACTCGCCTGCCCGTCAAGCTGTTATATCAACAAGAAGGCTTGACGCGTTCCAAAGCTCTTATTCGAGAAGCGCAGATAAAAGCGATGCCTCGGTCCAAGAAAGAGGAAATCATCTTTAGGGAACATTGTGCCTAACCATTTATTCCAGCCGTCGCAGGCCTTCGGCCCGCGTGGCTGAATTCTCGCGTTATCGTCTCTTTCAAACAGAAATCCGTAACCTTCAGATGATCTTGATTTGCAGATAACTAGGTGGAACAAGGAGGTATGAAAGATGGAACCCACCAACAAACTGGTGAATCCTATGTTGACTGATTTCTACCAGATAACCATGTCTTATGCTTATTGGAAGGCCGGAGTACACGAGGAGGAGGCTGTATTTGACCTTTTCTTCCGCAAAAATCCTTTTCGCGGAGAGTTCGCAATTTACGCGGGACTCGAGGAGAAGCTCAGGCTATTCGAGAATTTTCATTTTAGCGATGACCACATTGCCTATCTCAAGGAACAGATGCCACAATGCGAGAGAGGATTTTTCGACTGGCTCAAGAGCGTGGATTGTTCCAGAATGAAAATTTACGCCTTCAAAGAAGGAACGATATCTTTTCCTCGCGAGCCTTTAATGAGAGTAGAAGGACCTATAGCGGTTGGCCAGTTGCTCGAGACTTCCATGCTTACGCTGACCAATTATCCCAGCTTAATGACCACAAACGCAGCTAAATATCGCTTAGCTGTTGGGTTTGACAAAGGCTTGATTGAATTCGGTTTGCGAAGGGCGCAAGGTCCGGATGGAGGGGTTTCAGCTTCTCGTTACAGTTATATGGGCGGTTTTGATGGGACGAGCAATGTTCTTGCAGGCTATCTGTTCGGTGTGCCAATAAGGGGAACTCATGCCCACTCTTATGTGCAGTCTTTTACAGGCATTGAGGATTTGAAGAATGATACACTTGTTGGAGCAGACGGAAAGGCATATGATTTTGTCAAAATGATTTTGGAAATCCGGGTAGAATTGGGTTTCATTTATACAAATGAAGGAGAACTTACATCATTTATTGCGTATGCCCAAGCTTTTCCAGACGGGTTTCTAGCACTTGTGGATACTTACGACACCTTGAAATCAGGCGTTCCTAACTTTATTTGCGTGGCGCTCGGGCTTCTCAAATTAGGCTACAAGCCGATAGGGGTAAGATTGGATTCCGGAGACCTTTCCTACCTTTCAAGGGGAACAAGGAAAATGCTCAAGGAAATAGGTGCCAGGACTGACTCCGATCTTTCAAAATGTCTTATTCTGGCTAGCAACGAGATTAACAAGAGCGTCCTGATTTCTCTCAAGGAGCAGGGCTATGAAATCGACGCGTTTGGGATAGGCACGCATCTTGTTACATGCGATGACCAGCCTGCAATGGGATGCGTCTACAAACTAGTTGAGGCAAAAGGTATACCTCGGATAAAACTTTCCCAGGAATTGAGCAAAATAACTATACCCGGAAAGAAAGAGGCATACCGTCTTTTCGGTGAAGACGGTTACAGCTTGTTGGATCTGATGATAAGAGTAGGAGATAAGCCACCGGACCCAGTAAAACGTGTATTATGCCATCACCCGTTTGACCATATCAAACGTGTGTATGTCACTCCCTCAAAAGTTATTCCACTCCATCATTGCGTCTGGGATGGGAAAAGGGTTTACCCAGAAGTTCCGTTAAATGAGTCCAGAGATTATGTTTTGAATCAGCTGCGGAGCACAAGAGAGGACCATCTAAGGGATATCAACCCTACTCCTTACAAGGTGTCGGTGAGCGAGGAGCTCTACGATTACGTTTACCACCTTTGGGCAGAGGAATCGCCTGTAACAGAGTTGAAGTGATAAATTTCTAGGTTTCTTTCTGTTTGAGTTAAGTTCTTTCCTTGGTGAGTCGTCATTCAATGATTGAAGAGTAAAGTCAGTGTTAGAAATAGTCCTGTCTTTTTCGTTTATTACAACCTGAACTATCCATTCGAAAATCTCAATGAGCCCCACGGGCAAAGCCCGTGGTCCTCCATAGAATTCCCTCCTAAGCCAAGGCTTCGGAGGGTTATCCGCCTTCAGCGAAATCCGCCGAAGCAGCAATAGTTGAGGCCATGAATAATTCTGAAATAGTCTACGCATTCATCCACGGGGGAAGCCAGTGGTTTTCTGCGTAGGCGGATAAATGGTCTTACTTCTTTTCTTATTAGGGTCTACTCTCCCGATCTATCCTCCAATTCTCATTGACGCCCCTTTCAGGATTGAGTACACTTGAAACCGACTCCATCCGTTGGTAGGTAAATTCTTTAAGGGAACTCCCAGCATGGATGAAAATACCATCATAGACCAGCTTGAGGAATTAATAGAAAGATTTGGGGTACAGATCCGCCATGAACCCATAAAGCAAGATGAAGATTCAGTTTATGTAGTTGGGGGTTTGTGCCTTTTAAAAGGAGAGTTCGTTCTAATAATCAATTCTAAAGCTGCAATCAGAGATAAAATTAGAGCGTTAGGCATGGCGCTAAAGCAATTCGACCACGAGAAGATTTATATGCTACCCGTTCTCAGGGAATTGTTAGAAGGGATACCTGAGCAAAGATGGTTCAACATGAGCGATAAGCATGGGATGAAAGTTAATGATCCCCTTTGAAATATCCCCGTTTGCCAAAGTAAAATTACATCAAGTATTACTTTCTCTCCTTCTCCCCCATATGTAGAGATTATCAAAAGTGATGTTGAGTCTTTTTTGAAAGAATATGAATGGTCTAAAAATCTAAAAGTTCATGTTCAATTTATTTAAATTGAAAAGGAGGTGCAGGGAATGCGAAAGTGGCTGAGAATCCTATTATCATTTGTGATTTTAACAATTTGCTTTTTTGGATGTACAGGGACATCCAAGGAAACAAAGGTTAAATGTCCCCAATGTGGTACCATTATTATAATTGATGAAAGCTTAGAAGGGGTTAGGCGCGGCCTGCCACAGGCCCCTAAATGATGAGCAAGAAAATTCCTGAGAGATGTTTTAAGTAGCTTAAGAACTATATCAGAAAGGACATTTGTTATCGCCGAAACAATGAGGAAAATTTGTCACAAATTAGCATATAAATAAATGTGAAAGGAGGTGAAACCGATTAAACCAAACCGGTCAGGTCAAGACCGCAGCCATCATGGTGCGATAACCAAGACTTGATTTGGCAGGCATCGTCAGCTCAGGTTTTGACTGATGCACCTACTTACCTTTAATAGGAAGAGGATCTGGGAGTTGATGATTACCGAAGGAAATAAACAGAAAAGGCAGAGCCAATATGATGGCCCTGCCTTTTCTCTCCTCATATTATACATGTGTTTATTTCTTGAACTTCCTCCTCAATAACCCAAGCCCAGGCAACCCAGAGTCAATGTTCTTTGAAGGAAAGTATTATATCGCTCGATAGGACGAAAGGTACTGGTGCTCTAATTTTGCCACACCTGTTTGGATCGCTGCTTCCTTGACATAGGTGGCTACCCGCTCTGGTACCTTCTTGTTGAGGACACCCGGAATGATATAATCCTCACTCAATTCTTCATCTGTAACCATTTGGGCTATGGCATTGGCTGCAGCAAACAACATCTGATCATTGATCTCTCTTGCTTGACAGTCCAAAACTCCCCGGAAAAGACCGGGAAAACAGAGGACATTATTGATCTGATTGGGATAATCTGAGCGTCCTGTGGCAATAATCCTCGCTAACCGGCCCACTTCCTCAGGCATGATCTCAGGATCGGGATTCGCCATGGCGAAGATAATCGGATTTTTTGCCATTTTCTTGATGTCGTTTGCATGAATGACGCCAGGTTGAGAAAGGCCAATAAAGAGATCTGCACCCTTTAGGGCCTTTGATATGGGTCCACGAATCCTCTCTAGGTTTGTATTTTCTGCGATGAGTGCCTTGATGGGGTTCATGTTTTCCTTTCGACCTTTATAGAGAACACCACTTCGGTCGCATCCAATAATTTGCTTCACTCCTGTAGAAAGGAGAAGTCGTATAGAAGCAATTCCGGCCGCGCCCAAACCGCTGACCACCACTCGGATATTTTCCAATCTTTTGTTGACAACCTTCAAGGCGTTGATCAATCCTGCCAAAATCACTACGGCTGTTCCATGTTGATCATCATGAAAGACAGGAATATCCAATTCATTTCTCAATCGTCTTTCGATCTCAAAACAACGAGGGGAAGCGATATCCTCCAGATTCACTCCACCAAATCCAGGGGATATAGATTTAATCACCGTGACAATTTGTTTTGGATCTTTAGTTTTTAAACAAATGGGAAAGGCATCGACACCTCCAAATTCTTTAAATAGCATGGCTTTGCCTTCCATGACCGGCATCGCTGCCTCGGGGCCAATATCTCCCAGTCCGAGAACAGCAGTCCCATCTGTCACCACCGCGATGGTATTCTTTTTAATGGTGAGATCATACACCCTCTCTCGTTTTTCGTGGATGGCCATGCAGATCCTTGCCACTCCTGGAGTGTAGGCCATTGAAAGGTCTTCCCTTGAATTTAATGGGATTTTATTTTTAATTTCAATTTTCCCCCCTGATGGACCATAAAGGTTCGATCGGTCACATGGAGAACATTGGCGCCTTTAATTCGCTTCAGTTCTTCCACGACTTTCTGCCCCATCGGGATATCCGCTACACTCACAATGATGTCTCGGATGGTGATGTTCTTCTTAAATCCGACAATATCCACAGCGCCAATGTCTCCTCCTGCTCTACCAATCGTTGAGGTGACTTTGCCGAGCATCCCTGGTTTTGAAACAATCTCAAGCCGAATGATAATGCTATAACTTGGACTGGGTGTCTTGATCATGGATCTCTCCTCTTTCTGATAAACTGTTTATCGACGATTTATTTGTAATCTTCAAATTAAACTCACTCTGCCAGTGGTCCAAGGGTGGTATAGAAACACAAGGTATCTTCTTAACCCCTGGGGGGTTACAGCTTTCCGAAAATAACCCCTATTAAGCAAGGGATTTATCAGTTGATCACTCTATACCTGATGAATCCCATTATTAAAACTTCCTTTCAAACTTGATTTAAGAAATTCTCGATGTTTTATTCCCAGCCTTCTGATGCTAACGCTTCATGGAGTTCGTCAGGATGGTGGCGGCAACGATATTCAAAGCGACTCGATTCTGCGTGAGCTTTGTGATAAGGCCAACCACTGGCCATACGATTGCGTTCGTGAAGTTCGTGGAGTAAAACATATCCTCTTTCTTTTTCTTCAATAGCATCATCGATCCAGACTTCGCCTTCTGGAACGAATTCATAAACATAATCATGACCGCCTTCTGTAAAATCGATATCAAAACCACTTCGAACTAAACGGCCATTGACAATCCATACACTGACCCCATTTTCAAGTTTCTTCCATAGACGCACATGAACCTCATGGCCATCCGGCAGGTCCTTACCTTGATGAGTCAAGCGGCGAACGTCTCCTGCACGGCGGCGTTCCCTCTTCTCTACCCTATCGGCTTCGACAAGTGCTTTATCATAAGGCACGCCTCTCGCCATGAGGCGGTGTTCCACGAGCAGATGATCAATAAAAAAAGGCTGTTCATCGGTTTTGGTCTCTTTTTCAATCCAGAGTTCATCTTTCGGGATATAAGAAAAACTATAATGCTGGCCAAAATTGGTAAATTCTTCATCCATGTGGCCACGAATGTAACCCCCGTCGACAAGCCAGATTGTGAGATTTCCACGTCGATCTATTTTCTCGAGATAAGGTGGTTTAAGCTTTGGAGGCATAAATTACTCCAATTTTTTAAATTTTCTATATCCATAGGCCAATAAGAAGTAAAGAAGATGATTTTTACTATTTCCATACCTTTGAAGCTATCATCGCAACATGTTTGCCCTGAAACCGTGCTCCCGCCAGCTCATTCTCACTTGGCATACGTTCTCCTTGCCCCCCTGCAATCGTCGACACGCCATAAGGGGATCCACCCGTAATCTCATCAATCCGCATCTGGCCTTGAAAGGTATATGGTAAACCGACAACAATCATTCCATGGTGAAGAAGTGTGATGTGAAAACTGAGAATTGTAGATTCTTGACCCCCATGCTGCGTGGCAGAACTTGTAAATACACTTCCTACTTTACCAACCAATTTGCCCTTCGCCCAAAGCTGTCCTGTTGCATCAAGGAACTGTCGCATCTGTCCACACATATTTCCAAACCTGGTTGGAGTTCCGAAGATAATGGCATCAGCAGAAGCTAATTCATCCACAGTACATATTGGAACATGAGCCAATGATTTTTGAGCCTCTAAGGCTCCCATTTTAACGAGAATTTCGGTAGAAAGGGTTTCTGGAACCCGGCGCATTTCCACCTCAGCACCTTCTATCTCTTTAGCCCCCTCTGCAACAGCTTCTGCCAGTCGGTGAACATGGCCATACATAGAATAGTAGACGATTAAAATCCTCATATCCTTTGCCTCCTTATCATTATTTTTTTACTACATATATTATGTCACAAAAATGATTTCAACCTGGAATCTATAAAATCAGACTTATTCTTCCTAAAGTGATTTTAGGAAGCAGCTTTCAAAAAGGGGTATATATAATACCTACGAAAAAACGGTTCGAAGGTTTCCAGGGAGCTAAACATTATTGATGAAAAGTAAGATCCATTTAAAACAGATCATAATCTCAAATTATTACAAGAGGATCCCAAAGATACCATATAGGAAAGCACTGATAAGTAAGACGGTGCCAGTTTTTCTATGTGCCGGAAACGAAACTTTAATCAAACGTAAACCAGACCCTCTTTTTTATTCTTTTGCTAGCACCTTTGCTGTTGCTGGTCCCGCACTACCATGACGATTGCAACTCGCTTCGGCCTTTATCTCGATATCCCCCTCAACTTTATATTTAATTTCTTTTGTAAAGGTAGCACCTTCAGGTCTGTTGCCCATCGTATAATCCCATCGAGCAATCTCTTTACCATTTACCATGATCTGTAACCATTTCGTGTAATGCATGAAATTATTGGCATTGTGGGTAACCGTCACCCGAATGGTGATTTCAGACCCTTTAGGAATGCCTTCGGGAACTTCAATGGATGTAGTCGACTTATTGGCCCAGACGTATCCTCCGTAAACAAGAACTATCATAACGAGAAGTATTAAAGATAGATTAATTGTTATTTTTTTCATTTTTTCCTCCTTCTAATATCTTCACTATATTGCGTAATTTTTTAGGCTAGAAAGGAATATCAAATAAGCTGGATATTCGAGTTAGAATTACCATACTGTTTCTTTAGCTTCCAACGTATCTTATAAATGGGCAAATTTCAACTAAAACCATAAATACATATATCACAGCACGCTCCCTTATAATGTTTAGTTCATATTTTGATCAGATGAATCACTGAGAATATAACACCGAAACCAATATATACGCTGAATATTCAAAAACTTAAAATGCCATTATTACTGATTACCATTTGAATGCTACATATTATCTTGGCGGCTTGCCAGTCTTTGCATAAATGAAGGAAGAGTTGAAAAAGGGGTTATTTAGTTCACCTACCTATAGTCTGAGATGACGCTGAGGGTCAACGATTACGGGTGGAAAGCAAGTATGATGTAGCCTTCGTGCAAATAGATCAAGATTAATGGAGTATACCCATGAATATCCCGGCTACTAATGAGGTCCCAATGGCTCCTGCCATGTTAGGCCCCAGAGCGTGCAACGGAAGATAATTTTGGGGATCCACTCTCTGCCCTTCCTTCTGTGCCACTCGAGCTGCCATGGGAATTGCTGATACCTCAGCCGCACCAATGATCGGATTTATCTTTTACTTCAAAAATAAGTTGCCGAACTTGACACTCAAGATACCGCCGGCTGTTGAGAAAATAAAAGCAATAATGGCTAATCCAACGATTAATAAGGTTTGAGGAGTAAAAAAAACTTGCGCAGGCATGAGTCCTCCAAAGCAAATTCCCAATAGGAATATCAGAATATCGTTCAGCGCGGTTCCAGCCTTTGCGAGTCTTTCGGTCACATCACTCACTTTTAATAAATTACCGAACATCATCATGCCCACAAGAGGGGCGCACTTCGGAACAAGCAATGTGGCTACAATAAAGACGATGATTGGGAAAAGAACAAGCTCTAATTGCGAAACTTTTCGTATTTGAGCCTTCATAAATATTTTTTTCTCTTTTTGAGTGCAGAGGAGCCGAATGATTGGCGGTTGAAGGATAGGAACCAATGCCATATAGGAATAGGCAACCATTATTATAGGTCCTAAAAGGACAGGCGCTAAGGTCACTGTAAGATAGACCGTGGGGGGACTGTCCGAACCACCGATCTCCTAAAAGAGCCTTGAGACGATTCCTTGTTTCCGCCCGATAGTCTCCCTCCCACTCAAAGGCATTGATCTCCTTCAACGCTCGGTTTACATTATGTACAGTTGCCTTCCATAAAAATTCTGACTTGGGATGTGTCCTCCTTTTTCATTGGAATTGTGTTTACCAAAAATCTTTCTCGAGAGGATAACACTCCTCTTTTTTTTACACAAAAGATTTTAAAATACTTGCATGGGAAGTAAGATGTCTTCCAGTAAATCACTTAAGACTTTATTGAGGATTCCTTCTCCGAACTTCAAACAGTCACTTCTTTGGAGGCGGTCGTAATCCTCGAATGGCTGATTTCGCCGCTTAAAGACCTCTTCCTCGATTTTGTAATCTTCCTTGTTCAGCAGTCTCTTGGTTATTCTCCCAGAGAATATTTTTACGAGAGGAGGCTTGGCCTGGCAGAACTTTGCGAGAACGTCCACAAATGCTTGCGCTCTGGGACTATCACCGGCTCCGCAGACGATAAAGAGGGCTTTGATTCTTTTAGAAATTGAAGCAGAGGTTTTCGAAAGATATGTTTCAAGAGGTTGATCAATCTTTCCCAAGTAGATTCCCGAACCAACAATGATATAGTCAAAGGATGAAAGGTCAGGATTCTCTCGGGCGTCGAATGCATCAGCAATTCCTCCCATTCCTTCTGAGATCCAAAGGGATGCATCCCTTGTACTACCATATCTCGAACCGAAAAGGATGGCCCATTTCTGCTTGCCTGGGTTCGGGAATAACTTTAAAGCATAACTGTTCGACGAGAGAACTGTTAATCCTCCTGCAACCAAAAAGGTTTTTAGAAAGGTTCTACGATCCATATTCATACCTCCTCGGCATCATCCATTTCTGGACATAAGACCATGAAACAATTCAGAAAAGGTTTTCCATTTCCCTTTCTATCATTCAATTCAGAACTTTACCGAAGCATCACACTTTTGTCAATGATAGTCGATTACAGAAAGCAAGAGCTAAAAAGGAGGTTGTTTCTGCCATCTACAACTGTTTACTTGAAGATAAGTCTTTAAGGTAACGATTAGTAGTAAGCGCAAAGGATATTATGTTCCTTGTCACCTCGTCAATCATATTTTTTTCAGGTGGTAATGGTATTATAAAAACTGATTTTCGAGTTCGATACAATATCACATTCGAGACATTCCTTAGAAACATATGGGCCGAAAATCCCTTGCTATGTGTGCCAAGGACGATCCCATCGCCACCTTTACCTCGATAGGATCTATTCACTGATGCATTCCAATGCCACCCTCTCGCTTGGTTAAATAGGGAGAGATGGATTGAAAACGGTCATCGATCTCAAGCGTGACTCCCATTTTTCCAAAGGTTTCAATAACAGCATTCTTGATCCGGTCTAAGGCTTCGATGTTCCAGTCCATTGGCATATCTGCCCCTACCTCTTTGAGGAAAGAAAAAATTTCTTTATTGAAGTCGTCTGACTTAATGATGATTTTTCGATTCATCTTCCCCTCACTTCCGTTTTGAGCTCTTCATGGTTATCGCCAAAATAAAAAAAGCACCCGATCGTTGTGATTCTTGTTGCTCCGAGGAGGGCAAGAGAACTTAAGTTTCAATTGGGTCTCCGATCGGATGCCCATCAGATTATTTCAGGGTCAGAGCAGCAAACAGGTTGTTCTGTCCTCTCTGAATTAAAAGAAGAATATTGTCCTGTCCCTTGGCCTTATCAACCTTCTGAATAAAATCCTCCACATTCTTGACCGCTTTCCGATTAACTTCCTGAACCACATCTCCCGTCTGAATTCCCGCATCGGCTGCAGGACTCCCCGGTTCTACCCGAGTCACCACCACACCCGTGTCTTTCTTTAAACCGAGACCCCTCGCGATTTCAGGGGTGAGATTCTGCACGGTAATCCCCAAGGATTTATGGGAAGGTGCTTTAGCAACTTCGACTTTCTCCTCCATCTCACCTACCTTCATTTGTCGGTCAAGGGGTTTCCCATTCCTTATTAACTTAATGGTTACGGCTTTCCCTACGGGAGTCGATGCAACGATCCGGGGTAGGTCTTTGGAGTCGGTCACTTCTTTACCGTCAAACTCTACGATGATATCTCCCTGCTCGATTCCTGCTTTCTCTGCTGGGC
The DNA here is from genome assembly GCA_963818595.1 of uncultured delta proteobacterium. Classification (GTDB taxonomy): domain Bacteria; phylum Desulfobacterota; class BSN033; order BSN033; family UBA1163; genus UBA1163. The sequence continues at coordinate 47,091 of CAWFSX010000055.1, forward strand.
TACCTGAGATCACCTGGGCAACAAGAGCACCTTTCTTCTCTTTCAGATCAAATGACTTTGCCAGTCCTGGGGTAACCTCTTGAATGCTAACCCCCAACCACCCCCGGGTGACATGTCCCTTCTCCTGGAGTTGGGGAGCAATCTCTTTGGCCATGTTGATCGGAATTGCAAATCCTATCCCCTGGCCTGAAGCGATGATGGCCGTGTTAATGCCCACCACCTCCCCTTTCATGTTGATAAGCGGCCCACCGCTGTTTCCTGGGTTGATTGAGGCATCGGTTTGAATGAAATTGTCATAGGGTCCAGAGCCAATCACCCTTCCTTTGGCACTGACAATTCCCGCAGTTACAGTCTGTTCTAATCCAAATGGACTCCCGACTGCTACAACCCAACTACCAACCTTCAGATCATCCGAATTGCCCAGGTTAAGAGGCTGCAGATCTGAAGAGGCTTGAATCTTGATGAGAGCAAGATCAGTCTTGGGATCCCGACCAACGATTTTACCATCATACTCTTTGCCATTTGCGAGTTTCACCTTGATCTGGTCTGCATTTTCGACCACATGGTTATTAGTGAGAATGTATCCATCTCGATTCATTACAAACCCTGACCCAACGCCCCGTTGTTCGAAACCTCTGGGCGGATTCTCTTCGGAAAAGGGCCCGAAGAAGTCTCCAAAAGGATTCTTCTCGCCAAACGGGATTCCAGAGAAATGGCGGAATCCAAAGTCAATGTTCTTTATTTTCTTTACAACCTGGATATTTACGACTCCGAGGCGAACCTTCTCCGCAAGTTCATTGAAGTTTGATGGAACCATCGGTATATCCGAATTCGTTACGACTGTTGAATTCGGTGTGGTGGAGTGCTTGACTGCAGTTGACACCCCATACCCAAATCCTACCAATGCACCCACCATTAAAAGGGCGATTATGATTTTTTTGAAATGCTTTTTCTGTTCCATGGTTTTACCTCCTTTTTTAGTTTTAGGTTGGGTCCAGCCTTTCTTCTATATTCAATTTTAAGAATAGAAAATGACGGGAAGATGATCGGAAGATTACAAGTTGGTAATGTTGGGAGATAAGGTTTTATTTCTATTTGAACAGGCAGAGGGGGGAAACTTGGAATACCTTTAGAGTTAAACTTACGCTACGCCCCTTATCTCTTAAGATTTGAGGATTGGGAGAGTGACGGTAAAAATGCTCCCTTGGTTAAGGAGACTCGTAACGGTGATGTCCCCGCCGTGGGCTCGGGCGATAGCCCTTGCCAGACTGAGTCCCAAACCGATGCCCAGGGTAGATCGACTCTGATCACATCGGTAGAATCGATCAAAAATCCGGGGAAGATCATTTGGAGATATGCCAATGCCAGTATCTTTGACAGTGATTACGATGTTTCTTTCATCATTCTCTGAAACCGAAACACTCACCGTTCCCCTCGATGGAGTATATTTGATGGCATTGTCAAGAAGATTGGAAAGCATTCGTTGAATCATTCGATTATCTCCAACGAGATGGCTTTTGTTGGGCACATCACAGCTCAGGGTTACCCTCTTATCTTGAGCGGTGGGTTCAAAGAGTTCGCATGCCTCCCGGACAAGACCAGAAAGATTGATCTCCTCGTGCGAGAGTTTATCCACGCCCGACTCCGTTTTTGAAATCATCAGCATTGTGTTAATCATGTCCAGAAGGCGATCGCATTCCTCTATAGTACTGGCCGCCATGTTTTCGTACTCATCCATAGATTTCCCGTCGGTGAGGGTCACTTCTGCGATCCCTCGGATTCGGGTAATCGGGCTCCTCAGGTCATGGGCGATATTATCACTCATCTCTTTGATCTCGGTCACCAGGGTTTGAATGCGATCAAGCATCTGATTGAAGGTCATTGCGAGTTGATCGATTTCATCGCCTCTCTCTTTCACAGGAACCCGTTTTCCCAGGGTCCCTCCGGAGATACTTTGTGCCGTTTGGGTGATCGCTTCCACACCAGAAACTGCACGCCGGGCCATAAACCAACCGACTCCTGCTGCTAATATGATTAGGAAAGTCATCGTAATGATGAAAATTCCCTTAAAGGCATCAAGAAATCGGGAATAACTCTCCATGGCCTGGCCAACCTGCAAGATGATACTGGGGCTGAGGAAGGCATAAAGTATACGGACTTTATCCTTGTGGTCTGGGATGGTGATGGTTTCAAAAACATGGCTGTTACCTTGAAGCAACTCCCTTATGGCCGTTTCATTAATATTGATATTCCTTCCAATAAGATATGTTGGATGAGGAAAAGACCTGTCCTTTCAGGGAAAGGAGCCGAAAGAACACCTTTTTTATTCCGGCTGCCTGGGCTTCAATCACGGCATCGTTTTTGACCGCCTCAAACCCTTCTGTAACAAGGAGCGTTGAGAACCGATTAACCTGGCTTAAGAGTTCCTGATCGGTGCGTTCCTGGATAAACGAGGTGATAAGGATGTAAAACAGGAGAAAAGCAACACAAGACGAAACGGTGAATATCCCGGCATACCAAAGGGTCAATCGAAAGGCGAGGGTGTTTCGAAGATTAATCCTTTTCCTTAAGGACATATCCTACTCCCCGGATAGTATGGATCAGTTTCTTATCAAAATCCCTATCGATTTTGTCACGCAGTCTACAGATTCTCGCCTCCACCACATTGGTCTGGGGATCAAAATTGTAATCCCATACATGTTCCATGATCATGGTTTTTGAAACAACCCGTCCCGCACTTCTAATAAGATATTCCAGCAAGGAAAACTCGATCGGCTTGAGTTCAATCTTTCTACCCTCTCTTGCCACCTCCCGTGTGAGGAGGTTCATCGATAAATCCCCTATGGTCAGGCGGGTTGGCTCAGCAAGACCGCTTGCCCTTCGGATTAAGGCTTGTACACGGGCCAAAAGTTCGGAAAAGGCAAATGGTTTAGTGAGATAGTCATCTCCTCCTGTCTGGAGCCCTTTGACCCGGTCGTCGATTGAATCTTTCGCACTCAGGATAATGACGGGAATATTGACTTTTTCTTTACGTATTCTTTCAATAAGCGCCAAACCATCCAGTTTGGGCAACATAATGTCGATAATGGCTGTGTCATAAGGTTGGGTCAAAGCCAGATGGAGGCCTTCTTCTCCATCTGTGGCATGATCAACTGCATAACCCGTAGCTCTTAACCCTTTTATAATAAAAGAAGCAATTTTTAGGTCATCTTCAACCAGTAAGATTCGCATAGAGAACACCTTTTGGCTTAAGGTTAATACAGAAGTCGTTTATGATTATCTATCATTGTACAATACCTCTCTGATTCCTAAAAGTTTATGAAATGACCCGTGCATTAAATTAAATAGATAATCCCATTTTGAGGAGATTCAGTCAAGAAGGGGTTCTTGGTCGGGAATCTAACCGGGACTAAACTTTTTTAACCGGTTTAAAATAGGTTAAAATAGGTTTAAGATGGCTGAATAAGGTGTTTTCATCGGAGGAAATATATTCTCATCCTAATATTTAAAAGGCCAGGTCCTAAACCATGGCCAGGACGAGCTCTATAAGAGGGATTAAATGTCTTTTCATCTGTTATTCTTGATCTCTATTCGTTGCAGGATTTGTGGGCGCCATGAGCGGAATGGGCGGAGGTATTATTCTGATTCCAGCACTTACATTCTTTGGAATGGACATCAAACATGCGATTGCTGTCAGTATCGTTTCGGTGATTGCAACATCGAGTGGTTCAGCTTCAGCCTATGTAAGGGATCGTATTACAAATCTCAAAGTCGGTATGTTTCTTGAAATGTTCACAATTGTAGGGGCTCTGGCAGGAGCGGCTATTACACTCATTTCAGGGAGAAAGTTTCTCTTCATCCTATTCGGTATTGTCTTACTGTCTTCGTGGGTCACATTGTTTCGGCAGAGACATGAGGGTTGGCGACATGCAGTTTGTCAAGATTCCTTCTCACACTGGTTGGAATTGGAAGGAAAATACTATGACCAGTCGGTTGGAAAAATAATAGAGTATCGTGGTTCCCGAGCTTATCTTGGTGGTCCTCTTATGTTCGGAGCTGGCATGGTTGCCGGACTTTTAGGCATCGGTGCAGGAGCGCTTAAGGTGCTGATCCATGACCTGGTGATGGGACTTCCACCGAAAGTATCGACCACCACCAGTAATCTGATCATCGGTGTGACCGCTCTGGCAGGGACCAGCGTCTATCTGGCAGCGGGAATGATCGATCCTGGGCTGGCAGCGCCGATAATCCTTGGTGTTATTCTGGGGGCTACCCTCGGTACACGCCTTCTCGTCCGGCTAACCAATCAAATGGTGCGCCGCTTCTTCCTCCTGGTGTTGTTAATATTAGGAATCGAGATGATTCTTCGCGGTATTTGGGGAACCTAATGGATCATCGTATGAAGAAAGATAAAAAAGTTGATCATTTCGATATGGAGATCCTGATCGGATATATCCTGTTGGCAGGTGTCCTAATAAGTTCAGCTTTACTTGCTATTGGCCTGATTTGGCATTGGGCGAAATGGCGGAATCTGCGATTTGAACATTCGATCGTTGGAATGAATTTCTTTGATTTCATATTATCGACACTTCGCCAGGTGTCTTCTCATGACATCCGTCCCCGTTTTATCCTCAATATGGGAATCGGCGTTTTAATGTTAACTCCTTTTGTACGAGTGCTGGCTTCCATGTTCTATTTTGTTCTCAAAGAACGCAACTGGAAATATACTCTTTTTACAGGCTTTGTCTTCTGCGTCCTGACCTACAGCCTCTTCCTAAGATAAACCATTTATTAGAATAGAACAAAGCCTCTCAACCGCTTCTTTAACCAGGATGCCCTCTCGGTACTTTCTGAGCAAGTTCTTCCATCAACTCCATTTGGATTTGTTGGATTTCCAAAAGCCTCTGCCATTGATTCATAAGAAGGTGATCTATTTTCTCATGCAGATGACGAATCTCCAGTTCTGCCTTAAGATTTATCAAATAATCATGCTCGGATCGTAAACGATCCCTTGACTCTTGGCGGTTTTGACTCATCAGAATGACGGGAGCTTGGACAGCAGCAAGACATGAAAGGACCAGGTTGAGAAGGATGAATGGATATGGGTCGAACGGTCTCCAAATAAGAATCATGGAATTTACGGCAACCCATAAAAGGAGGACACCGCCAAAAATAACTATAAAGTTCCAGCTTCCCCCAAAATCCGCAATTTTATCCGCCAGGCGTTCCCCAAATGTTAGCTTTTGTTCGAATTCGGTATTAATGTTCTTGGACAAAAGCTCATTTTCCTTTACGCTTCTTATGACCTGTTCTTCTATTGTTGAGATTTCGCCTTTCTCCTTTTCAAGGACATTCTTGACATAGTTTGCCCTGAACTGATTGAGATCAGAAATACAAATAAAACCGCTGGAGGACCAATCGGGATATGTCTTCCGAATTGTCTCGACAATAGGTTCTCGGATCAATTCCGCAGGTATGGTCTCGCTCCGTTTCTTCTGCTCTTTGCAGATTTGGCATAAAACAGTATCTTGTTGCCTCCTTGCCATTTTATTCTCTCCTCTCCATAGCCATCTATACATAATGGCAAATTTAAATAATTAACAGTAGCTCATTTATCCTCAATTCTGGATGATTCAACCTTCAGTAGGTCGTCAGATAAGATTATTAAATTTCTGTCTGAGGTTGAGAAAGGACGCCTCTTTCCCTTTATGTTTTTCTAAATTTCTTAACATTTTTTAAATACCAGAAAATAATTCCACTGGCAATCATTATTACTAAAATTACAATTGCAATGTGCTCAACTCTCGTTATATCTTTTTTCAACACTTGGACGCTGTTTCCACCCAGATAACCTATCCCTCCCCATAAACCGATTGTAAATAATGCCGAGATCGCATCCGCAATAAGAAATTTTATTGCAGACATTTTCATCACTCCAGAGACAAGGAATATCTGTGCCCTAAGGCCCAAAATATGCCTTCCAAAAAAAATCACCAAACTGCCCCATTTTCTAAATTTCTCTTCAAGTTTAGATAGTCTATTCGGTGAAATAATTTTATGAAATCTCTTGTGTTCCACTATCCTTCTGCCATATTTTTTACCGACTAAATAGAGTGAAAAATCAGTTATTAATAGTCCTGAATAGACGACTAAAAATGCTGGCAGCGGTTTAATCACATCATGGGCCATTAAAAACCCGCCTAATAGAAGCGTTGCATCTTCTGGAAAAGGTAATCCAATCCCTCCAAGGATAAGGAGTAGAAAGATTCCTAAGTAAGGGAAGTGGTTTACGAATGAGGCCGACTCAAACATAATAGGAAATCTACTAATTGGGGACGCAAACGTCAACAAGAAAAACGAGAATAGAAACTGTGCCAAATTGGGATTATTTCTATGAATCACCATCAGAAATGTAATCTTACGATATCGATTACTACTTAAAATCTTGTATTGAGGTAGGAAATTCAAGATTCTCGATAACAAGGAAGTACTCCTCGGGGACAAGATATTCAATTATTTACCCCAAAATACTCCTTTCAATTCGTCCCTCATTTTTTCCTTTTTTAGGTTGATGAAATCCGTTATAATAGGCCCGCCTAATTTTAAGAGGGGAGGAGATGGAATGAAGATTCACGAATTTCAAGCCAAAGAGATTCTGAAGAGTTACGGTGTCCCTGTTCCAAAGGGCGGCGTGGCCGAAACTCCAGAAGAAGCAAGAAAGATTGCTGAAGGGATTGGAGAAAAGACAATCGTTGTGAAGGCGCAGATCCATGCAGGGGGAAGAGGAAAGGGAGGAGGTATCAAGGTTGTCAGTCATCCCAAAGAGGCGGAGAAGGCGGCCCAAGAAATCATCGGGATGACGTTGGTGACTCATCAGACGGGCCCATCCGGACGGCTTGTTCGGAAAGTTCTGATTGAAGAAGGAATGGAGATTCAAGAGGAGCTTTATTTAGGAGTCGTGATCGATCGGTCGAAGGCCTGTCCTGTCATCATGGCCAGTCGAGAGGGAGGAGTGGAGATTGAGAAAGTTGCGGCGGAGTCTCCAGAGAAAATAATAAAAGAGTGGGTAGAGCCAAGCGTTGGACTGAGAGCTTTTCAGGCGAATAAAATCGGTTATGGGCTTGGACTCGAACCAGCTCAGGTTGGGAAAATGAGGAACGTTATTTTCGGTCTCTATAGGACTTTTTATGAAAAGGATTGTTTACTCGCTGAGATTAATCCCCTTGTTCTCACCAAGGGAGGGGAATATATGGCCCTCGATGCCAAGATGAATTTAGATGACAACGGTCTTTTCCGACACAAGGAGATTGCTGCACTCAGGGATCTCAATGAAGAAGCCCCTCTGGAGGTGGAGGCTTCTAAATTTAATTTGAATTACATTAAATTAGATGGAAATGTGGGTTGTATGGTGAATGGGGCAGGGCTTGCTATGGCCACGATGGATATTATTAAAGTGGTGGGCGCAGAACCAGCTAACTTTCTCGATGTAGGGGGTGGGGCTACAGTTGAAATGGTGAAAAACGGATTCAAGATCCTTATGTCCGATCCTGGAGTGAAGGTAGTGTTTATCAATATTTTTGGAGGAATTCTAAGATGTGATACCCTTGCAAAGGGCGTGACCGAGGCTGTTCGAGAGGTGAAGGTCAATGTTCCCATTGTGGTGAGATTAGAAGGAACAAATGTAGAAGAGGGCAGAAGAATACTCAATGAATCGGGTCTCAATTTCACTGTCGCTATTGGAATGAAAGACGGCGCTGAGAAGGTGGTAGAAGCATTGAAAAAGGTTGGAGGTTAAGGTTAAGGCTGAAGGTAAAGGATTTTGCCTCACACCTTGCGCCTTACGCCTAACGCTTTACGCTAATAATTGGAGGTAAGTATGAGCATCATAGTCGATGATAAAACGAGGGTGGTCGTTCAAGGGATCACAGGAAATGAGGGGATGTTTCATACCCGTCAGATGGTGGAGTACGGAACGAAAGTCGTGGCCGGTATGACTCCGGGTAAGGGAGGCCAGAAGATTGACGGGATTCCTGTTTTCAATACTGTAGCGGAAGCGGTTAAAAATACGGGTGCCAATGCTTCTGCGATCTTTGTCCCTCCTGCTTTTGCAGGGGATGCGATCCTGGAGGCAGCGGAGGCTGGCATTTCAGTCATTGTCTGTATGACCGAGGGAATTCCAACACTGGATATGGTGATGGTGCGAGAATATCTCTATGGGAAAGCGTCAAAATTAATTGGCCCCAATACACCCGGAATTATTTCCCCAGGCAAATGTAAGATTGGGGTCATGGCAGGTTATATTCATAAACCGGGGACGATTGGAATTATCTCTCGAAGCGGGACTCTCACCTATGAGGTGGTGGATCAGTTGACCAAGAAGGGGATCGGACAGTCAACCTGTATCGGTATTGGAGGAGATCAAATCATTGGTTTGAACTTTGTTGATCTCCTGGAAATGTTTGAAAAGGACCCTGGGACAGAGGCAGTGATCATGATTGGTGAAATTGGTGGAACAGCAGAAGAAGAGGCTGCCCAATTTGTTGAGAAGAAGATGAGCAAACCTGTGTTAGCCTTTATTGCCGGTTTGACTGCTCCTCCGGGCAGGAGGATGGGGCATGCCGGAGCCATTATTTCAGGAGGCAAAGGGACAGCCAAGGAGAAGATGGAGGCATTGGCAAAAGCGGGCGTAAAGGTCGTCAAAAACCCTGCATTGGTTGGAGAAGAGTTAGAGGCATTATTTAAGAGGAAGAAATCTTAAATAGTCTGTTGAGTTAATAGGGTTCTTTGGGTTTATTGAGTTCGATTTCAAAAAACCCAACGGACACAATGAACACGAATAACCCAATGGACTCAATGAACCCGATAAACTCAATAAACTCAAGAAATTATAGAAAGACGTTTATCTTTTTCTTGATTTATGTTAGTATAAACATTAATCTTCAAAAAGAAAGGGTTATTATATGCTCATTGAATTGAGAGACAGATTAAAAGAGTTGAGGGACCGACTGGAGTCCCTCCGAGGTCATCTTTGACATCGAAGAAAAAGTGAAAAGATTAAACGAGATTGGACTCATGATGACAAAACCTGATTTTTGGGAAGGGGGTGAAGCCGCACAGAAAATGTTAAAGGAGCGGACCTCTCTATTAGAGAGTCTGTCGCCTTGGCAAGAAGAACAGAAGACATTGGAGGAGATGGAAATCCTCCTTCAATTGGTTGAAGAGCAAGAGGATGAGAAAGGAAGCTCAAGAGTTGTTAGAGAAGGTACGAAGAAGTGAAGAGGCCATTGACCAGATAGAGCTTAGGAGAATGTTGGGCGGAGAGCACGACCCAAGTAATGCGATCGTCAGCATCAATGCAGGGGCCGGTGGAACAGAAGCTCAGGATTGGGTGGAAATGCTTTTAAGGATGTACCTCAGATGGGCAGAGAAAAGGGAGTTTGAAACAAAAATCATTGATATTCTGACAGGAGAAGAAGCGGGTTTAAAAAATGTTACTTTTATGGTCAATGGTCGTTATGCTTATGGGTATTTGAAGGCCGAGACTGGGATTCATCGAATGGTCCGAATATCCCCATTTGATGCAGGAGCAAGAAGGCATACTTCCTTCGCATCGGTTTTTGTCATTCCTGAAGTTTCCGATGATATTATAGTGGCAGTCGATGAAAAAGATTTAAGAGTGGATACCTTTCGGTCCAGTGGGGCAGGAGGGCAGCACGTGAACAAGACCGATTCGGCCGTCCGAATCACTCACCTACCCACGGGCATCGTCGTCCAGTGCCAGAACGAACGGTCCCAGCATAAAAATAAAGCTACTGCCTTGAAGATATTAAAGGCAAGACTTTATGAGAAGGAGATGAAGGAAAAGGGAGAGAAGTTTCAAGAACTTCACAACTCAAAAAAGGAGATTGCCTGGGGAAGCCAGATTCGTTCTTACATTATGCACCCTTACAAAATGGTCAAGGATCACCGCAGTAACAAGGTGATTCATCAGGTGGATCGGGTCATGGACGGGGAGATTGACGAACTGATCAGGGCCTATTTGCTCAGTGCAGCTTAAATAAAGATCATTGAAAAATTAGCATTGCAAAATTAACAATGAAAAGTAAAAAATTTTTAACTCATTGTTAACTGGCCAATGTTAATTTCGCAATTTGCAATGATGTTTTCTATTAGGGTTGACTTTTTATGGCGGGAGAAATATCATTAGAGAAACAACCAGAAAAGATGATTTCAGAAGAAGAACAAGGATTGCTCTGGAATTTAGAGGAGAAGGTCCGTCATCTTTTGACAAAATTTCATGATCTGAAGAAGGAGCGGGACCATTTAGCCGCTACCCTGGAAGTGGAAAAGGAGAAAGTGACCCAACTGGAGAAAAAATTGAAACTCCTCTCGCAGGATAGAGAAAAAGTCAAGACGCGGATTGATCAACTCCTTCATCGTTTCAAAAACATGGATACTTAATTTGCCACTCAACGTTGTTTAGAAGGTCGATGAGGAATGGGAAAAGAACGGTTGGTCGAGATCAAGGTATTTGGTCAAACCTATACGGTCAAAACGGAGGCCGAGGAAGATTACATTCAGGAAGTGGCCAAATATGTCAATGAAAAAATGGACGAGGTGTTAAAAAAGACAAAGAGTGTTTCAACATTGAATGTTGCGATTTTAACAGCTCTTAATATTGCAGATGATCTTTTAAAGGAAAAGAAGGAGAGGATCGCTCTGCTACAAGAGATTGAGGCGAGATCAAAAGATTTGGTTGAGAAGATAGATATTAAAATGGGAGGGATGGAATTAGAGAAGAACCCCATTACTGGGTGATGTTTCCCCTGCTGTGTTCGAGGAGGCTGAAAGATTTATTGTGAACCACCTTAAATAGGGAACCCTTTCCGAACGGTTGCTATAGATCACAAGCCATGGGACTTCGAGCAGGGGATTTGAGGACAACATCGTCATCAGAAGATGAAAGGTGTGGTGGAATAAAGGGAAGAAAAAAAGGGTTTAATACCTATGATCCAATGGAACGTGATTGAAATCCTACAAAAATTTAAAAAGATATGGATCCGATTGAGGATGTGGTTACAAGTTTTCATTCATTCGGATCATCTCTCACTTGATCGTTCACCTCTTGAAGCGGGTCTGAACGTGGGAAAAAAGAACAACGCCATGGTTTCCCTCTCTCAAGGGAAAGTAGGGTTTCGTTATATAATGGAGACGAATTGGAAATCACCCTCAGGGTTCCCCTCGTTTTTTCTTCTCTGTCTGCGGTAGGCAAGGCATGTCGGGTTCCGTTGGCCCGGTCTTTTTCTCTATTCCATCTCAGACCTCTTTCTTCTATCATCTGACGATAATATTTATTGAATCGTGGCAGTGAATCGTATAAGTGATGTCATGGTCGAATCACGAGCCACAGGTGTTGTACTTTTCTAATTAATAATCCATGCCTGGAGGGCACCCCTCCTGCGGCAGGCCCTGAACCTGGAATGGTGCAGGGCAATCAGGCTCGAACTATGGAAAAAGTCTTTGTTTTTAGTCGTTACGCTATGCGCTATGCTTTATGCCTGCCCGCCGGACAAGTGCTATGGCAGGCGGGCGCTTTGCGATTTTCTATATAAGGAGGTGAAGGGACCATTGAAGTTATCCATTGAGATGTATATCATTCTCGTTTCCATCATTGCGTTTCTCGGAGGACTTATTGGATTCCTTGTAAGAAAAAGATTTTCTGAGGCCAGAATTGTTTCCGCGAAGGAAGTCGCCAGACGTTTAGTCGAGGAAGCTGAGAAAAAGGCTGAGATCATCAAAAAGGAAGCATTCCTCCAAACCAAGGATAAGTTTTATCAAGAAAAGGCCGAGTTGGAAAAAGAGACGATGGAAAAACGCCAGGAGATCCAGAATCTGGAGAAAAGGATCATCCAGAGAGAATCTCATTTAGACAAAAAGATTGAGCTTCTGGATACCAAAGAGGCGGAGATCGGACGTCGGGAGAAAACTTTAGTCCAGCAGGAAAAAGTCATTCAGGAGCAGGATAAAAAGGTAGCCGCCCTTCTCGAAAAACAACGTATTCAATTAGAGAACGTTGCAAGAATGTCTTCAGAAGAGGCAAAGCAATTGCTCATGGAGGCCATGGAGAACGAGGCAAAACACGAAGGTGCTAAGAAGATAAAAAAGATTGAAGAGGAAACGAAAGAGATCTCCGATAAAAAATCGAAGGAGATTATCAGCCTGGCCGTTCAACGGTATGCCGGAGAATATGTTGCGGAGAGGACGGTTTCCGTAGTCAATCTGCCAAATGAAGAAATGAAAGGTCGCATCATCGGCCGTGAAGGCCGAAACATTCGAGCCCTTGAGGCGGCTACAGGGATTGATCTGATCATCGACGATACCCCAGAGGCGGTGATCCTTTCAGGATTCAATCCCGTCCGAAGGGAAATCGCCCGAATTGCTTTAGAACGTCTGGTGAGCGATGGGCGCATCCATCCTGCACGGATTGAAGAGATTGTCCAAAAAGTGGAACAAGAGGTAGAGACCTCCATCCGCGAAGCAGGGGAACAGGCGACCTTCGACGTGGGTGTTCACGGTATGCATCCGGAATTGATTAAACTGATTGGCCGACTCAAATATCGGACGAGTTTTGCCCAGAATGTTTACCAGCATTCTTTGGAAGTGGCGTTTCTTTGCGGAGTGATGGCTGCAGAACTTGGGGTCAATGTGAAACACGCGAAGAGGGCAGGCCTACTTCATGATATTGGAAAGGCCGTCGATCATGAAGTGGAGGGCTCCCACGGAAAGATTGGAGCAGAACTGGCAAGAAAATATGGGGAATCGCCTATCATCGTCCATGCCCTGGCCTCTCATCATGAAGAAGAAAAACCAGAATCCATTCTTGATATTTTGGTGGAGGCCGCAGACGCTCTTTCAGGGGCGAGACCAGGGGCAAGGCGTGAGATGCTTGAGACTTATGTGAAGCGACTGGAGGATTTAGAAAAAATTGCCCAGTCTTTTCCGGGAGTGGAAAAATCTTATGCCATTCAAGCAGGCCGGGAAATTCGCATCATGGTCCAGCCCGATCGTCTCTCTGATGAGGATTCTATCATTCTATGTAGGGACATTGCCCGAAAGATCGAAAAGGAGTTAACCTATCCTGGACAGATCAAAGTGACGGTGATCAGAGAAACGCGATCGGTCGATTACGCCAAATAAGAAGTTCAGTGTCACAGTCACAAAGTTAGCAATTGTAGAGTTTAAGCAAGTTAAAAGAACAAAATGGAAAAAATCATTCCATTTCTCTATTAGGTGTGTTATTAGACGCTCAATGCGCTAATTGACCTATGCGCTAATTGCGTAATTTTAATGAGGTCGTTGAAGATGCGCATTCTTTTTGTTGGAGACATCGTAGGGAAACCAGGCCGGCAGGCCATCCAGGAGATATTAGGAAAAGTCATTGCTGATCAAAAAATCGATTTTACGATTGCGAATGGAGAGAATGCAGCAGGGGGGATGGGTATTACCCCTATGATTGCCATTGACATGTTAGACCACGGTGTGGATGTCCTGACTTCTGGAAACCATATCTGGGCAAAAAAAGAAATTTTTCCCTTTTTGGATGAGGAGCTTCGAATTTTAAGACCGGCTAATTATCCACCCCGTGTTCCAGGAAGAGGAAGTGGTATTTTCTATTTAGGCAATGGGGAGAAGTTGGGTATTCTCAATTTGGAAGGCAGGGTTTTCATGAAGCATCTGGATTGTCCCTTCCGTGTCGGAGAAAAGGAAGTTGAATTATTGAGCAGAGAGACCCCTGTCATTCTGGTCGATTTCCACGCAGAAGCCACGTCAGAGAAAATGGCGATGGGTTGGTTTTTAAATGGGAAGGTTAGTGCTGTATTGGGAACTCATACCCATGTTCAGACTAGCGATGAGAAAATATTGGATGGAGGAACAGCCTATATCACCGATGTAGGGATGACAGGACCTTTAGCCTCTGTCATTGGAATTCGTAAACAGATCGCCTTGGAGCGTTTATTGACTCAAATCCCATGGAAATTTGATGTGGCCACAGAAGAGATCGAGCTCCAAGGGGTGGTGATTGAGGTTGATTCGAAAACGGGAAAATCCCACAATATCCAGAGGATCAAAGTTCCTCTAAAGCAGAATTAAAGGATTAAGGAATTGGGCGATTGAAGAATTAGGAATTGCAGGGTTCTTTGAGTTACTTGTGTTACTTGAGTTCTTTGGGTCAACTGAATAACCCAATAAACTCAATAGACTCAATAAACCTTATGAATCCCTAAATTCGGAATTGTCAAGGGAATGGTGGAGCGCGGATGATGGTGACACGTGTGGGACATGAGAAAACAGTCTATGATGTCTTTATTGAGAGGGGTTTTATTGAAAAAGTAACCGATGAGGGGAAAATACCGGAGATATTAGAAGGAAAGGTCACCTCCTATATCGGCTTCGACCCCACCGCTTCGAGTTTTCATGTCGGAAATTTAGTGCCCATCATGTCCCTGGCTTATATGCAGAGACATGGCCATCAGCCGATTGCCTTAGTAGGAGCTGGAACAGGATTGGTGGGAGATCCCAGTGGTAAGGATGAGATGCGGCAGATTTTGACTTATGAAGAAATCAACAGAAATGCTGAAGCCCAGAAGAAGCAATTCGCTCGGTTTTTAGATTTTTCGGAGGATAAAGCTCTTCTTTTAAATAATGCCGATTGGTTGACAAAGCTTAATTATATTGATTTTCTAAGGGATATCGGTGTCCATTTTAGTGTGAATCGAATGCTGGCCACTGAATCAGTGAAGATTCGCTTAGAGACCGGACTTTCCTTTATCGAATTCAATTATCAACTCCTCCAGGCCTATGATTTTTGGTATCTTTTTAAATATCACAACTGTTTGATTCAAATGGGAGGGAGCGATCAGTGGGGCAATATTGTGGCTGGGATTGATCTCATCCGTCGACTGGAAGGGAAGCAGGCCTACGGGATCACATTCCCTTTGATCATGACGGCTGATGGCAAGAAAATGGGAAAGACTGAGAAAGGAGCAGTCTGGTTAGATCCCCAGCGCACCTCTCCTTATGAATATTATCAATTTTGGATCAATACTGACGATAGAGATGTAAAAAGGTTTTTGGCTCTCTTCACCTTTCTTCCAATGGAGGAGGTGGAGGAATATGGGAAATTAAAAGGGGCTGACATTAGAAAAGCTAAAGAAATCTTGGCCTTTGAAGCAACAAAGATTGTGCATGGAGAAGAAGAGGCGAAAAAGGCCCGGGAAGCGTCAAGAGCTCTCTTCTCAGGGGAAGGGAAGGATGAGACTTCAATTCCAACAACTTATATAGAGAAAGAAAAATTGACCCAGGGGATTCCAATTTTTAAGTTATTTGAGGCAACCGACCTTTGTTCATCCAGTTCAGAGGCGAGAAGGTTGATAGAGCAGGGGGGTGGGTATTTAAATAACAAAAAAGTGGATAAATTTGATATTCTTATTAAGTTAGATGATTTTAAAGAAAAGGATGAGATTATATTGAGAGCAGGAAAGAAGAAGTTTCACCGCATAAAAATCGCATAAAAATCCTTGACAAAATAGAATAACTG
>CAWFSX010000056.1:0-51385 GCA_963818595.1 uncultured delta proteobacterium
CTTCTTCATCCTCAGAAGTTCTTCTTCGCTATCATTGACACCTTTACAGAATAATATCTCCAACCAAATTTGGCCTTTGTACAATTTTCTAAATTCAACCATTCCTTTAATGACCTTTTCAATTGAAAAACCCGGGCGAGGACGATTGATTCTCACAAATACTTCTTGCGATACAGCGTCCAACGAAGGAAGGACAATATCGCCGAAGCGGGGACCTTTTTCTCTGACCTCTGACTCCCAGAGCAAGAAACCATTAGTGATCACCGCCACTGGAATCAAGGTGATCTTCTGTAGGCTCTTCGATGATCGAACGAATTTTGGAATCAGGGTAGGTTCTCCTGAACCAGCGAGAGAGAGATGATCAATGGAGGAAGTTCCTTCTTTAAGAAAGCGCCCCACTTCTTCTAAAATTTCTCCCACCGGAACATATTCTTTTCTGACAATCGTCTTTTCGGTTGTGTTTCCGATCTGGAAAGATGCAGTCAAAGTGCAGATTTTGTGAGGGACAAGGTCAATCCCGAGCGACCTTCCCAATCGCCTCGAAGGAACGGGACCGTAGAGATAACGAAAAGAATTTACTTCCATCGCTATGCGCCATGCCCTACGCCTGCCTGCGCGTAGCCGCTCCGGCGAAGGCAGGCGCTTTGCAATATTTCATGCACCAAATTTCTTTAATTTCAGTCCGTTCGCCAACATCAAAGGGAAAAGATTGATGGCTGGAGACGGCCCAATTGTCCTTTTTGGCAAAGTCTCTCTGTAAACCGCCGAATGCCATCTGGCCGGACATATTTTGAAAGGAGAAAGATGGGGTTGGGATGCCAACTGTGAGATTTTAAGGGGGCGGGCGTGGAATGGTCTCCCGTGATGAGCAGGACATCAGGGATTAGCTTTAAAATGGAGGGTAGGATTCGGTCTATCTCTTCCAAGGCCTTCACCTTCCTCTTAAAATTTCCGTCTTCTCCGGCGGTATCGGTCTTTTAAAAATGGATGTAGAAGAAGTCATGTTGATCGAAATGGTTTTTCAAGGTTTCCACTTCTTCCCGGGGGGTTTCCCCTGTATTTAAAATCTCCATCCCCACCAACCGGGCAAGTCCTCGGTACATCGGGTAGGTTGCAATGGCGGCCGGCCGTAGCTTGAATCTCTCTGTCAGGGTTGGAATATCCGGAATCTTTGAAAAACCTCGGAGCAAGACTGTATTGGCCGGACGAAAGGGTTTGAGGACTTCAGTGGCTTTTTTGAAATAATGGTTGATGATGTCGGCGGTCTTTTGAGCCTCGGGAGAAAGTCCTTCTGTGTCTTTGGCCTTGTCCGTCTTTTTGGGGATCTGGGTTGGTGAGATCGTCCCGTAATCCTTCTCCTCGAAAGACGATGACGAATCGATGCTCTTTTCCGGGATAGATAGAAATTTGAACCCCTTGGACCTCTTTTATTTCCTTTCGGAGGAATCGACACATCTCTCTATTCTTTTCGGTAGGGATTCTGCCGGCTCTGCGTGTCAATGATTCCCTTTGATTGATCGTTGCAAAATTGCCTCGGGCTGTGAGATCGTCCTTGGTCAGTTGAATTCGGTCCCTAAAGCCTCCATGACGCCTCTTCCGATCTCGAATCGGAACGGGTCGTATCCGAAAAGGGCTAAATGAGAGGGACCGCTTCCTGGCGTGATTCCATCGGAGATGGGATCGATCAGTCCACAGACACCTTTGAAGGGAACCGGTCGAGGTTTGGGGTCTTTGCTGCTTCCAATTCTGTCTTACCTCGGACGGGTAGTCCACCGATTCCGTCAATGACCACCATCACTAACTTCGAGTCTGTCTGGATCACAAGGGACTTAAGAACTTCCTCTTCGGTCATCCTTTTATATCCTCCTTATGTGAAATTCCCAAATTCCTTCCTAATTCCAGGCAGGCGAATACCGAAATCCTAATACGTAAAGTGTCGCCTGAAGGGGTAAGGGGTTAAACCTCTTACGACTTGCGCCTCACGCTCTCACGGGGAGAAGGCTTTAGTGCTTCGACTTATTACTTTACAGGGTATTTATCATAAAACACAAATTCGGCGAGTTCTTTCCTCTTCGGAGTAATCCCTTCTGTGGCTGGGTATCCCAGAGGAGTCATGGCCACCACTTCTGACGTTCTGAGGAACTCCTAAAATCTCCTCCGCCTTTTTGTGATCGAACATCCCGACGACGACCGTGCCCAAACCCAGGGAATGGGCAGTCAAACAGAGAGTCTGCATGGCAATCCCTGTATCGAACATCAACCAATCCCCCTTCACCGTAGCTGCCTCGCCTTTCTTAAAACCAGAGACTCCTTTCTTCCCACACAGGACAATGACAAGCGGTGCATCAGTCATCGAGGAAAGGGCTGGATTCGTCTTTGTAAGGGCTGTGGCTAATTCAGATTTTATTTTCGGGTCTTTTACAACGATGACTTCCCAACACTGGGTATTGGCCCAAGAGGGAGCCCATCTCACCGCCTCCATGATCTTTTGAAGTGCGTCTTCAGGAACAGGATCAGGCTTGTATTTTCGAATGCTTCGTCTCCCTTTAATCGCATCCATCAAATCCATATTCTTCCCTCCTTTTCTTTAATGATTATCCCATAACCCGGCCTTTGTAAAGCAGAAGTTTATTTTGAAATAGGATTGGATGGGTCATTGAGGTCAGAAATCATTTAATCTTTGAAGGCGAAGAAGACTGGTAAGGGGGAAAGATCTATGAATGGTAGCCTAAATAATTTCGGATATAGAAAAAACCGGCCTTGGTGATAGCTGGAATGACCTCATCCATCGCAGCGGCTTGTCTATTCTTTGCTATATATGTGACGCAGGCCGTGGTCTTTCTCGCCATCCATGGCACGGGCCATTTCATCAGTTAGCATCGCGCCGTGACGGTACTGGAAGGGCCACATGCTCTTAAGGTCAAATAGGCCCACACGGTCGCCGTCGCGCAAGACGTGACCCAGGTCTGGCTGGAGGCCAGGCATGGCACTCAACCGCCCATTGATGAAAGTGATTCCCCGTTCTTCGGTGGGCATCCTCAGGTGGGCCAGCAGATCGGCCATAGTGCTCCCTTCAGGAAGGCGCATCTGTATATTGGCGAAACTCCCCTGTTCTGTCCCGCCTCCGTAGCACGCCAGAGCGCCATACAGCCACACGTCCAAAGCAATGCCAGCCACCTTCATCCTCCTCCGATTAACGGAAAAATGCCTACCTCATCACCAGCCTCCAGAGGCCAATCTATAGGACGGGCGCGCCCCTTGACAAAAAACAACTTCACTTCTTCACGAGGCAATTTCAGCCAACTCACCAGGTCAGCCACAGTAGCGCTTTCGGGTACCTCGATTTCAAAGGGAATCCCTGGTGCCGCATTGCTGAAGTAGCGACTCAAGTTGGCATAAAGTTTTACTCGGACTTGCATCGTTGCCTCATGGACACCGCACGATGTCCTGCGCCCACAGGCAATCGGCGCAGGATGGGTTCCACCCCCAGCATCCTTCGTTACGCTCACGGAGATTGCAACTTTCTCGCAGGTCGCAGTCCGGACAAGAAGGGAAGTAGAATCCCCGCACCTCGCTGCGAAAGCGGACATAATCCTCAGACATCCAAGTTTCTGCCAGGGGCTGCTCCTTCACGTTTCCCAGAACGTATCGACTCACCTGCTTTTTTCTGCCATCAACAGCAAAGTAACTGTAATTATGCGAAAGGGCGTAACAGGGCGATACGCCACCATCCCATCCTATCACAATTGCCCGATCTTGTACAAACCGGCAACGCCTCTCTGCACCCCAGTGCATGCGTGGTAGTTCCAAAGTGCCCCACATCACCCAGGCATCAGCCTTCACGGGCCAGCCCCCAGCGCTGAACGGAGATCGCGGTTCGTAGCCATAAAGGACTTCAGTGCGCATTTCCTCGGTGTAGGGGAGGACATTGCTGACCAAGACACGAGCCGCATTTAGCTGCGATGCTAACCCCCTCAGTTCAGCCAGTTCAGTAGCATTGGTTTTCAGGACAACAAATTCGATCCCTAAGGCAGGAGTCAATGAGCCCAGTTGTCTTTTCACTTCGTTCAGGCCACGGATGTTGCTCAACACTTGCGATAGCATGGCACCACGGATGGAAGCATAGGTCTCCGGTTTCACACCGTCTACCGATACCACCAATCGGTCCACACCCAGCCTGACCAATTCGCGGGCCATTTCGGTTTCCAGCAGGAGGCCATTGGAGCCGAGGGTCACGGCTATGTTGCGCTTGCGCACCGCCCCGATCATCTCCAGGATATTAGGATGTGTCAGAGGTTCACCAAAGCCGCTAAACACAACCCGGGTCAGATCCGGCAGTTCGTCCAGGCTTTCCAACATTCGCTGGAACGTGTTCATATCCATATGGGCTTCGGGGTTGTCCCACACGTTGCGGATGCAGGTGCGGCAGTGAAGGTTGCAGCAGGTGGTTGGTTGGATATACAGCTTTCGAACATCAGGTAAACGTGGATGGAGGATCAGATCGCCTTCCCGTTCATCTAACCAGTACTCAATGTTGGGGGAGATGTGCCGGCGCTGTAAAAATGCATCGGGTAGGATCAACCGACCTTGTTCGTCGGTTTTCACCTTAGACATGGTTCGCCTTAAAACACAGGCAGGGCGGAAACTGCCCTGCCTGTGTAAAATTTGCTCTATAGCTCACCGTAGACAGAGTCCAGCGCACTATCTGGAACGTCAAAAACCTGGTTGTGGGGCGGGAGCGGCTCGTAGCGCATGAATTCCGGAACGCGATCATGCTCCTTGCTAAGGCCAGCCGCCTCGTTGAAGGCCCGCTCCTTACGCAAGATTTCTGAACCGATCTTGACCACGTCGTCTGGCTTCCAGTTGGTGCCCAGGACGCCGTTACATTCCTCGACCATCCCCTCGAAACCGCTGGCGATGTCGAGAATGGCAAAGGCGATGAACAGGCAGTGGCCAGAGGAATCAATAAATGCAGTCGTTGCCTGGAACGCGCGGCTGAGGGCAGCCTTGCCTTCGGGACTAAGGGGGTCTGCCTTTCCACCAATACTCAGGATTTCAGGACAAATGGTATAGCCGGCGGTGTGATCAGCGCCCATTGTGGTGGTGGCGTAGGTAATACCAATCCCCTTGACGGCACGTGGTTCATAGGCGGGCATGCTCTGACCTTTCACGGTGGGGACATGGGTCACGCCATACGCTTTGCCAGTAAATGCTGTACCGCCACCGAGGATTCGGCCCAGAGGGGTCCCCTTGCCCATCTCTTGGATAAGCCCAATAGCTTTTTTGCCATCCCCGAAGGGTATCACACCGGCCTCCATAGCCACGGCCAGGGTAGTGCCAGTCTCAATGGTATCTAGACCATAGGCATTACAAAGGCGGACCATTTCGGCTATATCGTCTAAACTGTCAATACCACAATCGGCTCCGAGGGCCCAATCAGACTCGTACTCTACGCAGGAGGTATGCTCAGTGCCATCCGGTTTGTACCAAGTATTGGAGCATTGGATAATACAACCGGGGCTGCAGGCATGGTTATAAAGTTCCTTGCCTAGACGCGACTTGTTCCCTTCAAAGATAGCCTCACCGGAGGTCTTAGCCGCGCCCTCAAAGCGGCCAGTAGAGAAGTTGCGTGTAGGCAGTCCACCAGCCTCATTCAAAATATTGATCAGCACGGCTGTGCCGTAGGCATTCAGGGCACCTTTGGGTTTGGTGATATCATGGGTACGCAAGGCATCAGCCAGTTTCTTGGTACCCTGCTCAAACAGGGCCTTGTCGGCGATGGCGACTCCGGGGGCACCTTTACTATCCACCACAATGAACTTGAGCCCCTTGCTGGCCATTACCGCACCTAGGCCACCCCGTCCAGAATAGCGGCTGGGACGTTTCTTGAGATCATTGAATACGATGCCGGAGTTGGCATAGCCGTACTCCGCAGCTACGCCAAAGCCAGCAATGGAAGGATTCTTGCCAAACCGCTCAAACACTTTCGGGTAGACCTCATCGAGATCTTTACCCTTGTACTCGTCGGCAGGGAGAAATTCCACTTCGGGTTTACCGGCCTTTGCATCCCAGGTCAGGTGAGCCATCCAATATTTGCCCTTCTCTTTAGGTTGACCTTCCACCACAAGCGCTTTTATCTGCATTGAGGCAAGGTATGGTGGCCAGGGTGAGCCGGCGTTGGATTCCTTGATGCCGCCTGTGAGCGGCGACTTGGCTCCTACGGAGATACGGGCCGATGTGGGAGCAGCAGTGCCTGTAACGATGCCTGGAGCAAAGACAAGTTTGTTATTTGGGCCGAGGGGATGGCACAACGGGGGGACTTCGTCGTGGACGATAGAGGATGTCATCCCGCGGCCCCCCAGGTTCTTGTAAGTTGCTGGGACTTCCTCAAGACGGTAGGAACGGTCAGTCATGTTGATTCGTAGGATCCACATAATTTTTATTCCTCCTTTCTTTAGAACTGGATTTGGATCATTCGATCCAATACGTAAAAGTGGGTTTTGAAGAAAATTGAGCCCAGATTTTTATCCATTATAATTGAAAGAATTCTTTTGTCAAAGAATTTCGAACACCAAAAGCATCGAAGTGGAAACCCACACTTCCCGCATTGGATAGGTTAAGAAACGATCGTTGACAGCCCTCTTTTTTTCTGGTAAGATTCTAAGGAAATGCCCCTCACCCTTCCTCTCCCCTCAAGGGAGAAGGCGGGGCGAGGGGGAGGAGAAAAACGATGGACTTTCAACTGATTCAGAGAGCCGCTCAAGACATTCTCCATTCAAAAAAGACGATCGCTTTTACTGGAGCAGGCATTTCCGTGGAAAGCGGCATTCCTGATTTTAGGGGAGCTCAGGGCCTCTGGGAAAAATATGATCCCGAGGAATATGCCCATATCCACGCCTTCCACTCGAATCCAGATAAGGTCTGGATGATGCTGAAGGACATGTTTTCTCTCATTATGGAGGCGAAACCAAACCCAGCTCATATCGGGTTGGCTGATTTGGAACGGATGGGTTACCTCTCTTCGGTCATCACTCAGAATGTGGATGGCCTTCATCAGTCAGCCGGAAGCCGAAATGTGATTGAATTTCATGGAACCCATAGGACGCTCTCTTGTTTGAAGTGTTCGACCACCCTGGATGGAACTTCTCTAAAAATGGAAGACCTCCCCCCCCGTTGCTCCCGATGCTCATCGCTTTTGAAACCCGATGTCGTCTTTTTTGGAGAACCGATCCCTTGGGAGGCACAAGTGATGTCATTTAAAGAATCAAAATCTTGCAGTGCCGTGCTCGTCGTTGGAACTTCTGCCATCGTTTATCCAGCCGCCTCCATCCCTGTCACGGCGAAAGAGAGGGGAGCCATTGTCATTGAAATCAATATGGAACCCACTCCCCTAACCAACGGGATATCCGATTACTTGATCCTCGGCTCTGCTGGAGAGATTATCCCTGCTATTGTCGAAGAAGTGAACCGAGTAAGATGAAAAAGGATAGTCCAAGAGGAGTCCAAGAGGAGTCTTGCAATATGGGAATTTAGGTGGTATGATTATTTAAATAAATCAAACAGTTGTACCTATCCTGTCTGTTGTTTGCAGGTAAATCCGGGGAAGTGACCGGAATGAAGGTTTATTTTTGAAGGAACAACAAGTCGAAGACTCGACTCTGCGAGAAGAAACCGTCGAAAAGGTCATTTTTGACGATCTTCATATGGCGAATGCCCTTTTCGGCGCCCACAGTGAAAATTTAAGACGCATTGGCAGGTCGATCGGAGTCAAGATCAATGCTAAGGGGAATGCCCTCACCATCCACGGCGAAGACTTGGATGTCAATCTTTCAATACGCGTCCTGAACGATCTTTATGCTCTTCTGAAAAAAGGTTATCCCCTTTACTCGACCGATATCGATTATGCCATCCGAATGATCTCGGACGATCGGAATGTCAACCTCGAAGATATCTTCCTCGATACGGTTTACATCTCTGCCAGGAAGCGGGTGATCACACCCAAGAGCCTTGCTCAGAAGCGGTATATCGATGCCATCCGAAAATACGATCTGGTGATCGGGATCGGTCCTGCTGGAACAGGGAAGACCTATCTGGCCATGGCCATGGCGGTAGCCAACCTTATGAAGCAGGAGGTTGAGAGGATTGTCCTGACCCGCCCTGCTGTAGAAGCCGGAGAAAAATTGGGATTTCTTCCCGGAGATATTTCTGAGAAGGTCAATCCCTATCTTCGCCCCCTTTACGATGCCTTACATGACATGATGGATTTTGATCGGGCCTCTAAGCTTGTGGAGAGGGGTGTGATCGAAGTGGCTCCTTTGGCGTTCATGAGGGGGAGGACCCTGAATGATTCCTTCGTCATCCTCGACGAGGCACAAAATACAGGGCCAGAACAGATGAAGATGTTTTTGACGCGATTGGGTTTCAGTTCCAAGGCAGTCATTACAGGAGATATCACCCAGATAGACCTTCCGGAAAATAAGGCCTCGGGGTTGATCGAAATCCAGGGCATCCTCAAAGGAATCGACGGAATTGAATTCGTTTACTTCTCCGATAAGGATGTGGTCCGACATCCCCTTGTCCAGGAGATTATCAAGGCCTATGACAGGGTGGAGGAAAGACGCCATCGCATGAAAGAAGAAAAAAGGGGTTGAAAAGAGAAATTCTAAATCCCATGCCTCCCAAAGAACTTGTACGGCAGGCAGGTGAAATCCGAAACAGTCTTAAATGACCAAAATCTAAATGGCTGAAACAAAAAATTTAAAATCAAAATTTATGAAATCAATTACGAGGAAATTCCTGCATTACTTCCCTCTCAGGAGGCCCCCCAATAGCCTGAGAGACCGCTCATGGTTGGAAAGAATTAAAACCCCCTCTTATCAGAATTGGTTCATCGGCATTGGAATCGCTATCCTTCTGACCCTTCTTCTCTCTCCGAGCCTGACCCTTCGCCTAAAAGATTATAAGGTGGGAGACATTGCAACCAAGGAAATCAAATCCACCCAGGATCTTCTCATCGAGGATGAAAAATCAACTCAGGAAAAACGTACCGAGGCAGAGAGATTGGTGCTTTCCATCTATGATTACGATCCCATGGTTCTCAGCGATGCGGAGCATCGGATCCGGACGACCTTCGGATCATTAGCGGCCTCCTTTCAGAAAGAGGAGAAAGAAATTGATCAGAATGGACTGAGGAGAAAAGAATGGGATTCAACCCTTCGTCTTCCTCTCACCCCAAAGGAATGGCGCGCCCTGGAAAAAGAGCGTTTCAACCCTGCGATTGGAGAAACCGCTTTGAAACTGATCACTCCCATCCTGAAAAAAGGGGTGGTCAATGACAAAGACCTTCTGGACCCGGATGCGGAGAGAGGAATCGCCATCCGGGACATCCAGACCCGGGGAGAGAGAAAAAGTTTTCCTCCTTTTAGCTTTTTTGATTTTAAGGAAGCAAAAGTCAAAGTCCGGTCACAAGCGGACCTCCCTTCTCCTATAAAGGGAAAAGAATTATCACCCATTGTCCTTAAGATGGCCGAACACTTTTTAAGGCCAAATCTCACTTTCAATAAAGATGAAACCGAAGAGAAAAAAGCAATGGCAAGGGGAAAAGTCAACCCCGTGTATTTCCAGGTGAAACGGGGAGAGGTCATTCTAAGGGCTGGAGATCGGTTCCATGAAGAGCATCTCTTAAAAATCAGGGCCTTCAAAAAGGCACAGGAAAGAACCCACCTCTTGATCATGATCATCGGCATGGGCCTTCTGACGTTCCTCATCTTGGCCAGCCTTTACCAATTCTCAACACAAAACATCCGAAAGATAGCCCTCTCGCAGAAAGACCTCCTTTTCTTCTCCACGACTCTGCTTGGATTCATCGGCTTTCTCAAACTCTTTCAACTTATGATCGATGTTCTGGGTGGAGAGTTCTTCTCCATCCCCTCTTCTTCTTATCTCTATCTCTTTCCCATAGCCACGGGTGCCATGCTTGTTCGGATCGTTCTCAACTCAGAAGTAGCCATTGTCTTTTCCATTCTGGCCTGTTACTTCTCGGCCGCCTTGATGGGGAATCAACTCTTCTACTTCATCTTTACCTTTGTGGGAAGCGTAATCGGCGCTCATAAAGTCGCACGATGTGAGCAACGAAGCATCCTCCTCAAGGCTGGAATCACGGTGGGAGGAATCAATGTCTTAATGATCCTCTCTTACAACCTGATTTCTGGAAACCCTCTCAAGATGACTCTCCTCTCTGATCTGGTCATGGGTTTTTTGGGAGGCGCCCTCGCCTCCGTTCTCGTCCTGGGGATAGCTCCCATCATCGAAAGTCTGTTCGGTTACACGACCGATATCAAACTCCTCGAATTGGCCAGTATGGACCACCCTATCCTCAAAGACCTGATCCTTCAGGCCCCTGGCACCTACCACCACAGCATTATTGTCGGGAGCCTGGTGGAAACTGCGGCCAAATCCATTGCTGCGAACCCCTTGTTGGCCAGGGTCAGCGCTTTTTATCATGACATCGGAAAGTTAAAAAAACCTCTTTACTTCATTGAAAATGTAGGAGGGGAAGAAAATAAACACGACCATCTCGCCCCCACGATGTCGAGCCTCATCCTCATTTCTCATGTCAAGGATGGCGTCGAGATGGCTCGTGAAAATCGTCTGGGAGAACGGATCGGTCACATCATTCAACAACATCATGGAACAAGTCTGATCTCCTACTTCTATCAGAAAGCCAAAGAAAAAGAGAATCCAGAGATGGAGTCGATCAACGAGAAGGATTTTCGTTATCCGGGCCCCAAACCCCAAACCAAAGAGGCCGGGATCGTGATGCTGGCCGATTCGGTTGAGGCCGCCTCGCGCGCCCTTACCGAACCCACGCCTTCTCGAATCACGAGTCTGGTTCAACGGATCACGAACAACATCTTTTTAGATGGACAACTGGAAGAGTGCGAACTAACCCTGAAGGACCTTCAGAAAATCCAAGAAAGTTTTATTCGAATCTTAACCGCTATCTTTCACCAAAGAATTGATTATCCCATTTCAACAAGCTCGGAGTCACCTAAGAAGAGGAACGATGAAGATCTGGATTCGAAATCGTCAAAAACATATCCCTTTAAACTTAAGAAAAATAAGAAGGGTGGCCAAAAGGATATTGACCGAATTGGGGCTTCTTGAGGCTGAGCTCAGCCTCCTGTTTGTCGATGATCTCCAGATTCAAGCATTGAATCGGCGATACCTCCACCGAGATAAACCGACCAATATCCTGGCTTTCCCCATGAGAAAAGGAGAGTTTTCAACCCTCCATGCTCAACTCCTTGGAGACCTGGTGATTTCAGTTGAGACGGCCAAGCGCCAATCGAATCGGTTCGGTCTCGACGAAATGGGAATGATCATCCTTCTGATGGTCCATGGAGTGCTTCACTTGATGGGTTATGAGCATGAGGGGACCAAAAAAGGGGCCCAGGAGATGGCCATCAAACAGAAGGAACTCTTCGAAGGGGTAAAGTCTATTCTTGAGCAGAGTTGATTCTTTTGGATTCTTTTGGATTTGCCCACCCTCAGTTTTTCCAACACATTAAAAAATGATGAAGTCAGAACGACAAAGGGCAGGTCCTGGACCTAATAAGACAGAGGCAGGCAAGTTTCCGAAGCTTTAGGATGCGGCCATTATGAAATGTTAGGGGTGACCTTCGCCATGATCTTACCCAACCTTAAAATGGCTTGGGGTTCCGGAGATAGGTAACTCAAAGGTTACCGCCCTGCCTTCGCCGAAGCGGCTTCGCGCAGGCAGGCCTAAAGCTTCTTCAACCCGCCTGCCTCTGTCTTAACCTATCTCAAGGCAGTTTTCAGAAAATTCAGTACTCCGGAACAACATGGCCTGGTCAAGCCCCTTGAAGAGGCTTCATCGGCCAATACCGCTTTGGGTTGAGCAGGTTGTTTCCGATGAGGGTCAGGGATCCCCAAGTTCTGAAGGATTGGTTACCCATTCATCCGGCCTGCCTTCGCCGAAGCGGCTACGCGCAGGCAGGTGACTGGCCTTATGAAGCCTCGGAGAGGGGTTTGACCAGGCCAGCGGTCAGGACCATAAAACCTGGGGCCGGGCAAGCCCTTTCGGATGCTTGACACGTTTCCCAATTCGTAATATCTTCTTTATAACTGAATACTTTTACGGAGGTGGTAAGATGATGAAGAAGAAGAACACCCTTTCGATTGGAATATTATTTTTATTTACCTTTACCTTCGTATTGCTAACCACCCATGAGCTTTGCCATGCCAAGCCAGACCTGGGGAATCTTCGCATTCCCTTCGTCCCCAACGAAGGCCAAATGGACGATAGCATAAAGTTCTATGCCAAGACCTTTATGGGAACGGTATCTATCACAGAAAGGGGTGATTTGGTTTATTCCGCTACGAGCTCCCTGCCCGCCAGAGCTTGGCAGGTGGGCAAACTCCCTGCCTGTCCGGCAGGCCCCGTACCGTTCTGGTACAGGGCAGGCAGGCGAACTCCGAACTTTTTTACTTTCAAAGAACAACTGGGGAGTGGAATGATTAAAGACATCCAGCCAGGAAAGGAGTCCAAAACCAAAGTCAGCACCTTCCACGGGAGTGATCCCCGGAAGTGGAAGAGCGGCCTCAAGACCTATGAAGAGGTGAGTTTGGGAGAGGCCTATCCCGGGATTGAGGTTAAACTCAGAGCTTATGGAAATAATGTGGAGAAGCTGTTTTACGTAAAGCCAGGTGCAGATCCGGAACAGATAAAAATTAGGGTAGAAGGTATAATCCCCCCCAACCCCCCTTTAGCAAAGGGGGGAGCAGAGGGGAGTATAGCAAGGGGGGGAGTAGGGGGGATTTGGAGCGAGGGCGGCTTACGGATAAATGAATCAGGTGAGCTCGAGATGGAAACAGAGGCAGGGAGAATGAGATTCACCAAACCCGTTGCCTATCAAGAAATCGGCGGGAAGAGGAAAGAGGTAAAGGTCGCCTACAATATTCAGAAGTCAGAATCCAGCCTCCAGATTCCAGAAGAAAATTCCGCAATCCGCAATCCGCAATCCGCATTCATCTATTCCTTTAAGGTCGGCGATTATGACCCAACTCGACCCCTCGTCATCGATCCTCTTTTGCAATCCACCTACTTTGGAGGAAACGGTGGTGAGACCGGCCAAGCCATGGCCATCCATCCGACCACAGGCGACATCTATGTCACAGGGGTCGTGGATGGTCAGGTCTTTGTTTCGAGGCTTTCGAGTGATCTTACGACCCTTCTTCAGACCACCCTCCTTGGCGGGAGCGATTGGGATGAGGCCTACGGTATTGCCATCCATCCCGACACAGGGGATGTCTATATCACGGGATATACCACCTCCACAGACTTCCCTGGCCTCACAGATGCTGCGGATACCACCTTCGCAGGCTACAATGAGGCTTTTGTCTCGAGGCTTTCGAGTGACCTCCAGACCCTTTATCGGTCTACGTTTCTTGGAGGGGAAAGTTATGAGGTGGGTTATGGGATTGCCATCCACCCTAACTCAGGAGAGGTCTATGTCACAGGGGTGACAAACTCAACTAACTTCCCCAATATCACGGGGGGTGCAGACACAACCATCAATGGCGATGAGGCATTTGTATCGAGACTTTCGAGTAATCTCAGAACAATTTATAGGTCTACTTTTCTTGGAGGGAGTAAATATGATTCAGGCTCGGCGATTGCCATCCACCCAACCTCTGGGAATATCTATGTGACAGGGACAACAGGATCGAACGACTTTCCTAACATCACCGGTGGAGCAGACACAGTCCTTGCAGGGGATGAGGCTTTTGTCTCCAGACTCTCCAGCGATCTCAGGACCCTTTATCAATCCACATTCCTTGGAGGAAGTGGTGATGATTCAGGCTTTGGAATTGCCATTCATCCCACTCAAGGAATTTATGTGACAGGACATACCTTCTCGAACGACTTCCCGAATATCACAAACGGGGCTGACACCACCTTTTCAAACTCTGAGGCCTTCGTATCGAGACTCTCGTTTGACCTCACAACCCTTTGGCAGTCAACCTATCTCGGGGGTGTAGAGGATGACGTGGGCCACTCCATTGCCGTTCATCCCACAACAGGGAATGTCTATGTGACAGGATATACAGGTTCAAGCGATTTTCCTAACATCATAAACGGAGCAGACACAACTTTTGCAGGAAGTGAGGCTTTTGTATCGAGACTTTCAGGTAGTCTTTATATCCTTTATCAGTCCACCTTTCTTGGAGGTCGAAGTGCCGACACAGGCGTCGGCATCGCCATTCATCCCACGACTGGAAGAATCTATGTGACGGGATCGACAGGCTCAAGCGACTTCCCTAATGTCGCAGGGGGTGCGGACACAACCTTTTCTGACTGGACTTTTACAACGGAAGCCATCAGAACAGGTACAGACAATGCGGACACTCAGACAGACTCAGGCACCTCAGCTAACAACTTCATCTTACAGTATGGAAATGGCGGGAATGACACGCAGTCTATTTCAGGCGCAGATGGCAACGACTGGTTGGAGCAGGATGGTGGAGAGGGGAATGATAATCAGACAATCATGGCAGAATCTGGAGATGACTTGATGTTTCAAGCTGGAAGCGATGGGGATGATCAACAAATAGCTCAAGGGGGTAGCGGTAACGATTGGATATATCAGAGGGGTGGAATCGGGCAAGATAATCTTGATGCACAAGGAGGAACAGGTAACGATTATATTAACCAATCGGGTGGAGTCGGAAATGATATTTTAGAGGCAGATGGTCAGGACGGCGATGACATTGTCATAATAGATGCCGGTCAAGGCAATGATACCATCACCTATAACGTGAGCGCAGGGGCGGATGTCGCCTTCATTGATGGCGGAACCGGAAATGACACATTGACGATAAATGCAGGCACTCAAAACCTCACCTTGAGAAACGTAAAAGGGGAAATCCTTTTCCAGCAAGGAACAGGCGGTTCGGAAATTTGGGTGAGAAGTGTGGAAAACATCACGGTCCTCGACCTGACGAGGATACAATATTTGAGATCGCAGATGCCAGCGACATCACCGGAGGGCCTGACACATCCTATCGTGAGGTTGGTCTTGGCGAAGCCTTTGTGGCCATGTTTGACAATCTCTCATCCCTTTACACCCTCACCGTCACCAAATCGGGAAATGGCAGCGGCACAGTGACAGGTGATGGAATCAACTGCGGTTTTAACTGTACAGAAGCCTACACTCCGAACACGCTGGTAACACTGACCCCTACCGCTGACACAGACTCAATCTTTGCAGGCTGGAGCGGTGATCCTGACTGCTCGGATGGCCAGGTCACCATGAATGCGGATAAAACCTGCATTGCCACATTTAACCTTCTGCTCGGCCTTCCTGACCTCACCGGCACGTGGGTCACCTTGACCTCTTCCAATGGCGGCAAATCCGTATCCGGAACACTCGCCTTGAGCAACATCGGGCCCGTCGGTGCCGGAACGTTCAAGGTGGCTTTTTACCTTTCCGATGACGGCAGCACCCTCGGAAATCTTCTCAAGACTTCAACCGTCCGGAGAGGTATGGGTGCGGGCACGACAAAGAACATTTCCTTTTCAACTCGCTCAAGAAGAACTTCCCTTTCGGGTAAATTCCTCATCGCTTTGATCGATTCAGGCAATAGCATTAGTGAGTCCGACAAGAACAACAACAGGGCCGTAGCGGTGATTCCTTGACCGGGAAGTCAGAATGAGGACGACTGAAAAAAGGGAATGATGGAATACTGGAATAATGGAATATTGGAATGAGAAACGAATCACTAAAATCTGAAAATTATATTTTTTCTTTTCCTACAATATTCCACTATTCCATTGTTCTATCGAGTTAGTTGAAGATCCAAAGTTTGCGAATGCGATTGAACTGTTTCAGAGCAGACCGTTCTTCAGAGGTCATCAAATCGGGGGAAATTCTTTCCTTTAATTTCAACATTCCCCCATCATCCACCCACCGAAGCAGAGGGAAAAGATAGCGACGAAGGATTCCTTTTCCTTTAAAAGCAAAACTGCTGTTGAAGTCAATGAGAAAAAGTTCTCCTCCCTCAGAGACGAGGATGTTTCCCTTATGTCTCAAATCTAAGTGAACCACTCCTCTCGCATGAAGGTCCTTGAGCACTTGTCCCAAATTAGAGAAAAAAGAAGGAGGAAGGGCCTCACCCCGTAAGAGGGGTCTTCCTGGAATGAACTCCATGGCAAAGGCAAATCGATCAATTCGCTCGATGGGCTGGGGAATACCTTTCATTCCAATGAGCCGGGAATAGATTTTCCACTCTTTCTCAATGAGCCAAAACCCTAATGTCCATCGCAGAAAGAAATTCCTCTTTCGAACATCCTTCACCATCAGGGAACGGCCTTCCACCTCCACCCGGTTCAAGTCGGGCTTCCCAAATTTTCCCTTGGTAAGGCAAATTGATCCTTTCTCAATCTCTTCTCGTTTCATCGGTTTCCTGCCATGCGCTATGCTCTATGCGCTCTGCATCAAAAGATTAAATTCCAATAGGGACGGCTTAGGATCAAGATCATTCCAGCAAGGACGATGAGAAGAATCCCCTCCTCGCTGTTTTCGATAAAGCATTTAAATTGCCAGGAGACTTTTTCATTCGAGTAGGGAGTCCATCGGGGAAGGTAATCCGGAACATTCTGGTCATAATCATCAAATCGATCCCCAAAGATTTTCCTCAACCGATCCCCCTCCACCCTCTTTTTGTAAGGGATATAATGGAAACAGAACATAAAGAAGGTGGCTGCCAGAAAATAAATATTGTCAGCCAGGATGCAAAATCCAGCGGTAATGAAAATCGAACCGATGTAGAGTGGATTTTTGACAAAAGCGTAAGGACCCGTTACCGTCAGTACTTCATTTTTTTGAAGATGGCCTGCTGCCCAGATGCGAATGCCCTCCCCCAAAAAGATCAAAATCATCCCGATCAAAATCCCAGGGAACTGGGGTTTCGCAAAGATCACTAATAAAAAGGCTCCAATAAAAAGCGGAATCCTTCGGATTTTTCTCTGCCAAGATGTCCTCTTGTTGTCCATAACATCCTCTCTTTCCTATTAAACGGGACGGGATGAGACTTTCTTTTTCTTGTAAATAAAGTAGAGGTTTCTGAGATAGATAAAATTCCCTGGTAAATAGGCCAGGATGAAAACCGGATCCATCCGATGAATGGAATAAATGAGGATAATCAAACCCCCGGCCAAACTGAAATACCAGAAAGAGATAGGGATGACGCTCTCTTTCTTTTTCTCAGAGGCGACCCATTGAATCAAGAATCTCATGGTGAACATGGCTTGCCCAATGAAGCCAAGGATCAACCAAAAGTCCAAATGGTATTGGGGATACTTGGCAGAGAAGTCTTTAAATAAATCGATCGCAAAACCAAAAAAGGATGAACATTCCATCTCAAATCCTTTCCTCAATATCATAGCGAATGGCACGACGCTTCATCCATCTGACGGCCAGCAGATCGATGAAGGACCGCACCATGCGATTCCGAATATTGTATTTTGACTTCCCAAACTTCCTCGGATGGTGAGAAACGGGAACCTCCACGATCCGATATCCCTCCATCTTGGCCAGGGTGGAAAGAAACCGGTGCATTCCATTAAAGACGGGGATGCCTTGAATACATTCCCTTTTGAACGCCCGGAGGGTACAGGCGCTATCCTGTATGTTCTCACCGCTCAACCGATTCCGAACTCCATTAGCAATTTTAGAAGAAATTTTCTTCAGCCATTGATCTTCCCTCTCCCGTCGCCATCCTGTGGCCATATCATAACGATCTAAATATTCTAGCAAGATGGGAATATCCTTAGGATCATTCTGAAGGTCTGAGTCCAAGGTAACGATCTTTTCTCCCCGGGCTTCTCTCATCCCTGCCACAAGCGCCGTGCTTAAACCACAGTTCTCCTTAAAACCAATGACTCGAAGAGAAGGATATTGAGAAGAGGCCATCTCTTTTAGAATCCTTCGGCTCCCATCTGAGCTCCCATCATCCACGAAAATCATCTCATAGGAAAAGGAAAGAGTTTTTAATACCTCCACCAGTTTTGGAATCAGAGTGGGAAGGCTCTCCTCTTCATTAAAGACAGGAACCACCACGGATAGGTTCGGGGATGCTAAAGTCTCCATCAAGAATTTTTCCCTCGATCTAAGCGATTTGAGATCAGGACCACGTCGTTTTTTCCCACGGGATGCCGAGCGATCAAATGCATTTCTGGTCCTTCTTCCATTCTCTGAAATTGTCTAAACTTACCGAATGTGATGAGGCAAAAGGCCCTCTCTGACGAGTTTAGGAATTGAAAAAGTCGGGATGGACTTACCAAATCTGAAATGGGGACGATCCCTGTGTAAAAATTGTAGGGAGCGGTAGACAATTCCCCATAAACGGCCAACTTCTCACCACGCTGGATCCGGGATAGTATCTCCTGCGAAATGAACCGAGCTGACTTGTACTCATTAATGAGTGGAAAAACAGCTCGGGCAGTATAGAAATATCCCCCTGCCAGGATTCCAAAGAAGAGGAGAATCATGGCTCCCTGATTCTTTAAACGATATAAAATAAACATGGCCAGACTTCCTCCCACCAGAAGAAAAGCCAATGGAAGACTATAAGGCATATAGGAAGGAAACTTGATCGAAACAAGCCAGGGCATAACAGCACCAGCAACGAGCATCACTCCCAGCAAAAGATAGATGGGGAGAGAAATCCATCCCTGTCTGAAATGATCCATTTGAGAAGAAATGAAGTCATGTAAAAGTTCCCCAACCAGGAGAGAAGCAGCGGGAAAGAGGGGGAGAAGGTAAATGCCCCTCTTACCCTTTGACAGAGAAAAGAATACAAAGATGACAGCAAACCAGATGGTGAGAAAGAAAAACTCTCTCCTCTTTTCGACACGTTTCATTGAATAGGCATACACAAAGGCTGAAGGGAGGAAGAGAATCCACGGGAAGAAACCCGTTGGAAAATCGTAAAGATAATAATAAATGGGCTGACCTTTAGCCCACCCTTTCGAATACCGAGCAATTGAATGGAGAAAAAGGGTCTGGTCTAGATAATCACGCCCGCCCTTCCACACAGCAGGAAGATACCAACAGAGTACAATTCCCAGAAACAAAAGCATGCCCGGAAGAAGTTTCATCTCCCTTATTCCCCTCCAGTCCTTTTGAAGGAAAAGATAAACAAGACTGACAAAGAGAGGAAGGATAAATCCCACTGGCCCCTTGGCCAGAGTGGCGAAGGCCATCGCCACATAAAATCCGTAGATTAACAAATTTTTTGAGTTTCCATGTCCGACGGGCCCTCCCCTCACCCCTGCCCTCTCCCCTGAGGGGAGAGGGGTAGGGTGAGGGGGACGATACCTATGCCATTGAAAGAAACAAAAAATCGCAGCTGTTGTAAAGAAAGTCAGGGTCGTATCAATATTGGCCCGCGAAGAGAGAAAGGCAAATTCAAAACTGGTGGCAAGGATGAGACCTCCCAAAAAGCCTGTTCGGGAATTATAGAGACGCTTACCGATGAGGAAAGTGAGGAGGACGGTAAGGGTCCCAAAAAAAGCGGATGGAAATCGGACGGAAAAAGAGGTAAATCCTTGCCAGAGAAAAGAAGAGAGACCCACGAGCCAAAAAAAGAGGGGGGGTTTGTCTGAGTAGACATTTCCGTTATAATGCATGAGAATCCAGTCTCCCCCATTGACCATCTCTCTCGCAACCTCAGCATAGCGGGGTTCATCAGGATTCCAGAGATCCCATTGTCCGAGATTGACAAAATAAAGGACCAAACAGAATCCTACGAGAAGTGCGATCTGAGCCCATTTTTGGGGATAGAATTTGGAAAATCGTCTCTCCATAGCTTGTCTTCTTTGAAATTGTCTTATACCAAACTAATGCCTCTCATATTTCAACCAAAACAAGTTTAATAGTGAGGCAATAGTATAGGATGAATACCCTTTTTAGCATGACTGAGCGACTCATTCCTAAAGGCATTGTACCCTTGTTCACTTTGACATCACCGGAGGATTGCTTGGACGATTATGAAATAATAGATATTTCGAGGTCTCGTTGATGGCTTCGGAGAGTCGTGCCATCTCGGCAGCTTTCTCGGGATTTTGGTCCTTTACATCCGTCAGGGGTGAATTCGATCGATATCGGTAGAGTCTCTGCCTTCCCCTGGGGGCTATAAGAAGCAAAAATTCGTCGTCCAGAACACCTCTATATATATTCTCGATATAGGCAAAATGCTTTTCTTTTGGTCGTTCCACCAGAAGATCTCTTCCCAGGGTCGTGTTCAGGTAGGGGATACCTGTAAGTCCTAACAGCGTGGGGAGGATATCCACAAGACTCCCTGTAGTATTGATTTCTCTCCCTTCAGAGAAGTATCCTGGTGCATAAATCGCCAGGGGAACATGATGACTTGTCAAAGTCAACTTGTCCCAAGGGATTTGTTGGTTAGCAACCGTCCCGTGGTCAGCGAATAAACAAAAGATTGTCCTCTTAAAGTAATCCTCTTTGCTCGCGAGGCGGAAAAAGTGACCGATGCAGTGGTCAAGAAATCGCATGCCATTATAGTCCTTCAACGAATCGAAACCGTTTTCTATCAACTTTACCTCGCTCTCCTCTGCCTCTTTGAAATCGCCTCTATCCTTGGGAATGGTGTAGGGCCTGTGGTTTCCGGCAGTATGGATCAACGCAAAAAATGGTTTGTCTTGCTTTCGAAGAATTTGATTGGCCTCTTCAAAAAGATGAAAGTCTGATATCCCCCACGCATCGTCTGGCAAAGAGGAGAAGTACCCTTCCTCATAGATCTTCAATCCATCGATATTGTGAGCGAGTATCCCTCGGATGTTCCCCCAATTTGCACTCCCTCCAAGAATATACATCTTTTTGTATCCTTTCAGGGCATTTAAAATCGTATGTTGGCGCACAATGAGGGGATCGCGGGAAGCAGAATGAGGCTCATGGATGTCAGGAGTACCGAACATGGCGGTGAAGACAGCTCGAGCCGTCGGGGGGCGAGTTACAAAAAAATTTTTAAAGAATATTGAATTCCGCGCAATCGAGTCAAAATGGGGTGTTGGGTTAAGACCATTTCCAAGAGCTCCCACTTTGAATCCTGCAAAGGACTCCAAAAGAATGAGGACGATGTTAGGTGTTCCAGGTAATTTTTTTTCGGGGATGATATATCGGGAGAAATTTAGGGTTTTCGGATCAGGACGATCTACACTTAGAAGATCTGCCATCAGGGGATAATGTTTTCTGACCTCCTCTTTATCAAAACTGGCCTTTCTGTATCCGAAGGTGTCAAAAAAGAAGAGGACCGGGTTTAACGATAGAGCGGAGACAAAGGGATTTGTGGAGAAATAGGCCTCACTCCAACGAAGGGGATATTGCGATAACTTCCCGTGAATACCGAGTCCATAAAAAATCAGTGCGACCACAACGGTAGCGACTTTCAGCCTTCTCCCAAAAGGTTTGCCATCTTGCTCCATCTTTCGAAAAGCAAAACGGTTCAACAGCCATCCATAAACGACCGCAAAAAGGGAGAGCGCAAGGACTCCCAAGATGACGGGGTAAGTCTCCCATACCATCTGCAGAGCGATCGCAGGGGATAGAATATGGTCGATGGCGCTTCCATTGAGACGGTCGTGGAGATAGTCATAGTGGCCGAGATCAACGAAATACATCAAGATAAGGAAAACCTCCATGGCAACGAGATAGATCAGCCATATCCATTTTGCCTTATAGGAACGAACGAAATTCACGCCCGGAATCCAAGAGAAAACTAAGACCGGCAAACAGATCAAAAGGGAGAGGCGAAGATCAAACTTAAACCCCAGATACAATGCCCAGAGGAATTCTGAACTTGAGGTCTCAGGTGCTGTTGACCGGAACAAGGCCCAGAAAATGGCACGGAACAATGTAAAGATGACCATGTTGAATCCAATGACGACAAAGGCAAACCGCATCCTTTTAGGAAGTCTATAAAATACCTTCACGATCCCTCCCCTTTTCCTTCATCCCAGGCGGCTTTCTGTACGAAAGCTTTCCCCTTCTTAAAAAGGATGATCTCCCTGTTATAGGGATGTGCAAGGATAAGAAATGTAATATAACAAATAGAGAATTCAAGCAATTCTCCGACTTTCTTCGAGAGGCCAAGATGTAGTCTGGTCACAATTACAAAAACAATAAAGAGGAGAATTTGATAATTCTGAGCTATGGGAATTGTCCACCTATTTATGAACCCCCTAACCCTTTTGTTCAAGCGATAAAACAAGGGGACGATCACCAAGTATATGACGAGGACAACTGTCAGAATCTTCCCAAAAATGAATCTATTAAGATTCACACCCCATAGAACAAGGTTATGAATATTGGTCTCACCCTGTCTGTTGTGTCGCATGAACCATTCCGGGCTCTTAATCCCAAGAATTCTCTGTCCCCAGGAGATCTCTTCCATAGCACCAAAAAGGAACAGGAGACCCAGGAAAAACCACACTCTTCTTGCAGCCTTTGTTTCACTGCAATGATGAAAACTGAACGAAACTGCAAAGGAATAGATAGACATTATCGAGAGCTCGACAAAGGTGAGCCATTCCGCCAATCCGTCCTCACGAATCCATATGTGAAATGCCTGCAGGTCTTGACGGAGAAGAATAAGCCCATAGGCAACGACTCCTAAGACGAGGACTAAACCTCCGATCAAGGGTGCGGGGATGGGCGTTGAAGCGAGTTGGGTAAAATCCTCGATTCGCATAGATTTCCAAACAGATGGTTGCTTGGGGTTGCCATATTTCCGATTCATCGAGGTTAAACCACTCCCTTTCATTTTATGGGGCACATGAATTTCTTAACGATATATGAAATCTTTTATCTGAGATCGTAATTAATTTTAAGGAATAACTCAAGTTCCATTTAGCTCCAGGTTATGTGAAGCTCCCCGCCCCTGCCTACTGCAAGCAGGCACAGGGCGGGACAGGGCATGCTCTGGTCAAACTTTATAAATAACAGAACAGAATCCCAGAGGAATGGCGAACTGGGCCCATGATTTAACGGCCATTTTCAAAAATTTTTATCCATTCTTTTTAATTCATCGTCTCGGTGACCACTCCCTGGGGCGATACATAGACTAAACCCCTCCGACGACTTTCCTCCAC
This sequence comes from uncultured delta proteobacterium, assembly GCA_963818595.1. Taxonomy (GTDB): domain Bacteria; phylum Desulfobacterota; class BSN033; order BSN033; family UBA1163; genus UBA1163. The sequence goes on from CAWFSX010000056.1 coordinate 23,195, forward strand.
CAAGTTTCGAACAAAACCTTTTTGGTCTTTTACGATGAGGTTGAGATGGAGGTATTCTCTAAAAAACCTGTACCGATCCGCCTTCGTCATCACTTTAGGGGTGGAGGTATTAAGTTGAAGGAAATTTCTGAACAATTTTTTCCAATTCACCTTTTCATTTATCCGAATATCCTCAAAATCGAGAAGATGGAAATCCCATGTCTCTCCTCTTTCTGAGACGAGGATATTACAGGTCTTCATATCCCTATGATATAAACTCATTTTGTGAAGACCGCCAAGCCAATGGGCAAAGGTCTTAATAAAAAGCCTCTTTTTATTTAAATTTGCAAACCCCTTTAAAATATACCGATCCATCTCCAGATCGTTTGCCAGAGCCTCCATGAATAAAGTGCTTTCCTCCAACCCCCACCCACTTTTTCTCTCCACCAGGGCCAGGGGTTTGAGAGTGGGGATACCTCTCGTTCGCATACCATTCGCCGCCACCCATGACTTAAGCCCTTTCGAACGACGGAAGTATTCTTTTGCCCTTCCCCAAGCATGAGGGTAGCAGAACTGCTTCAAACATATCCTCTCCCCTTCGTCATTCAATATCGAAACGATCACCTCCGGAGCATTTTTGATCAGGCAAGAGGGTTTTTCTCTGACCAGGTCCCGATGTTCTTCCATCACCCTTTCCAAACGATCCATGGGGAAATCCCTTCGACGAAACGTACGAATCCCTTTTTCTTTTTGAACGGTGAACTCGGTGCTTTCCTTCAGACACCGTTTGGTTCGGCTTCGCCACTGCCTCGTTTGAAGGCGGTTCATCAAGGGATAAATTCTCTGAAATAAAATCTCTCTTTTTTGAGACGCATCGGACCTCTCATCAAAATATTGATTCAGGAATTGGAGTTGTTCTTCTTCGCCCCACATCGATCTTAAAGAATGGAAAAGGTGGGCTAAATTCCATAACCTCCTGTTCAAGGAGAGAGGTTTTACCATTTTGGCGCGATGTAAATCGGTCAGGAACAAGGAAGCCCCATCCCATAGAAAGTTTCCTGCGTGAAGATCTTGGTGAAATAATCCTAGCATCTTGAAACTTCTTCACGGTCTTGGCTAATTCGATAATCGAAAGAGATTCTTTTGATTTCGCAACCTCTTCGATAAACGAAACTCCTGCTCCGATGGCCTCAGAGAGGAAATAGCTTTCCCTGACCAATCCTCTCCGAACTCTTTTCATCCAGCCCAAAGGCTTGGGGAGATTCACATCTCTCTTTTCCAATTGGGAGGCGATGAAGAATTCTTTCTGCCCTTTGGTGGGGAAGAAAAGATATTTCAAGTGTTCGACCCAGTCCTTTGTCCAATCTCTCTTAATAAAAATCCTTCTTCCATCTGAAAGAGAGAAAATGGCCGCCCATCTCCACTTCGATTCCTTGATCACCTTTCCTCCCATCTTCTGAATCGAAGAGACAGGGTCGTCAAAAAAAGTGGGAGGGAGATGATCCAATATCTCCCCTCTCATCCACCCCTTGAGATCCCCTTTGGATACTCTTTTAAAAATTGGAGTCTCCATTTACTTCCGCTTTCCGAGCCTGATCATCTCTTGATAAAATCTTTCAACGGCCTCCACCTGCCGTTCGAGTTGGAAATCTTGATGGGCCTTCTGATAGGCCGACCGACCCAAGGCCTCCCTCATTTCTGGGTGACGAAGCAGTTGAAGGGCCGCATTGGCTAACTCCCCGGGAGTATCGTTTACCACCAACCCTGAGATGCCATCCTCCACCAATTCCGGTAGCATGCCCCGATTGGCCACGATGACAGGTTTGCCCATGGCCATGGCCTCTCTCAAGGCTCGGGCTGTTCCATCCGAGCCTGCCATCAAGAAGACAAAGATATCCATGCAGGCTAAGGTATCGAGATAATCATTCGTTTGATATCCTCCGAGGACGACCCACTTTTCAATGCCAAGTTGTTTCATCGGTTGGATGACGCTCTGCTCTATCTGACTCGATCGACCGACCAAGAGAACCTTGACGTTTGGAAATTCTCTGACAATGGTTTTCACTGCCTCCAAAAAGACATCTGTTCTTCGGTATTTTTGATATCGGGCGATCATTCCGATGACGATCTCACCCGGTCTAATCCCAAAGAGGGACCTCATATCTTTAAAGTTTCTTATTGGGTCATACCGTTTTAGATCCAGAGCAGGTGAGATCTTCCCTACCCTCTCCAGGGGAAGGCCAAAATGTTCTGCATCCTCCCTCCTCGCCCTCTCGGAAAATGTGATCAACCCATCGGTAAACTGAGAGATGAGGAAGCGATTTCCCAAACTGGGCTTCAAAGGATCTCGCTTGTGGTCGGTTCGAATGAGGATCACAGGATGACCTGACCTCCTAACGGCGATTCCGCCTAAGAGATGGCCATGGGAGTGGTGGACATTGAGAATATCGAACCTCTCCTCACGAAGATAGTCAGTGAGGTCTAAAATATCACGCAGATTGGTCGGTAGAAAGGAGGGATGATAAACCTTCACTGAATGATCCAGTCGAAATCGGTCCGTGGCTTTTACTCCTGCTTGGAGAACCCTTTTCTCAATACTATCCTCAACTGGAAGAGGAGGCTTTCGGTAGGCAAACATGACATCATGCCCCCGTTTCTCCAATCCCTTACAGAGGTTCAAGGTTGGGTCAGCAGGACCTGTCCACTTCCAATTGCTGAAAAGATGGAGAATCTTCATTGCCCTTATAAAGCTATTCAAGAATTTTTGAACTGGCTCCTCATCCCTGCCTACCGGCACGGTCCTCCGGCAGGTCCAGTGGCAGGCAGGATTCCCCTCTCCCCTCGCGGGGAGAGGGAGCGGGTGAGAGGGCTCGACTCTTAAAGGAAAAAGTTGTCGTTCTTGACTTTTTCAATTTTGCGGATGTCTTCTTTTGATTGGATGAACTCTTCTAACCACCAGTTGGTACGATGATAAAAGCATCCGACCTCTTTACATTCCTCTTCGGCATCATAGGTCAAAATCGATTGAGCCGTCCTTTTGAGACTCTCCTTCAATTTTTTTTCCGAGAGGTAACCATCCGGATCTCCAATTCTCGCTTCCTCCACTCCTCGAAAGGCCGGACAATGAAAGATGCCGGAGGGCGTCACCACGGTTCTGAAAAATTGCATATGGCATCTCTTGGGCTGTCTCTTGATTTGGCTTGTCTCCTGATTCAACATGGCCTTCAAGTTAGATACTCTCAAGAATCTTGACTTGATCTCCCGCAAAACGCTTTGCCTCGTCCAGATGCGTCCTGATCTCATTGATAATCTTTTTTTCTTTTGCTTTGTCAACATCTTTCAGCAACGTCTCCTTCTGAGACTCATTCAACCGGATCAGGCAGGGTTTAAATGAAACATAATCGAAGGAGAATTCTCTGGCCAGCTCCACCGATCTGGCCATTTCATGAATATTGGGACTCAGTCTCTTCCCGTTAATCTCCACGCCTTCCCAGACGATCACAAAGGAATATCCCAGTGAAACAACGAGGATTCTTATTTTTCACCTTTTTGGCTTTTTCCAATATCCGCTTTAGAGTCACCTGCGTTTTGGGCAGATGCAAATCTTTAAAGGTCCCCTCTCCCCCTGCGTCGATGGAAATCCGAATCCAATCTTTCTCTTCTAATGCTTCGGCCACCGCTTCAATTTTTTCTAATCTTGACCCGTTGGTGGCGATCCCTATTTGTAATCTCTTGCTCTTGAGATAACGGACGATCTCTTCAAAATCTTTGTGAAGGGTGGGCTCCCCTCCTCCGATCAGGATGACGGAGAGAAGACCATGTGAATGGAGGGTGTCGATCGTCTTCTGAACCTCTTCCAAGGTCAAACTTTTACCAGCGTTGATCAGCTTCGAATCGACACAAAAAGGACATGAAAAATTGCAGGCGGTGGTGAGATCTAAATTAATGGAGATCGGGCTGAAAAGGGGGAGCTCTCGATCCGGAGTATCGGCATTGCACTCTCTCTGCCACTGAATATAATCTTTCAGCCTTTGAAGGGTGGCATCCTGCCTTAATTTAGATCCAAAATCGTGCTCTCTTTCTATTATCCTTTCCATGAATTCCTCTTCTCAAATTCCCCAAAGCCCTCGTCAATCTTTTTCAGCAGAGAGAGGTTATGAAAAATATGGTGAGTTCCGATGAAAGGTCCAGTTTTTTTTGTAACGGCCTCCATAAAATTTTTAACGGAGGATTCAAGGGGATCATTGATCCTCATTTTTTTGTCTCCATAATTAAAATAGATTTCATAATTTTCGAAATCCAGACTTCGAGAAACAATCTGATCGTTCAATCCGAAAGAGAAGTCACGGGGATGGGTCTCCTGATAGGCCAATCGGATGAAGACCTCACACGCCTTAGTTCCAAAGCGATAGATAAATCGGATGTCCATCTCCCTCTCTCCACTTGATTCAAAATTCAAATCTTCTATCTCTCCATCGCCCAGAAGGCAATAGAGGAGACTCAGGGCATGAGGGACGGATTCTGAAATCATTGCTCTCCCCGGAAAAGGTGGCGCCATCTTGATAGAAAAAGTGTTCTTATTTTTGATCCTGACCTTCCCACAGATTTTTTCGTAATCGTTGATGGCGAAAGGCCATTGGGAGTTCATGGCAATGGTTAATTTCTTTTCTCTGGCCTTGTTAAAAATTTCTTCAACCGTCTTGGGGATATTCGTTCGATCGTCCCAGATAAAGGGTTTTTCACAAAAGATATGGGACCCTGAATCGAAACATTTTAACAGATATTCATAATGGGTAGAAGAAGGGGAAGCAATGACAACAGCATCCGGCCTTTCGGCTCTCACCATCTCATCAAAATCTGTATAGGGATGGGCTTCTATCCCATATTTCCGAAGGGCAGAACAAGCCTGGAGGCTTGTCTTTTCTGTCGTCCCCAGCACAGAGGTCACTTTTCCTCCAGACTGATGGAAATATTTCCCGATATACTCGCCGATACCATTTCGGGTTCTACCCGCCCCGATGATGGACACCTTCATAAGGATTAAAAACCCTCACCATTCTGTAATCGATTAAAAATTGCTATATTTTAACATAGTTAATGCCTCAATGAAAATATCTAAACTAAATACGGGTCACAAATAGGATCAGTAGGAACCCTTTTGTTTCTAACCCCTACTGAACCTAAGCTAAAGTAAGGATGGGTGTTAAAACTGAATTTTAAAAGGCGAAGTCCAAATGTCAAATTTTTAATTTGGAGTCGGGTGTTTGGCGTTTGACTGACCAAGTGGGGCGGGTTTCTCCCTTCTTCTCTCAGGAGCCATTTGAATAGACACAAATCCCGTCTTTTCCAAACTTCTGTTTTAATATAAGACGGTATCCTTTTGATCGGATATAGGAACCGTATTGACTATTGTCAAGATAGGCATCAAGTCACTAAGGTTGTTCCCGGCCTATCTTCAAACCGTCCTGACAATAAATCCCAAATACTCAGGACAGGCATCCTTTTCCCAAGGTAGAAGAATGATGCACCCCGGAGTGTCTCAGAAGGGCTAACCAGATAGACGGGTCCATTGGTCTGTTGACTTGACACGACCTCGAATACAGGCCGAAGACTCTGCTTCCTTTCTGATGGAGTAATGAATAAGAGGTAGGTTCCAATATAGATGAAGAATATAACGATCAGGCCGTAGACCTCTAAGCTTTTAATTTTAGGGAATTTCTCTCGAATACTGTTCCATCCAAGGGCTGCCAGAAGTGCAAAGGGAGGGAAGATCGGTCCGAGGTAGAGGGGCCGCTTTGCTGAGGCCAGGGAGAGTCCGATGAAAACCGTCAAGAACCAAACAAGGGCAAATCCGAGAAGAAAGCCATGGGTGAGTGGTTCTCTTGAATGGGTAGGTTTCCATCGGTACCACAATAAAATGACGAATAGAAGGATCCAAGGCATGAGACGTAAGAAAGGCAGGAATGAAATAGAAGTAGAAAGGCTTTGCATGATCAGCCGAAGGAGAAAGAAAGCGCTGGAGACTTTGCCTTATCACTTCTTTAAAAATGCCAGGCCCTTCAAGCCACCAAACGCTGCCGACCCAGAGAAAGATGGGTAAGAGGAAAAGAAGAATTCCGGGGCTCAAAATGAGTTTCCGGATCGCCGTGAGATCCTTTCTGGTGATTAAGAACACCACAGCAGTGGCAGCGGGTATGGCCACTCCGATGATCCCTTTAGAAAGGAAGGCTCCTGCCATCGCCAGGTAGAAGATTGCAAAAAAAGGAAAACTTTTCTTTGACGTCTGGTAAACGGCTGCAAAGCCATACAGACTGAGCGTGATGAAGAAGAGAAGCACTGGATCTACCCGGCAATGCCGGTGGTAGGTGATAAAACTTGGCATAGTCGCCAGGATGAATCCCGCCATCAACCCGATTCGCTCTCCCGCCAGTCTTTTTCCAATGAGATATGTGATGAGGACCGTTCCGGCTCCGAAGAATACGATGGGAATAAAAGCGAGAAAGTCTGTTGGCTTTTGACTCACCGAAAGGGTGAGAGCCATGGGCCAATATCCCAATGGAGGATATTCAAGAAAGTTCTCACCATTGAGTCGGGGAATCAAATAGTTCGAGGTTATTGCCATTTCTCGGGCAATCCCCGCTACCCTCGGTGAATCACGTTCCGAAAGCTCGAGGTTCCAAATGGAGAAGATCTGTAAAGCCAGGGCGAACAGGAAAAGGACTAACCATGCTCGAGGAGGATTTATTTCCAACATCTTTTAAAACCAATCGCTGGATGGAAGGGTCTTCATTACGAAATGTTTGAATAAAATTTGATTTCAATTTGATCTTCTCTGGTAAACTAATCCGCGTTTGAATTTTATGGGAAAAGAAAGGTTGTTTATGCAATCGACCCATTCAAGGCACAAATCACCCTAAAATATCAGAAAGATTCTAAGCTATGGAAGACAACAAGAATCCAAGGCAGATCAAAAGAATCCCGACATAGCGTAGGGTTGGGATAGGTTCAAGGAAGACAATTCGGGCCGAGAGCATGACTAAAACAAATATCAGTGCGGTAAAGGGAAAAACAAAACTTAAAGTCGTCTTAGAAAGGGCGATAAGCCAAACGATCGTGCTGATGACATAAAGGACCAAACCTGAAAAAACAAAGGGATTCAATACTAACCTAAATAATTCGCCTATCAAAGACTCCTTTAGAGTTATTTCTCCTGTCATAAAAACGCCTTTTTTAAAAAAGATTTGGCCTAAAGTCGCTGAGACCACTGATATGAAGAGCAACCACACTGGTTTCATTTGTTTCTCCTTTAAACGGCGCATGGACTGGATCGCCCGGGTAATAGCTCCATACGGTATTTTCGCACGGATAATGCTTCGGACTCCAGAAGCGCCCATATTTTAGAAAGAGGAAGAATCTGAAAATTCGTGCTTCGTAGCTTCTCGCATAATTCGATGAAATACTTGTCCCATATCCCTCCTTCTACCTCGGCATGGACGGGGAGGACGTGCATTCCCCCGTTCTTCAGAATTTGAAGAATCCTTGACACACCTTGATGAACACCGATTTCTTCGAAACAGGGGAGATCCGAGGGAATTTCTATCAAACCCGATATGTCATGAATAAAAGGTTCCTTCGCCCGTGTACAACTCAGGTAACGAAAAGGGTATCTTCTTATAATTTCCAGCACCCTGTCGTCGATGAGCCAAGAAGGTGCTCCGAAAGAGGAGGGTTCCTTCTTCACCAGTTTCCGATAAGCTGAGATACCCTTTTCAAACCAATCCTTGATCCATCCAGAGGATCGTGTATAAAGTTCATCTTGCCATCTTCGGTGATCCCAAGCATGAAATTCCACTTCATGCCCCGCTGAAATAATTTGCTCAACGAGTTCTGGAAAAGAAAGCGCAATCATGGGTGAGGGAAGCAGAGTACCATACAGGGCCGTCTTTATTCCATAAAGACGGCCCGCATTCGTTCTTAACATTTTTTTTAGAAATCGCGGATTTTTTACCAATTGAAGGACGGCCCTCCCTGAGGCATCCGGTCCCATACTTAGATAAAACGTTGCTTGAATACCAAAACGGGCTAAAATGGATAGAAGACGTGGGACACCTCGCTTCATGCCGATATAGGTATCAACGTCGATTTTAAGACCTAAAATGTTTTTACTATTCATTGACCCAACCAGGTTTTCAATTGATTCTTCCTTAGGAGAGAGGCATTCAGAAGCGATCTATTTTAAGGGAGCTCCCTCTGAAGCCCGATCTTGGGTATCCTATCCAAAAAGCTCTTTGCCCTTTTCGAGGTTGGGTTTTCGGATGTTCATTGACTTTGGCAGGGTTTTTATTTTCTTCTAAGAAAGCATAGAGTGTATTCTTGAGGGATTCCTCAAGCCCAATCTTGGGTGTCCATCCAAGAAGCTCTTTAGCTTTTTCGATATTGGGTTTTCGGGTGGTGATGTCCTGGTAACCTTTCCCATAATACGAATCCGAAGACGCTTCAACGATTTCGGAAAAAACCTTGTCGTCTCTATGCTTCGGATGGGCCATAAAGATTCGTTTCAGAAGATAGGCAAGGTCTCTTATAGAACATTCATTTTCGGGGTTACCGATATTGATGATTTGATTCTTACAGCAGTTATCCTTATTTTCTAAGATTTTCACCAATGCGTCTATCCCATCATCCACATAAGTAAAACATCGCTTTTGATTCCCTCCGTCTACCAGTGATAAGGAATTCTTCATCAGCAGTTCTGCTATGAACTGTGTCACCACCCTGGAGCTTCCCTCTTTGGCGGCATCCAGCGAATCTAATCTTGGGCCGATCCAGTTGAAAGGTCTAAATAACGTAAACTCCAGGTGTCCGCGGGTGCCATAGGCGTAAATCACTCGATCGAGAAGTTGCTTACAGCACGCATAGATCCATCGTTCTTTATGGATGGGTCCAAGGACAAGAAAGGTTTCATCTTCTTTAAATTCAGGATCTAAAGAAGCGCCATAAACTTCTGATGTAGAAGGAAAGACAACCCTTTTGTCATACTTCACACATTGCTTCACAACGTTGAGATTCATTTCGAAATCGAGCTCGAAGACACCTAGCGGATTGGTCAGATAGAGCTTCGGAGTGGCGATGGCCACCAATGGAATGATGATGTCACATTTTTTGACGTGGTACTCAATCCATTCCCGGTTGATTGAGACATCCCCTTCGATAAAGTGGAACCGAGGATGCTGGATGACTTTATCCAGCCTGTCGAAGGTGAGGTCCATCCCGTAGACACTCCAATCCGTTGTATCAAGGATTCGCTGGGTTAAATGATGTCCGATGAAACCATTGACGCCTAATATCAGGATCTTCATTTTAAAATTCCCCCTTCTTGTTTTTTAAAAAATTCATAGATCTTATGGGCCTTCATCCTCTTCTCCCCCACTTCAATATCCAAGAGTCTCAGCCTCCCATCCGATGCCCTGACAAACACACCGTCCTCTTCAAACTCTAATGCCCCTTCAGGGCTTTTCGAGACGCCTCCTTTTTCAGGAAGGGCCCACCAGATGAACAACTTCTCGCCATCGGGCAGATAGGCGAAGGCCCCCGGGTAGGGTTCCGTGACCGCCCTCACCAAATTGTAAATTTTCATGACCGGCCAACCCCAATCTATCTTTCCGTCCTCAGGCCTCCGCCCTCCATAATAACTCCCTTGCTTTAAGTTCTGCGCTACGCGGGGGGCTATTCCTTTTTTGATGAGCGGAAGCACCTCTTCAAGGAGCTCCTTTGTCTTCACACAAAGTTTTTGATAGAGAGTGTAAGCAGTATCTTCAAATTCAATGGCCACTTCTTTCTGTCCAACAATATCTCCTGCATCGGGTCCTTCGACCATGTGATGTAGGGTGACACCCGTGCGCTGTTCCCCCTTCACAAGAACCCAATTGACCGGGCACCGGCCCCGGTAGGCGGGGAGTAATGATCCATGGAGATTAAAGGAACCTGCGGATGGGATCATTAAGATGTCCCGACTCAAAAGGTTTCGATAATAGAATGAAAAAATAACTTCGGGTGAGATGTTACGGATCACTTCGATCCATTCGGGCGTGTTGACATTCTGAGGACAGAACACGGGGAGCTGATTTTTCTTCGCCCATTCGGCCACCGAGCCAAACCAAATGTTTTCACCAGGATCATCGAGATGGGAGAAAACCGCCCGAATATCGAATTTCTTCTGCACTAACGCCTCTAAACCAATAACGCCTATATTATGATACGCAAATACGACGGTTTTCATTTGTGGGATAAATCCTCTCAATCATGTACTCTGGTCTTTTCCTCACTTCCCTGTATATTCGCCCAATATATTCACCCATCACCCCCAGAGCAAAAAACTGAAAACCAATGAAGGCAAAGAGGATCGCAAAGAGGGTGAAGATACCTTGGGCAGCCCAGTGTGCACCATAAACCAAGCGGGCAATCCCCAATAAGATACCAAAGGAGATTCCCAAGAATGCCATCCCGATGCCCGCATACATGATAAACTTCAATGGAAAGTCAGAGAATGAAGACACCAAGTCAAACTGGAGATTGATGAGCTTTCGCAGGGAGTAATGGGATTCTCCGCCATACCTCGATTCGTGAGCCACCTCAATCTCTGTTACTTTTTTAGAAAAGTAGGTCGCCAGTGCTGGGATGAATGTCGAGTGTTCATGACAGTTCACCATCCGGTCCACAATATTTCTCCGGTAAGCTCGTAGCATGCACCCCCAATCTGACATGTTCACCTTCGTGATCTTCCGTGTGACCCCATTGATGATGCGAGATGGAAAAGTCCTGAAGAAGGAATCCTTTCGTCCTTTTCTGATTGTCCCCACCACATCGTAGTCTCCTTCCTCCATCACCCTTACAAGATTTGGAATCTCCTCTGGAGGATTTTGGAGGTCCGCATCCAATGTGATCACGATGTCACCTTGCACGACGGAAAACCCTGAAAAAATGGCTGCATGTTGCCCGTAATTTCTCGTCAGTTCCACTACCCTTATTTCTGGATAGGTCAAGAAACTTTTCAAGATCGAAAGTGTGTTATCCCGGCTCCCGTCATCCACGAAAATAATCTCATAATTCTTTCCCATCCTTTGCATGACCGATCTGAGTCGCTCAATCAGATGGGATAAGTTTGCCTCCTCGTTGTATATCGGAATGACCAGAGAAACCATCATCTCTTTATCCATCTTTTAACTTCAAGGTTGTTATAGAAAACACAGTGTGCAAAGGCAGGTCGGGTATGCTGCAAAAAACTTTATAGCGGCACCTTTTATCGTATTGCATGGCTACCGGTTTCCAAACATTCTCAAAGGCTACCTTAGGTAAAATCGTGTGTTCCCCATAAAATATAAATGTAACCGCATTATAAAGTTTTAGAAGCACACTCACCTGCCGATTTTGTGCAATGTTTAGGTTAAGATTTCCCGAACGGCCTCGCATACATAGGAAACATCATCTTCTTTCATGTCAGGAAATAAAGGCAGAGACACTAATTGGGTGCTGGCGCGTTCTGTTTCTTTCAACTCTCCCTTCTTGACCTTATATCGTTCCCGAATATAGCTTAACCGATGCCCAGCTGGAAAATGGATCCCATATCCGATCTGGTATTCGGATAATTTTTGCAAAAAACGTTCTCGATCCATAGAAACGATTTTGATGACAAAAAGGTGCCAGGAATGGATGTGCGAGTAGGTCGGTACCCCTGGTAATTCCAACCCCTCCACCCCATCTAACCCTCTCCTGTATAGATCAGCTAACTGTCTTCTTCGGCTGTTAAGTTCCTCCAATCTGGACAGTTGGGCAAGACCCAGTGCGGCCTGGATATCCGTTAAATTATATTTAAATCCGGCCATTTTAACGTCATATTCGGGGTTCCCTCCTTTGCCGTACCTCTTCCAGGCATCCCTTTCAATCCCATGAAATCTAAGAAGTCTCAATTGGCTTTCGAGGTGATCATCATTATGGGTGACCATGCCCCCTTCCCCGGTTGTGATGTTTTTAAGCGGATGAAAGGAGAAGATAGCACTTTGACCAAATCCTCCTATATGGACACCCTTATAATACGTGCCAAGTCCGTGCGCCGAATCTTCAATGACAAATAGATCATACTTCTTGGCAATACTTAATATCTTATCCATATCGACAGGGGACCCTGCAAAATGGACAGGGATGATCCCTCTCGTTCTTTTAGTGATTTTCCCCTCAATCAGATCAGCGTTTATATTTAAGGTATCATAATGGATGTCGACAAAAACGGGCTTGGCTCCACAAAGAGTAATCATATTCAACGTGGAAGCAAAGGTCATCGAGGGGGTTATGATCTCATCCCCTCGTTTTAAGTCCAGGCCCAGCAACATGAGGTGCATGCCAGCAGTGCCAGACGAAACGGAAAGGGCATATGAGGCACCTGTGAGTTGACAGAACTTCTCCTCAAACCCCTTGCAGAGGGGGCCTGTCGTGATCCAACCCGATCTTAAGCAAGAGGAAACCGCCTCTATTTCCTTTTCACCTATTGAAGGCCTGCTCAAAGGCAAAAATTCTTTTCTGATTTCCATAAGTTACAATCCAAATCTTGACGGGGAATTAACATCATAATCGTAAAAGATAGTATACTCCATTATTCCAGATCACTTCATGGGTAGAAACCTCTTTTTTCAATTCCTCTACATTTTCTTTACCTTGCGTTACACAGTAAATGTCACCTTTTTCTTTGCAAAGATGATAAAACCTTCCAATTAATAAGTAATAATGGGATCTCTCTTCAGGAGAAAGTTGATGAATACCAAAATCCAGTTCTCCACCTCCATATCGGCCAACCAGGGGCGTCCTAATCTTATTATAGAACTCAATTCCATAAAGAGAGGTCCTAAATTGATACACCTCCTGATTTGGAGGGAGCAATGCACGGATGGCTTTGGAAACAGGATAGGCAGATTTGTAGGGAGTTAGAAAATGAGAAATCGTAAATTGGATGGATACCAAGAAAAAGGCTGAAAGGATGGTGACTGTGAAAAACCAACCTCTTCCCCACTTCCTTCTAACCAGAGGAGGGAGGAAGATCATCATCACCAGAAATAACATGGGCAAGATGATTAATCCCCACCCATTTCCAAAATGGAGGTTGACCTGATAAGCACCCAGGTTTAAATTTTTTATGAAGAATGGCAAAAGGAGTATGGCGATGAACAAGAGGGACATTAAAATAATGGGTAAATCATAAAGAAACCTTTTGCCTCTTTTCTTTTCCAAGGTGATATTCCGATCTTCATACAACCTAAAAAGATGACCCAAGATAATGGCAATGGGTATGAAGATGGGGGCGATGTAAGGAATCAGTTTGGATGAAGAAAAAGAGAAAAAAATAAAGATGAAGAAGATCCATACCAAGAGGAAGTGTTTCTCTGTGGCCCTAAAGAGAGGGGTCCTTTTCTCTACTCCTTCCTTTAAAGCCTTCAATAAAAAAGCAGACCATGGCAAAGTCCCTAAAACGGCGATGGGGACATAAAACAAAATGGTATGGTTTCGACTACCATTTGTCGCGGTATATCTCAAAAAATGCTCATGGATGAAAAAACCCCATAAGAAGTCTTTATTGGCTTTTTGAACCAAAATGATCCATGGACATGAGATAAGAAGAAAGAGGGCTACCCCCACCGGCGAAAAGAGTCTTAACACATCATGCCCTCTTTTAGAAATAAAAAGCCATAGGATCATGATGGAAAAAGGGAAGAGGACTCCGATCAACCCTTTCGTCAGAAAGGCAAGGGCACTGTTGATATAGAGGAGATAAAGCCAGCCTTTCTTCTGACAGTCTCTAGCAAAGTACCGATATCCTGCCCAGGTGGCAAGACAGACGAAGAAAGTGAGGGGCATATCTAAGATATTTATTTTCCCAAGGATCGAATAAAGTAGAAATGTACTCAACACCCCAGCCGAGTAGAGTCCGGTCTTTTCGTCATGGAAAAAGGCCCCTATACGATAGACGAGGAAGATACATCCCCAAGCACAAAGGGCGGTAAATAACCGCGATGAGAATTCATTTTCTCCAAATATTTTAAATAACAGTGCCGTTGCCCAATAGGACAAAGGAGGTTTTTCAAGGTAAACCACATGATGTAAGCGGGGGGTGATGTAATCCCCTGTATGGTTCATGAAACTTGGGATACAACTGTAACGGGCTTCATCAGGCTCCATTAAAGGCATGACGGGTAATAGGAAGATATAAAGAAATAGGGGTATGATGAAGAGGAAAAAGATTCTATCCTTCGTCCAGGTCCCCCCTTCCATCTTAGTCAAACTTGCCACCTCCTCGAGAGGTAGTCCTTTTTGAGGTGAAAATTGGTGATTTTAAATGCTGATCCCTTTTTGGCCAAAATTTCCTCTCCCTGATGGCGCAATATCCCCTTGTAAATATGAAATAAGTTTAACAAATCGAAGATTAAGCTGACATTAAATTTAAATTAAGATTTCTTAAGGTTAGAGAGTGCTTTGCCAAATCCAGCATGGGAAGATTCTTATCTCTCCTTGGACACCCTTAAGAAAAATTAATCCTGCCTTAACCGCTTTTTAATCCAAGGTAATCTATAATCCCCACAAAAATGCAAACCCCGTATATCCCCGGCCCAAAGGACGAGGCTTTTCTTTATCCTTAGGTTTGAAATTGCCTTCATCCCCGGTTTGAAGAATGGGGCTTTGGGGATTATACGGGGTAAAGGAGGAAGAACATGTCTTATTCGGTTCAAGATTGGGTTCTGGAGGAACTTTATGCATACAGGGGTTTTGCCTATATCCCTCCATTTAGCTTCATGGCAATCACCTTCCACAAGGAATGGGAAGATGACTTAATCGTCTGGCCATTGGGGATTATTATTATCCTCGTTGGGGCTTCGATCAGACTTTGGGCGACAAAACACATTGGAAAGAGAATGCCATGGATGAAAAAGAAGGGGAAAAAACTGATCAAAACAGGACCCTATGCAATCGTGAGGAACCCTCTTTATATCGGAAACATTATTATTGCAGCAGGACTTTCCATCCTTTCGGAATTGATTTGGATTGTACCTTTAATCATTTTGTATCTCTTTATCCTCTATCATCTCGTTGCGCTTTTCGAAGAGAAAAAGCTTTTGAAAAGATGGGGAACAGAGTATTCGACTTATTTAAGTGAGGTCCCTCGATGGATTCCAAATCTTAAAGGCCTGAATCTGGCTAAATCAGGAGGGTTTAAATGGTGGGATGCTATACGCTCAGAAATTCCTTCAGTTTATGTCTGCCTTCTTGCCATTCTTATGTTTGTGATGAAGGAGTTCCTGAGTCATTAAGTAGACATACCACAGAGTGTCATTGCTTCGACTCGCAACGACACTTTTCTTTGGTCGCTGTTTACCCCGTATAATCCCGAAAGCCCCAGTCTTCAGACTGGGGATGAAGGCAATTTCAAATCTAAGGATAAAGAAAAGCCCCATCCTTTAGGGTGGGGATATACGGGGTTTACTGAATCCAGTAAGATTATCTACAATAACCTACTGGTTTTAAGGAACCATCCCGTAATCCGTTAATCCCAAGACGTCGTCTTTTACGAGGCCGATTCCCGGAGCATAGAACTTGTATCCTTTGGCCTTCCTATCTATGGCCGATGTCTCATAGGTTTCCAAACAGTTTGCAAACGTCCCCGCTGGAACCTGTACGGACTCCGTCATGCTTATGATTTCCGCCCTGTCCATGGCGACTCCCGGTGCTATTTCCTGATAATACCTCCCTCCTAATAGGATCACCCCTGGCATGATGATGCCTGGTCTGGCTCCATCCACTCCAGCCAGCCAGGCCCCTTCGTGACTGACAATCACGCCGTCTTCATAGATGTCCACATCCTCTCCAAAGTAAAACACGCTGTTCGTGCGGTCGCATATCGCAAAATAGTTCCTTGAGACCTCGGCCAATACCCCGTTTATGGTCTCTCGTTCCTCTACAATCCTGGTCACCACGTCCGTTACCACCCCACCGCCGATGTCCAGATTTTCGAATCTTCTCGTCTCATCCAGGACGGTGATCGTTAAGTGAATATTCTGCTTCTTATCAATCCCTTCCAACGTAAGCTGATAACCTGGGCCTCAAAATGAAGTATGGATTCTCTCCTCTGGAAGAAAAACCATCGCAGGCCTCCATCATAAAGGAATCAGTAAACGCTTTATTTCTACTAGAGGCTGAATAAGCATTGTTGCCTAATGGTAGAGCCTGTTCTAACAAAATCATTCCTACTGCCAATGCCATTGCCAACAAAATGATGTAAAATTGTTTTCTCATTTTTTCCTCCTTAGGGATTTCATATTTTCATTTGACCATTCCATTTCCAGGGTCTCAAGGTGTTATATTAACCCATAAATTACTCAGGTGATAGATCCATCTAAATCTTAACATTTTTACCCTCCATTATGTATAGCAAGAATACTACTACGGAAACATTAGAGAAGAATTAAAATTAAATTAAGATTTCTTAATCTTTGGGAAGTGAAGGGTTAGATGTTGTGAATGGGTAAGTAGACCGTGAAGGTAGAACCTTGATTTAACTCGCTCTCAACATCGATCCTTCCATGGTGGGCGTGTACAATCCATTCCGCGATGCTCAATCCCAGGCCCACCCCACCGGTTTCCTTTGATCGGGATTTATCCACTCGATAGAAACGCTTGAAGATCTTCTCTTGCTCCTCTTTGGGGATGCCAATTCCAGTATCCCTTATTTTGACGAGGGCAGAATCTTTATTCTTTTCAACCGTGACATGAATGGACCCTCTCGAAGTATATTTAATAGCATTGTCAATCAGGTTGGTAAAGAGTTGCTGAAGGCGCACTTTATCCCCTATCACGGTGACCTCTTCGATGGTAACCATTTCCAGAGCAATCTTATTCTGATCAGCAAGGACTTGGAAGAGATTGCACAGCTCCTTGATCAGGAGGTCCAATCTTAGTGGACCCATTTTCAATTCCACCTGAGAAGTGTCGAACTTAGAAAGGAGGATTAAATCATTGATCATCTGATTCAAGTGGTCAAATTGCTCTATAAAATGGGCCAACCCTTCCTGATACTCCTCGGCCGGCCTCCCTTTCGAGAGAAGCACCTCAGCTTCTCCTCTCATGGCGCAAATGGGGGTCTTCAATTCATGAGAGGCATCGGCGGTAAATTCTGCCATCCGCTTAAAAGAGCTCTCTAATCTGGAAATCATTCCATTGATGGTCCGGATAAGATCGTCCATCTCATCATCTGTCCCTCTCGGATGCAACCTCTCACTCAGATTTTCGGAGGTAATGTTTCGGGCCTTCAAGGCGATATAACCGACCGGAGAAAGGGACCTTCTGGCCAGTACCCACCCTCCCAGTGCCCCCAATACCAATACGATCAGAAGGGCTATCAATATATTATTTCTGAAATGAGAGAGGTTTTTTCTTACAAAACGGAGATGGGTCCCCAATTGAATAATTTCAGTGAGCTTCCCATCCCGATAAACAGGGGTGCTGATGATACGATAGGGTGTCCTTCTCCTCGGGGAACGAATTTCCTCCCGGGTACCTTTCTTATTTCTGGCGTTGATTAGCACCATCTCTTTAAGTTCGTATCCGATTCTGCGAAAGTCTTTTGAAATGTAGAGGGTTTTTCCATCTGGGTCCAAGATCTGAAACACGAAAGGATAATGCTTTCGGGTCATCACATCATCCTCGAATCTCATCAGCGAATAGGTCTCCTTGGACTCATGAGATAAAACTCTCTCCATTTCTTGTGTCTCATCAAAAAGAAATTGATCGATTTCTTTGAGGAGTTGGTGCTTCAGTCTTAGGTAAAGGAATGAACAGATTATCAAAGCAGAAATTAAAAAGGTGAGCACATACCAGAGGGTCATCTTGAAGTCGGTCCTTCGGTAAAACTTACCCCCGATCTTCGAGGACATATCCAACCCCTTTCAAAGTATGGAGAAGCTTCGGCTCAAAATCTTTATCGATCTTATTCCGAAGATGTGAGACATGGACATCGATGACATTGGTTGAGGTGTCGAAATGATAGTCGAAGATCTTTTCGGAGATCATCGTCCGGGTGACGATCTCCCCCAGGTGTCTCATGAAAAATTCGAGAAGAGCATATTCTTTCGGGGTGAGTTCGATCTTAACTTTTTCCCGATAAACGCGATGGCCATCAGGTTCTAAAATGAGGTTAGCCAGTTGTAATCTTGAAGGGGAGCTTATGGGTTTACCTCTTCTCAGGATCGCCTGAATCCTTGCGAGTAATTCATTAAAAGAGAAAGGTTTGGTGAGGTAATCATCTGCTCCCAAATTTAAACCATGAACAATATCGGCCTCCGAATCCTTTGCTGTCAAAAAAATGACCGGGGTTTGAATATCCATGGATCTGATCTTTTTCAGAACCTCCCTTCCATCCAATTTTGGAAGCAGGATATCGAGGACGATCAGGTCATAACCTTTATGGAGGGCATATTCCAAGCCTTCCTCTCCGTTGGATGCCACATCGACCGAAAAAGAATTTTCTAATAGTCCTTTTTTAACAAATCGAACAATCCCTTTGTCATCTTCAACCAATAAAATCCTCATCAGGCCTTATTCTAACAAATCCCTTTGGAAATTCAAATCGACATTGAAAAATTCACATTTTTCTCTTACGATGGGAACCATGAAAAAAAGGGATATCCTTTTGAGTCTCCTCTCAGGAATTCTCCTCATCCTCTCCTTCCCTTATTTTGATCTCGAATTTTTGGCCTGGTTTGCTCTGGTCCCCCTTCTCTATTCCATAGGGGGGAAAGGATTAGTCGATAGTTTCAAGCTTGGGTTTTTAACCGGCATCATCTCTTTTCTCGGAATTATTTATTGGATTATTGTGGCAGTCCACACTTATGGCAACATCCCTCTGATCATCAGTGGCCTCATCCTCTTGCTCTTGGTGGTTTACCTGAGCCTTTTTATCGGCGCCTTCACTTTCCTCACCCGCCTCATCCAGATACGCTCAGGGCTTCAAACCATACTTTTCACCCCTGTCCTCTGGGTTACCTTGGAATACCTTCGTTCCTTCCTTCTGACCGGTTTCCCCTGGGCCAATTTAGGCTATTCTCAATATCTCAATCTCCCTTTTATCCAGATGGCTGATATCACAGGAACCTACGGTCTTTCCTTTGTCATTCTTTTGGTCAATGCCACCCTTTTTCAGGTGGTTCATCAGTGGGCAAAAAAGACCTTTCCCTTTAAGGAAGTCATCATCACGGTTATCTTTCTTTTAGGTTTTCTCATTTATGGATATGGGAAGATGAAAGCAATCGATCGTCAAATGATTCAAAACCCTTCCTTAAAGATTGGATTGGTTCAAGGGAATATCGATCAATCCATAAAATGGGACGAATCTTTTCAGAAGGAGACATTGAAGATTTACGATAGGCTTTCTTTACGGGTTTCAGAAGAAAAGCCAGATCTCATCATCTGGCCGGAAACAGCCACTCCCTTCTTTTTTCAGGATGCCAAGGAATATCAGCCCTTTGTGCTGGATGTCCCGAAGAGGACAAACACTTTTCTCCTCTTTGGAACCCCCTCTTATAAAATTCAGAAGGGAAAAGTGAACCATTACAACAGCGCCTATCTGCTCTCTCCTTCAGGGGAGTTAGTAGGAAAGTACGACAAGATTCACCTCGTCCCTTTTGGAGAGTATGTCCCGATGCAAGATCTTCTTTTCTTCATCGGGTCTCTGGGAGAAGGGATTGGAGACTTTAAATCTGGGGAAGAGGTCTATAATTTCACAATCCCGCAAGGTCGTTTTGGGGTCCTCATCTGTTTTGAAATCATCTTTCCAGACCTCTGTCGAAGATTTGTCAAAAAAGGGGCGAACTTTCTGGTGACGATGACGAACGATGCCTGGTTTGGAAAAACCTCTGCTCCTTACCAGCACTTCTCCATGGCCACATTCAGGGCAGTGGAGAACCGAGTCTTCATTGCCAGGGCCGCCAATACTGGGATTACAGGCTTCATCGATCCCCGAGGAAAGATTTTAAGACAAGGAGGGATCTTTACAGAGGAGGCGATGAATGGAATGATCCGCCTATCAAAAGATAAAACCTTTTACACCCTACACGGTGATGTTTTTGCATGGTGTTGTTCTGCTTTTTCAATCTTCTTACTTGCCTGCGCCCTATTTCAAAAACCTAACCCCTCACCCTTCCCCTCTCCCCTACGGGGAGAGGGAGGGGGTGAGGGGAACTCCGCCCCAATAAATGGGGGCGCTACGGGAGAAAGGATGAGATGAGGATTCGAAAACCAGGAAAAGTACATGAGCGAATTTGGTTCTTAGGCCGAGAGGAATCCGGGGTTTATCTCCTGGAGGGAGACGATGGTTCGATGATGGTGAGCGGAGGGATGAGCTACATCGTTTCAGATATCCTCCAACAATTCAAAGAATTTAACATAGACGAGAACCGGATTAAAAAACTCCTCGTCCTTCACTCCCATTTCGATCATGTGGGCATTATCCCCTTCTTCAAGCGCCGTCATCCAGAGATGGAGGTCTATGCCTCGGAAAGGGGTTGGGAGATCCTCCGGATGGACAAGGCTGTCCTGACGATCAATGAGTTTAGTCGAAACGTGGCAAAAAGAATGAAAAAAGAAGAGGTCTACTCCACCTACGATTTGGAATGGAGAAACGACGTCTCTGGTAAAACCATCCGAGAGGGAGACCGAATGGATTTGGGAGGCTTAGAAGTCTTGATCCTGGAGATCCCAGGCCATTCGTCATGTTGTATTGCAGCTTATATTCCTAAGTTAAAGGCTCTGTTTCCCACAGATGGAGGGGGCATCCCTTTTGATCAAACGATCGTCACCTCAGGAAATTCTAATTATACTAAGTATCAACAAAGCCTCGAACGGCTAAAGGATCTTAAAGTGGACTATTATTGTGCTGACCACTATGGTTATATCATTGGAGAAGAGGCTCGGGAGTTCATTTCAAAATCGATTGAGAAGGCAAAGATAAATCGTGTCCAGATGGAGGAGGCTTATCGTTCGACCCGAGATATTGATGGGGCGGCCCAGAAACTCATCTCTTCCTTTTACGAAGAAAACCCTTCCTACTTCCTCTCTCCTGAAATCTTCCTCGATGTATATCGCCAGATGGTCCGACATATCGCTACGGTGATTGAAGGAAAGATTTAGAGCGGATGGAATCCTTGTTTTTAATATGAGCTGACAGGCGAGAGAGGGGATCTTTAAACATTATAGAAGATCTCGTCTGGTTGAAATAGATCGTTGAGAAGCTGTTTCAGTTTCGAATGATCTTCCTCGATGATCTGAATAATTTTTAACCCATATTGAAATCCTTCACTATCGCCATAGGCATGGTAGTCTTTCCACACGATCTCGCCGGACACTTCGAAGTTGGCTAGCTCGAATCCCTTGGGGAAGAGGACGATGATATTTAATTTTAGGCCGACGGGCATGTCCTTGATGGAATGAATGAGAAGCCCTTCCTCGCTCGCATTGACCACGAGCCCTCCATGGGCATGGGGGAGATCCTTCATCCGATATTCAAGAGGCAGGTCCACCATGGATCGAGGATACCTCCTTCTTTCTCTAAAATAAGTTGAATTTTCCATCGAATCCTCCACACTCCCAATGATTCAAAAGTCAGGATAAATTTTTTTCACAGTCTATTTCTCAATCCCTCCCGTCTTCTTCAGTCGATCTTCCAAGGAGGGATAATGGATAATATTTCTTCTTTCAATGGGTAAGATTAGGGAAATAAAGGTCATCGGTTTATCTTCATAGACTTTATATCTCATCATCCCTTTATTCTTTTTGATAATCTCTTTCGCTAACTTTAAGATTAACTCAATCGCCTCTTCTTGCTGAAAATGATTTGAAATTTCTTGGACAACCCCAACTTCTTCACCCGCCTTCTCATAACCTGTAGAAACAACCAGAATCTCAAGGTATTTTCCATCCTTCTGAAGCTGACCCCTTTCTTTACCTTTTAGAGCCTCGATATCGAATAATCTCGTCAAAAATCCAATGTTCCCATTGGAAGGAATCGAAAGGAGGGTATATTGAATGACAGAGTCTAAAATATATCTTAACTGTTCATCAGGAACGGAGGTTTCTGGAAGTTCATTTTCAAACTGCTTTTTTATGATTTTAATATTTTTCTCCTCAAATTGACTCTCATGCTTCTTGATCATTTCTTCAACAAGGGTGGTCACCGTGTCTTTTTTTACAAAGGGGGTGCTGAGATTGAGATAATCATTAAAACAGTCCAACAAAGAAATCGTCTTCTCGATATCTTTATTAACAATTTTGTAAAAATGCTCTCCCAATTCCTGGTCCTTGAACTGATCGCGCGAAAGAAAAGCAAAGGCTTTCATGGCGGAAAGACTGCCTTTAATTTGATTGACCAGTTCAACGTAATAAAGAGACATGGGAAGTCCCTTCTGTCCATTGGAAGGAATTTCCTCATTGGATTTGGATTCCTCTTTTTGATCTCTGTCTAGAAAGGAGAAGAAAAAATCCTTATCACTGTCTGCTGAAAAAAAATTATTTTCCATTTAGGTGTAAAATCGTGCATATTTGATGCCAAGGTGAGGTAACTATTGTAACTTACTATTATTCCACACGTTCTTATAACCTGATATACTTTAAAAAAACTAAAAGGACAAATTTTGTCATAAGGGGTTAAAATTTTTGGCGTTTCCGATATATCTTGCCATTCCCTTTTTGCTGCGATGGAAGCTCAGTCTCTATTTGTTTATGACCACCGTAAATCGAGACTATGTTGAAGATGAAATTTGATCTTTTTTTGGTTTTCTGTGGTGAAGGGTTTGTTGCTATTCTCTGCTGGATGTTTAGACAAATGAAGATTACCCTAGATTGCCCTTCAGTCCTATGGCTTCGGCCACCTCCTGCATCCCCTTGATCGTATCATCAATCAGTTCATCCAATCCGACTCCCAGCATCCCCGCCCCTTTTTCGATGATTGACCGATCCACACCGGCTGCAAACCTCTTGTCCTTCCATTTGTTTTTCACTGACTTTACCTGAACATCCAGGACACTTTTTGAAGGACGAATTAAGGCGGTGGTCACCACGAGTCCAGTGAGTTCATCGATGGCGTACAAGGCTTTTTCCAGTGCTGTCTGGGGGATGACGTCCGAGCATATCCCCCATCCGTGAGAGACCGCCCCCCGAATATATTCCTCTGGCCACCCATGCTCCCGGAGGATCTCCCCTGTCTTGGAGCAGTGCTGGTCAGGAAACCTTTCATAATCGAGATCATGGATAAGACCGATGATTCCCCACTTCTCTTCGTCCTCGCCGCGCTTCTTCGCGATGTAACGCATCACCCCTTCGACCGCATAGGCATGCTTGCGCAAACTATCGCCCTCGTTATATTGATGCAGAAGTTCTAAGGCTTCCTGGCGCGTTGGTATTTTTTCTCCCATCGTTATACTCCTTTCTTATTTTTATATCATTTACCATGCCCATTGCCCGCTGGTCAAGTGAAACGTAACTTCTCAGTCTTTGTTCGAAGGTGCCATGATCCGACAGGGATGTCGGAAAAAATCTTATAGCGGTAACCTTAACGGCCCCCGCTAACCATAAAAATCCCTTGGAGAGAACAATGAATCATCGAGGATAGCGATCTTAACCCTTCCCTGTAAAAATATTGGAAAATCCGCTTGATAAGATTTTTGATGACATTCCTGTCGGATCTGCGGATTTCATATCTCGTAACAGTGGGATTATAGTAAAACTCCCTCTTCCCTATTCTTCCTTTTAATGCTAAATTCAAATCGATGATTAATTATTCTCTGATCGACCACCCCTCCATACTGAGATTCATTTTTTATCCCCGCAAGGATTTCACCTTTTGCCCCCAAAATGGCTTTGACCTCTCCGTAGAGGTCGGGGAGGGTGCTTCTATCTTCTGTCGTTTTTACATGGGGCATCATGAATGGCCATGGATCTTATTTTTCCATGGGAATGGAGAAGTGGTGAGCGATTATGATGAGATATCCCCACTCTATCATCAAAAGGAACTTAATTTGGTCGTTGCCGATTACAGGGGCTATGGGGTGAGTAGCGGCATCCCGACCCTCACGGATCTCGCTCAGGATGCTCATACCATCTTTAAAAAGGTCCGGGAGGAACTTTCCATAAAAAATCTTCGAAAAGACCTGTGGGTCATGGGAAGGTCGCTGGGAAGTATCTCTGCTTTGGAGCTAGCCAGCCATTATCAAAGGGAGATGAAGGGACTTATCATTGAAAGTGGTTTCCCCAGCGTCGTGAGAATTATGACACACCTCGGGGTTCCAGCTCATGGGATGGACTTGCAGAAGATAGATCAAGAATGTCTGGAGAGGATCCAAAAGATATTACTCCCCACCCTCATCATCCATGGCGAACAGGATTGGCTCGTCCCTCTTGAAAATGCCAAAGATATCTACCAGCATCTTGGAACAAAGGAAAAGGACCTTCTTATTATCCCTTCAGCGACCCACAATGACATCATGCTCGTTGGATTCAAGGAGTACTTCGACTCCCTTCAACAATTTATTGAGAAAACAAAATAAATCTTTAGAAAAGGAGGATATTATGAAAAAACAAATTTTAACAATTTTAGTTTTTTTGCGTGCTTGACATTCATTTTCGGAGTCTCTTTAGCCACAATCTCCTATGCTAAAACGGCTAAGGAGATTAACGGGGAGGTCAATTCGGCTCTCAAGCTTTTTCCTCAACATGTCAAAAGCGGGAAAGAATTTCTCAATGTCGCAAAGGGTGTTCTCGTCATCCCAAACATTGTCAAAGCAGGACTTGGCGTGGGTGGTGAATACGGCGAGGGTGCTTTGAGGATTGGTGGAAACACAGTTGAATATTACAGTCTTGCTGCGGGTTCGGTTGGGTTTCAGATCGGCGCTCAAAAGACGAACTTAATCCTTGTATTCATGCAAGATGAAGCGCTTAAGAATTTTCGCAAGAGTTCTGGTTGGAAGGCAGGAGTGGATGGGTCGGTGGCTTTTATAGACGTCGGGAAAGGAAAATCTGTCGACACGGTAAACATCAAAGAACCCATTATCGCGTTCATGTTCGGCCAGAAGGGTTTGATGGCTAATGCGACGATTGAAGGTGCAAAGTTTACTAAGTTGGTAAGATAGGATATCAGGCAACCAGAAAGCAGGGTACCAGAAAATCAGATTATCAGGAAAACCTGATAACCAAAGTCCTGATTTCCTGATAATCTGATGGCTTGAATTCTTACCCTGGGCTTTTTTAATGGAGCTAAAGATTTAACAAAATTTAAAAGATGCTGCGAGAGTGAGAATTTGATCTTACAGTCACTGTCAAATCAGGGAATACTTCCTTCCTGAACTCTTCAAGGTAAGAATCCAGATCGTTATACCAGCTTTCGAGTGTAAATCCTCAAAAAGATAATTTTCACAAAGCTCTTTATTGATTGACTTGTTCAACATTTGATGATAATTGTTTCATGGAAAACAACTCATCTAAGTTTCAGTTAACCCAAAAACCTAACCTTTAACCTTTTGGAGTGTCGTATGCAGATGAGTTTCCAGAAGGTGCCAATATGAAGCCTCCAGGAGGGCATGATACCCTTTTGGAGGCGTTTTGTCTATTGGCCTTCGATAAATCCCAACAAATTAAACTGTAAGGGAGGGTGGTGAAGTATGGTAAAGAAAACCTTCTTGGTGCTGATATGCTTCATTGGCTTAATAATTTTTGTATCTACACTGTATGGCCAAGGTTCAAAGAAGACCATTATACTCCCCAGATGGTGAGGTGGTTTGGGACTTAAATGGGGAATGGGATGTTTTGATAGAAAGCGTGTATGGCGGCACCACCCGGGATGTTTTTATGATAACTCAACAAGGGAGCTCTTTTGTGGCAATTAGAATGATGGGAAATCCTTATATGCCACCGGGTGCCGAGGGAGCACGAGGCGAACTCGATAAAAATGGTTTTAAGAAAGTTCAGATAATGTCAGGGATGGGCCTATTAGATTCCAAGGGCCAAATCAGTGATGATGGGAATAAGATGGTAATCGACACGAAAAATAGGCCCGATGATGTGAAGGTCAGACAAACATATACCAGAAAATGAGATATTTCCTCTCCTTGGAGAAATAGGATAAACGGTTCCCCAAAACTTCACTCTTTATCTTACTTACTTAAACAATTTTTAAAGGCAGGGTCATTTCAGCTCTGCCTTTTTTATTGCAAGCTCTCTTCATGCTTGCTTTCTTTCCGTAATTATCAAGGTTGAAGGTTAGTTTACATCGCAGATACGTAGGTGCTATCGAGAATTCTATTGCTGAAATTAATTCCCTACAAGGCGCTCTCCAACCAAATTGAAACAACAAAAATCCAAACCGTGATAGGATTGATGCCCGGGGTACTTTTTATGTCATCACTCGACCGTGTCGGGAAAAGGTATTCATGGTTATGGAAAAGGTGATGTCGGGCCGGTTCATCCTGAACATGCAGGTGACAAAGCATATATTCATGGCTTATAATGCAACGATAAAAAACAGGAGGTGATCATGTTTTATGAAGAGAAATGTGACTTTTGCGGGAAGTGTCTGGAGTTTTGTCCTTACGTCGATTACGGCCTGGAGCGGGCCCAGCAGGAAATGAAAGATCTCGTGCCGGGAAGGACACCCCCCATTGTGGGTCTCTGTGTGACCTGCGCCTCATGCAACCTAGTCTGTCCAACACAGGCAAATCCCTTTGACCTGATCAATGAGCGCCAAGAGAAGACGGGCGCCTTGGGTATTCCCGAGCAGACCATGCAGAATTTTGCCAAGCTTCATAGCCTGCCGACCGTGGTCAAAAAAGGCAAAGAAGGCATGCCTGTTCTGAATCTGTGTATCGTTGGGGATATGGTTCGGGAACTCCTGGACAACCCTCTCTTCGAGGGTTTGACGGTTGTCGAAGGTGCAGACTACTTCTGTACAGTCGGATACATCCATCTCGGGAAACCAAGCCCTGTCCATAAGGAGGCAAAACGATTTATCGACAATCTTGCCGCCCTTGGGGCAAAAGAGGTCATCTGTTTCCACGATGACTGTTACACAATGCTGACAACCCTGGCCCAGGAATATGGTTTGAAAGTGCCCTTCCGTCCGATCCACATTTTTGAATATCTTTACCGGGAACTGAAGAAGAGAAAAGACCATCTCAAGAAGAATCCTATCCGGGTTGCCTACCAGTCTCCCTGCGCCTCACGCTACACGCAGGGAAAGGATATCTACCTCGATAAAATCTTCGAGCTCCTTGGCGTAGAGAGGCCGGCCCGTAAGTATGAGAGAATCAATGCGCTATGCTGCGGTGCCCCACTCATGGCCCGTGATAAGGACCGGGCAGCGTTGGTGAAGAAGTGGAATATCGACGATGCGAAGAATGTAAAAGCCGACGCCATGGTTTTTCTTTGCCCCATGTGCTATCTCAACCTTCGGAAGCTCTGCAAAGATGATTCGATAAACCCTATTTTTATAACGGAATTATGTAAACAGGCACTTATAATTTAAGGAATCTAATACAAACGCGTTTAGTTTTTTGACAATAGGCCCCCCTCAACCTCCCCTCTCCCCCTGCCTACCGGCAGGCAGGCGCTGGGGAGAGGGATAGGGGCGATACCAGGGAGGATCGAATCCAGCCATTCAGGAATACCTTTTTATCCTTCCCATCAAAATTGAATAAGCCTTCATCGAAATCTGCAAGCGACCCCTTTTAGAAAATTTTAATCTTTTGACAAGGGATTTGGGGAAAGGGTAATATGAATAGAATGGTCAAGAAAGGGGAAAAGTTTAGTCTGTATAATTTTTTTTCGAATAAAGGAGGAGTGGGATGGATCTCTTAAATGCAATGAAGGAAAGGCGAAGTTGCCGAAATTTTCTGCCTGGCTCGATCGATGAGGCCACGATTGAGAAGATTTTAGAGGCGGGCACTTGGGCACCGTCTCCGCTCAACAGTCAACCCTGGGAATTTATTGTCGTCACCAACAAGGAAGTTAAGGAAAAGATCTTTTCTGAAGGGGAAAGATGTCGAACGTGGGCCCTTGAAAAAAGTGGGTGGAAGTGGCTGGGATCCTACCCGCTCGACTTTTTGCGATCCGCCCCTGTCATCGTCGCTGTGGTTGGGGACC
>CAWFSX010000057.1:0-72237 GCA_963818595.1 uncultured delta proteobacterium
ACGTTTGGCAATATACGTTTCCTACTTACCCCTCTCTCATTTTAGCCGCCACCCTAATAAGGATTCCGGTAAGAAAATTAGGGTGGATCAATCTTCCGCTCACACTTATGGCCATCGTCAGCGGCATCATTTTTGGGTTTTGGGGGGTTTCAAAATCGACAGGAATTAAGCCTTTATCGAAGACCATTTCACATTTGAGATTATTCTATAATTTATCTCCCCTTCTCTTCGGTCTCATTTTAGTCGTCGGCTTTCAAGTAGAATTAGCCTATGCTTTCTTTTTGGCCATCTTAGGGATGGTCGTTTTTTTTAAGATTCGTTGGCCGGTTTTTTTAAAGGGATTAAGGGAGAGCATCAACATAGAGCTTTTGCTGACGGTGGCCATTGTGATGGGGTTTAAGAAAGTGTTGGAATCATCCGGGGCTATCCATTCGGTTTCAAGTGTCTTGTTATCATCCGGCGTCCCGTTATGGCTGATAGCGATTCTGGTTCCCTTTTTGGTCGGGCTGATCACCGGCGTAACCATTGCACCGATAGCCATCGGTTTCCCAGTTCTTATTCCTCTATTCCAAAACGATCCTCACTTCCTTAATTATATGGTATTGGCCTTCGCCAGCGGGATTAGCGGAGATTTACTCTCACCGTTTCATCTCTGTCTGATATTGACAAAAGATTATTTTCGAGCTGACCTGAAAGGGGTTTACCGTTTTATATGGATCCCCGCACTCTCCATTGTGGGTGTTGCTCTTTTGATCTCTTTTTTACGTTAACTTAACTTTCAGTTTTGCATTAAAAACAATGTGGAATACTTTCAGACCCTCAAAATGGGGGTAATATGAAATTGTATGGGTCATAGAGGGCTTCGCTAAATGTGAAGTCCAGCACTTGATGGGTGCTTGACAGAAGGAGATCCGAAGAAGGCACTTAAAGTGCGAGGAGTCTTTTGGGTTTAGAAAGTAATTAAGTCAGCCGGCAGTTACTGCAGAAGAAGTCGAGACTGTGGGCATCTTTCGCTCTTCGAAGAGAAGGGTCAACACGTTCTAAGCGGTGGAACCTGTTTTGACCGCGAGAGACTGAGATTCTATTTGGGGATATCCCTCCTGTAGGGTTTTGCTAATATTTCGAGGACCCGAAAGTCGAAGAAATTGTTGGAGTGCGAAGGCCGTACAACAATGGCGCAATCGGCTCCCGCCCCTGTTTTTGAAGAGGTCCCTCCCACGGCAATCGTTTTTTCGATGGGGATAGCCCCACTGTCAGCAGCCATAATCGCACATTCGATCGCCACCTTCATCCCCACGCCGAAAAGACATCTTAAAGATTCTGCGAGAACCTCGGTATGGGAAACCCCTGAGAATTTGTTACTGAAGGAACGTTCCAAACCCGAAAAGATATGACTCTGTTTTACAACCTTGCAGCCCAAAGAATCCAGCTTCTTGAGAATCTCCGGCTTGAAATTCCATACTCCGGGCGCAGAGTATCCGTGGTGGGAACTCACGACTACGAGGTTCGTCTCTTTAGCCATCTTTTCGGCAAACTTAAGGCCAGTTTCTCCACGCATGCTTGCCACTACGACACTTTGAATATCTCCAACCTTCAATCGATTATAGACAATCTCCACAACCTCATCCGTATTCACAAATCCTGCTTGTTCAAAATAGAAAATCGGCTGTTCGATCCGCGGCATAACGAGCCTCCTTTAAAAGAAATGTTGATTCCCATGGAATCTGTCGGGAATATCTGACTCTATAAATATTGAGTGGGGTGACAATTGTCAATCAAAATATTTTATGACACCTTCACGTTTTGAAATGGAATAGCGTTAGGTCACCAGTCAGAAATGCTTCCAAAGCTTTAGAATGCGGATTTTTTATTCTAATCCACCGAAAGGGGGTAATTTAAACAGGGGTTGCGTTACTCTTGAAACCCTCTCAATCATTCATTAAAAGGTTTCCGCTCTAAAGCTTTTACAGCACCCCTGACTGGTGCCCTATCGAGGTGGTTTTTTTAAAGGTCTAAAGTATTACGAAATCCCATAGTTATTCTTCTTCAACCTCCAACGGCTTGACGAACATCGAATCTGGCGAGTATATTCTTAATCAGCGTGTTAGATGACGCTGGTTTAAGGAGGATAAAAATGCCAATCGTCCATGCTGCTGTGGTCCAGGATAGCCCCATTGTTTTTGATCGGGAAGCAACCATCGAAAAAGCCCATTCCCTCATCCACCAGGCGGCTCAGCAAGGAGCGCAACTGGTCGTCATGCCAGAAGCCTTCGTGTCAGCCTATCCCGTAGGATTGGACTTCGGAGCGAGGATCGGGTTGCGAACGCCCAAAGGCCGAGATGATTTCAGGCGTTATTACGAAAGCGCCGTAGAGGTGCCCAGCCCAGCCTGTGAAGCCTTAGGGAAGGCCGCGGCCGAAGCCGGAGTTTTTCTGGTGATCGGTGTCATCGAGCGTGACGGCGGCACGCTTTATTGCACCGTTCTTTTCTTTACCTCAGATGGAAGGTTAATGGGCAAGCATCGAAAACTGATGCCCACAGCCATGGAACGTTTGGTGTGGGGATATGGCGATGGTTCGACCATGCCTGTATTCGATACTCCCCTGGGCAAGATCGGAGCAGTCATCTGCTGGGAAAACTACATGCCCATGCTTCGAATGCATATGTACGCTCAGGGAATCCAGCTCTATTGTGCCCCTACAGCCGACCATCGGGACACCTGGCTGCCATCGATGCGTCACATCGCTCTCGAAGGCCGTTGTTTTGTTCTTAGCGGCTGCCAGTATCTTACCCGGGCTGATTGCCCGGAGGATTATGCGGCGATCCAGGGGGATGATCCAACTACGGTTCTGATGCGCGGGGGTAGCTGTATCATAGGGCCGCTGGGCCAACTATTGGCGGGACCAAATTTTGACGGGGCATGCATTCTAACGGCTAAGTTGGATTTAGACGAGATCCCCAGGAGTAAATACGACTTTGATGTCGTCGGTCATTATGCCCGGCCCGATGTCTTCCGTCTTTATGTTAACACTCGGCCCATGCCATCGGTGGTGGTCTCTTCAGAGGGTGGTGTCGATCCATTTAAGAACGAATAATCTCCCCTCCCCTCTCTTTGCCTGTCTAAAGACAGGAAAAGGATTACCAAAGAGGAGTAATTCCTCCCTTTGGCAAAGCCTGCCCGCCGGTAGGCAGGGGAGGGAAGGTTGGATTTATCTTCAGTGTCTATACAATTATGGCCTCTTTAATATTTGATTTTTGGATTCGGGATGTTAAGATTAAATAACATTTTATTAAAGGAGGTTTCATCATGTCTTTCGTTGGCAAACCAGCACCCGATTTTGAACTCGAAGGCTATTCTAATGGGCAATTCGGGAAGTACAAATTATCAGATTATAGAAAAAAATGGGTTCTTCTTCTTTTTTATCCGCTCGATTTTACCTTTGTCTGTCCGACAGAGGTGCTCAATTTCTCCACGGAAGCAGAGAAGTTTTCCAAACTTAATTGTCAGATCTTCGGCATCTCTGTCGACTCCATTTATGTCCACAAAGCCTGGGTGGATACAAAACGGGAGGACGGGGGACTTGGCGGCGACCTCAACTACCCACTGCTTTCCGATTTGAATAAGATGACGGCACGGGATTACGGAATCCTCATGGAGGAGGAAGGGGTTGCCCTTCGAGGGCTTTTTCTCATCAGCCCTGAGGGGGTGGTCATGCACGCCACGATCAATAGCCTCTCCGTAGGTCGCTCCGTCACAGAAGCCATGCGGGTACTGAAGGCTTTCCAATTTGTCAGCTCCCATGAAGGCCAGGTCTGTCCCGCAGACTGGGAAGAAGGGAGAGAAACCATGACGGCAAATTCCGATGGGATGAAAAAATACCTCACCAGCCATTAATGATAACGAATGAGCCGAATGAGACCCCCACCCTCACCCTCCCCCCTTGAGGGGGAGGGGCGGGTGGGGGGAAATGGAGAGACAGAAATGGAACAGTGGGAGCAATGGTTTCGGGAAAAACAGGTAGAAAGAACGATCCAGGCATTGAGGAAGAATCGTTTTGAAGCCCTCTTTGTTCCGGATGTAAAGGCAGCCTTTGAGGAAGTGATGAAGCGAATTCCGGATGGAGCTACAGTGGGAATAGGGGGGTCTGTTACCCTTACTCAACTGGGATTACAGGAAGCCCTGAGTAAAAGGAAGGTTCAGCTTATCTGGCCTCAACAGCAGGCAAAGAATGATGAAGAACGGCTTGACTTATTTCGAAAGTCCTTCACCTGCGATGTTTTCCTTACGAGTACGAATGCTGTTACTGAAAGCGGGAAGTTATTTAATGTGGATGCCACAGGCAACCGAGTCGGCGCCACATTCATCGGGCCCAAAAAGACGATGGTCGTCTGCGGGGTGAACAAGATCGTTAAAGATCTTGATGCCGCAGAAAAAAGGGTGAGGGAGTGGGCCGCTCCACAAAATGCAAAACGACTCAATCGGAAAACTCCCTGTGTTGAGACAGGGGTTTGCGAAGATTGCAGTTCACCGGACCGGATTTGTAATATCTATGTCACTCTGGCTAAAAAACCCACCCGTACCGAAGTGATGGTTATTCTGGTAGGAGAAAATTTAGGAATCTAATCCGGAATTGCGGAATGCGGATTTTGGATTGCGGATTTAATCCTTAGCCTTTGAGCTTTTTGTTAGACGCCATGCTCTATGCCCTTTGCGTCCTTTAAAAGGATGCGGGCGTCCACGGCCACAGCTCCTTTCTCCATGACCATCACAGGATTGATATCAATTCCTTCTATCTCGGGGAAATCCATCATCAACTGAGAAAGTCTGAGAAGATTTTCAACCAAGGCTTCAATATCCAAAGCCCGTTCTCCTCGGACTCCTTTTAGAATGGCCGAAGCCCTTAATTCTGAAATCATGTCCTTAGCCTCGGATCGATTGATCGGAGCCACCCGGAGAGAAATCTCTTTGAGAACTTCCACATAAATCCCCCCCAATCCGAAGAGAAGAACAGGGCCAAAGGAAGGATCTCGTTTCCCTCCCAAAATAATCTCTTTTCCATCTGAAATCATCCTCTGGATGAGGATTCCAGTTGAACCCCCTTGAGCCAGTTTTTTCATCTTCTCATAGGCCTTCTCTACTTCTGAGAAACCATCCCTATTGAGGATAACTCCCCCCACATCGGATTTATGAGAAAATTTGGAAGAGATCACCTTGAGAACAACGGGACTTCCAATTTTATCTATTGCCATTTTTAATTCTTCTTTTCGTTGAACCACGTGATAATCCGCAACAGGAATTCCATAAGCTCGAAGGACTTCGAAAGCTTCCGGAAGAAGGAGATCCCTCTTCTCTTTTTTTGCTTTCTGAATAATACGCTTTGCTCGACCGCCATCCACTGAATAGGAAGGAGGCTTCTCCCTTGAAATGTTTCGTTTCCGGTAGTGTTCTCTCGAGATCGCCAAGGCGCTTAAGGCGTCTTCAGGCTCTATAAAGATGGGGTAATCAAACGTCCTTTTAATGAAAGCCAATTCTTCTTCCTCGGTCAGATAACAGAAGGCCACAGGCTTTTGGTAACGGAGGGAGAGTTCCTTTGCGGTATGAATCAGCTTTCGAGAGGGTACCATTTCGTCGCCAATGGCAGCATGTTGAAAAATAATCCCATCGACCGCCTTAATTTTGAGCACCTGGTCAAGGATCTTTGTATAGAGATCGAAATCAAAGAGGTCTCCCAGATCAAGAGGGTTTGTAGGCTGGATTACCTTAGCCCTGAAATAGCTGTGAATCCGGTCCTGAAAGCTTTTCTTCATGGGAAAGAGCCGAAATCCATATCTTTGTGCTGAATCGGCCGCAACGATGGCAATCCCTCCGGAGCGGGAGAGGATGACCAAATCATTCCCTCTCATGGGGGGGAGGGAGAGGACCTTTACCGCATTGATAAAGGATCGGAAATCCTTCGCCCTGATGATGTCTGCTTGCTTCAACGCTGCCTCCACCACTTGATCGTCATTGGCAAGGGCTGCGGTATGAAGTCTTGCGATCTCTCTGCTTGCTTCTCCCGTATTGGCCTTGTGGAGGATAATGGGTTTCGAGGTGGATCGAGCGATCTCGAGCAGCTCCCTTCCTCTCTGGATACTCTCCAAATAAATTCCAATGATTTCTGTCTGGGGATCCTGGATGAGGTATTTGAGATAATCAATCTCATTGAGATCCAGTTTATTCCCCATGCTCACAATTTTAGAGATTCCCACACTGGCGCTGGAAAGAAGATTAAGGTAAGTGAGGGATACCCCACCGCTTTGAACTAAGAGGGAGACTTTTCCCTTGCGGACGGCCTTTCGATTGAGAGGGGGAAAGGCCACCACAAAACCATTCTCAATATTGATGATTCCGATTCCATTGGGTCCCACGATCCGGATTCCCCATTTTTTGGCGATGCGGAGGACCTCTTGCTCCAATGCCGCTCCTCCCTCAGAATATTCGCTGAACCCTCCTGATTCAATGATGGCCCAGCGAATTTTTTTTCTTCCGCAGGCCTCCACTATCCCTGGCACGCTTTGAGCAGGGGTGAGGATGACCGCCACATCGATTCCTTCTTTAAGGTCCTCCATCGATGTACAGATTCCCCTGCCGTAGAGAATTCCTTCTCTTTGGCCAATCAAAAGGATTTCTCCTTTAAATTGAAATTCGAAAAGGTTTCCAACAATGATTCGAGCCAGATTATTAGGATTCTCTGAAACGCCGATCACGACCACTGATTTTGGGTTGAAGAGTTGATCCACTTTTCAATCCTCCTTTTTCAATAGGGTTATTATAAACGATCCTGAATAAAACTCCAGACCCTTTCTCCCATTAGTAATCTTGCCATCACCCAGTAAGCATAAAAAGGCGCATTTCTTTCAGGAACAAGAGAACGGGAAAGAAGAAAGTCTAGATCCGGAAACATTTTATTTTGCACCTATGGCCTCCAAATTTGCCCAATAATGATGTTATGAGAAATTCGTAATTATTGATATTATAGGGAAAATACGAAATAGAATAGATAACTTTGTACAATTTTATAGACAAAATAGGTCAAAACTGGTAAAAAGCTAGTGTAATGCGTCATAAATAACTTGACTTATCATATGGAATATCGTATGCTAAGACATTATGAAAACCGCAGCGCCCATAATATTGTCCCCAAAAGAACATTCTACGCTCAATACATGGGTGCGGGGGAGAAGCCTTCCCCTGCGACTGGTGCAGCGTGCCCGGATTATTCGGATGGCTGCAGACGGTATGCAGAGCCAAGTGATCGCTCGCGATCTGGGTGTCAGCAAACCAACGGTCCAGCTTTGGCGGCAGCGCTTTTTGGCTTTTCGCCTTGTGGGGCTCGAAAAGGACGCTCCACGTCCTGGTCGTATTCCCCAGATTACTCCGAAAAAAATCCAGGTTGTTGTCGAAGCCACTTTGCATACCACTCCATCCCATGCAACCCATTGGAGTACTCGAAGCATGGCAAAGGCTCAGGGGCTCAGCGAAGCCACGATCCGGCGAATATGGAAACAGCACAACCTGAAACCCCATTTGGTCAAAACCTTCAAACTCAGTCGCGACAAGCGTTTCGTCGAGAAGCTCTACGATGTGGTGGGTCTGTACCTCAATCCTCCAGACAAATCGTTGGTCTTGTGTGTGGACGAAAAGAGCCAGATCCAAGCACTGGACCGAACTCAGCCTGGGTTACCGATGAAGAAGGGTCGTTGTGGAACCATGACGCACGATTACAAACGCAACGGCACGACCACTTTATTTGCAGCCCTCAGCATGCTCGATGGCAAGGTAATCGGCGACTGCATGCCACGCCATCGGCATCAGGAATTCATCCGTTTTCTCAAGAGAATAGACGGAGACATCCCAGCCGGAATCTACCTGCATTTGATCGTAGACAATTACGGTACCCACAAGCATCCCCGCGTAAAGTCCTGGCTCAAACGGCATCCACGGTTCCATTTACACTTTATTCCGACCTCCAGTTCTTGGTTGAACCTGATCGAGCGTTGGTTCCGCGAGCTTACCGTCAAACGCATCCGTCGAGGCACGTTCCAGAATGTGCCTGCATTGATTACTGCTATCAGAGACTATATCGACAATCACAACCAACATCCCCACGTGTTTGTATGGACTGCACCTGTTGAACAGATTCTGGCCAAAGTGGCCAAAAGTAAAGAAGTGTTAGACGCACTACACGTAGTTAAAAGACCCGATTCCAAACAAACACGAATTTCGTCTATTAATAGTTAGGTTGTGAAAAGCACAGGATAGATACAGGGACAGAGAATCTATGAACTTCTGGGAACAGCATTTCTCAGATTGCAGACATCACTTGCTGCGCAGATAGAACGAATCCGCGCCGGATCCAAACATTCCACCATCAAAGGCACCTCGATAGAAGTCGTCCTCCGCCGTATGCTCAGGGAGTACCTCCCGGGACACTTCTCTATCAGGTCGGGGCAAATTGCCAACAGCACTGGGGAACTGAGCCCACAACAGGACATTCTTGTGTACTACGGGAAGGCTTTTCTCATCTGGCGGTCAACGAAGACTCTTCTGTGATTGTGTGCTGCGAGTCGCTAGTCGCCGCTGTCGAGTGTAAAACATACTGGAGACAAGACGAAATCGAGAAACACTACACGGCCACTGTCAATGTGGAATCAAAGCGCTGCGAGAAGTTCCAAGACAAAGACTTGCTTAGCGGCTACTTCCTTTTCTTTCATGAGCCAGCGACACCGCAGCTTGCAAGTTTCAAGGATGCAGACCGCACCATGGGCTTCTACTGCCTCCAGAGCGATCAATCATGGTCATCTCCTTTCAAACAAAAGGATTTCACGCACACTGACGCGAAGGTCTTAGAAACGTTCTTTAAGGACCTACTGATGCACTGCATGCGCATAGGCCAAGTGGAAATCGGGACTTTCGAATACGCGTATGCGGTTGTGAGTAGATACGTTGGCTGGCAAACCGAAGATAACAAGAGGGCTTAACCATTGGCTGGACCACGACGCGGAAGACAGCGCGGCTCAACCGTACGTTGGCCTGGATAATCGGATACTTAAATGACCACTCGGAATAAAGGGGACGTTGATGAAAATAATAACTTTACGTCCCTTGGTAATTGTGGTAGAAGGTTTTTATGCCTCGGCAAGCGAGATTAGACGCACCTGGGATACTTCACCATGTGATGGTACGGGGAATTGAAGGCTGCCCGATATTCCTTGACGACCAGGACCGACAAGATTTTGTTTCTCGTATCAGTGAACTGGTGGAGATGACCGGAACGAAAGTACTGGTCTGGACTCTGATGGATAATCACCTCCACCTCTTGATATTCAGTGGTTCCCAAGGAATTTCTAAATTTATGCGACGTCTTTTGACGGGGTTATGCCGTCCGATATAATTTGAAATACCACAGGAGCGGCCATCTGTTTCAGAACCGTTACAAATCTATTGTCTGTGAGGAGGACCCCTATCTACTGGAACTGGTCCGTTATATTCATTTGAATCCCTTAAGGGTAGGGATTGTGAAGGGATGGAAGTATCTGGAATGGATACCCCTGGTGCGGTCATGGCGTACTGACAGGACGGAGGAGGAACGATTGGCAAGAGGTGGAGTATGTCCTCAAACAGTTCAGCGAAGAGAGGGGGAAGGCTATCTGGGGTTACCGGAAGTTTATGGAGGAGGGGAAACAACAAGGGAGACGGTTGGATGTGGTCGGGGGGAGGACGATTCGAAGTCTCGGGGGTTGGTCGCAGGTGCTTTCATTGCGAGATTCGAAGAAGGATCTCAAACACGATGCGCGCATTTTGGGGGAGGAGATTTTGTCCAGGATATTTTGAGGGACGCGGATAGAAGTCTGCGGGGCAGCTGAAACTGGAGAGAGGAGAAGATCGATTGACCAGGTGATCAAGAGCATGTGCGAGGGAGAAGGAATAAGAGAGGAGGAACTTCGGAATGGGGGGAAGAGGAGGGAAGTGTTCCGATTGAGGGCAAAGATATCTTCGCATTTAAGTCATGAATTAGGAATACCGATGGCAGAAATAGCGAGACACGTGGGGGTATGTGGATCAGCTGTCATTAAGGCAATTCAAAAGATGGAGTCAGTGGATCAAGATTCATAGATTTCATCAACGTCCCCATTGTCCATTACTCCTGAATGAACTCGAATCTATTCTCATATCAGTCTGGCCAATCGACGCTTCTCCCAGGGCCATTTGAACCACTTACAAGCAAGGTGGGCAAGATAATCAAGTCGAAAAATGATCTGGGTGGACATAAGTTTAAAGGATTTTACGGCAAAAGGCATAAATAATACCCAAAAGTTAATCGTGTAATAAAACCGGCTTGACCACGACTGGTGATAGCTCAGTTGGCTAAATGGTTAACTCCCGCCCCAGCGGGTCAGCCGGAACGTTAGATGTCATTTCGGCAAAATTTTCTAAGGTTTAGATTTCTATGGAATTTTGGTTAATTATAATTGGTGTAATTGTTGTAGTATGGAGTATTGGAAAAGTATCTGGGTATTTACAACAAAGACAAGTAGCAAAAATTGGAAAAAATTGAAATTGAAAATATAAGGAAGACGCAGAGAGAAATAGAAGAAGCAGAAGAAAATTAGAAGCAATAAGAACACAGAATGAGCAGGATAGGGAAGCAATAAGGATTACTGCCGAAGAAAAATCTCAAGGGTTTCCTGGCTTGCTAAAGCATGCTGATTATTTTTATCTTCAAAAGCTTCAAGAGGCTAATTATTTAACAAATCTCATCTGCCGGTTTAGCCGAAAAGTTGTGAGATAGCCCGGGAACGAAGGGTTATTGAAAAAAATTGCGTTTTGCTCAAGGGATTATAAATTATTATCAAGATTTATTTCCTTTTTTAGAGGAATTTTTAGTGACATAGATGAAGAAATACTTAAAAAAGTCCTTTCACGAAACATAGAAGAACCGATTAAAGAAGTAGATGAGATCGGTATAGACCCCGTAAGGATATATTTATCACCATATCAGAAGAAGAATACCAAAACTTTAGCAAGAGCGAATTCATGGACTGGAGAGACTGGAGTAGATCAAAAGAAACGGTACTGTGAGACTATGATACATCAATTATCGAAACTAATGGACATAATGATATTTCAAGGATTTTTACGGGTTCGATGACCTCAGACATTAGTTTAAAGAAGGGGACCAGAGAAATGTTCATTAAAAGATTTCAATTAAAATTCCATAACTAAACACGTACAACGAACTATTTCTATTATCCTAATGAAAAGTAAAGCTATTTTATATACAACGAAGCTTTCAAGAACAAAAGAGTTTGCTAAGTATCTTTCTATAGGGTTGCTGAAGAATTTCAACTTTCAAAAATATCTTCGATCAAATGTAATATTTCTCGAAGAAACGGCGAGAAAATTTATCATCTTCCATTTGATCAACAGTATGATAGGACTCTTATAGAAGAGAGAAACGAGTGCTATGTAGAAACGGTAGAAGAAGCAGAAAATCTTGGTTATCGTCGTGCTTGGAGATGGAGAGGTCAAAAGCCAGAATAATTTGCACTTTATGTAATTAGGAAAAAGAAACACCAGAAACAGCATCTAACAAAGCACTGCACCTATGGGGACGGACGTAGTTTAGTTATTTAAATAACCGCTCTGCCGAATTGTGAGAATAGTAGGTCATGCCAAGAAGGCCACGATTAGAGATGCTCCCGGGACCCTGCATCATGTCATGGTGCACGGGATCGAGAGGAGACGGATTTTCTAAAATGACCGGGCCAGGGAAGACTTCCGGAACCGGTTGGGAAATGCATGCTTAAGGAGATTGGGATTGACGGGGAGACAGCTACAAGTAAAATTAGAAGACCCGATTCCAAGCAAACACGAATTTCGTCTATCCCGAACCAAGAGGACCACGGGTTCTACCCGTGGGGTGAATTGGTCCTCTGGTACGGGATGTTCGCCCCTTGTGGGCGTCTCTTGGGGAACCACGGGCTTTGCCCGTGGGGCTCCATTATAGTTAGCTCTTCTATGATTATAAGGTCACTCACAAAAGGTTTTTGAAATACGATGATCCAACAAAATTTTTAGGGTCACTATTCGAGAGGGACGCTGAAAATGTGGGTGCCTTTCCACGCCGCTCAGCTCAATGTTCTGACATTGAAATTGGAAATTGCTGTTATGACGTTATAGCGTTATATGTTAGCATAAAGCAACTCTGGAGGTGTCATCATGTCTACCCAAACCAAACGAACTACAATTTATTTAGACCCCGATTTGCATAAGGCATTACGGTTGAAAGCCGTAGACCTCCCGATCGGTATCAGAGCTTGTAAACGATGCTGTGAGAGAAGCCCTTGCAGAAGATGCCGAGGATATTGCTGCATTTGAAGAAAGGGTTAAAGAGCCGGTGATTAGCTATGACGAAATGGTCAAAAGGCTAAAGAAAGATGGCCGAATATAAAATCTATTTCAAGGAATCTGTTGAAAAAGATTTAAGCACAATTCCCAAGAAAGATATAAAGAAGATTCTCCAGCGTATTGATTCATAGCCGAGAACCCACGACCATCCGGGTTGCGAAAAGCTAACCGGTCAAGAAAGGTATCGTGTCCGTCAAGGACGATATCGTATTTTATATTCAATTCAAGATAATGAGTTTACAGTCTGGGTAGTAAAAATTGGTCATCGTAAAGATGTTTATCGTTGAAGCGAGCAGACGGCTGCACGCATCGCCGAAAAACACGGCTCCCGGTGAGCCTTAGGGTTAGCTCTTTTATGATTATAAGAATGTTTTTAAGAGGATTTATTTTTGAAACACATTTATTCTCGCAAATACTTCTTAGAGAGTACTATGGAAACCAATAAAAGAATTCGCATTTTTAATGGCGCCACTGCGATTGTCACCGGTGGAGCATCAGGAATTGGTCGAGCCCTTGCCGAAGAATTAGCAAAGCTTGGTTGCGAGGTGGTGTTGGCTGATCTCCAGATCGAATTAGCAGAAGAAGTTGCTTCAGAAATCCGTGCTTCCGGTGGCAAGGCAAAGGCAGTGAAAATAGATGTAACCGATTTTCCTTCGATGGAACATTTAGCTCAAGAAACCTTTAAACGGACTGGCCGGTTAGACTATATTTTCAACAATGCAGGAATTGTGATTGGTGGCTCCGTCACCTCCTGGACATCGAAGATTGGAATCAAATTGTAGATGTCAATCTCCGTGGGGTGATCAATGGAATCCAGGCAACATACCCAATTATGATGAAGCAGGGATTCGGACATATTATCAATACTGCCTCGATGGCTGGATTTATGGTCGGTCCAGGAAATGTTCCTTATACAACGACCAAGTATGCAGTAGTAGGTCTTTCAAAATCCCTACGGGCCGAAGCCGCACAGATGGGAATCCGCGTGAGCGTCTTATGCCCTGGCGTTATTCGTACCCCTATCTTAGAAGGAGGAGGAAAATACGGCAAAATACTTATAGATATTCCTCCTGAAGAACTACAGCGAATGTTGGAAAAATTAAGGCCCATGTCTCCAAATCTATTTGCAAAAAAGGTGCTGAAATCAGTTGCAAAGAATAAGGCAATCATTATCGTACCATCTTGGTGGAAGCTGTTCTGGTGGATCAACCGTTTATCTCCTTCACTTGGAATACTCCTTGCTCAAAAGCATTTTCAATATAGGCAAAAGAAGCTTGGTATATTACAAAAGAGCAAGACAATGCAGCCAATCGCCGATAAACCCGGCTCTGGCTGATCTTCACGTTGAGGCTGTAGAAAAAGTCCCCAAGCGGATTTTTGGGTGAGATGTAGGAAAAAATGACCTCAAAGAATGCGCCACAATCAACGATCTTATACTTGGGAAGGGTCTTGTGACCCCCGAAAACATCGTTCTCACTGGCCCAAAAGACTTTTCCTACAGGCTCGTTAGTCCCAAATAGACTTAGACATACAAAAATGATATAATGAATTTATGATTACCGATACCGACAAAAAAATAATTGAACAACTGGCCCGGAAGTATCATGCGAAGCGTGTGGTACTATTTGGATCCAGTCTATTCCCTACCCAGGAATACCGGGATATTGATATCGCGGTTGAAGGCATCGAGGGAAAGGATTTCTACACCTTCTATGGCGAACTACTGTGCGCTTTATCAAAGCCCATTGACATCATTGACCTATCTCAAAAGACTCGTTTCATCGAACTGATTCTACGCGAGGGCATACCTCTCTATGCCTGATTACCGTCTTCGTATTGAAGCTGAGTATGAGGCTATAGAAAAAACGCTTTCTGCCTTACCTGATCGTCCCCTTTCAATACTCTCTCAGCTTGAGATCGCGGGTGTT
Source organism: uncultured delta proteobacterium (assembly GCA_963818595.1). GTDB lineage: Bacteria > Desulfobacterota > BSN033 > BSN033 > UBA1163 > UBA1163. The sequence goes on from CAWFSX010000057.1 coordinate 14,379, forward strand.
GCTGCATTGTTACACAATTTCTACAACGGTATCGAAAATCTCCTTAAGCAGAGTTTTCAAAAAAAATCGATTCCGATTCCGCAAGGAGAATCGTGGCATAGAGATCTTTTACTCACAGCGGCAGAAAAGAAGATCATATCTGACCTATTGGTAAATAACCTCAAGCCATATCTTGCGTTCCGCCATTATTTCAGCCATGCTTACGCACTGGAACTCTTTCCAGAACGCATGGAGCCACTTGTGAACGATGCAGTTGCTATATTCAATGAGTTCAAGCGACAAATTGATAAGATTATAGGCTAACAACGGCTTCAACCCGGACTGCTAATTCTGATGCACTCCATTGACAGCCGGTTAAGCCGAGCGTTGAGGCTGTAGAAAAAGTCCCCAAGCGGATTTTTGGGTGAGATGTAGGAAAAAATGACCTCACAAAATGCGCCACCATCAACGATCTTATACTTGGGAAGGGTCTTGTGGCCCCCGAAAACATCGTTCTCACTGGCCAAAAGAACTTTTTCTACAGGCTCGTTAAGCGTAGAATCAAGAGGATAAAGAGGATATAATAGGTAATGCGTTTCGAGTGGGATCCGGAAAAGGCCAGGCTGAATTTGAAGAAACACGGGGTTTCTTTTAATGAAGCAACAACGGTCTTCTACGATCCTCTATCGGCTACTTTTGATGATCCCGACCACTCAGAGGACGAGCAGCGACTAATAACCGTTGGCGTCTCCTCCAGGGGCCGCCTGATTGTTGTCGCGCACACGGAGAGAGGAAACGTCATTCGTATCATAAACGCAAGACCCGCCACTGCACATGAGAGGAAAAAACATGAAGGATAAAAAGAAAAAGAGGTGTTGATGAGTTACGTCCAGAGTACGACTTCGATTATTCCAAAGCTGTCCAAGGCAAGTATTACCGACGATTGATGGATGAAGGGTCGAACGTGGTGATCCTTGAACCGGATATCGCCAAGGTCTTCCATGATTCCGCTTTCGGTTAACGAAGCATTGAGGTCACTCTTGGAACTGACTCGTTCTACAAAACGCTTATCAAGTCGCTCAACTGGACGCACAAGAAAGCTGCGCGCCGGTTAGCTTTTTCGTTGAGCCAGCGAGAGCAATGAAATGATAAGGTTGTGTATTTTTGCCATAGTCTCTGTTCCTATCATCTATGTTTCTAGAAAATCGTTGTTCTCGCCCTCGCTCTCATGGCTTCGCCCGTTTCTTTGCGTGGGAATCCATTCTCGCACTTGTCTTGCTCAATGCCCTCCATTGGTTCAAAAGTCCGTTGTCTCCTGAACAACTCGTGTCGTGGCTGCTTCTCATTATTTCAATCTTCTTGGTAGCTCATGGCGTGCATCTCCTGAGAGCTGTCGGCAAACCAAACGGAAACCGCTCTGATCCCACGTTACTTGAACTTGAGAGAACATCTACTTTGGTCACTACAGGCGTCTACAAATACATACGTCATCCACTCTACTCCTCTCTCCTGTTTCTTGCATGGGGAGCTTTTCTGAAAAACCCTACCTGGATGGGGCTGCTCCTTGTACTATTCTCTTCATTTTTTCTATTTCTTACAGCAAAGAATGACGAATCCGAGTGTCTGGATCATTTCGGCAAGGAGTATCAAGTATACATGCAGGAGACTAAGAGGTTTATCCCGTTTTTGTTTTAGTAGGAGATCAGGGGGCCAACAAATAACCGCAGAACATGCGAGTCGCCCTCGAAAAAGGACAAAGAGAGCAGTAGACACAATTGCCCAACCATCGGGTGCATTGGATCGCCAAAAAAACCGGCTCCCGGTGAGCCGCCATGGTAGGCATCAAATGAGTCTTGACAGGAAATACGCTTGTGGCTATACTTTGTATAACCTAAGGAGGTGTGAATATGGTCACGAAAGTTCAGAAATGGGGCAACAGTCAGGGGCTCCGTCTTGCCAAGCAGGTTCTTGAGGAGGCTCGCATTTCGGTGGGTGATCCTGTCGATGTTTCCACACGAGACGGCGTGATTGTCATCGCTCCCGCAAGGCGGGTACGGGGGCAGACTGAGCCTGGAAGAAATAGTGTCCCGCATCCCTAAGAATTACAAGCCCGAAGAAGTTGAATGGGGAGAACCAGTCGGGAGAGAGGACTGGTAAATGACAAGCTATATTCCCCAAAGAGGTGACTTCGTTGCCGTCACTTTCGACCCGCAGTCTGGCCATGAACAGACCGGCCGCCGGCCTGCCCTGGTTGTGAGCAACACCCTGTTCAACAGACATACAGGTCTCGCCATTATCTGCCCCCTCACCAACACAGATCGGAACTTCCCCTTCCACGTGGCTGTTGTGAACGACCCAAATGTCACGGGATTCGTCATGGTTGAGCAAGTCAAATCGATTGATTTCCGTGCACGGAAGGCCAGGCGCATAGGGAGGGCCTCAGATAACGTGCTTGAAGAGGTTCTGTCCATACTTGATGCTTGTATCTATTGAGCGAACGGACACATAGGTAACAGATTATTCTTGGGGCATGGGTAACACTGACGAGACCGGAGCTTCCGCGTATGATCCTGCGATTCTTTTAAAGATCATCCTGGCTATGCGCTACTCAAGGGGGATCACGTCCAGTCGGAAGATAGCGCAGTGTTGCCAAGAGAATGTTATCTTCATGGCGCTGTCGGAAGAAGCGCTTTTTTAAAATTAACTTTTTCTACAGGCTCGTTAGGCGGACAATTCAGAAAGGGAGAGCTCAACCCATGGACATTCTCCACGCCATTGGAAACACGTCGATGGTTCGACTTCGCAAGGTCGTTCCACCCAATTGTGCGGACATCTTCGTGAAGCTCGAGTGGGAGAACCCCACCGGCAGCATCAAGGACCGGATGGCACAGGCCGTGATTTCGCGGGCGGAGGAGGACGGTCGACTGAAGCCCGGAGACACCGTCGTCGAGTACACGGGTGGCAGCACGGGGGCATCGCTTGCATTGGTCTGCGCCGCCAAAGGCTACCGTCTCCAGATCGTCAGCTCCGATGCGTTCAGCCGGGAGAAGCTGGATCACATGGCGGCGCTTGGTGCTGAGCTGACGCTCGTCCCGAGCGAGGGAGGCCTCACCACCAAGAAGCTGATCCTGGACATGATCGAGGCCGCCCGTGGGTTGAGCCAAGAGCCTCACACCTACTGGACCGACCAGCTCAACAACCATGACAGCATCGCGGGCTACTACTCGCTGGGCGAGGAGATCTGGAGTCAAACGAAGGGGGAGATCGACGCCTTCGTTCACTGCGTGGGTACGGCGGCTTCTTTGCGTGGGGTCGCCACGGTGCTGAAGCGATACAAACCGAGTATCAAGATCGTCGCCGTCGAACCCGCAGAATCCTCGGTGTTGCTGGGAGGGCAGGCAGGCCCTCACAAGATCGAAGGAGTTGGGATCGGCTACACTCCTCCACTCTGGGAGCCGACTCTCGTGGACGACATCCTGCCGGTCAGAACAGACGACGCGAAGGACATGGCGAGGCGCATCGCGCGGGAGGAGGCCCTCTTCGCGGGGACGTCTTCCGGAGCGAACGTCGTCGCCGCGATTCGAGTCGCAGAGCGGCTGGGGCCAGATGCCAAGGTGGTCACGCTGATGGCCGACTCCGGCCTTAAGTACTTGAGCACCGATGTGTACCGGAGAAGATAAGACACGGTCTCGATCACAGCGGGGTTGAACCGATAACACCAAGGCTGCCTGCACCGAAAGATGACGGCAAGAGCTGTTCCCGCTCTTGGTGATGGCGCGTGCTGTGCAGGGGTACGCTCGTAGACTTGTTCAATCGCGATGGCTTTAGGCAACTGGGCAAGCCGCCTAACAATTCGTTGAGGCTGACAACCGAGCCGGGTACGATAGTTGCTCCAGAGTGGCGACCTCCGCTGGGTGCGCCAGATGGGTCAGATCCGGAACCCATGGGGGGTTCAAGGTCAGCAACTATCGCGCCCTATCGGCCGGAAGCCGGTCGATTTCGGTCGCAGCTTAACTTCAGCGTTCGACGGGGGAAGAGAAGATGAGAATACCGCTATATCAAGTCGATGCGTTTACCTCAGAGGTCTTTGCTGGCAACCCGGCGGCAGTGTGTCTTTTAGATCGCTGGATCGACGACTCAATTCTCCAAGCCGTGGCTGCCGAGAACAATCTGTCTGAGACGGCATTTTTGGTTCGTAATGCCAAAGGTTATGCCCTCCGATGGTTCACCCCGGTCACTGAGGTTGCGCTATGTGGTCATGCGACATTGGCCAGTGCCTTCGTTCTTTTTACCTATCAGAAATGGCCGGAGGAACACATCCGGTTTCAAACACGCGAGAGCGGGGTGCTTGTGGTAACAAGGCGTGATGATCTCTTTGAAATGGACTTCCCTGCAAGACCTGCTTATGCCCAGGCTCCTCCCGCCGGACTCAACGAGGCCTTGCGAGTCACGCCGCAAGAAGTACTCGGCTCGGCAGAGGATCTGCTTGTGGTGTTGGACAGCGAGAAGACCGTCAAAGCAGCGCAGCCCGATATTATCGCCTTGGAACGTGTAGCATGGCGCGGTACTATCATCACAGCCAGAGGGGATCGGAGCGACTTCGTATCGCGCTTCTTCGCACCCCGGGTCGGCATACCCGAGGATCCGGTGACAGGATCTGCGCATTGCGTTTTGGCTCCCTATTGGGCAGGTGTGCTTCGCAAAAACGATCTTCATGCGTTTCAAGTCTCGAAGCGAGGCGGCGAGTTGTTCTGCACGCATGCTGGCGAGCGCGTGAAGATATCAGGCAAAGCGGCTCTCTATATGGAGGGCACAATAACGGTATGAAGCGTCGAACAAACCGGATGCAGGCGATACTTGCCGGCTCGTCTGATCCGCAACGTTAGCCCTTGAGGAGATACTGTGACGTCAGTTAAGCACACAACGGGATTCGTTGTTTCTCAACCGATCGAGCGACTATTTCCTCTGTTTAGTCCAGAAGGGGAAAAGTTGTGGGTTCCTGGTTGGGATTACGAAAACATCATGGGAACCACAGATATTTTTGAAGACTACGTCTTTCTTACGAAGCACCATGACCACGCTTCTACAAATGCAATATGGCTGGTAAAAAGATACGATCCCAAGTCTTATTTCGTGCAGTTCTATAAGGTGGAGCCTGGAGATAAAGTGGGTATTGTGACTATCCAGTGCTCCAAACAGAATGATGAGCTTACGCACGTTCAGGTGTCATATGAATATATCGGGTTATCGGAGAAGGGCCGCAGCTTCGTTGAGAAATTCACCAAAGAGGCCTATGAGGAATTTATACGGGAATGGAAAGAGTTACTTCTCATACATTATGAATCGCAGGGCTAACAACAGCTTCAACTCGGACCGGCTTTTCCGCTGCGCTACAAAGCCGGCCGGTTTAGCGGATCGTTCGAGCCGAATGAAATGACGAGAATCAGAGCAGCCCATATAGAGGATTTGGATTTACTACACAGCGTCATAAAAAACGCTACTCGACACATGGATCAACAAGGAATTGCGCAATGGGATGAGATATATCCGAACAAACTCGTATTGAAGGATGATATTGAGAAGCAACAAATGCACATGATAGAGGTTGAAGGGCGGGTGGCCGGTTTGATTGTGCTTAATGAAGACCAGTTGCCGGAGTATGCTGATATTCCCTGGAAGTTTTCCGGCCGAGTACTTGTCATCCACCGATTGACCATCGACCCGACTTACCAGCGGCGTGGATTGGCGATGCGCCTTATGGACTTCGCTGAAGAGGTCGCAGCCACTGAATAAATATGACTGTATCCGTCTTGACGCCTTTACGCTTAACCCTGCTGCTTTTAGCTTATACGAGAACCGAGGATATAGAAGGGCGGGAATGGTCCGTTTCAGAAAAGGAGAGTTTTTCTGCTACGAAAAGGAGATAAGCGCCAAAAGAGGAACAAAAAGCTCGAACGAGTCACTCCACCGGATCGGCAATAAAGCCGTCTCTCGGTGAGCGTTACGTTACGCTGCGGGCTTTCGTTCTCTCAGAATCTCACGGTGCAATTCTTTAAAGTCTTTGGGGGGGGATGGCATGTGATTTCCTCACCAATTTGACCGATCCGGTAGGGCAAGGAACAGCACACACACCGCACCCGATGCACCATTCTTTATCCACCACGGGAAAATCACCTTCCATTTTGATCACCTGAACAGGACAGATCTCGACACACTGCCCGCAACCTGTGCATTTCTCTTGATCGGTCTCCCTGATAAAATAGGTAGCCATCAGAACATCTCTTGGGATTTTCTTTCTTCGAATAGTCCCCACGGACCAACAACAGCAACCGCAGCAATTACAGGTGTGTTTGATGCCTTCCCTTGCATTGTCCACCATGTGAACCAGACCTGCCTCTTCCGATTTTCGGATCACTTCCAGGGCTTCCTGTTTTGTAATCTCCTTTCCAATCCCCTTCTCAATCAAATATTCTGCCAGTTCATCATACTTGATGCAGTTCTCAAGTGAATGGTCGCACCGTTTCTTTCCAATCAAATGGGCGGTGGCTCGACAGGGGCAATGAACCAGGGCAATCACTTTGACCTTCTTAATGACTTCCTCCATCATCTCAAACGGAAATACCGCATGTTGTTCTGGTTCGAGGGAGGAAGTGGCAGGGAGATAACGGAAGGCCTTTGTTTTTGTATTCCCATAGATCTCTTTCAATTGCTCTTTCCCTGCATATTTAGCGACCAGTTCAGCCATCTTTTTCGCATTCGGAGTGTCCACCCCTCTCCAGAAAAAGGTCTGTGGAAAGCCATATCCAAATTGTTGGAGAGCATAGCCTCTGCTTCCGTCTTTCATCTTTTTGGAAAAGAGGAGACCTCGCTGGGCTAAGCTTGATAAAATCGATGCCAATTCTTCTCTCGGAATGTTTAGGTTCGGTGCGATCTCTGAAACGGGTGAAGGCTCAAAAGGAATGACTTTTGTTGGAATGGCTAAGGCCACCTCTGCTTCCAAAGGGGTGAAGTTCTCTCTGAGGATCTCAAAAAGTTCCTCTTTCTCTGGATAACCCATACCCAAGGAAGAAAGATGTTTTGATAATTTCGAATAGATATCTTCGGTCATTATCTCCTCCTGCTAATCATTTCTCACGAAAAGTGTAAAAAACATGATGTTTAGTCCTCAATTCATAAATCAGTTTTACGAAATGATCTTCCACGGCAATAAAAAAGAGCAGGGGATCGATTCCACCTGCTCTTTCTATATATCGGGGGGAACAGGAAATTGTCAACCGGGTATCGAGATTTTTAATCTTGATAGTGTTTCTTTAAATGTTTAACGAGGATGATTAACATGATTGGGATGATCGCCCCTACAACAGCAACAGCTCCTCCCACGACATAAATTTTTGGGCCGATATCCTCGACAGTTCGTACGACCTGCATCACGGCAATCGATACCATGGCTGCGAGGATGCACATGAGAATGATGATACTCACTATGTTAGCGGCACTTAATCTGATATTCATGGTTCCCTCCTCTTTTTAAAGATGACAGAAATTAGCGTTTCACGTGAGCCTAATCTAATGGATAGTCTTTCTAACAAAATCCAGAATTTCTGTCAACCTTACTTCTTCACAGCCACTGGTTCCATACCTGGAAGAACCACTTCCTCCTCCACCTTCTTCTCTTTCTTCAGAGCTGCTGTGGTGGCGGAACCGATGAAGCTGAAGAAGAGGATCGCTGCAGGGATCAATTGAAGAAGAACGATGATGGTACCGATGATCAAAAAGATCCAGAGGGCAGTGCCGGCCCCTTTCAATTCGATTGATCTGGCAAATGCAGGAGAAGCAAAAAGCGTCATCGCTGCTCCAATCACCCCAATTTTTAAACTTTGTCTTTTTCCTAACATGGCCAATTCCCCCTTTCTTTTTATTTGAGGTTTTTGACTCACCTCACCCTATATTTCTGCATATCTAATGCCAATCTCAGAAGGGGGTAGGGGAAAAGTTATAATAAATTGATTATATTAAGCTTTTCGTTTTTATATTTTTTATATTGATTTAACGTTAAACCAAAATGTATTTATTATTTATACATATTTATAATTGATATAGAGGTATTACTTGTGTAATTTATTGAAATAAAATGGTTTTAATTGAATAATTAAATTATACATTTATATATTTTTTAAATCCATTTTGATAAATTTAAGAGGGGAAGCTCCTACTATGATTCGAAGCAGGCTTTTGGTAGACCGGATAGATCTAAACCTTCATAATTTCTTTCAACTTTTACAGATAGCCCCTTAATTGTTCTTAGGAAGGGTTCAGGAATAACAAGAGTGGCTTTTGCCACCTCATCTTCATAAAGGTTGTGTCTCAGGTATTCAGGCTCATTTTCTCCAAACCATATCTCTGCTTCCCATGATTTTTGATTAAATGATTTGGTCTTAAAATTCTTTTCGCTTAATCCGAATCGTTTCCCAGAGGATACAAAGGCCAATATCCCGTGATTCGATGCGGTTCTTTGGGAGAGATTCGCATACATGCACATGAACTCCCCTCCGAAGGCAATCGAGCGGATAGATAAGCTGTATCCATTCATCCTGCTTTCAACATATTCTTGTAGAAGATAGTGATTAGAGATAAGATTTAATTTCCATAAATCAGACGCTTCGGAGATCACCTTGAGATCCCTCCCGCCTCTTCCAACCCGCCGCTTCAGGACGACTTTCCTTTTCCTCTCGATAAATTGGTCCGCTCCGACCAAATCTTCAGGGTCAAGAATCAGGGTCTCAGGCATCGGTGCGATCGCCTTGACCAATTGGTATTGATTCCATTTATCCTCGAACCTCAATCCAGGATGAAAGGTTTCTGGAAAGGGACCCATCCCGTCCATCCAGATCTTGAAGGGTTTGAGGCTTTGAATAAAAGGAAGGGAATGAAGGTAGTCTTTAAATGGCTTTCCGTAAACTTTTCGAGAGGTCCATTCAATTCGTCTGAAGACATCCGAAGGCTTTCCGAAGTGGACCAGATGGGTAAGATGGTACTCATGAGCTCCGCCTGGAAGACCTACATTCACCTCGACCAGGTAGAGTTTAAGTTCAGGAGTGATTAGGAAATCGATTCCGAGATACATCACCCAATATATCAAAAACAGATCTTCTGAGCTGTTTTTGCAATGGCTTCTTCTTTTTACAAAATAAGGGTTCCCTCCCTTCTTGGGAAGGAACCCCTATTTCTCAACAAGATGCTTTACATTTACAGAGCCCGGAGAATTTTTTGGCCACCTTCTTGATGGTCATATCATTCACCTCCTTTCAAGACACCTCTCGCATAACATTGAAAAAGATCCGGTTGAAATAAATCTCCCTGGGTTTTGGCACGATATCGGCATCCCCCTCGACACTCTTCAAGAACTGGACATCTGCAGGTGAGGTCTTTCAATGCAATCTGGGGAATGCGGGCCCAACACGATCGAAGACCTTCTTCAATCGATCCCACCGGTTCCCGGCTAAAAAGACCACACTTACAAATCCCTCCACCGGTCATTATAGCACAAAGATGGGCGCCACAAGTAGAATTAATTGCGGACCCATGAAATCCCCCGCCATAGCCATAGCTAAGAAAAGGGCTTGCCTCAGAGGGCGCCACCCAAAAATCCTGATTTGTTTTTAATCTTCCCTCCACACAGGGGACATCCACGTTCCACTCTTCAATATGTTTCGATTGAAGCAGGGAGGCAAGTGAGTCGAACTCCAATAAATTTTTTTGATGAATCATCGTGGCTACTGAAACCCGAATGTTGGCTTCCTGAAGATAATCAATGGCCACAATGGCCTTTTCAAACGTCCCTTTTCCTCGGAGGGATTCATGGCCCTCTTTCATTCCATCAAGACTGATCTGAACCTCATGGACGCGGAGTTTTTTCGCTATTCCTTTGGTGATAGGTGTTCCATTGGAGAGGAGAACGGATCGAAAGGCATACTCTCTCAGGATCTCATTGATTTCCCAAAACTGGGGATGAAGCAGAGGCTCCCCTCCAGAAAGGAGCAGTCTCAATCCCTGGATCTCCTCAAATTCTTCAAAGACTCTCTGAATCCGTTTCCAAGAAAGATCTTGATGTCCACTTTCTCCGATATAACAGTGGCGGCATTGGAGATTACATCGATCCGTGATCTGAAGTTCAAGATAACGGAGTGAGGGAATCGGGGATGGATTCAAAGCCATCTTTCGCTGGAGAGAGAATTCTGAGAAGGAGATTAAACCCTCGGAGAGGCAAAATTGTATGAATTCCTCATCCTTTTCTCGGACAGGAGGGTTTTCGCCTTGGCAGAGTTTAAGAAGAAATTGATAGGCATCTGCGTTTAGTTCGTAAAGTTCATCGCTCTCGATGTCATAGAGGCAGGGGGATTCCAGATTTTTAAGAACGGCGTGAGGGGTGAGGATGAGGTGATTAATCTCGGAGGGCATCGGAAATCTCTTGCGGGGTGATCCTCTTCCTCTCTAAAAGGCGCTTAAGGATTTTGTAAGCCCCGCATTCCAGATCCTTTTCGGATTCTTTATAGAAGTCACAATGTTTACAGATCAGATCGACCAAAGACTCTTTATCGAATTCCATTGAATCTCCTTTCAGATAAATAGTAATTTAAATCAGGCGATGAATCAAGGTATTTCAGAGGGCCGTCTGCTTCGTAGGCCCCGATTTGCCTCTTAGAATTGATGACAGAAAAACAGAGGCGTATCATTTCAATTAAATTTCAATTAAAATAGTTGACGGTGCGACGGAATTGAATTTATAATAATTATAAATGAATTAAAAAACGGGGGTTTTTTATGTGGGATTATACGGAGAAGGTAAAGGATCACTTTTTAAACCCGAGAAATGTTGGAGAGATTGATCATCCGGATGGAACGGGTGAAGTGGGTTCCTTGGCGTGCGGGGATGCCCTGAGGCTCAGCTTCAAATTGGATGAAAAGAAACGTATCAAAGATGTGAAGTTTAAGACCTTTGGTTGTGCGAGTGCCATTGCCTCCTCCTCTGCCCTGACGGAGATCATCAAAGGAATGACCCTTGAGGAAGCGGGAAAAGTGACCAACCAAGATATTGCGAACTATCTGGGGGGGCTTCCTGAAGAAAAGATGCACTGCTCGGTCATGGGGAGGGAAGCCCTCGAAGCCGCCATTGCGAATTATCATGGCCAGAAGGTCGTCAAAGAGGATTTTGAGGTGGTCTGCAAATGTTTTGGTGTGACGGACCGAGAGATCATCAAGGCGATTCGGGAGAACGATCTTAAGACCGTGGAGCAGGTGACCTATTATACAAAGGCTGGAGGCGGATGTGAGCAGTGCCATCCAAAGATTGAAGCAATCATCGACAAGGTGAGAAAAGAGATGGAGAAGGAGGCACCTCCTCCCAAGCCAGAGAAAAAGAAGTTGACCAACATCCAGAAGATCAAATTGATCGAGGAAACGTTAGGGAGGGAGATCGTTCCGGCTTTAAAGGCGGACGGAGGGGATTTAGATTTAATCGATATTGAAGGAAACAAGGTCTTGGTAGCCTTAAGGGGGAAATGTTCATTTTGCCCCAGTTCTGAATTTACGTTAAAACAGTATGTCGAAACCAAGTTAAGAGAATTTGTCAGCGATGATATCGAAGTGGAGGAGGTTAGACCGTGAAGACCGTTTATGTAGATAATAATGCGACGACAAAAGTAGCTCCGGAGGTCGTGGAGGCAATGCTGCCTTACTTTTCTGAATATTACGGAAATCCGTCCAGCATGCACTTTTTTGGAGGACAGGTTCAGAAGAAGGTGGATGAGGCAAGGGCCAAGGTGGCGGATTTTTTAGGGACAGACCCTTCGGAGGTCGTCTTTACCAGTTGCGGAACGGAGAGTGATAATGCAGCCATATTAGGGACCCTCGATTCCTATCCTGAAAAGCGGCATCTCATCACCACCCGGGTGGAACATCCTGCGGTTGGGAATGTGTCTACTTATTTAGGCCGAAAAGGCTACCGGGTCACTGAGCTTTCCGTCGATCGTGAGGGGCGCTTGGATTTGGACGAATTGAGGGAGTCCATCACCGATGAAACGGCTCTGGTCACTGTTATGTATGCCAATAATGAAACGGGTGTGATCTTCCCTATTGAAGAAATTGGTGAGATTGTAAAGGCGAGGGGAATTTCTTTTCACACCGATGCGGTTCAGGCCGCAGGGAAAATCCCTCTCAATCTAAAAAAATCTAAGATGGATATGCTTTCCATCTCCGGGCATAAACTCCACGCGCCCAAAGGGATCGGTGTTCTCTATATTCGAAAAGGGACGAAATTTTCTCCCTTTCTCATCGGTGGTCACCAGGAGAAAGGGAGAAGGGGGGGGACAGAAAATGTGCCTTACATCATCGGTCTCGGAAAGGCGTGCGAGTTGGCTAAAAAGTATCTCGATGAGGAGAACACAAGAGTCAAAGCCCTGAGGGATTATCTCGAAGCAAAGATATTAGAAAAGATTTCCAATACCTTGGTCAATGGGGACCCCGTCCATCGGCTTCCCAACACCGTGAGCGTCAGTTTTGAATATGTGGAAGGGGAATCCATCCTTTTGCTTCTCTCTGACCTCGGCATCTGCGCCTCTTCGGGTTCGGCCTGCACCTCTGGTTCTCTCGAACCTTCGCATGTCCTCAGGGCAATGGGTGTTCCTTTCACAGCAGCCCATGGCTCCATCCGTTTCAGCCTTTCGATTTATAATACCAAAGAGGAAATGGATTACATCATCGAACACCTCCCCCCAATCATTCAGAGATTGAGGGATATCTCTCCCTTCTGGAAAGACTATCTGAAGGCCCAAGGTAAAGTTTAACCAATATTCAGCTGAGCATCCCCCGTTCCATTGGAAAGTGGTGCTCGGGTGGTCATAGCCCCCAGCTCCGCTGCGTTGCTTTGTAAATCCCATGGCTACATGGGCCTCATCCAGGCAACGGCTTTAGCCGGCGAGAAATATCCAACATCGGATAAGATGATTTCCAGCGATAGATCTCATATGCTTCGGTGGGCGTAGGGAGGCTGGCGCAGATGGGGATGCACCTCTAACAGCAGGTGGGCAAATCGCAGGACCCCTCCTCAGAATCTATCGAACAGCAGGCGGAGGAACTTTTTCGCCCCAGTTTGGAGTTGATCACAGCCGCCGCACACCCCACCCCTGCCCGCACGTTGAGAGCTTCGGCAGGACAATTTCTGGCACAGGCACCACATTCCATGCAGGCATCCCTCGTTGCAATCTCAATTTTCCCGTTTGTGAGGTTCAAGACGGCATGGGGGCAAACCAATAAACACACTCCGCAGCCTATACATTTCTCTCGGTCCAGTCTTAATGTGACCACATCCTTGAGGTAGATCAACTGTCCCATCATTAAACTCCTTTGGATATGAAGTGCGATCCGATCCAGAGAACGAAACCCACTATCCCAGCCCCGATCTCCAATGGCAAAGCCCAACGCATCTCTTTTCTTACTCCTGAGAGGGAGGTATAGGTTGAGGCTCCTGTGAAATTCATCGCCAGATAAGCTGAGAGGGCAGGGATGAGAAAAAGCCAGCTCACTATTTCGAGAGGTCCTATAGGTGTGATCCATTTTCCCGAAAATAAAAAGAGGAGCACCGCAGCCGTTAAAAATCCCAGCAGGACACCTTTGAGTGAGAAAGCTCTGCCTGGTAGCCAGGGCAGCAATAAGGGTGTTAAAACAGCACCGGAGAGAATAGCCACGAAAACCGCCAGAACAGAGAAAAGGCCATGGTCTATGGCCTTGATCACACCCTCTCCGGCCCTCCCAAGAAAAGCGATGAGAAAGAGAAGGGGAAAAATAATAAGACCCACTTTTAACGCCCCCACCATTTCCATCGGGATGAGAGCCATCCGTTCCCAGGTTGTAAAAGTCTTAAGCCTCATCTTCGGGTTTGCTTTAAATCCGCTGTCCAAGAAGGCTGGCAAATCCGTTGCCCGGATGGGTCCATAAATGACTTTGAAGTCGGAAAGTTTCTTAACCAGATGGGCCGCGACTCCTGGACCTGACAACTGGGGGAGAATCAATTCCCGGTGTGAGACGATCTGGTTTAGCCCACTCGATTTAATTCGATGAACAAGTTCAGTGGTTCCGAAGGTCCCTTTCCCAGAGGCGCACCAGACATTGATCCCTTTCGTATCGAGAACCAGGATCCACAGGTTCCGATCTGGCAACGCCTCTCTCAGTTTGTCAAAGCTCATCTTATAATTCGCGGTCACCAAGACCGGGGACTTTTCGTCAGGCGCCCCTAACGCATAAAGACCGGGTTCGACCGTATAATGCATACGACCTATGCCCGAGCGGGCTTTAAAAGTTCCGAAGTGGTCTGCCCAGGCCAAGGAGGATGAAACCTGAGGAACGGGACCCACCTGGGTTAAAATCGAACCCGTAATAAAAGGTTGTTTTAAACTGGGAAGGCTCAACTGAGCTTCTTCACTTTTCGGTCAACAACTTGTAGATTTAACAAGTTCCTTCCGTTCTTCTGAGAGGCAACTTCTTGCTTCATCCATAATCAGATCTCCCTTATTTGAAAAGTAATCGTTCTTTTAGAATGTGAGTGTGGTATTAATGGGTTGCCATCTCTTTCATCATCGGACCGAGAAAACCTTTCACGTGCTCCGCAAGATGTTCTGTTTTAATCAGATAGAGACAGCAGATCTCTCCTCCTTTGTCCCAACTGACCACCGCCAGCTTATCCCCTGCATGGATATTGGCCTTTTCTCTCAAATCTTTCGGAAGGACCATTTGCCCTCGTTCATCAATGCTGATGATCGATTCGACTTTACAGCAACTCATTTTGCTGTCCTACAGGAGAGCATAAAGTTCCCTTTAGATTTTTTTTAGGCATCACCCTTTCCCCCGTACACGGTAATTTCTGATAAGAGTAAATACTCAGTATTATCAGATTAATCAGATAATAATCGAGCGGAGGGGGTTTGTCAAGTCTTTTTTGCCAGCGGGTCATCACAGGGCAACATTTGAATTAACCAAATTCAATCCATAAGAGCACTGCCAGGGCAGCCAGACTTATCGCCATAGCGATCCAATCCACCCATCTAAAACGCGGTTCATAACGGAAGCGACGGCCTTGCACTCCAAAGCCACGGGCCTCCATGGCCTCTGCCAGCTCATCCGCAAATTTAAATGCCTGAATCAACAGAGGGCCCGCAAGGGCAGGCAAGTGGATAAGATTTCTCAGACCTCCTTCGATGGGGAGGCCTCGTGCACGCTGGGCATCGCGGATGTTCTTTAACCGGCGGATGAGAACAGGAACAAATTGCATCGAGACACTGAGCACAAAGGTGAAGGGATAGGGAACTCCCATTTTGAGCAAGGCATTGGATAAGGCTTCAGGTGGGGTCGTTTGGAAGAAGAGAAAGAAGACCGTACCCATCCCCAGCAGCCGAAAACCGGATTCCAAGGCCATGGAAAAGTCAAAGGCGAGCCAGGCGATGACGAAAAAGGTGAGGACAGCAAATCCCAACCCTTTTAAGAAATTGAGCCAGGGGAGGCTGATATGCAGTAAAAAAACAATGATTATGAGGATCACCAAGAAAGCAGCCAGGGAAGTCCATTGATGAAAGATCATTAACATAAGAGTGGCCGCAACCATCACCCCTAATTTCGAACGGGGATCAAGGACCGATGGCTTCAATCCTTTACCTCCCTAAAATTTTTTAAGGCCTGGATCAGTTGAAAACGCTGGGTAGGCCGGAGTCCTGCTCTTTCCATGACGGTTGAATCAGACATGAGGACCTCAGGGGAGCCCTCTGCGACAATCTGACCTTCGGCGAGGGCCAGCCATCGGTTTGCATGTTCGGCAGCAAATTCGAGGTCATGGGTCACCAGGACAATAGTGCGTTCTTCCCTTCGAAGTTCATTGATAAATTTGGCTAACTCCCGGCGAAAGGATTCATCCTGTCCCGCTGTCGGTTCATCGAGGACGACCAATTCGGGTTTGACAGCCAGCGCGGCGGCAAAAGAGACCCGCTTCTTCTGCCCCTCACTCAGAGTGAATGGAGAGCGGTCAAGGAGAGGAACAAGTCCAAAACGGTTGAACAGTTCGTCACACCAGGAAGGGTCGTAGGAGCGGAGGGCTTTGGGGCCTGTGAGCACTTCTTCCCGGACGTTGTGCCGAAAAAGTTGATCATTGGGATTCTGCCACACAAAGCCGACATGGCGCGAAAGCTCTGAGACCGGTTTCCTCCGGGTATCCTGCCCCAAAATTTTTAAAAAGCCTCGATGGGGTTTGTGCAGGCCATTGAGATGTTTGATGAGGGTCGTCTTTCCGGCTCCGTTTCGGCCCACCAAAGCAACACACTCCCCTCTCAGAAGTTTGAAATGAACATTGCGCAGAACAGAATGACCCTCATAGTTGAAACCGATACCCTCTGCCTCGACGATTGGATCCGATGGTTTTGGGAATGGGCGATGAGGATTTTTACCCTGTTCTAAAAATTGGATAAGAGAGGGGGGCAAAAGATTCTGGTCCTTCAGTTCATTGATTGCACCCATTGCTTCATCCACAGACAATGGCGTTTTTATCGAACCTGAATCCCGAAAAAGTCGTATGAGGGGCGGAAGGTTGAGGCCATAGTCTGAAATCTCTCCAGCAAGCACCTGATGGGGAGGTCCCTCTGCAGCGATCTTTCCCTGATGGAAAACGATAACTCGATCCACATCACCAATGATCTCATGAAGCCTGTGTTCAACAATGAGGATGGCTATTCCCTCCGACTTCATCATGCGGAGAATTCTGCGTAGATTTTCTGTTCCCTCAGGGTCGAGGTGGGTGAAGGGTTCGTCAAGAAGAAGGAGGCGAGGCCGGAGGGCTAAGATGGCTCCCAGGGCGACCCTTTGTTTTTCCCCTCCGGAGAGCAGATGAGGGGGCCGATCCATGAGATCGGTTAGTTCTGCGACCTTGGTCGCCCAGGCTAATCTCTTTTCAATTTCATCGGACGCCATTCCCAGGCTCTCGAGGCCATAGGTCAATTCCGATTCAACTGTCTGATTGAAGAGCTGAGCATCTGTGTTCTGGAAGACCAGTCCCGCGTGGCGAAACAGTTGATAAACCGGATGATCGAGTGTATCAAG
The DNA here is from genome assembly GCA_963818595.1 of uncultured delta proteobacterium. Lineage (GTDB taxonomy): Bacteria > Desulfobacterota > BSN033 > BSN033 > UBA1163 > UBA1163. The sequence continues at coordinate 31,491 of CAWFSX010000057.1, forward strand.
TCCATCTACCCAAGCCCTTCCAAACCACTCCCCATGATAGAAATGTGGCACCAGTCCGATACAGGCGCGGCAAAAGGTGGATTTCCCGCTTCCGCTTGCTCCTGCAATAAGCACGCTCTCTCCCGGTCGAATGGTCAGGTTGAGTCCATTCAATACCCAAGTGTCTGCATCCGGGTAACGATAAGAGACACCCTCAAAGCGAAGGATCATCCGATGGTCGTTCATTTTCTGGTTTTAATTTGGCGAGGCCGGCCCGTTCAAGGAGTTTCAGGGCGAGCAGACCCCATGATCGAACCTGCGATCGTGCTTCCGGAAAAGGCGATGATCAAAGCGCCCAAGGCCATCGCTTTTCCCATTAATACAGGGGCAATGATTAAAGCGCTCGCCATCGCCCCGAGAACCCCTGTCCCGATGATTTCCCCCAGAGCCCCGAGATAGATATTTCGGCTGTAACGATAGACCCAGCCCGCAAGGAATGCTCCAATCATTCCCCCGGGAAAGGCAAGCAATGTCCCTGTGCCCAGAGCGTTCCGAAGAATTCCGATCATCAAGGCAATACCAGCCGCCCACCAGGGGCCAAGAAGTACTGCTCCGAGAACATTGACGAAATGCTGGGCCGGATTTATTTTAGCCATACCGATGGGAATGCTGGTGAAAGGAGAAATGGCCACGCCCATAGCAACAAGGATGATGGCCCGTGAAATTTTGCGTGTTTCCATGTTTTTATCCTAATTTCTTAACCTTTCAGTTTTATACCTTTTTGCATCAGGTCTGGTGTTAGTGTGAAAAGACTGTCAAAAAAAATGGATTTGAACGTCCCGGGACCATCCGACCGAAGAGCGGCTTGTTCTCCAGCGAGACCGAAGAAGGCGATGGCCCCCACAGCCGCCACCATGGGGTCACTCTCTACTGCAGCAAAGGCACCCATCACGGCCGTGAGCATACAACCCATACCTGGGACCTGACCCATCATGGGATGTCCGTTCTCCACGATCACTTTCTTCCCGGAAGAGACTACGAGATCCTGAGGTCCAGTTGCAGCAACCAGGGCTTCTGTTTTTCTGGATAGATCTTCGGCAGCTCGATACAGATCCTCCGGCCCTTTAACAGCATCAACCCCTTCAAGCTGGCCCCCCATTTCTGCCAGGAATCCAATTTCAGCCTGATTCCCTCTAATGGCGGTGACTTGAAGCTCGGAAAGGATTCTCTTGGAAGATTTTATCCGGAACATGGAGGCACCCACCCCAACAGGATCAAATAAGACGGGGTGGCCTTGGTTGTTCGCAACGTTACCTGCCAGGAGCATCGCCTCAATTCCGGCCGCTGTGGGAGTCCCTAAATTGAGTACCAAGGCATCGGCCTTGGAGGTAATCTCCTTAACCTCCTCAGGTGCATAGGCCATGATGGGTCGGGCCCCGATGGCATGGAGGGCACTGGCCACTTCATTGGCTGTGACCCAGTTGCTGATGGCATGAACAACGGGATGTCGTTCCCGAACTTTTAAAAGGGCTTGAATAAGAGTCTCCGTCTGAAGAAGCATGACTTCCTCCCTCTAAATAAAAAAGCCGGCCCTGAAGGGTCGGCATGCCTTTGTCACTTCTTTGTCGATCCCTCCGCTGGTATGATCCAGGTCAGGTTCAGCGGGTCGGTAACTGTTCGGTCACCCTCTCAGCCAGGTTCATCCCGACTCCCCGCGACATCATAGATAATTCTCTAAGAAATATAGGATAGGTTTCGAGGGAAGTCAAGTTGAGTTTCAGGGGCGAGGTAGAGAGGATGGTGTTAAGGCTGATTTGCTTATTGAGAGGAAAAGGCAATAAAAAAGACCCCGTGGAAAAACCCGGGGTCTTTTTTCTTCTTCAGCTTAATGAGCTTCTCGGTTAGCGCACCACAACAACCTTCGTTGCCTGTAAACCCTTGGGACCTTGGGAGACCTCGAACTCTACCTCATCGCCTTCGTAGAGGGATTTGAATCCTTCCCTCTGAATGGCTGAAAAGTGAACGAACACATCATTTCCATCATCTCTGGAAATGAACCCAAACCCCTTTTTCTCATTAAACCATTTTACACGACCTTTGGCCACTACAACTCACCTCCTTTCTGTATTGAATTTAAGTAAGTTGTAATAGCCTTTGGTCCTAAAAAAAAATCGCAAAAGCTTTAAGAAGCACTCTTGCGACCTTTTGTGATCCAAACAAATACTTCTTACAACCTACAAAATATATATTTGCACTTTATTTTTTAAATGTCAAGTCTTTTTCATCCGTCTTTTTCATTCCGATCACCCTTGATCAAATCCCTGTAGGGGTTGATTGGTTTTGGATAGCCGTCCACAGATTGGTGAACAACGAAGTGGAGGTGGGTAGGGGATTTTTTAGGACAAGCCTTAACCCCAGTCCTCCCCACTGTTCCTAAGGGCTCTCCTTTAGAAAGAATTTGGCCAACCTTAACGAAAACCTCATCGAGATGAGCATAATAATAGTATCGACTTTTAATCGGGTCGTAGATCCAGAGATAGTTTCCACCACGGATTGGACTTGAGGGCTTCCAATTGAGATTGACTGAAACGACCATCCCTGAAGCGGCAGCGATCACATCTGCAGGTCTCCTGGTCATATCATCCAGGCCGTCTTGATTCTTATCTCGGATGAAGAGGTCATGACCAGGATGGCCCTTATGCTGATTGCCATCGAAGAAATCGTAACCGTGAATTTGATACCCGCTTCCCTCTTTCCCTCCAATAGCAGAAGATCCATATCCCTTGAGGGGAAACCATAGACGTTCTCCCTGTTCAAGGTTCGTCATTTTTAAATAAGAATCTTTTAATAAGATCTCGATGCCCTTTAATTTTTTCCGAGCCTCCTCTTTTGAGATAAGGGAGTCTCTAATTTGGGGATAGAGGAGATGCCATTCGAAGGCGGGATCATTTTGCGATAAGGGGTGAGGAGGTATGGTGAGCAGGAAGAGAATTAGAACAACGGAGACGAATAAGTAGGGTTCAAAGGTTCGAGGATTCAAGGGTTTAAGTTTCTTTGATTCAGAACCGTTTATTTTTGACTACGAAGACTGGCACGAACTAATCAGCTTTAAGAATCGTTCCTTCGATATTGTCAAGATCAAACGTGACAGCATGGAGCTTCATGGCATCTCCCCCTGACCATGCGGATTGCCCTGGATTGATGGAAAGGGTCTCCCCCATCCGTTCCATATAAGCGCCAGAGAGTTCCGGCGATTCATGAATATGGCCATGAAGAGTTAAAAGAGGCTGGTTCTTCTCAATGAAGGTTTTGATGGATCGACTCCCTGCTGATTTTCCTCCTTGAATGAGATCTAATCGGGTCCCAAAAGGAGGGGAATGCATGACATAAACAGTCCTTTTCGGATTGAAGGGTTTTGGAAGTCGATCTAAATCTTCCTCAATGGTTTCTCGTCCTCTGAGATAAACAAATGGATCGATAGGAGTTAATTGGTCAATCTGATCAGAGGACCGAATATAAGATGGATTCTTCTGAGGCGGCCAAGGGGCTTCTCTGTCATCCCTCTTTTCAAAGTCTTTTGGCCTAAATGGCGTAGGAGGAACAAAGGGGTACCCGATGAGTTCGTATCCATTTTTGAGTCGGATAACTTCTTTGATTGAGATCAATGATGCCATCCGAAGATCCCTTAAAGAAGAGGGGATAACCCAAATCCCAGTTTCCAGCAATGAGAAAAATTTGTTGGACGAAAGTGGTCTGCGAAATCCTATTAAAAAAAGGAGAAAGAAACTGATGAATAAAGGTTTTTTGATTCGGAACCATATCTTCATAACGTTTGGTTGGGGGAAAGGAAGGGAGGAGATCTCCTCCTATGATCATGATTTCTGATGAGGAAGAAATGGCCAGAGATAAGAGCTGCTTATAGAGTTGAATTTCACCGTGGAGATCTGAGGTGTAGAGGACTTTCATCTTACTCATCAAAGTCCTCTAAGAGGATCCATTTTTCTTTCTTTTTTAATAATTTGAAGGTGACATTGCAATAGGAACATAGAACCAGATCCCCTGGCTTCTCATTCCCTTCAAGAGGGATATCCGCATCACAAAATGGGCATTCTAACTCAATAGACATGAATGGCCTCCTTGAATTCTCATAAGAATTTCAATATTTAAAATCTTAAAAAAAATCAAGTCATTTTTTTCTTGCATCATAGCCCAAAAATATATAAGAATGATCTGGGGTCATCAAAGGGCAATGGAAGTACCGTTAAATTAAAAGTTAAGAGTTAAGAATTAAGAGTTTAGATTTTAAATTCATAACTCATCATTCATAACTTTTAACTCTGAATTCATAATTGAGGTGTTTGAGTGTTTGGTTTGGGTTTACCGGAAATTTTGGTGATTCTTGTCATTCTCTTCCTCCTGTTTGGTGCCAAACGACTTCCTGAAATCGGCGAAGGCCTTGGGAAGACGCTTGAAGGAGATCAGAAAAATTAAAGGCGAGAGAAAAGCAGAGAAGGAAAAAGAGAAAGGGGACCCCGAGGGGAACCTGATTTCGGATTTAAAGAAAGAAGTTGAAGAAATTCCAGGACTGAAGGAAGCCAAACAGATTAAAGAGACCGTCGCTAAAGTCAAGAGCATTACAAAATTTCTAAAATAACTTTCTCCCCACCTATTCATTCCTCTTTGGAATCTGCGATCTTTAATCCATTCCGTTTGGGAAATTCTATCCCAAACCAAGAGGACCACGGGTTCTACCCGTGGGTGAATTGGTCCTCTGGTACGGGATGTTCGCCCCTTGTGGGCGTCTCTTGGGAACAACGGGCTTTGCCCGTGGGGCTCCACCTGGATATTGTCAGCTATTGATCTATCCAATTTTTTCATTGACAAAAATTTTTAGTTACTATATAAGTGATTTAATAATAAACATATTGTTGTAATAGTGAAATGTCCCAAAATCCAAAGGACAGGTATTTAATTAACTCCATCCTCCGTTCCTCCAATATCTTGAGGTTCCTTACCGAAGTGTAAAGGACATTTCAAGATCAGCGAACTTGCGCGCGAACTCCACCTCGATCGGAGCACCACTTATCGAATTCTCCTTTCTTTAGAGAAATGTGGCCTCGTGGAGAAAGATAAAGAGACAGGAGAGTACTCTCTGGGCCTGTTCACCTTTGAAATCGGTAATGCTTATTTGAATCGAATCGACTTCCCCAAGGTCTCTAAACCGATTATGACGGATCTGGCCTTGATTGTTCAGGAAACCGTCCATCTTGCTGTCCTGAGTGGAACCGAAATCGTCTATGTGGACAAAGTCGATTCTCCCCGCCCCTTAGGGATCATGTCCAAGATCGGTCAGAGGGCACCTCTTCACTGCACCGCCTTGGGAAAAGTCTTGCTGGCCTTTCAGCCCGAAGACGATCTAAAGAGAATCATCCGTCAGTTAAAACTGATCGCCCTAACCTCTAACACCATCATCTCAAGACAGAGGCTCATGGAGGAATTGAGAGCGATCAGAAGGCAAGGATATGCGCTGGATCACAGGGAAATCGAAGAAGATGTGGAGTGCATCGGGGCCCCTATCCGGAACCACCTTGGAGATGTGATTGCAGCCCTCAGCATCTCAGGTCCTCAGAGAAAGATCGATACTCCCCAGGAGAAACAGTTTGTCACGGAGTGTCGTGAAGGCCGCTGGCCTCATCTCCTCCAAGTTAGGTTATATGGAGGTCAAGGAGTAGGAGGGGTGATGGGAAATATGAAAATCAAAAGAAAGGAGGGGAGTAAACTAAGGATGATATTTTTTTGAATAACGAGAAAATCATGAAAGGAGGAGAAAAATGAAGAAACTTGCAATGATTCTTATTCTGCTGGTCATGGGTGGTCTATTTGCCTATGTCAGTGACTCCAAATCTGCCCCCATTGAGATGAAATTGGGGCATTTTGCTGCAGATTCACATCCTGGGAATTTAGCCAGTAAAATGTTTGCCGAAGGCGTAGAAAAAAGAACCAATGGAAACATCAAAGTGATCATTTATCCTAATAATGCCCTTGGGTCCCCTCCAGAAGTCCTTGAACAAAATATCTTAGGTGCGGTGGATATGAGTTTACCCACTCAAGGACAACTTGGGAAGTATTCCAAGAAGTTTAACTGTGTCATGCTCCCATTCATGTATAACAGTTATGAACATGCCGATAAGGTACTGGATGGTAAGTTTCTCCCGTGGGCCCTTCCGGATCTTGATAAAGCCGGACTGGTTTTCCTTTCAAACTGGGAATGGGGTTTTAGAAACCTGACCAATAGCAAACGCCCGGTGAATCATCCTTCAGATGTCAAAGGGTTAAAAGTGAGAACCCCTCCAGAACTTCCCACTCAAGCTGCCATGGAGGCCTTGGGAGCCGTTGTGGCTACAATCAGTTTCAGTGAATTGCAGATGGCCTTGAAGCAGGGAGTGGTGGATGGCCAGGAAAACCCGATTGCGGTCATTTACTCTAATAAGATTTACGAGACACAGAAGTATCTTGCCATGACAGGGCACAATTACAATACGATGGTTCATGTGATCAGTAAAAAAGTTTGGGACAAACTTACACCGGAACAAAAAACCATTGTTAAGGAAGAAAGCAAAAAGGCTGGCGATTGGATGAGAAAAAAAGCCAGAACGGATGAGGCGGATCAAATCAACCAATTGAAGAAATTCGGGATGGAGATTACCTATCCGGACAAGGCGGAATTTAAAAAATTAATGAAACCCGCTTATGACCGAATGAAAGCGATTGCCGGAGAAGAAAATATCGCCGCATTCATCAAGATGGTGGATGAGGCTAAGTGAACAGGGGACTGGATGATCTGAGGACAGCAAGGGGAGAAGTTGAGATTGGGGAACTCTGTACTGATCTCGATTTCTCCCTGTGAGTCTTAGTTGCTTTCCAATCGCTCAGTGAGGAGACATAGTCCTTCGTCTCTGACCCGGAGCCTGAACCGTTCACAAGAAGAGTTTAAAAGATGCTGACGTTGCTGATTTTCGGTCTATTATTGGTGTTGATTCTGATTAATATACCCATTGCTGTGGCCATGGCTCTGACAGCCATTGTATTTTTCATTGGTTTGGGCCAAGGGTTCACTCTTGACGATGCTTCCGCAGAGAATGTATGCTTCCACAACTGGTTTTACATTGCTTGCCATCCCCTTTTTTATTCTGGCAGGGAATCTCATGAATACAGGGGGGATTACGAACCGGATATTCCGGTTTGCCAAAGCCGTGATTGGCCATATTCCAGGCGGGCTTGGGCAGGTATCCGTCATCGCCAATGTCATCTTTTCTGGCATGTCGGGTTCTGCTATCGCGGATGCGGCGGGTTTAGGCCAAGTTTTGCATAAGGCCATGGTCGATAATGGTTTTAAACCGAAATTCTCCGCAGCCATCGTGGCCTCGGCGGCAACGATCGGCCCCGTTATTCCCCCAAGCATTCCTTTTGTTCTCTATGGAGCATTAACAGGGGTATCGGTGAGCAAGCTCTTTCTGGCAGGTTTTATTCCGGGAGGGTTAATGGCCGTTGCGATGATGGTTGCCATCGGATTTTTGGCGAAACGTTATCAATTTGCCCAAGGAAAAGAAAGCTGATTTTAAAGAAATCATTGAAGCGATCAAAGAAGCGTTTCTTACCCTTATTGACGCCGGTCATCATTATTGGCGGAATCTTGACGGGAATTTTTACACCGACCGAAGCAGCGGTCGTTGCATCCCTGTACGCATTATTCTTAGGGTTTTTATATAAAGATTTAAAATTGAAAGATTTACCGCGGGTTTTTTGGCTTTCTGTAAGACAGACCATCAGCCTGTTGTTTATTATTGCCGCAGCCGGTTTTTTTGGATGGCTGACCATTCATCAGAAGATTCCGGATCAGATCATCTTGTCTTTGACTGATATGAGTGCCACGCCTGCGGGGATTCTGGCGATGGTCATTCTTATCGTTTTGATCCTTGGGTGTTTTCTCGAGGGAAACGCCATCTTTATTATCACGATCCCCATCTTTTTACCCATCGCACAAAAATTCGGGATCGACCTTGTCAATTTCGGCGTCGTGATGACGTTACTGATTATGATTGGGAATTTAACGCCTCCTGTTGGAATGTGTTTATTTGCGGTCACCAGTTTTAGCAAGGTCGATATCGCAACGTTGGCGAAAGAGGTTCTGCCCTATTTGATTGGAATCTTTATCGTGACCGTCTTGATTGCTTACATTCCGCAGATTGCCACCTTTCTCCCCAATCTCATCATGGGTAAATAAAAGGGGGCTCCGTGGGAAATCAGATGAATTTATTAAAACGGATTGACAAGGCACTCTTATACACTTTGAAGGGAATTACGATAACCAGTTTTTTCTTCCTGACCCTCTTAATATCGGCCAATGTTTTTGTCCGTTTTTTCCCCGTCGCTTCCTTGCACTGGTTCGATGAGATCATCGAGCTTTTATATGCCTATCTGGTTTTTTATGGGGCGGCGGCCTTGTGGATTTCTCATGAGCATTTCGGGGTTGGGGATTGGCTGGAGAAAAGAATAAAAAATGTAAGAATGAGATATGGTTATCGAATGATCATCGAATTGCTCGTGATTTGTTTTGTTGTGATCTTTTTCTATTATTCTTTAAAGTTAACCATTTTGGCCCAGGATGTTACGAATGTTTTTGCCATCCCCAAACGGATTTTATATTCCTGTTTGCCGATTTCAGGCGCTGTCATGATACTTTATTCAATTCGAAATATTACCATTGAAATTATCGGTATGGTGAAATCAGGACAAGAAGAAGGGAATCCGTCATAGTTCGATACAATCAAAGACAAAGGAGTGAGATATGGATATTCGTTATGCAATGCATCCTGAACAAATGAAGGGATTAGACACGGGTGAAATCAGAAGACACTTTTTAATCGATAGGCTTTTTGAGAAGGATGAAATGAATTTGGTTTATAGCCATATCGATAGAATCATCGTCGGAGGAGTCTGCCCGCTCGACCAAGAATTGGAGCTAAAAGTGACAAAGGAGTTGGGAGTCGATTTTTTCCTCCAAAGAAGGGAAATGGGAATCATTAATATTGGTTCAAAAGGGATCGTTTGCATTGATGGCAAGAGAATATATTTTGGAGAAGAAAGAATGCCTCTATGTCGGCATGGGTTCTAAGGAGGTATCCTTCAAAAGCTCCGATAGAAATAATCCGGCCAAATTCTATCTTAACAGCACTCCGGCTCATTCGACTTATCCTACCGTTAAGCTTTCAATGAATGATGCCCAACGTCTCCATCTTGGCGTGCCGGAGAAAGCCAATGTCAGAACCATCTATCAGTTCATTCACCCCAAAGTACTAAGTAGCTGCCAGTTGGTCATGGGGATGACGGTTTTGGAACCCAACAGTATTTGGAATACCATGCCATGCCATACGCATGATCGACGGATGGAGGTTTATTTATATTTCGATTTACCGGAAGATGCCTTAGTCTTTCATTTATTAGGGGAGCCAAAGGAGACTCGCCATATCGTCGTGAGGAATGAACAGGCGGTTATTTCGCCAAGCTGGTCTATCCATTCCGGGGTTGGAACAAGCCATTATACCTTTATCTGGGGAATGGCTGGAGAAAATCAGACTTTTACGGATATGGATGAAATCCCAATGTCAGAGTTGAAATAGTTCATTTTTATAGAACCGCAGGCCGAACAATGGTTTCCACAGGGAAGCATCTGAACGATTTCAGATGCTTGACAAATTGATCGCCTTTGATGTTAGATAGACTGCACCTCTTGGATCGGACTAACTGAGGTTAATGGGATTGACCAGGGAACGAGGTGTTAAGAAGGGAAATTCGGTCTCATGAAGATAAGAGACGTTTTTAATGCGATCCATTTTATCAGTGCCATTCTGGCATCCCTCTTTTTGACATTCCTCCTGGTCATTATCTCCACGAATGTCATCATGAGATATTTCTTCGCTTCCGGGATCTCTTGGATGGAAGAGATATCGAGTAATGTGCTCATGACAGCTTTCACCTTTCTGAGTATGGCCATTGGGGTGAAGCTCGATTCCCATATCAATGTCAACCTTTTTCCAAAAGGGACCCCCCAATGGGTAACCACTGTCCTGCTGAAGTTTAAACATCTGGTTCTCGCCGTCATCGGTTTTGTCCTCTTCTATTACGGAATCTTACTCATCATGGGGATCAAAGGGAGCATTGCCTCCATACCCAGCCTGCCTGCTTCCCTTCAATTCATCATGATACCCTTGGCCGGCTTTTTGATCCTCTGCGATTCCGTCATGAGTCTTTTCGGTATGGAAAAAGATGATCACTACATTGATCGAAAATTTATGGGTATCGGAGAAAAAAAGTGATCGTTGACTCAATAGGAATTACTCTCTTACTGAGTATCTTTGGGGTCCTGGTTCTGTTGCGGGTGCCAATCACTTTCTGCCTTGCCATCTCAGCCATCATCACGGGTTTCTATCTGAACGTCCCCCTTGAGGCCATCGTGAAGGTCATGGCCGATGGGGTCATGAATTTTTCGCTCCTGGCGATTCCCTTTTTTATCATCATGGGAGAGATCATGAATGAAGGCGGCATCGCCCAGAGGATTGTCAATTTGGCCAATCTCTTTGTGGGAAGACTTCCGGGTGGGCTTGCCCTGGTGAATGTAATGGACAGTATGTTCTTCGGGGGTATCTCCGGTTCTGCCGTGGCCGATGTCTCGTCCCTGGGCTCCATCGTCATCCCCATGATGAAAAAGCAGGGCTATGATGAGGAGTTTTCCGTAGGGCTGACCGTCTGTTCTGCCTGTCAGGGAGTCATCATCCCACCCAGTCACAATATGATCATCTATGCCTTTGCCGTGGGTACCGCTTCTCAGCTTGCAGGCGGACAGTTATTAGTCGTCTCTGTGGGCAAGCTCTTTTTGGGCGGCTATTTTCCCGGAATCCTGATGGGCGTCACGATGCTGATCATCGCCCTCATCATTGCGATTAAGAGAAAATACCCCAGAGGGAAAGGTTATTCCCTCAAAGAAGGGGTGGTCGTCTTTTTAGATGGATTCCTCGCCCTCTGTACAGCATTGATTGTTGTCGGCGGTGTGATCATTGGTGTTTTTACGGCAACCGAGGCGGCTGCCTTTGCTGTCATTTATGCCTTTATTGTTAACTTTCTTCATCTACAGAGAAGCGCCTTTGATCAGATTTGTAAAGATTCTCTATTCCTCACTCAAGACCCTGGCCATTGTCATGAGCCTGATCGCTGCTGCCAGCGCTTACGGATACCTCCTCTCCCGTTTGCAAGTACCCAGGCTTGCCACGGAGTTTCTCCTCTCGATCACGAATAACTACTATTTATTGCTCTTACTTGTGAATTTTATGCTTCTCGGCCTGGGATGCATCATGGACATGGCGCCGCTCATCCTCATCTGCACACCCATCCTCTTCCCTGTTTTGGTCTTAAAGATGGGAATGGATCCTGTCCATTTCGGCATCATGCTTCTCTTGAACCTTTGCATAGGACTCTGTACTCCTCCGGTCGGCTCTGCCCTGTTTGTCGGAAGTGCCATAGGCAAAATCTCAATTGAGAGGGCATCAAGAGGCTGTATCCCCTTCTATATCTCTATGTTTATCACGCTCATGCTTGTCACCTATATCCCTGCCATCACCATGTTCCTGCCCAACCTGCTCATGCCGGGGAAATAATCACATAAAGCGCAAGGCACAGAGCGCATAGGCCTAGAAATAAAAAAGAGGCAAGAGCCTAAAGGCTCTTGCCTCTTTTATATCCGCTTCAAGAAAAGTCAATTACTTAACCTCTCTGATCTTTTTCACAACCGCTAAAATCTCAGGCAGACTGCTTATCATAGAGAGGTTTCATGGCATCCATAAATTTCTGTTTCTCTGCCGGGCTGACTTCGGTAATGAGTACTCCCCTTTTCGCGGACGGCTTTCTCAGCTACCTTTTCAAAGTCATTCCATAGTTTAATCTGGTAGGGTACCGCATCCTTGTGTGCTTTAAAGATGAGGGCACGATCTTCTTTTGACAGTTTATCAAAGACCTTCTTGCTCCCAAGGGTAATTTCAGGTACTCTTGTGTGCTCATCAACAATAAAGTACTTCGCCACTTCGTAATGGCTTGTGGAGAGATAGCTTGGCCAGTTGTTTTCTGCTCCGTCGATCACGCCGGTCTGAAGTGCAGAATAGACCTCGCCAAAGGGCAATGGTGCGGCCACAGCGCCAAGGGCTTCAATCATCCCCACCATCAACGGTGCCTGTTGAACACGAATCTTCATCCCTTTGAGATCGCCGACGGTCTTTACCAGTTTCTTGGTATAGAAATTTCGGGAACCGGCTTCAAACCATCCAACACCAACAAAATTGGAGGGTTCAAGTTTCTTGAAGATCTCCTCGCCAATCGATCCATTCAAGACCTTCCACATGTGATCAGAATTGCGATAGAGATAGGGCAGTTGGAGTGCATCAAGGTCTCTCACATAGGCAGAGGCTGCAGAGACGCTCACACGGGTCATATCAATGGCCCCCAATTGGACCTGCTCAATCACAGCCCTTTCTTCGCCCAGCTGTTTGCTGTGATAAGACCTCGACGACAATTCTGCCATTGGTCCGCTCCTTAACCAGCCTTGCGAATTCATAGACACCTTTCGTGGTAGGATAGTCTTGTGCATGTGTTTCACCAAGCCTCATTACAATGGGGGCAGCAGTCACCTTCGAAGAAGTCTCTGCAAGAAAAACCATTGTCAGCAGCATCAACACCAGGATTGTTATAACCTTTTTCATTTTAGCCTCCTTTCAAAGAAAATTTGATATTTTGTGCCCATACTATCCAACCGTATAATTCTTGTCAAGTCACTCCATTCGTTCGCCCACCCTATTGATTCCCAATCAGCCTTGCCATTTACGGGATCTTATAAGCTCTCTTAGCGAGCCGATAGGCCATGTCCAAGATCATCTCCTTTGCATCTTCTATATCCACGATTCCTCGTACAACGAGTCCTGCGATCCAGTCGGCGCTGATACGGCGCCAGAGGTCATGACGTGCAGGAATTGAAGGGAACGCCCGGGTATCATCATTGAATCCCACCGTGTTATGGAGCCCTGCCGTCTCCATCACTCGGTCAAAATAGCGCCTCATGCCGTTGATACTGTCGTAGAACCACCAAGGCGGGCCGAGGATAACGGCGGGGTAATGGCCGGCAAGGGGAGCCAGTTCACGCGAATAGGTCGATTCGTCTAAGTTAAAAAGGATCAACGTGAACCGAGAGTCGATGCCATATTTATTCAAAAGGGGCCGGAGGTTTTGGGTAAATTCGCTTTGACTGGGAATGTCTGCTCCCATGTTGGCTCCGAAGCGGTGATAGATGAGATCATTATGGTCGCGGATCGAGCCCACATGAAGCTGCATCACCAGTCCATCGTCGATGCTCATCCGAGCGAATTCCATGATCATGTGGGCATTGAAACGCTTTGCATCCTCGGCATTTGTTTTGCCCTGCAGTGCCCGCTTGAAGATAGCCTCTGCTTCCGATGAACTTAACTCCACTGTGTAAGCCGTCTCTGAGGCATGATCGGTTGCTACCGTGCCCATTGATTTGAAGAAAGCCCTGCGGTCTTCAAGGGCTCGAATAAATTTTTGGTATGAGGTGACAGTGATACCGCTCGCCTTGCTCAGGGCTTTGATGTTGTCGCTCCAGCCAAGAGTCAGCAGGTTGACGACCGCGTCTGGCCGGAAGGTGGGTCGGATGTTGCCATCCCATCCAGACTTACGGATCACCTGGTGGTGGGTGAGCGGGTCGGTGGCTGCATCCGTTGTGCACATGACCTCGATGTTGAAGCGTTTAAACAGGGCACGGGGCCGGAACTCGGGTAGTTTGAGCTTAGCCTCAATTTGATCATAAATGGATTGGGCATTTCGTCCGGTCAACTTTTCCTCAATGCCAAATACATTGTTTAATTCATCGGCCAACCAGACGCCTGTGGGCGTGCCGCGGAAGAGGTAGAAGTGATTGGCAAAGATCTGCCAGACCTTGCGGTGGTCCTTCTCGGTAGGACCACCGTCTCTCCTCGGGATTCCCAAGTTTTCGAGGGGAATACCCTGGGAATAGAGCATGCGGAAAACGTAATGATCCGGAATGATCAGAAGGTCAGCAGGTGTTCCGAAAGAGGCATTCTCGTCAGCGAACAACCGTGGGTCCACATGTCCGTGGGGACTAATAATAGGTAGATGGGCTACTGACTTGTACAATTCCATTGCAATGCGTCGCTGTGCCGGGTCAGGATCGAAGTATCGGCCTTCGGGGAGATTCCATTTTTCATATCTCTTCATCTTTGGTTCCTCCTTATTTCTTCGACCCATGGAGCTCTTAACCTCAGTTAGATAAATTTCGCGGACAGGTAGGCTTACAAAGCCTTAAAATGCGGTCTTTATTACATGTTTGGGTTAACGCTCGAATTCACCAAGGGAGAACTCCAGAATGGATAAGTTCCCTTCAGTCGATCAACCTATCAGAGGTTTCCGCTTTAAGGCTTTTCCACCCCACCTCTCCGCTCTTTGGCAAAGTTTTTTGCAACATTAAGGTTAAGATAGACCATCAAGCACCCAACGACGCATCTCTTTGACGAGGCGAAAAGTTCTTCTCTGAGTGGGGCTTCGATGTTCAATGGAAATCATGCCGATCATTGCTTTAAAAAATCCTCACGAATCGGACTAAATGTATCAACCAGTCTTACATTTTCAGTCAGCAACTGAATACTATGGGGTGCATTGGGCGGCACTGTAAAAATATCTCCGGGACCTAAACGTGTCACCTCATTTCCCAGGACGAAATTGATTTCTCCGAAGACCACATAGGAAATTTGTTCATGGGGATGAGAATGAGGTGGATCAGGTTGAGAGGTTGGACCATCATGAAAATCGATCACCACCATCATGAGATTGGAAAGATGGGCAAGATATCGCGTTCGCCCTTGGGCGATCACTTCCGGTGTTACATCAGAAAGCTTAATCGTTCCCATGCGATTTAAACTCCTTTAGATTGAGATTGAGAGAAAATATGGAAACTTAAATTTCATTTCCACCTTTTGGATTTGGTCTTTTGCCTTTTCTTTTTGGGACTCTGTTTTCCTCTGAAAAGCCCCTGAAGGAGAGAAACCATCTCCTTTTGGAAGTTGTCGTAAGCGGACTTGAATTCTGAGAGTGTCTTTTGGACGGGGCCGAATTGAGACCAATCTTCTGGCCCAAGGCCTGCTCGACCGAAGTCCTCAGATATCCCCACTTCCATTAAAATCTCAGCCAACTCTGAATTGATTTCATAAGCCTTCCGAAAATCTTCTATCTTGTTTAACTTCTGAAATATCTCAGGGGGAAAGGTGTGTGAAATGGAGTCTTCGAATTCCTTGAGATTGAACTGGGGGTCTTGAGCCATTTTTCTTGTGTTTTCTTGATGGTCGGGAAATTCTGTATGGACAAGGTTCCGAGACGACAGAGTCCAGTAGGTGTCAAAGGGTTTTCGTTTTGAGGCCGGTAAATAATGGATCCGGTTCATGATGAGACTAGCCTGATCCCGGGTCAGATCATGTTTTTTCATTAAGTAAGCGATCCATCGTTCTCGGTTCCTTTCCGAAAAGAAGATTCCCCACAATCTTCTCGCAACAAGGGTCCCTGATTTGCTAATCGCTTCTTCCCATTTCTGGAGGGATTCTCTTGGGGCCACATCGCCCAGAGCCTGGAAGATGGATTCGTTCAGAGTTTTTTGACCATGGGCGTATCGCGTTGCTGCCACCACCTTGTCTTCATAGGTCCTTGCCTTGGATACCTTGTCCTTCGTCCCATTTGCTTCCGAGAGTTGTTCGATCTTCATGAGGGCCTGCTGCTCACCCATTTTTTCTTTCAATTTCGAAAAGAGTTCTTCCAACTTAACCTCTCTTAGGTGGCTCTCCAATCGTCCCCCCATGTTGGTCATGTAGAGTTGAGTCGGACGAATCCCCATCTTGACCGCCTCGGCCATGCCCTCCATTTCCTCGAGGAGGAGAGTTGCCTCTTGGCTTAAGGGTGAAATCAACCGTGATATTCGATCCGAAACCGAGGGCATTGATTTTCCTGGTGATGATCCTGGCAGCGGGAGAAGTGGCAGCGACTTTGATGACCATATTCGGCCTTCCCATCTCTCTGTCGACGTGATAACCGGCCAGCAGGTAGCGGTCGTAAATGGCGAGATTTTCCGAGGCAAGAGAGAAGGCCAGAAGGGCATCTCGAATGCTCTCGTCAACGAGATGGGCGATGTTTGGGTTGAGCTGAAAACTGACCACCCCGCCTCCAGAAGTCTCCCTTAAGTTGAAGAAGATGGGACGGAAGACATGGAGGTTGTCCCAAAGGGCGAGAAGGGTTGCGAAGAGGGTGATCTCTTCTGCATGTCTCTGAGGCTTGGACAGCCACGCTTGAAAGTTTGGATGGTGTTTCGTCTCCTCCTTAAACAGGACAATCAATTCAGGCTCGTCCTGATAGGCACGCGCTGCTAGAACAGGATTGGTTGAAACTTGCTCAAAGCCAAGGTGTCTGAGCCACCTCAGACCCAGGGCGTAATCATTCCCGAATTTGCATTTCCCTTCCTTTACCATTCTATAATAGATGTTCGTCTTGATCTCCTCTTCAGCCTTTTTCAGAAATTCAGGAAGGATCTGGTTTTCCTGGCCGAGGGCGCCCTCAATCCGCTGTGCTGTCTGGGCAACCATGCTGCTCCCCTTTTGAACCCTCTTCATCCTCGAAAGCCATTTTCCTATCACAGCCTTTGCAATGGAGATTTCTCCCTCCTTCTTTTCAAGCTCTTCCCATTCGGTTAATACATTCCGTATGAATTGAAGGCACTCCTCTTTTTTTTTCTCATCGAGCCAGCGACTTTCGAGGCCATAGAAATTGAGAGCCATCTCCAGCAATGTTTCATAAGCGTATCCCCGGAGGGAAACTTTCCGATAAAAGACTTCTTCTTTTTCCTCCGCGAGGGGTCTGGATGTATAAAAGAGGATGTTGAGCTGTCGAATCACTGCAGAGACTGTTTCGCAGAGCATTTCGTTTATCTCAGGGAAGAGAAGATGATCTGCCGCAAGGGAGGTCAGCCCTAACTGGGTCAGTTGAATGATGTGAGCAGCATGGTTATCGTTGATGGGGGGTTTTGTTTCGAGGGAAAGCCTCTCAGGACGGCTTGAGTTTATCAGTTGATTGATCGTCTCTTGCGTTATCCCTTTCATCTTTTTCTCCCAAGGGAAATCAAATGTTTTTCAAAATGGGTCTCAAGGAGAGACCAGTAGTCTTCCTCATAGTTCGTGAGAAGATGATAGAGCCTCTCTCGAAAAAGGTTCTCACCCTCGGGCGTCTTGGCATTGAGCAGGAAACCATAAGTGATATGGAGGAGCTGTCTGGCTATCCTCTTGATCCAAAAGAGAAGGGAGATCCTGGTCCGACAGATCTTCGAGTTTCGGGATTTGAGAGAGATCGGTTGTCACATGATAGAGTGTGGATGCCTCTTCAAATTTGGATAGAGCAAATTGATGCATCTTCCGGTAGAGAGATGGGTCTATCAAGGCAACCAAACGCATTGCTTCGAGCCAACTTGTCCCGGCTGTTTTCAGATGGAGTCTCCCCTCTGACAATTCTCCCATATGCGGGAAGACAGAGAATTTATCACTTCCGGAATGAATGGAAATTTTATAGTTTCCGAAATCCTCGGCAATGAGCATGTGTTGATAGAAATGTCTGCGAAAAGCCTCGATGTCTCCACGGTAATCCACCCCTTTTTGGAACTCACCAATGAATCGGGGTGCGAGAGAATCGATGTGGACCCCTCTGTGGGTTAGCTCAAGGATAAAGAAAAAATGATTTTCAGGAGAGGTAGGGAAGGGGGTCTCATCGATAGAGACTTCAAAGTCAACAGGGGTCTGGTTTCTTCTCTTAGACCGAATCCATTCGTAAACCTCTTCAGTAAAGTCAATGGCTCGGTGGAAGAGAAGGGTATTTCTTTTGACGCTTTCGTTATCGAATTGAATGGAGAGTTCTCCATGGGGCCCTTTTAAGGAGAAGGTTTTACCTAAGAAAAGATGGAAAATGACCTCGGCGTCTCCTTCATCGATCTCCTCCTTGAATTTTCGGTCAACCTCTTCCTTCGAACCAAGGTAGGTCTCAAAATTTAGCTTCTCAGATAGATCGAGTGTGACCATGGAGACTCCAGCCTCAAGGGCGTTTTTAACCTCCAGAAGAGACTTTAGGTGGTCTCCATCAGCTCCATAGCCCTTCTGATAGTTTTCCTGGAAGACAGACCAAGCCGCATCGCGAATCACCTCTTTAAAATTCCTTCCCGTTTGTCCGTTTTCTCGAACGGATTGTTGGGCCAGAATAGGGTAAACGTTAAATTTTTCAATGGCCCGCAGGTGCCCTGGTGTTGCGACACCCAATCGATCTCCAGTGCCAATGGTGAAAGGGTATTTTCGAAGGGAGACAGGCCGGGAGTATGGGAAAAGGGTCATCAGGCACTCTGTGTTTTCAAGAGAAAGATCGCAAAGCTTGAGCGAGGAGTTTTGATGAAAATATCTTCCCTGAAAATCATCCGACAGGACACGCTTCCTCTCTCCTGTGACCATGAGTTTTTTGCCCTCGGCGGTCCGAATCAATCCATAAGTTAATCCATTCAAAGGGCAAACGGATTTAGGATAAATTTTTATAAGATCGATAGGGAATTCCTTAACCATTTTGAAGAAATGGTTGCTGGTAGAGGGCCGCATGAAGTTACTCTATCTCAAATCTTTTTCTTTCAGCAGATCTCCTAAGAGATTGATCTTTGTTTTTGCTCAAACCAGGGTTTGTCCAATAGAGAAACTAACCAGAGAGAGGAACCCGTGTCTTACCCTTCACTTCACGATTGACCACAGAACCTGGCCATCTTCCCATCAAAACATCTGAAACGTTTTTTGCAGTCCGTCGCTTCAATTCACTGATTGACTCTTCTGAATAGAAACTAGAGTGGGGAGAGAGGATCACGTTATCCATTTTTAACAATGGATTTTGGGGATCAGGAGGTTCTTTCTCCAGGACATCCAGACCCGCACCGGAGATCTCTCCTTCTTTTAAAGCCTGGATCAAGGCTTTTTCGTCAACGATCGGACCTCTTGAAGTATTGATGAGAAAAGGCTTCTTTTCCATTTTTTTAAATTCTCGTTCTCCGATCAAATGTCGAGTAGACTCATTTAGTGGACAATGGGTGGAGATAAAATCAGATTCCCTCAAAACAGTATCGAGATCTCTTAATTCAACCCCCTCAGGAGTTTTTTCAAGATAAGGATCGAAGACAATCACTCGAACGCCGAACGCAGAAATTCTTTTTGCCACCTCCAGACCGATTTTCCCGCATCCGATAAGCCCCATGGTCTTCCCCTTGGTTCGATAGATAGGGATCCCTGAGTGAAAGTCCCATTGGCCTGATTTCACCTTTTGATCGAAGAAGGCCGTTTTTCTTATCAATGTCAGGAGCATCGCAATGGTTTGGTTTGCCACCTCGTCCATACAATAGTCGGGTACATTGGCAACCACGATTCCCAAATCTGTAGCAGCCCTGAGATCCACGGAGTCCACCCCAACTCCATATCGTGCAACCACCTTGCATTTTGGAAGATTTTCAAGGACTCTTCGAGTCAAGAGCGCATACTGATTCAAAAGCCCATCGGCTTCTTTGCAAGAGAGGATCAGATCTTTCTCCTCCTGGACCTGGGCCAATATCAATTGGGCTCCGATTCGATCAAACTCCTCTTGTTCTTCTTGGATGGATCCATGGTCACAGTCGGTAATCACTACCTGATACGGATGCTGTTTCATTTAATTCACGCTTCTTTCTATGGGATTAAAATCACTTTGGCGGCCTGGAGGTTTTCTAATAGATGGAAAGCCTCCTCCCATTTTTCGAGGGGGAGTTTGTGAGTAATTAACTTTTCTGCTGGGAGCAGTCCTTTAGAGATGAGGCCGATCGCCTTTTCCCAGGCGGTCCAACTGCTGGAAAAACAGAAATCGTAACGGAGGGCCTTAAAGATTCCACGATCATAAGGGATGGGGACTTCTTCCTTGCCCGAAATTCCAATAGCGCAGATCCTTCCCAATCTCCTCACCATCTCAAAGGCCTGGGAGATTGCCCTTCCACTTCCTGAAGTCTCAATCAAGATATCCGAACCGAGCCCACCGGTCAACTGTAAGACCTTTTCGATGGGATTCTCTTTTTCGACATTGATCGTGAAATCTGCCCCCAACTCCCTCGCTTTTTGAAATCTCATCCCCTCGTCCGCGTTCGTTCCGGTCACCGCTACCATCTTCACTCCGGCTGCTTTTGCAATCGCAAGAGAGATGAGACCAATAGGACCCGGGCCAGTGATGACAACCGATTCTCCTGCCTGAAGCTGAGATCGTTCAATAATCGATGTGACACAGATTGCCGTAGGTTCAATCACTGCTCCCACCTCAAAGGGAATATTATCCGGAAGACGATGGAGAAGACGGGCAGGGCCTGCCACATATTTTGTGTAGGCACCATTGATCCCAATGCCATAGGGTCTCTTCTGTTCACAGACCTGGGGAAATCCACTCTGACAGATATAGCAGACACCACAGGAACCCGTGCGTGTTTCGCTGACAATTCGGTCACCCACCTTCCAACCTTTAACCTCTTTTCCAACCTCTGCAATCACTCCCGAGAATTCATGTCCTAAGATCATCGGCGGCCAGTAAGGATGACTGTCATGATAGATATGGAGGTCGCTCCCACAGACCGAAACTGCCTTCACTTCAATCAGAACCTCATCCTCCTTTGATTTTTGGTTCAGGAACCTCACGAATTTCAACCAGACCTTTTCCTTTTCCATATTTCACTACGGCTTTCATTTTTCTACCTCATTGTAGCGTCACTCATTTCATGGTGGCAAATCTTCCTTTCCGATCGGCAAAGCCTGCCTGCCGGCAGGCAGAATGCCGACGCTACTTTTCTATTTTTTAATCACGGGCAGTATCTCGCCGCCTCGCTGAAGGACAGCCACTTTTGAGTCTCTTCCAGATAGCGAGAAAGCTATTTCCAAGGCCTCTTGTGGGTCCTCTGCATGAATAAATCCAAGCCTTTCTTTCTCCTCCTTTGAAATTCCAGGACAAACCATAATTCCTCTTGCCCTTTCTTTGATCACCCTGCCAACGTGGACGAGATGGGCTGCCGCGGTCAATTTTTGAATCTTTCCCTGGCGAACCCATTGATCAACAGTTTCGAATGTCTGGTATCCGAACTCCAGAACCTCTGGATGGCTCGGAGAGATTCCCTCTGGACAGGTAGAGACCAGGATCACCACACCTCCCTGCTTGACTGCTAATTCCGAAGCATAGATTCCTTTTGAAGCAAGCCAGAGCTCGGAGTCATAGGGATGGGAATCTGCAACCACAATATCCGCATCTTGAGGGAGCTCGGCTTGATAGACCTGAAGAGATCGTCCTCCGCCCTTTCGATAGGCTAGAATTGGGTCTCCGGCCACAGCATCAATCAGTCTGCCAGTCCCGTCCTGAATGGTATTGATGATCCATCTCAATCCTGCTTTCAGGGCAACCCGTTCAACCTCATCTTTAACTGGATTTTCTATTTTCCCGAGAATCTCTCTGCCCCTGAATTGGGCGCTGAGCCAGTGGGTCTTTCCTGTGGTCTCTTCTCCGCAGATCCCGGGTTGAACAATATTGCCTCCGCCACTGAATCCAGTAACCCGATGGGGAACAATCTGACCGATGCCAATCATAAAATCTGTTTCTTGGGCAAGGCGATTGACGAAAATGGGCGTTCCTTTGTCAGTTTGCCCTAAGTGAATCAGTTGAGAAGGGTCCTCCCAGGAATGGTTAAGAATTAGGTATTGCCTGGAGATTTCCTCTCCGAATTTTTTTGCAATTTCTCCTTGGGACATGGGTCGGTGCGTCCCAAGGGCGATGAGGATCTTGATGCCACCTGATCTGATCCCGCTTTTCTCTAATTCTTTGATTAATCGGGGAAGGATTATCTGAACGGGTGTGGTCCGCGTGTAGTCATCCGCGACGATTAAAACATTCTTATGACCCTTCAGTATTTCAGAGAGAGGAGGAGAGCCCACGGGATGGGAAAGGGCCTCCTCGATGATTTCCTCTTCACTCTTTTCGATTGACACAGTAGAAGGGGAGAAGATCCCGAGGAGGTTCTTCTCCGGTATTTCCAGGGGGCTCATATCAGGGTAGGGGAATGAGATACGCATAACTAACCACAGTTAAAAGATTTAGGTTAAGGTTTAGGCTAAGGTTAAGATGAAGATTCGTTCTGACTCAACCTCAACCTGAACCTTAACCTCTTGCTTCACGAATGGCCTTGAGAAAAGCACGGGTGTTTTCTGTGATGATATTAAACTTCTTCTCCTTAATGGCTTTCTTGTCTACTAATTCTCCTCCCACTCCGAGGGCCGCGACACCAGCCTTGATAAAAGCTCCTGCATTCTGAAGGTTTACTCCACCAGTAGGAACAAGGAGAATTTGGGGAAGAGGTCCCCTGATTGCTTTGATATATTCCGGTCCTCCCAATTGGGCTGCGGGAAAGACCTTTACCATATCCGCGCCTGCATTCCAGGCAGTCAGGATTTCTGTAGGGGTCATTGCTCCTGGAATGACGACAGCGCTGTAACGGTGCGCGAGCTGGATGAGATCGAGATTGAGGGTTGGGCTCACAATAAATTGAGCTCCAGCAAGCAGTGCTGCCCTACCAGTCTCAGGGTCTAAGACCGTTCCCGCACCCATGATGATCTCGTCTTTATATTTTTGGGTCAGTTCTTTGATCACATCGATTGCTCCTGGGACGCTCATTGTAATTTCAATAAAACTGACACCGCCTTCCTTGATGGCATCGGCCACATCCATCGCTTCCTGAGCGGAAGTAACACGGATCACTGGAATCAATCCTTCGGATATCATGCGATTTAATACTTCTCGTTTGTCCATCGAAATCTCCTTAATTTTTTAAGTGATGAAGTGTTGCGAGTTCTGCTGATGCTGCAGTTCTGACTAAACCTTATGAAACTGCATTGCACTGTAACACTGGCAACATGCATGGTACAAGTACCTTACCTTGAAATCCTCAACCCCGCTCCCTTCAGCTGGGCTCTCCACTTCCTCCAAGGTGCTCCAGTTAAAATCGCCCGGCAACGTGTGTTTCAATGCGGCAAAGGCATTTCCGTACTGGACCCCCTTTTGAACATCCTTCTCTTTGATCCAACTATAAAGGAATCCCGCAGTGAAAGAATCGCCAGCACCCACCCGGTCCACAATCTCCACCTCGTATTTCTTATCCTTGTAAATCTTTCCATCCTGATAAGCAATCGCTGTCCAGTTATTCCTCAAGACCGAGAGGTCTTCTCTCAGGGTAATGGCGACGATTTTAAATTTGAAGGTCTGGGCCAGCTTCTCTGCCGCAGCCTCATAATCTTTTTCTTTGATGCCAAAGACAACATTTGTATCTTCCTCAGTAGTGATGAGAATGTCAACATCAGCCATCATGGGCTCCTGAACTTTTTTCGCATCTGCAGGGTGTCCAGAGTTTCTTCCTATAATTGAGATCATAAGAGACGGTACAGCCGGCTTTCTTGGCTGCCTTTAGGGCTTCTGCGGTCACCTGTGTGGCTGAGGCGCTCAGGGCCGGGGTGATGCCACTCATATGAAAATGTTTCGATCCGTTGAAGACCTTCGGCCAGTCGACCTCACCGGGTTGAATCATGCTGATCGCTGAGTGTGCCCGATCATAGAGGACAGCTCGATGCCCTGGGCGATGCACCAAACTCAACGAAGTAGATCCCGGCCCTTCCTTTATCAGACCAGACGACATGAGAACAGTCAACTCCAGCCTCTTGAACGCGGTTTCGGATCAGATATCCCAGACCATTCTTCGGAAGTTTAGAGACCCATGTGCTCTTCATGCCGAGGCGGGACACTCCCACCGCCACATTCAATTCAGCTCCACCCACATAGAGGTCAAGACTTCGAGCCTGCTCCAGTCTCTGAAAATTGGGGGGAGAAAGTCTGATCATCGCCTCCCCAAAGGTCACCACATCGTACATAGAAATTCCTCCCTTCCTAAGTCAATCCTCCTTTAAGCTCAATCCGCATCCCTTTCTCGGCAGATGCATAGGCAGCGTAAATCGTTTTCACAACATCTCTTGCCAGATCCATTCCGGAGACAGGTTCTCTGTTTAATAAAATGGCTTCTATAAAATCTTCCAATTCTTGTGGGTATCCCCTCACCCAATCTTCATCAGGACTTGGGAAATTCCATCCCGCTTTCGTCTCCAGTTTCTCCGCAATGTACTCATCTCCGAAGATATGAGGTTCTGGAGCATAGACCTCCAAGGCATTGTGGGGATTGATATTAACATTGACCACCGCATTCGAGAGATATACATTCAAAGTATTTCTCACCCCTCCTAAAACGGCGTCGGAAGAAAAAACGGTGGCCTTTGCGTCATCTTCGAAATTGATCACCATCACTCCCCAATCCTCCACATCCTCCCATTCGGAGACGATGTATTTCTTTTTTTCTTTTACGAAGGAGGCAATCTTTGTGTGTTGCCCGACCTCTGCGGTTACAGATTTGGCGCGGATGGGTCTCCCGTACTTTAGCATTCCTTCAAAATGTTTTAAATGGAGAACACCTCCTACAGGATGAGCCCCTAACCGCATCAAGGCTCCCCCTCCTGAGGTCTTCCATTTCCTTGAATATTTCGCATGGGAGCCAGAGTGGCTCTCTTCGGCCCGGATGTCGAGGATCGTGCCCCCGCTTGCTTTGATCAAGTTTTTCAATTTGGTGAAGGGAGGGGCATAGATCCAGTCTTCCGCATACATGAATTTAACCTTGTTCTTCTTCACCGCCCTGGCCACCCGGTCGCATCCTTTCATCGCCTCCCGGAGCATGAATTTTTTGTTCACCTCAAATCCGACCAGTTCTTCCTTTCTCTCTTTCCCGAAGTATCCGGTCAGGGGTTTTTCACAGATGATGTGCTTTCGGGCCTCTGCAGCTTCGATAGCAAATTCTTCATGTAAGTCCGTCGGGATACAAAGGTCCACCACATCAATGTCTTTTCGTTCCAGGATCTGACGATAGTCATCATAATTGTCAGGGATGCCAAACTTTTTTGCAAAAGTCGCAGCATGTTCTTTTGTCTTCGAAGCGACAGCAACGACATCCACCTTGGAACCTCTGAGCTTGGCCAGACCATTGATGTGGAGAAGGGCTGCAAACCGGGTGCCGATCAATCCAAGCCTTACTTTTTCCATATCGGATTTACTCCTTTCATGATTCCATCTTCACCACGATCTTAATGGCTTTCCCTGACTATTTGGAGGCGATCACTTCATAGACCTGGACAGTACTCTCTTTGTAGAGAGCCTTGATCTTGGGTGAGAGGGCCTTATGGTCTGGCGAGTCTCTCCAGGCTGCTGCCGTCTCAAGGGATTGGAATCGGATCACCATCTGGTAGACAGCCTCTTTTTCATGCTCCTTAAGGAGTGTGACCGAGACAAAGCCAGGTTGTTTTGACATGGCAATGCTGTATTCCTTTTTAAAGAGATTTTCAAAATCCTTCTCTTTTCCAGGAATGACATTGAAACGTAACATGCCTTTCAATCATAATCAAAATCCCTCCTTTATAATATAGAATTCATAATTCTAACTCATAACTTCAAGTTACTCTTTGGAACTCGGAATTTCAAACTCTGAACTATAACTCTTAATACTCTTCCTTCTCCAAAATGGCCGGTCGAATGAAAGAGATACCTTCCACCTCCATCGAAAGCGTAGGGTAGAGAATCGGGCGTGTGATCATTTCCGGTCCTTTTGAGGTGGCAAGGATCGTGTCCTCAGATTTTGTTCCGGTGATCGATGGGTTCCAGGTGAAGGCCTGATTCTCCTGGACACTATCAGGGTGTTTTAAAGGTTGACCCGGTAATCTCTTCCCGTATAACCGATTGAACCACCCTGGTGATGAAGTTTCCATTCCTCCGGATACCCTTTTTCACGATAGGCATCAATTCCCTTCTTGAAGAACTTCTTTTGCAGGGACTCCTGGCCGGGTATGAGCCATCATAGTGCAATCGATAAAGACATTGGCTTCGTACTTTTTTTTCAATTCCCGAGGTAACCTTCCAAAGTGAACAAAACGAGTTAATGAGACGATGAGTCCCCACTTTCGGGCATTGACAGAGACCATCAGGTATTTTTCAATTTTTCTTTCGGTGGGAATGGGATGGCGGAATTTGAAGACCCGATCATCTGCTGCAGCCATCAACGTGATAGGATCGATTCGATCTTTCCAGATTTCTTTGCAGAGTCTTGCCACGACCTCTGATTCTTTCTCCCCCTTCTTCGTCTTCATCACCGTTTTTTCCAATGCGAACGAAACCTTTTCTCCCAGCCATCGATACCGTTCAATTTCTTCTGGTGTTAAGGAATAACGGAGCCTGGCCACATCTTCGGTCAACATCTGGGCGTTTGGAAAGGGGACATCACTTCCCAAGGGACCTTCTCCAATCAGTTCTTTTACAATAGAGACTTCCTGATCCTCATACCAGGGGAAAGTCTTAACAATAAAACCTTGCTTTTCAAGACCTTCCTCATGGACCATGCGAGGGGCTTCGATGTTATTCGAGATGACAAATTTTGAATTCTCCGTAATGAGGAGGGTGGTGGCCCCAACCTCCGTGGTGATTCCAACGAGATTGAGGCCACCGCATGTCATCCATGAAAAGTTTGCCTGTCGCTTAAGGATCAACCCTTTCAGGCCTTTTGATTTAAGAAACTCTCTAACCCTTCTCTCTTTTTCTTTGATTTCATCAAAGATTGCCATTGTTTCTCCTTAGTTCACTGTGAACAATGGAATATTGGAATGCGCGGAATAATGGAAGACTTGATAAACAAAATCTTAGAATGATTTGATCCTTTCAACTTTTGATGCTTCGCTCTTTCCCAGTATTGCAATGTTGCCAGACATTCCAGCATTCCGTTTACAGGATGCTATTGAGCCAACACTTCTGCCCAGGTCGTCACCGACCATTGGGTCTTGAACAGCTCGTCGACAGCCGGCTTGGCCTTCTCCCGGAAGGAATTGGCGTCCGGGATCATCACCTGCATGCCCTTTCGCTGGAGATCCACCAGGATGGCCGCCTCGCCTGTCTTGATCTTGTTGTTGGCCCACTCCTCCGCCTCCTTACCGGCCTTGACGATGAGATCCTGGTCCGCCTTGGACAGCTTGTCGAAGAAAGGCTTGTGGATCAGGATTCCTGCGGTCTGGACAAGGTGATTGGTGATGATCAAATGGCTTTGGACCTCGTCAAGCTTGAAGGATTGGATCTGTGGCAGGTCGCCCTCGGAGGCCTCGGCCTTGCCCGTCTTGAGCGAGTTATAGAGCTCGGGCAAAGGCACCCCAACGGGGTCGGCACCGATCGCCTTCCAGACGGCCATCCAACTGGGAATGGGCGGCAGCCGGAGCTTCATGTTATACGCATCCGCCGGCGTGTAGAGCGGTTTCTTCGCCGTCGTCTGCCGCAGCCCCCGGTAGATGGTCGCCAGGTACTTCAGGTCGTTCTTCTCTAACTGGGCCCGCGCCTGCTGGCCGAGCTTACCGTTCCAGGCGCGCATGTAGTGATCGAAGTCCTTCATGACGTAGGGACCAGTGAAGAAGTAGTACGGGGGCGCGTAGTACTCCAGAAAAGCCGTCCCGTTGGACTGCATCTCGATCTCGCCGTTCCTGTTCATCTTGTTGATGTCGATTTCGCGCCTTGGTGCCGGCGTCGATCTTCACCTCGATCCGACCGCCACTTCCCTTCTCAACCAGCTCCTTGAACTTCTCCGCTGCCTCAACGACAATACCCCCTTTAAACGGACTTGCAATACGGATGGTCGTCTTCTTCCCGGGTTGCTGTGGGTTTGACCGTGGGAGCCGTCTCCGCACAGGCGAAGAGGAAACATGAAAGAGCAATCATTGATAAAATGAATCCTAATCTTGCAGTTCTCATTATCTTACCCTCCTTTCTTTTTTGATCATTTTTTCATCTCTTTGACCAGTTTACCGAAGAGTTCATGTTCACTCGCCATCAGCTTTCCGAAAGCCTCAGGGCCAAGGTGATGGAGATTGACTGCCATGTCCTTTGCATTCTTTCTGAAAACCGGATCGTCCATTCCCTGTTTGAAGGCATCGTGAAGTTTCTTGATCACATCCGGAGGAGTCCCTTTGGGTGCAATCAATCCTCGCCATTGCCCCATGGCAAAATCGACGCCCTGTTCCTTTACGGTCGGGACATCTGGAAACATCTCAAATCGCTTTTCAGAAAAAAGGGCGATGATCTTCAACTTCCCTGCCTTAACATGCTCGATCCCTTCGGGTGGGGAGACTGAGACAGCATTGATATGGCCACCAAGAAGGGCGGTGACGGATGGTCCTCCCCCTGTAAAAGGAATATGGTTGAATTTCACACCGGCTGCCTTTTCAAAGGCAAGGGCAATCAGGTGAACTCCTCCGCCCGCACCTGAGTTCCCCACTGTGATCATGTCAGGGTTCTTTTTAGCATAATCTAAAAACTCCTTGAGACTCTTCCATGGGGCATCCGATCTCACCAAAAACATGCCTGGGTCGCTCACCACATTGATAACGGGTTCGAAATCTTTATAGGTGAATGCCGTCTTCACATTATGCGGGAGAATCGTAAGCGGCGTAATACGCTGAGACAAGTGTGTATCCATCTGGTTGCGCCTTCATGGCTTCGGTATATCCCGACAGCACCTGCTCCACCTGGCTCGGTTGACAACGACCACAGCCTTTCCAAGATATTTTCCTGTCGTGGCGGCCAAAGCCCGAAAGATCAGGTCCGTTGCTCCGCCGGCTGCCCAGGGAATGATAATCTGGACTTCCTTGGTTGGAAACTCTGCCGCCTGAATGGGCATTACCATAATTAGAGACAAGTACAAATAAAATACTAAAAATTCTTTTTACCATAACAACACCTCCTTTTGCTTTAAGCTCAAAGCTCAAACTCTAAGATTTAAACTCTTTGACTCTAAACTCTTAACTCTGAACTTCCGCAACTCCCAACTCTGAACTCTTAACTTCTACATCCCTCCTTTCTTTGATTTTTTAAACATAAGACGAATGGCCGGAAAGATCAGAAAAATGACCGTCGCAAGAAGGAAGACCATGGATATAGGTCGATTGACAAAGACTCCAAAATCGCCATGAGAGATCATTAGCGATTGACGGAAAGCCACCTCCAGTTTCGGTCCGAGGACCAAGGCCAAAAGAAGCGGTGCACCCTCGTAGGCCCATTTCCTCATCAGAAATCCCATGGCACCGAAGAGGAGCATCATCCAGATATCGAAAACGGAATTGTTCACGGTGTACATCCCTGTGATGCAGAAAAGAATAACGAGAGGTAAAAGGATCTTCTTAGGAATCCTGAGGATATTGGCAAAGAGAGGAACGAAGGGCAGGTTGAGGATGAGGAGAATAAAATTGCCGATATACATACTGGCGATCACACCCCAAAAAAGTTCTGGGTGCTGACCGATCAACATCGGTCCTGGTGATACCCCATGGATGAGAAGGGCACCAAGAAGAATGGCAGTGGGAGGAGCAAAAGGAATTCCGAGAACAAAGAGGGGAATGAAGGCTGATTGACAGGCGGAGTTGTTGGCGGATTCAGGGCCAGCCACCCCTTCAATCGCTCCCTTGCCAAACTCCTCAGGGTGTTTGGAGATCTTTCTCTCGATCATATAAGAAGAATAGGTCGCAATGACAGGGGCAGGTCCGGGGACCAAACCCACCCCAAATCCGATTCCCGCACCCCTAAGAATGGGGCCGATCGATTTTTTAAAATCCTGAAGCGTGGGATAGAGTTCCCTCAAGCGTGGCATGAGAACTCTCTGTTCCAACATCTCCGATGGTTTCTCAACATTGATCAAGACCTCTCCGATTCCGAAGAGTCCAATGGCCACGGCAACAAATTCGATTCCACTCAAGAGAGAGATAGAGCCGAAGGTAAAGCGGGCATCTCCTGTAACTGGATCGATTCCGATCGTTCCAATGATCAAACCCACCACGGCCATCATGAGAGACTTGAGGAGTGATGTGCCTGTCACATTGCTCAGAACGATGAATCCAAAGACCATTAAGGAGAAATATTCAGGAGGACCAAAGGCCAATGCCGCCTCTGCCAATGGCGGGGCCAGAAAGACCAGTCCGAATATTCCAATGGTTCCAGCAATGAAGGAACCAATGGCACAGGTGGCAAGGGCAGGGCCTGCTCTTCCTTTCTGGGCCATCTGATAGCCATCAATACAGGTGATGACAGAAGCGGTTTCGCCAGGGACATTGAGAAGGATGGAGGTGGTGGAGCCTCCATACATTGCACCATAGTAGATTCCCGCAAGCATGATGATGGCAGAGGTGGGATTAAGACCAAAGGTGGCAGGGATGAGAAGGGCGATCCCTGCAATCGGTCCGATTCCAGGGAGCACACCGATGATGGTTCCTACGATGCAACCGATCAGACAATAAAGAAGGTTTTGAACCGTTGCGGCGATGCCAAAACCGTTGATTAAATGTTGAAGTGATTCAAACATCTATCTTCACCTCATAACGATGAACGATGAACTATGAACAATAATTTCGAGCCTTAACCTCAACCTCTAGCCTCAACCTTATCTTTTCTAGAATCCAATCCATCCCTTTGGCAGCGGAATCTTAAGCCATTGGACAAATAAGAAAATAGGAACCGACTGCCGTCATAAAAGATAAAAGATATGTTGAAGGTCCACCGTTTCATTCCCAGGGTTCTCAAAAGCACCACCAATAAGAGAAAGGAGGTGAGTGGATATCCCAATTGGTTGAAAAAAGCGGTGGCTAAAACCATTGTTCCAAAGAAAAGAATCAACTGGACTGGAGATCCACTGAGCATTGCAACAGAGCTCTCTTTTCACCGATTGCTTTTTTACCCTGATAGAAAAGTTTAAAGAGGAAAAGGCATGATAAGACATGAGGAGTATTCCCAAGCAAGAGAGGAAACATCCCGGTTCCTGCCATTCGGAAGGTTCCAATGGGCATTCTTAAGGAAAGGAGAGCAGTGTCGCCATCCCAAAAAGGAAGATTACAATTCCTCACGATGATTTCATCCCTCTTCACCAGGTTTCCCCCGAGGATTTCAGATTGCAGATTTTAGATTTCCCCTCGTTCCCACGCAGGAGCATGGAAACGAGATAAAACAAAAGATGATTGTCTTAATCAATCTATTCCAAATGTCAGATTCGGAAGCCATAAAGCCAAATCCGGCCAGAAAATGACCAATAGTACCACCACGACAATAGACAACATAAATAGCCAACCTTCCTTGACAAAATCCCAGAGCGAGCATTTGAATATAGTGCAGACAATAAAAAGGACCGCTCCCTCCGGCGGGGTCAATAACCCAATGGTCAGGGTCAGCACCATAATGATCCCAAAGTGCACCAGATCGATATTCAGTTGCTGAGCGACCGGAGCGAGAATCGAAGTCAACATCAGGATTAACACAGTAGAGTCCATAGCCGTTCCAGCAAAGAGTAAAAATCCGATAATGATCAGCATGACTACCCAAGGGGTACTGGAAATCCCCAGCATAAACTGGGCCATCTGTTGTGGTATTTGATCCCAGACAATACCGTAACTAAAGGTCGCCGACAAAGCGATAAGTAACATGACCATTCCTATATCGATTACAGTGCTCTCCAGTGTTTGGAACAGTTTTTTCCAGGAAAACTGTCTGTAGGCGATCGCGCCAACAATAACGGCATATGCGCACGCGAAAGCGCCTGCTTCGGACGGGGTAAACATGCCGAACCTTAATCCGGCTATCAGGATGACCGGGAAAAGAAAAGCCCAGATGCATTCGATAAAAGTTTTCGCAATCTCTTTGAGAGATGCCCGCTTTTCTCTTTCGGGAAGATAACCTTTTTGCCTGGCCCTCAAACCTACCGCAACCATTAAAAATATCGTCATTAAAATACCGGGAATCATCCCCGCCGCAAATAACCGTCCGATGGAAACTTCGGCGATACTGCCATATAAAACCAGCCCGATACCGGGGGGTATCATCGTCGTGATTAATGCGCTGCAACCAATGACGGCTGCCGAGAATCCTCCGGAATATCCCCTTTTTATCATGCTCGGTCCTAACACGCGCGAGAGCATGGCGGCGTCACCAATCGCCGAACTCGTAATCCCGCCCAGCGATGCAGCTAACACCATGTTGCTCTGTGCCGTCCCGGCACGCATATGTCCCGTGATAACCGACGCCAGTTTCATTACTCGTTCGGTAATACCGGTCTCGTTGAGTAAGTTGCCGGCTAAAACGAACAATGGAATTGCAAGCAGAAGAAAGTTTTGTGTTTGGGAAAGCACTTGTTGAACGGGCATTGTCAATGGCAACGTTGGATGTAGTAGAAAGAAGGCAACTCCGGAAATACCAAGGGCAAAAGGGATTGGCATTCCCATTAACATAAAGAGAAAAAACAGAATCATTACTAACGTCATTTTATAACCTCCTTGCTGTCAATAATAATGAGACCCTATTCAGATTATTTCACCACTAACACCTTCTTCACGCTTCGCGATCGGTTCACCCGTCGATATCGCTCGCAAGAAAGTTTTGATTTTCAAAATCGCGGTGATCAACATCAGAGCACAACCAAACGGCACACTAAGCGTAACCCACGTATAACTGAAACCCGGGATCCCCTGAAAGGTTCTCAATCGGGTCGTGTAGGAAAGCCGTAGGCCATATCCGATCATGCCCACTAAAAAAATAACGATGATCATATAATTAATTAATTTGAGATAGAGTTGCGCTTTCTGGGACAGTTTCATCGTGATCAGTTCAATGCAGAATAGTCTATCCAATCGCATCGCGGCATCGGCGCCTAGAAAAACCGTCCAGGCAAAAAGAAATGTTGCCGCATCCATCGCCCAGTTCAAGGGATAATATAAAGTTCGCCCTACCGCCGCAGCAAATACCAATAATGAAAGAATCCCCAATGCCCATTCGGCGATGAGCATCTCTTTCTTACAGATAAACTCGTAAATTTTTTTCATCAGCCAACACCTCCACTCTTTACCTCTAAGAAATAATTTTCTGCTGCTTAGAATTCGGGTCTTTACACCCAAAGGAATAATCCCATGCATAGGGGGAACATCTCTGATCCGGCTTTTCTGAAGCTTCCGATTCCCTCTAGGATCCTCATTAATAGTCATCCGGGCGACGAAAACCTCGACTTGACAGATTTTCCGATGAAGCTCCCACGGGCAAAGCCCGTGGTATCCTCATTGAAATACCCGCCTACGCCAAGGCTTCGGCGGGTTATCCGCCAGTTTGGGTAAGCGACATCCGCCGTAGCATTCCTAATTGCATTCATCCGACAGGTAAAACCCGTGGTCTTCTGCGAAGGCGGATAAAGGTTCACACCCTTTCCTCTCTTGGAGAAACCGGCCCCTCAATCAGAGGAGGGACCGGTTTATACACCATTCCTACTTCTTCCCAATTTCCTTAAAGACCTTTTTCTTTACATCAGCAATTTTCAAAACCTCATAAGCCTTTTCTCCGGCCTTTTTGAAAGCGGCTATATCCACATTATCTACCACGATCATCCCTCTCTTTGTTGTCAGGTCCGCCTTGACTTCTTTCTCAAGCTTCTCCAGGATGAGCTTAGAGGTCTCGATTCCAGCTTTTTCACATTCCTCTACAAGAATTTTTTGGTAGTCAGCAGGCAAAGCATTAAACCACTTCGAGCTGATGACCTCATAATTAACCAGCATGATATGTCTTGACTCGGTTACGTACTTAAGAACCTCATAGAAACGTCCGGCGGGTATGTTGTTGTATACCAGCTCAACTCCGTCCATCGCCTTTTGCTGAAGAGCCGGGTACATATCTCCAAAGGCAAGAGCCACAGGGGTTGCGCCGAGAGCGCGCACAGACTCCTGCCATATGGGCGCAGGAGGAGTCCTGATGCGAAGCCCCTTTAAGTCTTCCGGGGTTCTGATTGGCTTATTCGTAAAGAAATGTCTGTAACCCTGGACCCAGCTAAAAGATAGAACTTTTAAACCATGTTTGTTGGCCAGTTCGTCATGAAAACCCTTTGATGGTCGGCGCTTTCGTGAGTTTTGCCACTTCCGCAAGATTCTCAGCAAAATACGGGCCATTCAGACAAGCTATCCCGGGGACATAATTGCCCATACGGGCCGAGTCGGTATTCTGCCCGATATTTGCGCCCGCCCTTATCTGCTCGATGATGTCTTCTTCAACGCCAAGCTGGGCGCTGTGAAAGACCTCAATTTTAAGACCACCTTTTGTTTTCTCCTCAACCGCTTTTGCCCAATTCGTAAATCCCTGGTGATAAGGTTCTTTTTGACCCAACACGTGGTTAAATTTTAAAACATACTTCTGCTGTCCAAATGCCGGCGTTCCATAGAAAGCTATTGCTAAGAGTAAAACCATAAACACAGCTACCATCCTAGAAAATTTTTTTAAGCTTTTCATAAACCCTCCTTTTCATCTTTCTTCTCTTCTTTAAAGTCAAAGTTTCGAAATTCAATTTTTATAAATCCAATTCGCAATCCGAATTCCGAAATTTACAGATCACCTCCTTTCCTCATGACTTTTTCAACGTTTGAACAAGATTACTTGGCTTTGTTCCTGCTAAAACCCAATCGCTGAGAGATCTTTAAAGCCGTCTCCATCACCTCCTTTTTCAAGGTTTCCTGAACCATCTTTTTGGTGACTCGAAAGGCGGGGCCGGAGATACTGATCGCAGCTACCGCTTTTCCCATCTCGTTATAAATGGGGGCAGCCACACATCGAATCCCCTTCTCGTTTTCTTCATCATCGATGGCATATCCCTGCTCCTGACCATCTTCAGGTGTTCCTTCAACTGGGCTAGGATCAGTAATGGTATTCTCCGTTCTCTTTGGAAGGCCTTTCTCTTTGATGAACTGTTCAAGGCTTCATCGGGAAGATGAGACAGAAGCACTTTGCCTACAGCACAGCTATGGGCTGGATTTCGGAGGCCGACCCTGGAGGCCATCCTCAGGCCGCTGGGATTATGATCTGTTTCGACCTTATCGATATAGACGATCTCATCCCGGTCGAGGACAGACCATATGGACCGTCTCTTTTGTTCTTTCTGCAAGGTCTTTAAGGAACGGTTCGGCCTCTTTTCGAAGATCGAGTTGACTGAGGAGGAGATTTCCCAGTTCCACCAATTTGAAACCTAAAAAATAGTTTCTCGTTTTCGAATCTTGTCGGACATAACCAAAATAGGAAAGAGAAGAGAGAAGACGGTGGGTCGTTCCTTTGGGAAGGTTGATTTTGGCAGATAATTCCCGGATGCTAATTCCTTGGGGGCTTTGTCCTAAGATATCAAGGATGGAGGAGGCCCTTTCAATCGTTTGGACAAGATTGTTGGGCTTAAGGCTTTGTTCTGAAGGCATTTAGGTGTTTCGTATTACGAAATGATGTTCCATATTATATTCTTCTGAAAATTCTGTCAAGCTTTTTCATTTAAGAACAGCGGTTTCGTGAAATGGAGGGCGAACTGATATTTGGGGAGAGGGGATGAGGCTTTAAAATGGGGTTTGGAGTAGACATTATTGGGAGGAGAGGAACGAGTAAGGAAGGAAAGGGCATTTTCGCAATGTTTTTTTGGAGAAACAGTGACAATAATTCCGTCCGAGGGTAAAGATCTTCATGGTCCTTTGCGGGAAAGGAGGTTGTAACGGCCAAAGAGAATAGGGGAGTGAATCAGCAAGAAGAGTCTTCTATCCACCTTGATCAAGCCATGGAGCATGTGTCTTGATTAAGGTGAGACGGAAATGCAATTCATTGGCGAGACCAATTAGAGTTAAATGGATCCGGCGTTGAGGTTTAAGGTTTCTGAGGTAGAAGCTCTGTAACAAGACAAAAGCGATAAAGAGGGTCAGGATAAAATTCACGATAGCGGTGGGATCATGTTTAAAACAGTGATCCAGAGCCCAATGGGTTGAGAGGGTGTTGAAGAGGTCATTTTCGATATCCCATCGACGATGGCCTGCTTTCCAAAGTTGACGACTGGGGAGCTGAGAAAGAGGGAAGGTAGTTGCCCACCACCAATGATGATCTTCGACGGTTTCGATCCATTGTTTGCCGATACGCTCTCGTTTGGTGATGGTCTCATAGGCATGGAGTACACGTAGCGGTACCTTGACGCCTTCGGCAGAGCTAAAGCCTTCCACATCCCAGAACTGAGTCAGCCGTCGGGGTTCGTCCCAAAGACCGGGTTTCATCTGGCCGAACAGACCTTGCGCGTCCTGAAGCAAGGCTCTTTGGTCTCCCTTGATGACGGCTATGACATGCTTTCCGTGGTCGATACAGAAATTGAAGAAGGGAGCTTCTAAATAGAGGGCGTCTCCGATCACCGCATCGAAGAAACGCCCATAACGCTGGAGCACGCGTTCTAAGAACCGTTTGGCTGCAATGACCTCACCTTCCCCGGGACGGATCAACTCCACATCTAAGGGCACAGCGATGTCATACCCCACCAAATGACAGACGACCCCTCGATGATAATATTCGATCACCTCTTCGCCATGGATCTTGATCTTTCGCTGAGAACACGCCTGACAGCACCGATGCCGACTGGGAAAAAAACTCATGCCCATCCAACGCCGCAAACTGCAACGGCCCTTCTTTGCCAAACACCTTGTTGCGACCCAGTTGATGGTTGATCCCCGAAAGCATGGACCGAAGTTGCTCCGAAAGGATCAGACAAAAGACATCCCCCATTCGGTCGGCACTCGGCTTCTGGGACCCGATGAGGTGCTCAAACCGCTTGGATCGATACAGTTCTGATTCGATCGCATTCAGACTCCCCCGACGGGTCGCGAACATCAAGAAAGCACTTAACCAAATCGCAGCGGTTGGAATCCGTGGCTTCTGTCGGCTGTCCTGGATGGCCTTGACTCTCTGAGCGAAATCGAAGAGCTTCTCCACATAACGACAAAACCGTGACATCATCCGTGTCTCCCCCTTTCTCCTGTCTTTGCCTGCCTTGCTTCACGGACTTTTTCCTTTCCCTTGAGGAATCGTTCTAAAGAGGCCTGGGAAATCTCCTCCATCAGATGCCACACCTTCTGATAGGTCGTCACCCATCGACGAGCCGTTGCTTCCAGCGCCTGTGGAACATAGATCATCTTGCGCTTCTCTCCTACTCGTAGGGCGACACAAAGTCCCGGATGAAGTTCTCCCCGACTGCATTTACACCCCTCCTTGCCGCAGACTCGATGCAGGGGCACCAGGCTCCCGCAAAGGAAGGGCTGTTCGTGGACGAGCTTGGCCAGTTGGGATCTGGCGAAACGTTCAGAACG
Organism: uncultured delta proteobacterium; assembly: GCA_963818595.1. Taxonomy (GTDB): domain Bacteria; phylum Desulfobacterota; class BSN033; order BSN033; family UBA1163; genus UBA1163. The sequence goes on from CAWFSX010000057.1 coordinate 68,978, forward strand.
AGTGAACTGTCCTCGGTGTCTCATCAAACCACCTCCTTCTTAGTCTGTTATATATTAATATAACAGATACATATTAAAAGTCAAGCCTTTTCTTAAATGCGAATTTGCTCTTCGGAAGGTTTTGGTTCTAACTGGTTGAAATTACGATGGACAGCGGAACTAAAAAAGTGCAATTACGGAACTGCTGTTCAAGCAAGCAGCGATTCCGTGAAATGGAGGGGAACTGATATTGAAGGGAGAGGGGATGAGGCTTTAGAATGGGGTTTGGAGTAACTTCACCGGGGAAGAGGAAAGAATAAGGGAGGAAAGGGCATTTTCGCAATGTTTTTTTGGAGAGACAGTGACAATAATTCCATTCGAGGGTAAAGCTCTCCATGGTCCTTTACGGGAAAGGGAGTTGTAAAGGTCGAAGCGAATAGGGAAGTGAATCAGCAAAAGAGAGTTCTATCCACCTTTATCGAGCCATGGAGCATGTGTCTTCATTAAGGTGAGACTCAGATGCAATTCATTGGCGAGACCAATCAGGGTTAGATGGATTCGGCGTTGAGGTTTGAGGTTTCTCAGGTAGAAGCTCTGTAACAAGACAAAGGCGATAAAGAGGGTAAGAATAAAATTGACGATAGCGGTGGGATCATGTTTAAAGCAGTGATCCAGAGCCCAATGGGTTGAGAGCGTGTTGAAGAGGTCATTTTCAACATCCCATCGACGATGGCCTGCTTTCCAAAGTTGACGGCTTGGGAGTTGAGAAAGAGGGAAGGTGGTCGCCCACCACCAATGATGATCTTCGACGGTTTCGATCCATTGCTTGCCGATACGCTCTCGTTTGGTGATGGTCTCATAGGCATGAAGCACCCGCAGCGGTACCTTGACGCCTTCGGCAGAGCTAAAGCCTTCCACATCCCAGAACTGAGTCAGCCGTCGGGGCTCGTCCCAAAGACCGGGTTTCATCTGGGCAAAGAGACCTTGCGCATCCTGAAGCAAAGCTCTCTGATCCCCCTTGATGACGGCCACGACATGCTTTCCATGGTCGATACAGAAATTGAAAAAGGGAGCTTCAAAATAGAGGGCGTCTCCGATCACCCCATCGATGAAACGCCCGTAACGCTGGAGCACACGCTCTAACAACCGTTTGGCTGCAATGATCTCGCCTTCCCCCGGCCGGATCAACTCCACATCTAAGGGCACAGCGATGTCAAACCCCACCAAATGACAGACGACCCCTCGGTGGTAATATTCGATCACCTCTTCTCCATGGACCTTGATCTTGCGCTGAGAACACGCCTGACAGCATCGATGCCGACTGGGAAAAAAACTCATGCCCATCCAACGCCACAAACCGCAACGGCCCTTCTTTGCCAAATACCTTGTTGCGACCCAGTTGATGGTTGATCCCCGAAAGCATGGCCCGAAGTTGCTCCGAAGGAATCAGACAAAAGACATCCCCCATTCGGTCGGCACTCGGCTTATGGGACCCGATGAGGCAATCAAACCGCTTGGATCGATGCAGTTCCGATTCGATCGCATTCAGACTCCCACGGCGGGTCGCAAACATCAAGAAAGCACTTAACCAAATCGCAGCGGTTGGAATCCGTGGCTTCTGTCGGCTGTCCTGGATGGCCCTGACTCTCTGAGCGAAATCGAAGACCTTCTCCACATAACGACAAAACCGTGACATCATCCGTGGCTCCCCCTTTCTGCTGTCTTTGCCTTCCTCGCTTCACGGACTTTTTCCTTTCCCTTGAGAAATCGTTCAAAACAGGCCTGGGAAATCTCCTCCATCAGACGCCACAGCCTCCTGATAGGTCGACACCCATCGACGAACCGTTGCTTCCAGCGCCTGTGGAACATAGATCATCTTGCGCTTCTCTCCTACTCGCAGAGCGACACAAAGTCCCGGATGAAGTTCTCCCCGACTGCATTTACACCCCTCCTTGCCGCAGACTCGATGCAGGGGCACCAGGCTCCCGCAAAGGAAGGGCTGCTCGTGGACGAGCTTGGCCAGTTGGGATCGGGCGAAACGTTCAGAACGAGTGAACTGCCCTCGGTGTCTCATCAAACCACCTCCTTCTCAGTCTGTTATATATTAATATAACAGATACATATTAAAAGTCAAGCCTTTTCTCAAATGCGAATTTGCTCTTCGGAAGGTTTTGGTTCTAACTGATTGAAATTACGATGGAAATTACGGAATCGCTGATGGTTATAGTGAAAAAGCGGTTATAAAATGATTATGAAATATTTTTATTCGATTTCATTCAGGTTTTGATGATCCTTCTTCCTCTGCCTTCCATATATTGGACAAAGGTTTTGATAGCGGGATTAAAACGTTGTTCCTTAAGATAAAGAAAGGCAACCTCGAGACAGAGTTTTTCTGTTAAAGGGACGATGCGAACGATTCCCCGTTTCCCTTCGTCCTCCACGATCCTTTTAACGATTACGGAAACCCCTTTCCCTTCTGAAACCCACTGTTTAATGAATTCAGAACTTCCTGCTTCGACCAACAAAGAAGGCCCGATATCCAACTCTTTGAAAGCCTGCAATAGAATCCTTCTCGTTGTCGACCCTTTCGCACGGATAATGAGGGGATATGCCTCCAGTTCCTTTAGCGAAACCGATTTCCTTTTCGACAGAGGGTGCTTCGGTGAAACGATAAGGACCAATTCCTCTTTTAAGAATGGGATGGACTCGAATTTGGGGGAAACCCTTGTCACCCCGATCACAGCCAAATCGTTTCGATAGGTGGACAGGTTTTTTTCGATCTCCTCAGAATTTCCCACATCGAGAGAGATCTTGATGGCAGGAAAAGAAGTCTGGAACCCGGAAAGAAGCTTCGGCATCAGGCATTTCGAATAGGATTCTGTGGTCCCGATCTTTAAGAACCCATGATGATCCTTCTGAAGGTCCCCCAGCACATCTTCGATTTCCATAAGATGGGAAGAAATCTTTTGAGTATATTTAAAAAGGGTCTTCCCGACATCGGTTAGGGCAAATCCCCCCCTCCCCCTCTGAACGAGTCCCATTCCCACCTTTAACTCTAAATTCTGATATGTTTGGTCACCGCGGGCTGGGAGATGAATAGCTCCTCCGCTGCCTTCGAAAAGCTCTTATGCTTCGCGACCTCGTGGAAGGTCAGCAGAGAATTCAATGAAGACTGTAACGGGTTCCCTTGAGTCCATCGCCCTCTATTATAACTTAAGGTTATTTAACCATAAAAATAAATGAATTGACAAGAGGGTGGTTTAAAAAAGATAATTCCAGAT
>CAWFSX010000058.1:0-42748 GCA_963818595.1 uncultured delta proteobacterium
ATCCCCATGAGATCATCATCACCTTATCCAACCTCTTTACAACCCCATTGGCAACCGGTGTTCCTTTCGGCTGGAAGGATCTCACACCCGTCGCTCGCCTTGCCCTTGACTACTTTGTCCTCTGGGTCAATGCGGAAGCCCCTTACAAGACTGCTAAAGAATACCTCGATGCGGTTAAGAAGGAGCCTAGGAAATTCATGATGGGCGGTACCGGGACCGCACAGGAAGACCAGATTATCACGATCATGATGGAGCAGGCTTTCGGGGTAAAGTTTACCTATGTTCCCTTTAAAGGGGGTGGAGATGTGGCCGTCGAGCTCGTTGGAAAACACACCAATTCTTCTGTGAACAACCCTGCGGAGGCTGTCAGCCATTGGAAGGCAGGAAGGCTCAAACCATTAGCAGTGATTGACCACGAGCGCATTGCTCTTCCTGATTGGGATAAGATTCCAACCATGAAGGAAGCGACAGGTATGGATATGAGCTACATGATGCTTCGAGGCATCTTTGCAGCCCCCGGCATTACGAAAGAACAGCAAGATTTCTATGTGGACTGTCTGAAAAAGGTCACCGAGACTCCCGAATGGAAAAAATATGTATCTGACATGGGCCTTAAGGCAGCCTTCCTCTCAGGGCCAGATTATGCCAAATGGGTTGGAGAGCAGGAAGCAATACATAAAGAACTCATGACAAAGGGAGGCTTGATCAAATAATAAGAGCCCTTCCATCTCCACTCACTTAAGTGGGGATGGATTTCTTTTTCTTCGTTAGCAGCCTATCGAAGGAAAGACATGGGGGCATGAAACCCGGACTGATGACTTAATACTCTATGCCCCATGCGCTATGCCTGCCTACCGCAGGCAGGCGCTCTGCGGGTTTTTGATTAAGGAGGAACGATGCGAAAGGCCGACATTATCGTGGCGTTAGGTTTAATGGTGCTTGGGCTCCTGGCGCTTGGAGATGCCGTGAGACTAGGTTTTGGATGGGGAATGAGTGGCCCCGAATCAGGATTTTTCCCATTCTATATGGGTTTGGGGATCGTCATATGCACCTTCTTTATCGTTCTGAGGGCCATAAAAATTTACAGGAAAGAAGGAACTGGAAAACCCCTGGTCCCGAAAGGAGGTACCACTCAGATTCTCTGGGTGTTGATTCCTGCCGTCGGGGTGGTTCTATTGACAGAACTGCTCGGGCTGCATTTGGCCACTGTCCTCTATCTTGCATTCTATATGGGAGTTGTGGGAAGGATACATTGGAGCAAAGTGATCCTCTTGAGCCTTTTGGTCCCTCTTGTCATCTATGTCTTATTTGACAGAATATTCTTAATCCCCCTGCCTGAGGGTGTGTGGGGGAAAAATATTATGGCTCTCATACCCTTTTAATCCCGACAGAGCTTCGCCATGGTCGGGATGTCGCCCCACATAAGCCTAAGACCAAATACCACGGGCTTCCCTGTGGGGCTCCATCTGCTAAACCGGAAGGAGGAAAGACATTGGATATCTTTTCTAATTGGATCATGGGTTTGGGCGTTGCCCTACAGCCTTACAATATCATGATCGCTGTGGTCGGTATCATTTTAGGAATCATCGTGGGGGTACTGCCTGGTCTGGGTGGAGCAAATGGAGTTGCTATCCTGATCCCTATTACCTTTGCCATGAGTCCTACGTCGGCTGTGATTTTGCTGGCATGTATCTACTGGGGGGCACTTTATGGCGGTGGCATCTGTTCCATCCTGTTTAATATTCCTGGCGAACCCTGGGCTGTAGCGGTTACTTTTGACGGATACCCTATGGCCAAGAGCGGACGGGCAGGAAAGGCCCTTGTCTTGTCTTTCTTATCGCATGGTGTTGGAGCAATTATAGGTGTCGTTTTGCTTACCTTCTTTGCTCCGATCATTGCGGAATTTGCCTTAAAGTTTGGACCTCCTGAAACCGCTGCTGTGATGGTGCTCACATTCAGCGCAATGACGCGATTGGGCGGAAAATCGGCTTTAAAGTCCCTGGTCGCCATTTTCCTCGGATTCATTCTGGCGGCTGTGGGGATGGACATCGTGAGTGGAAAACTCCGTATGACCTTTGGCACTGTTCCTCTGATGGGAGGGTTTCACTTCATTGTTGCTGTCATCGGACTCTTTGGTATTGGAGAAATTTTTCTCACCGTGGAAGAAGGCCTCAAGATGGAGGGGGTTAAGGCCAAGGTGACCCTGCAAGACATCTGGGATGGCTTGAGGGATCTCTTACGATTTCGAAGGATACTCATAATGGGTTCTCTCATCGGATGCTGGCTGGGCATCCAGCCGGGAGGGGCAACACCAGCCTCTTTCATGGCTTATGGCTTCGCAAAAAGTTCAGCGGCCGATAAAGATCAATTCGGGAAAGGGGCTTCATCCGGCATCATCGCACCTGAGGCAGCCGGCCACGGCGCTGGAACTGCCGCGACCCTCCCCATGATTACGCTGGGAATTCCGGGCTCACCCACCATGGCTGTCATCATGGGGGGATTGATGATCATGGGCCTTCAACCCGGGCCGATGCTTTTCAAGGAACATGCCGATTTCGTCTGGGGGTTGATCGGCAGCATCTGGGTGGCCAACTTTCTAGGCCTCATCCTTGTCTTGGCCTTTGCTCCCCTCTTTGCGGCGATCCTGAGAATCAAGTTCAGCATCCTGATGCCTATCATCATCTACGTCTGTGCCATTGGCGCTTTCGCAGTCAACAATCGGATGATCGATATTTACTACATGATCATCTTCGGAATCGTCGGGTATCTGTTCAAGAAACTCGACTACCCCATGGCTCCGATGGTGTTGGCCTTGGTTCTTGGAAATCTGGCTGAGTCGGCCGTGAGGCAAGCTCTCATCATGGGACGGGGGAACCCGCTCATCTTCTTTAGACCTCCGATTGCCCTCCCGTTGATGCTGTTGGCACTTTTCCTCTTCTTCTGGCCAACCATCTCGAAGTCGATAAAAAAGTTCTCTGCTGAAAAAGACGGTAACCTAAATAGGGGACAAATAATTCGGATTGCGGAACTGAAAATTGAGGCGAGAAATGAAAAGGGGTAGATTTTTAAAAAATCAAAGGGCTACTCCTTTTTGTAACCTCCCCGTTAAATCTATTTTTCCTCTCTAAGAACTTGGGCAATGCAGGTTCGTAGGGCTTCAACAAATAGGGATCGAATCTTTTCGGTTGACTGTTGGGGTTCATAACCTAACTCTTGCTTTGCCTTATCCCAGCTTAAATCCCAAACCTCGTTTAAAAAGGCAGGCCCCCTCCATTGATCGGAAGCTACAAGTTGAATCTTAGAATTCGAATGCGTCAGACTGATAATCGAGGCTCCTATCTCTTCCCAGGTCAAAAAAAGACTGCCCAAATTATAAATCCGCCCTGATCCGGTCGGTGTAACAATCGCTGAGGCTATGGCTCTACTAAGATCCTCCATGGTAACAAACGCTCCCCCTGCTCCCCGAACCATTTCCAGAGGTTGGTGATTCAAAGATTTTCTAATCAAATCTCTCAAATGACGCCCCCCGATATTTCCCCCAAAGGCCCACCAGAAACGAAAGAGGATGACAGGTAAGTCCCTCTCTTTGTAATAAATGAGGCAGAGCTCTTCTGCCGTATATTTTCCCAGAGCGTAAAGAGGCTTACGGGCTTCTCCGATCAGGCAAGGGTGGGTTTCAGCCACCGGGTGTAACACTGAACGACCGTAAACCGTGGCTGTACTTGTATAAATAAACCTCTTTATTCCCGACGATGAAGCTGCTTCTAAAAGATTAATATGGCCTTTGATGTCCTCATCAAAAATAGTGTGCGGTGTATCCGCAAAGCTCCAGGCTAAATGGATGACCACATCCATCCCCCGGACAGTTTCGTTGACCAATGGGCCATCCATTAAATTCCCCTGGATATAGGTAATGGAAAATTTCTCCATTTCCTCAGTTTTTATGGCTTGGTCCAGTACCACAACATCATGACCTTGTTTGGAAAAATCTTCTACCAAATATTTTCCAATCTCGCCTGCACCACCCACGATCAAAACCTTCATCCTTTGCTCTCCTCACCATCCCAAAAAGGGAATACCCCGCCATAAAAGACGGGGTATTCTCCTCAGTCACGTATTCGTCCCACCCTAATACCAGAATTAAGCCTTGGCTTTTGGCGTTCGCATAGGGGCTTCGACAGCAATCGCCTTAATCCTCTGGACCTTCTCATCTACAAAGGCCTGCATCTTCGCAATATGTTCTGCCTTCAGATGCGTGAATCGCCCCTGATATTTCATATATTCGCCGACCGGTTTATAAGTCTTCGGAATATGGGAATATTTATATTGCCCATTTTCCCACTCATAAAGGGTCCACATCCCTGTTTCCACCGCCAGACGGCCCATCTCCAGAGTCTGTTTTTCATCAAACTTCCACCCCTTGGGACAAGGAGTAAACATATGGAGGAAAGTGGGACCATCCACGTTGAGGGCCTTGCGCACCTTATTCATCAGATCAAGAGGATAGGAAACACAAGTGGTTGCAACATACTTGACAGCCGGATGTCCGCCAATGACCAGTTGAGGAGGATCCTTGGGGAAAAGGGTTTTACCTTCTGGAATCAGCTTGCCTGGAGGGGTAAAGGTCGTATTTGCCCCATAAGGAGTGGTGGGCGAAGTCTGAATCCCTGTATTGGCATAAGATTCGTTGTCGTAGCAGATGAAGAGAACATCGTGGCCGCGATACATCAATCCCGACATGGCCTGAAGGCCGATATCCACAGAACCACCATCCCCTGCCATGACAATAACATTGGGGAAAGGTCCGTCATATTTACCCCTACGGGCCAGCGTCTTATAGGCAGCCTCAATCCCCGATGCCACAGCCCCGCCATTGGTAATCTGGGCATGGATCCAGGAGACCGCATAGGGTGTGCATAGATAACTCGAATTGGCCACATACATACAGCCAGTAGGGCCAATAAAAATTGTATCTTTACCTGCAGCCTTAGCCACAAGGCGATAGTTCAGGGCCGGACCGCAACCAGCACAGGTCCGGTGTCCTGGTAAATACATCTCCTCTCTCGGTGCGCCTCGGAGAGATTTGATCGGTTCCAAAATCTGTTTCTTATAATCGAACGCTTGACTCATTGAACACCTCCTTAAGTTTTCAAAAAGTATCTATACTTCTTCTTCAAAACCTATCCAGTAGACGAGCTGGTGAGTCTTTTTATCTTTAACCATTTGCGTGAGGATTTTAGCCATGTAATCGAAATCTTCGAGCAAAATCACATCTCCACCCAGGCCAGCCATAAAAGAGGTAACCAGTGGTCTATGATCCAAATCGTAGAGAGATGCCCTGACTTCATGAATCAGGTTTCCACCTCTCGTTGCTCCACCGTAAGAAGTACTGGTCTCCACGCAACCCACTGCTTTTACCCGAGAAAAAACCTGCGCAATTTGCTCGGTAGGCCATGGTCGAATCCATCTCGGCCTTACCATTCCTGCCTTTACTCCCTGGTTACGGAGGTGGTTGATCGCTGACTTGCACGTATTGGCATGAGCCCCTTGGATGAAAAATGCTATCTCCGCATCCTCCATTTTATATCTTTCAAGAAAGGGATCATAGTGACGACCAAAAATACGGTTGAAGTCATCTGTCGCCTTTTCGATTACTTTTGGAACTTCCAAAAAAGTCATCGCCCTTTGGGCATCCATGGGCGCTCCTTGATCAGGACGGATCTGCGGGCCATGGGAGACCGGGCAGAGAGGACTTAAGGGATGGGGTGCCTTATAGGGAGGTAAAAATTCCCTCACCTGGGCCATGTCAGGTAAAATGACCTTATCCGCAATGTGGGAAAGGAAATAACCATCCTGACATACAAACTGTGGCAGCATCACGCGAGGATCTTCTCCCACCCGGTAATTGATTAAGGTATTATCAAATACCTCCTGAGGCGTTGCAGCCCAACCCATTAACCAACCTTGATCCCTCGCGGACATGGCATCGGTATGCTCCGAACCAAAATCACCTGGAGGATCAAGGGTCCGATCCGCTATGGCCATCTGGAGAGGATAACGGCCGCCGGCTGCCGGGCTATAGACTTCAAAAGCATAGGTAACACCTACTCCGGAACTTCCGGTATAGGCACGGGCACCGGCTGCCGAAGCCCCAAGCGCCACCGAGACCTGGGCGTGTTCGCCTTCACCATGAACAAATTCTGCATCCAGTTCGCCGTTGGCGACCATTCTAGCAAGCTCCATCATGATCGCCGTATAGGGACGGATGGGGAACGAACAGATGACCTCTACTTCTGCATATTTTGCTCCTTGAGCTGCTGCGGCGCAGCCGCTGAGCATCTTTTCTTGAGCCATAATTTTTCCTCCTTCATTAGAAAGGTTTTTCGAGACGAACGACCCCATCCTCAAAATCAAGTTCTGGGGCAGCACTCAGGGCGTCCGCCGGACATTCACGGACGCAGATCTGACAGCCTTTGCAAAACTTCCAATTCCACTCCATCTTTTCTTCCTTTTCATTGAAAGACCAACAGGAATCTGGACAGACAATATAACAGGTGAAACAGCGGGTGCACTTCTCGTGGTCAATCACGGGACGAACAATTCGCCAGTTCGACGTGATGAAAAGCTCCTGTTGTTTGACCGGGGCAGGCGTGATTGCCCCAAAGGGTACCTCTCTGTCTTTTGGAACTTTTATAGGCATAACCTTCTCCTTTCTATTCTTTCATCGATTTCGCCACTTCATCCATAACTCCGAACTCGAAACTTCAAAATTTTCAGCCTCCCCACACATACTCAGACCGGGATTTGCGAAACTTCTGAAGTTTCACTTCGTCATAGCCACGCGCTAAGGCTGCAACGTCACTCACGATCTTTGCCAGGTTCTCCTTTTTGGCCATACCCGTCACCCGCGCCATAGCTCCGAGGATGGGAGCGGCAATGCCAGCTCCAATCCCCGCAGTGTCAACCCCTCCCTCTGATCCTGAAAAGTCGACCGTCTTTACGCCGGAGATTCCATCGGCGTCCACGGTGGCAATGGCACCCAATACATCTGCGTTCGGGATGAATTGAAGCATATAATCGATCGGCCGGTTCGTATTAATAAGCAAGAGGCCCCCCTCAGGCATCCCTTTGAGCACATTGATGCCTTTAACGATCGTGGGTTCGACGATCACCACCACATTGGGATGGCTGTTCGTATAAAGATATTTCATCTCAATCTCTTCGTCACTGATTCTCGCGTACTTCCGGGTTGTGACGAGCACACGGTCGGGCAGGTCTTCGTAATTATCGAAGGCCTGGACGAACTTGCCCTCCATTTTTGCAGCCTGGGCAAAGGCATTGGCAACGTCACGGGCCTCTTTGTCCATGACTACCCCTCGTGTCCAAACAGTTATTTCGGTTACTTTACCCATAAAACCATACCTCCTTAGCATGATGTTGATCAATCAAACTGATCAGTGAAATTAAATAATCGATATCAGGGATGAAATCTCTCCGCTTGGAACCTATGACTTTGAACACCTCCTTTCTTTTTCTTGAGCAATATATCCTCCACATTCTCAAGGTGTCGGCGCATTGCTTGCCGAGCGCCTGTACCGCTACCATTTTTTATGGCAGCGAGGATCTCACGATGACCTTGAAGGGATTTTTGTTTTCTCTCTTCGGTCTGAAGATATTTTTCACGGGTCTTGCTAAGCAAATCCAGAAGGGCAAGAAGGAGACGCTCCAAAATCCTGTTTCTCGCCATCCGGGCCAAGAGATGATGAAATTCGGAATCGGCTTGGATAGAGTCCTTACCTCCTACGATCTCTTCTTCCTGTTCCCTGAGGATTTCCTCCAACTCATTTATTTCTTCGAGGGTCGCATTTTCTGCTGCGAGCTGGGCAATTTCCGGTTCAACAATTTTTCGAAGAAAAAAGATGTCGATCAGATCGTCCTTCTCATGGAAGAGCGTTGCGGCCAAAGGCTGAACCAGGGCCTCTTCACTGGAAGCGATGACATACGTCCCATCCCCCTGGCGCCTGTCGACCAGTTTCATCGTTTCCAGAGAAAAGATGGCCTCCCTCACCGTGGCCCGGGATACCTTAAACGTTTCCGATAATTCTCGTTCAGTGGGAAGTTGGTCTCCCCGCTTCAATCTCCCCTTTTCAATCAAGATGACGGATTTGTTTGACAATGTCCTCATAGGCTCGCTTTTTTCTCACCGCTTTCAGCATGCAGAAGATTCCTCCTTTTCCCTGCACCTGTCTGATGGCCTCTTTAAAGTGGATCGAACCAATCAAAAGTTTCACCGATGACTTTTTCTCTGGCCTATGAATTAATTCCGCAATGGCCATCATGGCTGCACTTCGGCAGATGGATGCGATTTGCGATCCCACCATTCCTTCCGTCAGTTTGGCCAACTCCATTAGGTCCACATCACTCCCTAAGGGCTTTTCTTTGGTGTGCACCTGAAATATTTCTAGCCGATCTTTTTCATCGGGGATTGGAAATTTAAGGATATAATCAAGCCGTCCGGCACGCATCAACGCAGGATCAAGCAGGTCCTCACGATTCGTGGCACCAAGAACGATCACCTGAGAAAGATCACTTAAGTTATCCAGCTCATTAAAAAACTGGCTGGCGATGCGCTCAACAGCCCCGCTCTCGCTCACAAAACCGCGGGCCACACCCAGGGCATCGATTTCATCGAAAAAAAGGATGCAGGGCGCCGATTGTTTTGCTTTCTTGAAGAGTTTATGGAGTGCCTTTTCCGATTCTCCCAGCCATTTCGAAAAAAGGAGAGGAGCGCTGACCGATATGAAATTCAATCCGGTTTCGCCTGCCAGGGCCTTTGCCATGAGCGTCTTTCCCGTACCTGAGGGGCCAGAGAAAAGTATTCCCCGTGGAGGGAATACGTTGCCCTCGGCAAAGAGATCTGGATACTTTGCAGGCCAATCAACGATGGAAATGAGAGCCTCTTTAATCCTGTTCAATCCACCGATGTGATGCCATTTTATCGTGGATCGTTCCGTATAGAATTCACGTGTAGCTGTGGGTTCAATCTCCCGGAGGGCCGTGAGAAAATCCTCCATGGTGATCTGCAACTGCTTGGAGGTAGCGAGGAGAGAGTCGAGATGATTTTCTCCCTCAAGGGAAAGGTATCTCCTCAAAGCAACCATCCCTGCCTCTTTGCATAAAGCCTCTAAGTCCGCTCCCACAAAGGCATGGGTAATTTGTGAAAGACGATCGATATCCACATCAGGAGCAAGGGGCATGCGGCGACTGTGAATTCTGAGTATCGCCCGGCGTCCCTCGGTGTTGGGAACGGGGATGACGATCTCACGGTCGAAACGTCCTGGCCTTCTGAGAGCGGGATCGATCAACTCCGGGATATTGGTTGCTCCAATGACAATGACATCTCCCCGGGAAACCATCCCATCCATCAGAGCGAGGAGTTGGGCAACCACCCTTTTTTCGACGTCTCCCAAAACTTCCGCACGCTTCGGGGCGATGGCATCGATCTCATCGATAAAGATGATACTCGGTGCTTTGCGAGATGCCTCTTCAAAAATTTCTCGCAGCTTGGCTTCACTTTCCCCATAGAATTTATGGATAATTTCTGGCCCATTCACTCTCATAAAATGGAGTTTGGTCTCACTTGCAATCGCCCGGGCAATCAGGGTCTTGCCTGTTCCCGGAGGACCATAAAGAAGCACCCCCTTCGGCGCCTCGATTCCTAACTTTTCGAAGGCCTCGGCATACCGAAGGGGAAGCTCCACCATTTCACGGACGAGCCTCAATTCATGTTCGAGTCCCCCCACATCCTCATAAGAGACATGGGAAGGTGCTTCCAACGAAAAGTCGGGCTTTTTTAAAACAAATTTAGTTTTTTGATTAATGATCACTCCCCCCGTAGGAGAGGTTGCTTCAACCTGGAAAAACCGATCTTTTCCTGCCAGGAAGGGAATATTGATCTTATCTCCTGCGATGACCGCCAACCCCTGAAGGACTTTGGCAAATTGATCGAGTTCACGTTCTTCAGGCAATAGGGTCGTAAAATCGAGGGGGGTGACAAGGACTGTTGTGGCGGTCACACGGGGAATTTTATTAACCCGTACCACCTCCCCTAAATTTGCCTTGGCATTGCTTCGGGTGATCCCATCAATCTGGATCGCTCTTTTGCCGTAAAACTCTGAAAAGACCCCCGTAATCCTGGCGACCGTCTTCCCTTCTCCACTGATCTCAATCACATCACCGAGAACAGCGTTCAAGGCCTTGATATCTTCCGGATCAAGTCGCGCCAACCCTTTTCCCACATCTTCAGCCAGCGCTTCAGCTATCTTTAATTCGAGAACAACGTTCATAGAAAACTCTTCCGTTAATAAAACCAAATTGGTATAAAGATCAGACCAATCAACTGTACATTATTCCCGTCTATTTTGTCAAAATATTTTTACAGTGCTGACTGACTAATGGATGTCTAAGATATGAGTGCGAAAGTTCCCAAACTAAACAATCCCATTAGCCAGGGTGCGATGCCTGTAGAACTCGCCTTCCGCTGTCAAGATTTTATCAAGTGAGGGAAGAATGAAATCGTTTTTAGAACGGTTTTTTTATTCGTATCTCAGAGCTTCAATGGGGTTAAGCATGGATGCCTTCCGGGCTGGATAGAATCCAAAAAATACTCCTACCGATCCAGAAAAGAGAAAAGCCAAAAGGATAGCGTTAATAGAGATGAGCGTCGGCCACTGAGTAAAACTGGATAAGATAAGGGTTCCACATATGCCGAGGCCGATTCCCAAAATTCCTCCCATCAAACTCATCACCAGCGATTCGATGAGAAACTGGAAAAGGATATCCCGCCCCTTGGCTCCCACGGCAATTCGAATACCAATCTCCCTGGTCCTCTCCGTCACTGAAACAAGCATGATGTTCATGATCCCGATTCCTCCGACGATCAGGGAGATGGAGGCAATGGCACCCAGAAGGAAAGACATGACATCGGCGGTTTGCTGGGCGGTTGACATCAACTCAGTGAGATTCCTAACCGTAAAATCATTCTCCTGCTTTGATTGAATGTGATGCCTTTGACGGAGAAGATCGTTGATTTGATTCTCCACGCTACCCATTGCTTCGGGTGTTTTTGCCTGGACGGCAATCGTTCTTACCATCCCGGGAAACTGCATTCCAAAAAGTTTTTTTTGGGCCGTGGTCAGTGGAACGATGATGGTATCATCCTGATCCTGTCCGAAGGTGGTCTGTCCCTTGGAAGCAAGAACCCCGATTACCGTAAAGGGAACTTTTTTAATGCGGACAATCTGACCGACAGGATCGATTCCTCCAAAGAGATTCTCTACCACAGTCTCTCCAAGCAGGCAGACCTTGGTGGCTCCGTCCAAATCCTGTTGTGTGAAGGAACGGCCTGACTGCAATGACCACTCCCGGATGGAAAGGACTTCCGGGGTCGTTCCATCGGCCACCGTGGACCAGTTCTGATTTCCAAAGATAATTTGTACTGTGCCCCTCTGGCTGGGAGCTACATATCTGACATCAGGAATTTCGTTTTGGATGGCTTTTGCATCGTCCACGGTCAGGGTAGGTACCGTTCCCGAACCGAAACGAAGCCCGCCACTCGTAGAGCTACCGGACAAGACGATGAGCAAGTTCGATCCCATGCTGGCAATCTGTTCGGCAATTTGCTGTTTTGCCCCTGAACCTATGGCAACCATAGCAATGACCGCCCCCACGCCGATGATGATTCCCAGCATGGTCAAGGCCGATCGCATCTTATTGACTATCAGCGCCCTCAGGGCAATCCAGAGACTGGCCAGAAACCTAGTCATCTTTTTTCTCTTTCCCTTACTGTGCTGGTTGGAATTGAATTTTTATGATCGTCAACGACTTTCCCGTCCCTGAAAAGAATATTTCTCTTGGCAAATGAAGCAATATCCGGCTCATGGGTAATCATGATGATGGTAATTCCCATATCTTGATTGAGCCGTTGAAATATCCCCATGATCTCTTCACTCGTCTTGGTATCGAGATTCCCTGTGGGTTCATCTGCCAAAAGAATGGAGGGTTCGTTGACTAATGCCCGGGCAATGGCCACCCGCTGCTGTTCACCTCCTGAGAGTTGACTGGGGTGATGATGCTACCTTCCTTCAAGGCCGACCGTCGATAGGGCTTTTTGTGCCATCTCCTTACGATTGGAGATAGAAGTGCCTGAATAGATCAGAGGAAGTTCAACATTTTCCAGGGCCGAGGTTCTGGACAAAAGGTTAAAACCCTGGAAGACAAAACCGATCTTCCGATTTCGAATCTCGGCCAGCTCATCCCTCGAAAGGTTTTCACCGTTGATCCCTTCTAAAAGGTATTGCCCGCTTGTAGGTTGATCTAGAAAGCCTAAAATATTCATGAAGGTGGATTTCCCGGAGCCTGAAGCCCCCATGATGGCCACAAATTCACCCCGGTCAACCGACAGAGAAACCCCTCGCAGGGCTTGAACCTCCACTTCTCCCAAGCTGTAAACCTTCACCAAATCTTGAACCTGAATCAATGAATCCATATCATCCAATTTCAAATTGCAGTCCCGGAGCCAAGGTTTTTCGATCGGGAATTGCAATCTGTCAATATTCTGATCCTTCTACCTGCCCATCCTCCCGAAAGGCGAAGGCTAGAACTGCTCTGACTTTTTTTAGTCGAAGTCTCTGTGAAAGGCGGAATGACCCGGCTCGGACCTTTTTTTCGTCTCGACGATGACCCCCGTCCCTTCTCGCAGATCCCCAATATCACCTCGCTAAAAGTACCGTCGGTAATTCCAAGGACAACGGACAATGGAGTTGGCTTCTCCGCCGGAGACAAAATCCATACCCTCGCTGGTTTTCCCTGTTCCGCCTGAGAAGACTGAGATTGCTCCTTCAGCTTCTGTTTCTGTTCGTCTGTGAGAATCCCACCGATTTTCTGTCGGAGGAGACCTTGGATCCGAATCCTCGCCTCCTCTGGCTTCATCTTTTCGCTAATCTCCTGAAATTCCTGCCTCGATGACCTCAGAACCATTTCAAGTTTCGACTGCTGATCCGGTGTCAGGTTTAATTCTTTTGTCAATCGCTCGATCAAGAGACGACCCAATGATGCAGAGCTTTCGCTCTTTTTTTCAGGAAGTCCCCCCTGCTTTGCAGATCTCCGGCCGAAACCTGAGAGCAGCGTTGGGTATTTTCAAAACCCCTTCTCTATGGGCTATCATTACGGAGACATTGGCAGTCATACCCGGTTTTAACTTCAAGTCTCTATTGTCCACCAGGATCACGACATCATAGGTTACAACATTCTGAACGATGATGGGAGCATTACGAATCTCCGAAACTTTCCCGTGAAAAGTCCTTTCGGGATAAGCATCAACGGTAAAAGTCGCATCCTGCCCCACTGTAATACGGCCCATATCTGCTTCGCTCACGTTTGTATCCACCTGCATCTGGGTCAGATCTTTGGCGATCGTAAAAAGAGTGGGAGCCTGTAGACTGGCTGCCACGGTTTGACCCACATCCACATTCCTCGAAATAACAGTCCCATTGACCGGAGACCGAATCGTAGTATATCTCAAATTGGTCTCTGACACCTTCAGGGCAGCCTTGGCCTGTTCCACCTGAGCCTTTGAAGATTCCACCTGGGACTTCGCAGATTCTATCTGGGCTTTGGCCACTTCTCTCTGTGCCACGGCTGTATCATAATTTGCCTGAGCCGTATCCAGAGTTGCCTGGGCAATGACATTTCTTTCTAAAAGCGGCTGGTTTCGATCCAGACGTCCTCTTCGTATCGACAACCGCAACTTCTGCCTTCACGAGATTGGCCTTGGCATTCTCAAGATTGGCTTGGGCACTTAATTAGATTGGCCTGGGCATTCAGCACATTGGCCCTTCCCTGTTCCACCTGGGCCTCAAAGATGGCTGGATCGATCTGAGCGATCACCTGCCCTTCCTTGACCTGGGAATTAAAATCGGCATAAAGAGCTTTGATCGTCCCTGAAACCTGGCTCCCAACTAAAACGTTAATGACTGGATTGATCGTCCCGGTGGCCGTCACAACCAAGTTGATCTCTCCCTTCTCGACCTTCATCAAACGAAATTTTTGGTTCGATCCATTCTGGCCGGCCAACTGGTAAATAAAAAATCCCCCTGCCAGAATAAGGATGACGACCACAATCGTTATCAGATATTTCTTTTTTCGTTTATCCATCTCACTTTTCCTTCCCTTTCTTTCTAAACCGAAAACGAACCGGAACCCCTTCAAAGGTAAAGGCCTCTCTTATCTGGTTTTGTAAATAACGTTCATATGAAAAATGAATTCCACCTGGGATATTGGCATAGATCACAAAGGTCGGGGGGCTGTGGAGACCTGAGTGATATAATTCACCTTCACACGTCGATTTTTATAAAGCGGAGGAGGGAATTTTTCAACCCACTCTCCAAAATATTTATTTAACTGAGAGGTGGGAATCCTCTTTTTGGCTTGCTCTGAGACATGATCAACGACATCCAGAACTTTCTTAACTCTTTGGCCCGACAGGGCGGAAATAAAAAGGATGGGGGCATAAGAAAGATACTTGAGTTCTTCGCGAATTTCCCTCTCATACTGAACCATGGTTTGAGAATCCTTTTCAACCAGATCCCATTTGTTCACGACGAGAATGCATCCCTTTCCCTTTTCGTGGATGAACCCACCGATGCGGGCATCTTGGTCGGTCACCCCCTCTTTGGAATCTAATAAGAGAAGAGCGACATCCGATCGATCAATGGTTCGAAGGGCTTCCACAATACTATACTTTTCCAGCCGCAAGGCTGATCCGGCTCTTTCTCCGGATACCTGCTGTATCAATCAGAGCATATCCCTTTCCGTCTCTCTCAAAAAGGGTATCAATCGCATCCCGGGTCGTACCAGGGACCTCATCCACAAGCACCCTCTTATATCCTAATAAGCGATTAACCAAAGAAGATTTTCCGACATTCGGTCTTCCTACCACAGCTACCTTTGTAACATCTTTATCCCATTTTTTCTCGGTCAATCTTGGGAGGACCTTGATCACCTCATCCATCAACTCATTCACACCATATCCATGTTCTGCCGAAATGGAATAGATGGGTTCGACACCCAATCCATAAAAATCAACAACCTTCTCCTCATGTTTTGGCCCGTCTATCTTATTGACGATATAAAACACGGGTTTATTCAATTTTCTAAGAATATCAGCAATTTCCTTATCCGAAGGGGTTAGCCCTTCCTTTCCGTCCATCATGAAGAGGATGACATCGGCTTCATCCATGGCCAACTGGCATTGCTCTCGCATCTGGATAAAGATCCGATCCTTTGAAACCGGTTCGAACCCACCCGTATCAATCAAAGTGAAAGCACTTTCCTCCCACTCCACATCAGCATAATTCCGATCCCGGGTCACACCAGGCTCATCCCAGACGATTGCTTTCTTCCCTCCAGCGATCCGATTAAAGAGGGTTGATTTTCCGACATTAGGTCTTCCAACAATAGCAACAATAGGATTCATGGCGATCTCTTTGTTTACCCCGTTAGAAGACCTTTGGCCTTCTAACGGAGTAAACAATTATTCATTATTATAAAATGGTTATAATGTCCATACAATATAAGATACGATCAGTCTAATCAGGATGTTGGAACATCAGAATCAGGGAAAATTTCTTCATTCCCGTAACTTGTGGAATCGAGCGTGGCAATTCGTAACAGGGTGTTGGAGAACTTTAGGGCGCAACCTTTAGAAATGAAGACTAACTAAGCCCTCACAAAAAGATACCTTCCAGCATCATGATTTCCGTGGCAGGCAAGAGCTCTTCTCGTCTCGGGACGAAGGTTAACGAAACCAATTTTCACGTTGAGCATTACTCATTGGGATAAAAAAAATACTTGAAAAAAAATATGAATTGTTTATACTCTATCACAAAGTAGGGTCGTTTATCGGAGACAATGGCAATCATATCGGAAATTTCAACAATTGTAGTAACGAAGGATCAGGTTTCTTGTGATTTATCTGGAGAGGCGGCTATCCTTAACCTCAAAAGTGGTGTATACTTTGGCTTGAATACAGTAGGAGCCAGTATCTGGAAACTTATCCAGGAGCCGAGAACTGTGAAAGAAATTCGGGATTCTATCCTGGAAGAGTTCGATGTTGACCCCGACCGTTGTGAAAATGATATTTTGGAAATTCTCCAGGAACTTTCAACCAATGGGCTTATTGAGATCGTAAATGAGAAGAATACATAAATTCCTCAATTTATCTTCAACAGAGCAACGGCTTTTGATCAAGACATGGATTCTTCTCGGGTTAATCAGGCTGGGGACTGGCAATTGCTTCCATTTTCAACCCTAAGGAAGCTTCTATACAGATTCAGATCTATATTGGGGAGGGGTGAAAAAGAGTTCTCTGAAGACCGGTTGGTTTGGTCGGTTGGGGTTGTCAGCCGTTATATACCCAAGGCAACTTGTCTCGCTCAAGCTATAACCACTCAACTTTTACTTCAACAGGCAGGTCACCAGGCTTGCCTCCATATCGGTGTGACAGAGGCTGAAGAAGGGGGTCTCAAGGCCCATGCATGGGTGGAAAGCCAAGGCAAAGTTCTTATTGGGGGGATAGACTTAAACCAATACACTCATCTTTTGGCTCTGGAGTAAAAAGCTCATGAGTGGTGGTATTGTCGGTGTTTACTACCTCGATGGACGCCCAGTTGAACGAACCGATGTTGAAAGGATGGCCGATAGTATTGCTCATCGCGGACCCGATGGGTCCGGTTTTTGGACAGACGGCTCCGTTGGCCTTGGCCACCGAATGCTCTGGACAACCCCCGAATCTCTCCACGAGAAACTTCCTCTAACAAACAAAAGCGGAGACCTCACCATCACTGCCGATGCCCGAATTGATAATCGGGATGAACTCATTTCTGCCCTTAACTTTAACGGCCGCCCCCGGGAAACCATTACCGATAGTGAACTCATCTTAGCCGCCTATGAAAAATGGGGCGAGCAGTGTCCTGAAAAACTATTGGGAGATTTCTCATTTGCCATTTGGGATAAACAAAAACAAAAAATTTATTGCGCCCGAGATCCAATTGGTATCAAGCCATTTTATTATTACTTTAATGGAAAAAAATTCCGATGGTCTTCTGAACCAAAAGCAATCTTTGAAGATAAAACCATCCCCAAGGAACCCAATCTCCAATTAATCTGTCTTTACTTGCTGAATCGATTCAATGAGCGAGAGGAAACACTATACAAAAACATATACCGTTTGCCTCCTTCTCATTTCATGGTTTTAGAAAATGGGCAAATTCGTAAGGGTCAGTATTGGGATATTGACCCAAACCACTCCATTCGCTACAAAACCGATGCAGAATATGCTGAGCATTTTCTTACCCTTTTTAAAGAAGCAGTAAAAGTTAGACTGCGGAGTCATGGTCCAGTGGGGGCATGGTTGAGCGGTGGATTGGATTCCTCCTCTATCGTCTGCACTGCACAAAAGCTTTATCGGGAAAATTCCATTCCCAATCATGGATTTGAAACATTTTCCGTCGTCTTTGACACATTCCCATGCGATGAGCGAAACTATATTGATGAGGTTGTTCGAAAGTGGGATATAAAAACAAATTATATCACTTATGAGAAAAATCTTTCGTGGGTTGACTTCGAACAAACCCAGTGTTATCCTGATGTCGCTTACTCTCCCACCCTCCTTTGTACGGGTCCAGTTCTTATAGAGGCTCAGAAGGAAGGGAATCAGAGTGATGCTTGATGGTATTGGGGGAGATGAATTTCTTGCTTTAGACTATAGTCACCTGACGGATCTCCTCGTAAGGGGGAATATCCTCAAGTTAATGGCACAAATCAGGCATGATGCAGCCCTTTCTTCGTATTCACTCTCATCGCTTTTTTTAAATTATTGTATGAAGACCTTTGATCCCACGACCGATGAAAACATGTCTTAGATTCCTTCTCAAACCCTTTCGAGGAAATGGGATACCCTCCTGGATGAACATCGATTACCTCAAGAAAGAGGGACTGAATGAACGATTGAAAACAAAGATCCCTTCCCCTCGTTTTCCAACCCATGCCCAGCAGAAAATTTATGAAGTACTTTATTACGGATGGGGCACAAATGTTGCACAGGAAATTGACGAAAGGTTTAGTGCCAATTTCAGTTCAGAAAACCGGCATCCTTTCTTTGATCGGCGCCTGGTTGAATTTTCTATCGCATTGCCAGTGGAGCAGCGATGGAGTAACGAAGGATCTAAAGCTATCCTTCGTCGAGCAATGGAGGGAATTCTCCCCGAATCTATAAAGAATCGTAAGGATAAGGCAGATTTTACTTCCATTTTGGATCACGAGCTGAAGAAAAGACAAGCAAACAAATTATATGCAACTTTTTCAATCTTCGAATCTTGCTGATCTTGGGATCGTCCATAAAGATAGGCTTCAAGAACTTTTGGAGAATTATAGACAGGCCTCTTCACCGTATGGTATAATTAACAGATATTAGTTATAATTGTTTGGTTAGAACTCTGGTCCCGTACTCAATGGTCAAATCTAAGAAAGGAGGAAACAGATGACCCAGCAAAGAGATTTAAAAATTAAAAAAGGAGAGAAAGCAGATCAGGTCATCGAGAGAAAGGCTTATTTAAAACCTCAACTCATTGAATATGGACATTTGGAGAAAATGACACAAACTGGGACAGGGAGGTGGTATGGATGATTTACGGATGTCGGGGTCGGAGGCAGCTAACCTTAAACATGATAAAAAGGTTTATTTAAAATACTGTTTCCGAGTCATAAAAATAACTACATGCTATATCAATTGTATGGGTTAGTAATTGATATTGATGATGTGTTGCCAGGAGTTCCCTCTGTTGCCGATGTTCAGGTTGATATTCAAGTTCGGTGTAACACCTCCTCAAAACGATTTTTAAAACCTCTACACTTGGTTCATGCATTGGCATCTTCTCGGAGATCAACCCTGGCTCTCCTTCGCTAAAATAAACAATGGGTATCTGCTTCGGTTCCATCAACTCGCTGATTTTTTTATCAATGGCGAAGGCAATCAAATTACCTACACACCTGAACATGGGATACCAGAAGAAACCGTCCATCACCTTCTTCTCGACCAAGTCATACCCTTAGTCATTAATCTCAAAGGGGGTCAGGCTTTACATGTAAGTGCCGTACTCATGCCACAGGGAGTGGTGGCTTTTGCCGGACCTACTGGCTCCGGGAAATCAACTCTATCCGGAGGATTATTTAATTTAGGATATCCTCTTGTATGTGATGACTGCTTGGCTCTCCTGGTAAAACATGATGAAATCTTCGCCATGCCCGCCTATCCGGGGTTAAGGCTTTGGGAAGATGCGCTTGCCTATTTGTTTGGAGATAACGGGGCTTATGGATCAGTGGCTCATTACACAGATAAGCGTCGAGTCGAAATCGAAAAAATAACAAACGCCTATTGTACGGAACCCAAGCCTCTCAAGCGAATTTATACCATCGCTGATGCATCCAAAGGTAAAGATGAGACAGATATTGTTATAGAAAAACTTTCTGCAAGAGAAAGTTTTATGGCACTGGTCCGATGCGCTTTCAAACTTGATATCACGGACCAGAGGATGCTAAAGCGACAGTTCCATTTTCTTGAACGAATGGTTTCAGCCGTTTCGGTCCGACTCGTTTCCTTCCCAAGAAACTTTAAATTTCTTCCTGCAGTCAGAGAGGCGATTTTAAACGATTTAAAAGACCTTGATCATTAATGAATTTTCAATCAAGTATTTTTAGAGACCAACCTAAATTCAAGACGCCCAAATATTCTTTCCTATCTGATATAAATTTATTAAAAGCGATATGAGGGAATCTATGACAGACCTCAATAGAGATACAATCCTCCAGCGTGTCCCTGATCTCAAAATACAAATTGATTCAAGCAATAACATTAAGATTTATTTTGAAGGGAGGGTCATTCAAGGTGGGGTTCATGGTTTGACCATTCTCGATGCATTCTATCAACCCACTTCCATCAATGAAGTATTGTCCAAGTTCCAGATGAGGGTCAAAGGAGTGCAGGACTGGATGGACTTCATGACGACAATCGTTCACCTTCATAAAGTTGGAATTCTCCGAGATGAGGCACAAAATAGGCCTGAACTTGGGGCGAATACCTCTGGGTTTGAAAGCGCACCCATTCATGTTGCAATGTTAAATGATAAGCAACGGACTTTGACTTATCTTAAGGGAATTCAAGAGGTTGTCCAACCTGGCGATGTTGTTTTAGATATAGGAACAGGAACAGGTATATTAGCCATTGCTGCGGCACGTGCTGGAGCTCGCCACGTCTATGCCATTGAAGCCAGTGGTATAGGGAAATTAGCCAAGGCGATTTTCAAAGACCAATGGCTTAGCTGATCGGATCACACTGATAGAAGGTTGGTCCACACAAGTCAATCTCCCTGAAAAGGCTGATGTGCTTATCAGTGAGATCATTGGTAATGAGCCTTTAGGAGAACGAGTACTGGAAACAACGATGGATGCCATGAAACGATTGCTCAAGCCAACCGCACGTCTGGTGCCTAATAAGGTCAAAATATTCGGGTTACCGGTCACCATCCCCTTTACTGAGCTTGCCAAATATACTTTTGTCCCCGAAACGTTGCGAGACTGGCAATCTTGGTATGATATTGACTTTAATCCCTTAGCAGAGGCTTCACGAAATTCATCTCAATCATTTTTTATTAATCCTTCTTTGGCACGTGACTGGGAATCGCTTTGTGAACCTGTGCAACTTGCGGTCGTGGATTTAAAGGGTATGAGTCAACTCTCCATCGACAACACTCGTACCCGTCACCGCCAATGCTTCAGGGCGGTTGGATGGTGTGCTTGTTTATTTCGAAATAGAACTTGGGCCAACGACACGGTTATCAACACATCCTGTACAGGCAGCTAAAGAATGTTCATGGCATAGTCCCGTATGGATATTAACCGAGTCATTGAATTTACAAACTGGAGATCGATTTGTAGTGACGTATCAATATCGGATAACGGAAGACCAATTTAAAGTAAGTGTAGGTCGAAATGAATGAAGAATCTGTCCTTCAGAGGATTGCGGATTATATTGATGAATAAGACAATAAGTTATTCAGTCGAGTGTTTACCACAATGATTTATACCCTCCGAAAGTACCTAACCACCCTTACCTATTTCATGCCCTGGAAGGTTACATTGGCAATAGGATTGATGGTAGCTCTCAGCTTTATGGAGGGTATTAGTTTATTGATGCTCGTGCCCCTTCTCCAATTGGTGGGTTTGGATGTTCAGCAGGGGTCCATCGGTCAACTGGCTCAGTTCGTATCCTCTTTCTTTTCAACCATCGGCATTCAACCCACATTAATTGCTGTCCTTTCCATCTATGTATTGATTGTCATTGCCCATTCTCTTCTCCGTCGCCTGGAAACGTCTTTGAGTCTCACTCTCGAATATGAATTTGTGGTGAGTCTTCGGCAGAGGTTGTATCGAGCGATTGCCAATACGAACTGGCTCTTTTTTGTCCGCAGCCGAACCTCTGATTTCACCCATGCATTAACCAATGAGATGGAACGGGTGGGTGCGGCAACCTATTTTCTTTTGAACCTTCTTGCCACCACCATTGTGACACTGGTCTATCTGGTGCTTACCTTAAAGCTATCGACCTTGATGACAGGGCTTGTATTCTTCTGTGGGGGCGGATTAATGTTTTTACTCAGAGGGAAGACAAAGGTAGCCCATGAAACTGGAGAAGGACTATCAGAGGCGATGAGCCGTCTTTACTGCTGCCGTGTCCGAGCACTTCGGCGGAATGAAAATTGCCAAGAGCTATGGGGCCGAAGAACGACATGCTGCGATGTTTGGAAGACTAACGGAACAGATTCGGCACCTATACACCCATGCCGTTCGAAACCAGGCGGAAGTCAGCTATTGGTTTAATATCGGTTCGGTGATCATTTTAAGCCTGATTCTTTTTATTTCCATTCAGGTTCTTTCTATCCCGACGGCAGGGATCTTGCTCCTACTTTTCCTCTTTACCCGTGTCGTGCCAAAGTTTTCAAGCATCCAACAGAATCTTCAATCCTTTGTTAACATGTTGCCATCTTTTTCAAGAGTCATGGAACTGCAAAAACAATGTGAAGAAGCCGCCGAATCAAACACCCAGAGAGGCGAGAAGTTCGAGATGCGTCATGATATAAGATTTGAAAAAGTCTCTTTTAATTACGATAGGAGCGCTCCCGTCATTAAAAATATTGATTTGGTCATCCAAGCCGGGCAGACCACAGCCATTGTTGGCCCATCCGGGGCTGGCAAGAGTACCATTGCTGATTTGGTGATGGGATTAATTGTTCCAAATCAGGGCCATATACGGGTGGACGGAATGGAGTTAAGCTCTGAGCGGGTGAAAGCTTGGCGAGACCAAATTGGATATGTCCCTCAAGACACTTTCCTGTTCCATGATACCCTGCGGTCAAATCTCCTATGGGCAAAACCTGATGCAAAAGAGGAAGAGATTATACAATCTCTAAGATTCGCCGCTTCCGAGGAGTTCGTTTCTGGACTCCCAAAGGGTTTGGATACGGTTCTTGGGGACCGGGGAATACTCCTATCGGGAGGGGAAAGGCAACGATTGGCACTTGCTCGAGCCCTGTTAAGGAAACCGTCTTTATTAATACTTGATGAAGCCACCAGTTCATTAGATTCGGAAAATGAAAAGAGAATTCAGAAGGCGATAGAAAAACTACATGGGCAGATGACGATACTGGTCATCTCTCATAGACTCTCTACCATACGGGGGGTAGATATTATTCATGTGATAGAAGAAGGGCGATTGGTTGAATCCGGAACTTGGGATGATCTTGTTATAAAAGAAAATGGGAGGTTCCGCACCCTTTGTCAAGCGCAGGGGATAAAATGATTAACTTTACCCTGTTGTTGCATAAAGATCCGGATGAATTAACCGGATGCCTTTATAAAGAGATGGTTTATTGCTTTTTGATGATATTTTCTAAAGGTTACCATTGGAGCGATCCAGCGAAATTGCATTGATTGAAGGTTTATCCCTCAATTGACAAATGTTTAATGATTTCGGGGGGGGGAATTTAATGCAACAACAGGGTTTATATGCAATAGAACGTTGGCGATAGGACAAGTAAGAAATCATCCAAAATTCTTTCTTTATTGTAATCATTGTGGTAAATTGAGAAACGGGAAGAGGTGATGAGATGATAAAAAAATTATTGTTTAACTTTCTTCTTGTGACTTCATTATTTTTTTTAGATACAGGAGGTGTTTTTCCCCAACCTAAAGGTGAAAGCCTCCCTGAGATAAAGCTGGGAGAGATAAGGTTCCAGATGAGGGAGGTTGGATCCACTCCTTCTCAAGTTAGAATGCTGGAGATTCAAATTGAGATTCTCAATCCGTAGCCCTAAATCTACAGCCCCACCTCATTCGATTAAGGTGTTAGTCACCCCGAAAGAAATTAAATTCCCAGAAGGGGCTTCTGTAACCGAATTGACTCTAAACCCGGAGGAGGTATCGCTTGACCTTGCTCTGCCCCCAGCCACAGGCCGTATATTGATTATTGGCTTTGTACTTCCAGAGAAAAAACCAGAATCCATCACTTTCGAAATCCAGATAAATCCTCCGGATGGAGAAAAGAAGATGGCGAAGTGGGAAGGGAGTGGAAATTAAATGAGAGCGATAGCCTCTATCTCTATATCGGCATCTCTGGGGAGTTTAGCCACTTCTACCGTTGACCTGGCGGGCGGGGAAGAGGGAAAGTAAGTAGCATAAACCTCGTTCACTTGATTGAAGTTCGCTAGTTCTTTTAAAAAAAGAGTTGCCTTGACCACATTTTCCATTCCTAATCCCTGAGACTCCAATACCCCTTTGATATTTTCTAAAACTTGCTGAGTCTGTTTCCGGATATCTCCTTTCAACAATTCCCCTGTTTTTGGATCAAGGGGTATCTGTCCAGAGAGAAAGAGAAAATTCCCAGCCTGTATGGCTTGGGAATATGGACCAATGGCCTTGGGTGCCCTCTCGGTCTGAATCACTCTTTTGCCCATTTCTATAACCTCCTCGGAATACCATGGGGTTGAGGTTTAGGTTAGGGTTGAGAATTTCTCAACCTTGACCTTAGCCTTAACTCTTATTATTCCTCATTATTCCAGTTCATTTCCAATTTTTCACTCCTCCAATAATTCACAAACTTCGGCAGCATCTCTCAAAATATAGTCCGCCCCCGCCTTCTCAAATTCCTCCTTCTTCGTCCTTCCCGTCAATACACCGATCGTCTTCATGCCCACCCTTTTCCCTGCCTGAATATCAATGATATGATCTCCCACCATCACTGATTCTCTCCCCGAAGTCTTCAACGATTCCATCACATAGGTCAGATGATCTGGATGGGGTTTGACCTTCTTCACCGAATTTCTTGAAACAAAAACATCACAAAAATTATTAATGTCAGGGAAAACCTTTCGAACGGCCTCCTCACAATTTCGCGTGACGATTCCTATTTTTATCCCCTTCCCTCTTAAGTCTTTTAATGTCCTCTCGGCATCCAGGATCAAGCTCCCCTTTTCTGCTGCCTCCATTTCTATTTCATGAAGAATCTGATGGGCCTTTTGATAAAAATCCTCTGCACCGGAGGGATTCTTATTCCACAAGATTTGGTAGACCTCGTCAATGATCTCTAATAAGTATCTTCTCTTCGACCAACTCTTCTCTGCAACACCATAACGCTTCATTAAATCGAACACCCTGTTCTCTCATGAGGAAAAATCAATGTTAAGCACTGCGAGTGTTCCATCAAAATCGAAAATGACGGCTTTGACCTTGAGGTTCTGATCCTGTCTTTCAGAGGCATCCATAGTATTTCTTTTGAACGCTTTTCAGTTAGAATATTGGAATACTGAAGAAGTAAAAGGTCAAGGTTAAGGCTAAGGTTTAGATGAATTTTGAGAAATTCTCAACCTCAACCTCAACCTAAACCTCAACCTGAAAGTATTCCATCATTCCATCTTAGACTTGGTTAGGTCGCGATCTGTAATCCCCAGACAGTAAAGGACTCCTTTCATATGGTCTTTTGTAATGGCCCCATCTGCCACTTTCTTTAAGATCTCTTTTGCATTAAAGGCAATCCCTAACCCCGCATTCGCCACCATGATCCGATCGTTTGATCCATCCCCCACAGCGACGACTTCATCCCTTGTGACCCCTTCCTTACGGCAGATCTCGTCCAGGACTTCAGCCTTCCTTCTGGCGTCGATGATCCTCCCTTTGATCCTCCCCGTGAGTCTTCCCTCTTTGATCTCCAACTCATTTCCAAAGGCATAATCAAACCCCAACCTCTTTTTCAAAACATCTGTAAAAAAACTGAACCCACCACTGAGGAGGGCCACCTTAAATCCCATCTCCTTCAGGGCTGCAACCAACTCTTCGCTCCCTTTGGTGAGCTTAACCGTTTTGGCAATGGATTCCAAATTCTTAATCTTCAATCCCTTCAAAAGGGACACCCTTGCTCGGAGAGACTCTGAAAAATCGATCTCACCTCGCATTCCCCTCTCCGTGATGGTGGCTACCTTCTTACCCACTCCTGCAAGTCTCGCCATTTCGTCAATGATCTCTCCGTCCACAATGGTTGAATCCATGTCAAAGACAATGACCTTTTTCCTCTTCTTAAAGACATGCTCAGGCTGAGCGATGATATCCATTCCAATCTTCTTAGCTACTGCAGTGAGACCCTGGCGCAAAAGGGAAAAATTCGTCTCTCGAAGATCAATCCACATCTCCATGGCAAAGAATTCACCTCTGGCGATCATCTTGATCCGTTCAATGTTGCAATGGTGTTTGGCCAGGGTAGAAGAGAAGGCTGCTACGACTCCTGCCCGATCGGGCCCCAGGAGCGTGAGGACATAGGGCCTCTTCGTTTCAGCCAATCTTAATCCCTTAAATTCATGAAGGGGGGTCATCGTAATACTCATCACACGTCTCTTTGCCAACTGGTTAAGACGTGTTCGTAGTCGGTTCGGTTGAAAACGAGGTTGGAGTGGCTGGATGAGAAGCACCATGGTGAATTGGGAATGAATAACCGTCTGCTCAATATCTACGATATTCAAACCTTGTTTGAAAAGCAATTGTGTCACCTCAGAAACAATGCCGACCTGATCTTCTCCAATCACCGAGATGACATAGAGATCCTTTTTCTGTGAAATAGAAGTGAATTGCATCTTTTAAAATCCTTATTTCTAAATAGTGAACTATGAGGCTATGCGGACAAAGCCTATAGTCTTATGTATAGGCAGGTAAGTGGGCTAATTAATTCCATTTTGGGTCGCAAAATAGAATTTACGATCTCTTTTTAACATATATTAATTTGAGGTCAAGGACTTTTTATCTATCTATATTTATTAAAAAGGATATAAAATTTGACATTGACTGAAGATTCCAATTAAATAATAACAAGATGTTAAGTTTTGGGCAGTGGATGGAAAAAATTTCGGGAATGAGGCGGATGGAGAGGTGTTGATGTATAATCATGCCCTCTGCGTCTATCCCTACCTCAGTGATGGGTTCCATGCGGGGTTCCTCCCGCCCCTGGGGCTTGAGCTGATTGCATCCGTTTTGGAACCGAGCTGCCGGTCGCTGGAGATCATCGATCTCCGCAAAAGGCCCGGCCGCACCATCGATTTCTGCCGTCCCGAGACCAACCTGGTCTGCTTCTCTGTCAATTGGAAACGCGATGTCGAATTCATCCGTGGGGAAATCCGCTCCGTGCCACCGGGGGTCTTCATTCTCCTGGGTGGCCGCCATGTAACGGAGAATCCCGAGGACTGGTTTGCCGCCTGTCCCAGCGTGGATGCCATCGTACGTGGCGACGGTGAGGAGGCGGTGGAGGAACTGTGTCGGGGTGACCCTCTTGAGGGAATTGTAGGCCTCAGCTTCCGGCGAAACAGCCAGATCGTCCACAACCCCAATCGGAACCACTGTCACCTTCGAGAGGACCTCCTTCCTGCCCGCCATTTGAGAAAGGAGCCCTACCAGCTCGGCCTTGAGGGGGTGGAGGCGGGGATCCTGATCGATATGGTCTCTTCCTCGCGAGGTTGCCCATTTAACTGTACCTTCTGCTCCTTCAGTCGGAACCCCTGGGGCAAAAAAAGACAGTGGTCACCCCGCTCGCCGGAGCATGTAGTCGACGAGCTCGCCCAGATACAGGCCCCCATCGTTGGTTTCACCGATGACCTCTTCACCTTCGACATGGACAGGGTGGACCGGATCTGCGACCTGATCCTTGACCGTGGCATACGGAAAAAGTACATCATCAACGCCCGGTTGGAAATCGCCCACCGCCCAGAGGTGCTACTCAAAATGGAGAAGGCCGGGTTCCTCATGCTCATGCTGGGAATCGAGTCGACCCAGGACAAAACGCTTCGCTCCATGAGGAAGGGTTTTGACACCGAGTGGATCCGAGAGTGTTTCAATGTGCTTGGCCAGTCAAGCATGATCCTCCACGGGTATTTCATCCTCGGATACATTGGCGAGAGCGTGGAGGAAATGCTCCAAATTGCCCCTTTTTCACAGGAGCTGGGCCTGGACTCCATCGCCCTCTCGATTCTGCGGTCAAGCCCCTACTCGGGACTGGACGAACTGGTGGCGCAGAGCCCCGGTTACCACATCGCCCCAAACGGAAAGATCTACTCGGACCACTGCTCCGTCAGGGAGCTCAGGGATCTTAGCCACCGGATCTACCGCGAATTCTATACACCTGGCCAGCTGTTCCGCATTGCGAGGAAGGGAATCCAACATGGGGTCCTCAAGTTTCTTCCCCGTGTGCTGCCGCGGCTTCCGAAGCTCACCTGGTCCGTGGCAAGCAACTACAGGGAGCACGCAAAACGACGCCGGGCCAGAGAAGCGGCTGCGAAAACTTTGCCAGGTTAAGCGGCGGGCGCCCGAGACCCTATGAGACTTTAGGGCCAAAGTTAAACGATACACTTAACCCTGTTGTTGCGTTAAATTCGGCGCTTGGATTCATCAAACCCTTACCCATAAAGGCACAACCGTTAAATCAATGTGATCCACTGGATCAACCCAATAGTGACCTTTAAAGGGTATCTTCAAGGCGGCGAAAACCGCCTTTTTATGGTGGTATGCAGCTGATTCAACCACACCTTTATGCAACAACAGGGTTAATACACCCTCCCAACAATTAATCATTAATTCCGCGATTCATGTTGAGGTAAACAGTAGGTGAATCTTCTACCCTTCTCTTCCCATTTAAAAATGACCTCGATTTGATAAATTCCTTGATCGGAGACAAGAGATTTGCTATGAAATCTCTTAGGGGGACTAAAAATGGCATCACTCGAAGAAAGAATCCGGATCGCCTCGGGCGAAGGAAGGGTTGATCTTCTGATTAAGAACGGGAGGGTTGTGGATGTCTTCTCCGGAGAGATTGAAAAAAAGGATGTCGCCATTTTTGGAGGTGTGATTGTAGGGTTCGGGGATTATCAGGCCAGAGAGACCATCGATGTGAAGGGTGATTTCCTTTGCCCGGGGTTGATTGATGGCCATGTCCACATTGAATCGAGCATGGTGACGATTCCTGAATTCGCTCGTGCTGTCGTTCCCAATGGAACCACCACCGTGGTGATCGATCCTCACGAAATCGCCAATGTCCTTGGTCGGAAGGGAATCCACTTCATGGCAGAATCAGCGAGAGATGTTCCCTTAAATGTTTTCATCATGCTCCCTTCCTGTGTTCCAGCCACTCATATGGAAACCTCCGGGGCTACCCTCAGGGCAACTGATTTAAAATCCCTATTTAAAGAACCCTGGGCCATTGGACTGGCAGAGATGATGAATTTCCCTGGTGTCATCTTCAGGAATCCAGAGGTCCTCAAAAAAATCGAGATGGCAAAGGGAAAGCGAATGGATGGCCATGCCCCCATGCTTTCAGGAAAAGGGCTTTATGCTTATCTCACCGCAGGAATTCGATCCGATCATGAATGTACCACTCTCAAAGAAGCCAAAGAGAAATTAAAAAATGGTATGTGGATTATGATCAGGGAAGGAACCACCGCAAGAAATCTCAGGGACTTAATCCCTCTTGTCAATCCTAAGAATTCAAGACGATTCTCTCTTTGTCACCGATGACCGTCATCCAAAAGAACTCCTCGAAGAGGGCCATATCAATTCCATGGTCAGGCAAGCGATCCAATGGGGGATGGATCCTATTCTTGGCGATTCAGATGGCAACACTGAATGCCGCAGAATATTTCAGACTGGATGACCTTGGAGCCATTGCTCCAGGTTATCGGGCCGATATTGTCAGTTTTGATCATCTGGGACAATTTCAAATTAAGAAGGTTTTTAAAGATGGGGCGTTGGTGGCTGAAAATGGGGAAATGCTCTCCCCTCGATGATCCGAACAAAGAAGAGGACAAAGAGCCAAGGGATCCATTCGAATCAAGGCTCTTAAAAAGGAAGCCTTTCTTCTTCGAAGTGATCAGCCACTTGTCAAAGTCATCCAACTCATACCAGATCAAATTGTCACAAAAAAAGTAATGAAGAAAATCCCTCTGAAAGACGGGGTAGCTCATCCCAATGTCAAGGAGGATATTCTTAAGATTGTAGTGGTTGAAAGGCATAAGGCCACGGGGAATATCGGAATTGGTTTTGTTCAAGGCTTTGGCCTAAAGAAGGGGGCGATCGGTTCCTCCGTGGCTCACGATTCGCATAACCTCGTTGTCGTGGGAACCAATGACCAGGATATCTTAAAAGCGGTCATGGCGATTAAGGAGATGGGAGGAGGACTGGTTGTGATTTCAGACGGGAAGGTTTTGGCCTCCCTTCCCTTACCCATTGCGGGCCTGATGTCAGAAGCCTCTGTTTTTCAGGTCAACCTTCAGTTAGAAGCTCTCCACCTTGCTGCAAAAACTCTTGGCTGCAAACTCCCAGACCCTTTTATGACTCTCTCTTTCATGTCATTGCCGGTTATCCCAGAACTTAAAATCACGGATAAAGGTCTGGTGGATGTGAACCAGTTTAAATTTGTCCCTTTGTTTGGAGAAGACTAACAAAAGACCAATTGCAAAATGAGAATTATAAAATGCAAAATTATCATATTTTTCATTTTCCCATTGATCGATTGCTAATTGCTAATTTTCCAATGCCCATTGGAGGTTTTCTATGGATTGGGATCATCTTTTAAACGAAGCCATCCAACATCTCCAGGAATATCTTCGGATCAATACGATTAATCCTCCTGGAAACGAAATAGAAGGTGCCAAATTTTTTAAAAAAATTTTCGACGCAGAGTCTATTCCTTACCAGGTTTTCGAGCCCTCACCAGGACGAGGAAGTCTACTCGCCACCTTAAAGGGAAACGGCAAAAAGAGACCCATCCTCTTTCTCAATCATATCGATGTCGTCCCTGTTGAAAAAGAGCGTTGGACGGTTGATCCTTTTGCAGGGGTCATTCAGGAGGGATATCTCTATGGCCGTGGGGCTCTCGATGATAAATCCATGGGCATCATAGAGATGATGACCCTTTTAATCCTTAAAAGAGAAAAGGTTCCTTTGGAAAGAGATATCCTCTTTTTTGCTGGGGCTGATGAGGAGACAGGCGGAAAGTGGGGCATCCAGTGGGCTATGGAAAATGTTTCATCCTTGAGAGAATCCGAATATGCACTCAACGAAGGGGGGTATGTCATCCTCAATGAGGCAGGAATTGCGGATCGATATGAAATCTCAACCGGCCAGAAGGTTGTCTTCCAACTCCAATTAAAGGCCAAAGGAACCTCAGGCCATGCTTCCATGCCCCATTCTGACAATCCCAATGTTAAACTCATCCATGCTCTCGAGGCGGTGACAAAATGGGAAACTCCCTACAATGTCCTTCCGATGGTGAAAGAATTTTTTTTAAGGATGGCTCCCAAACACCCTCTTGATGAGAGAAAATTTTTTGAGGATGTTGAGAAAGGTCTTAAGGATCCTTCCTTCTCAGCCAGGTTGACATCCAATCCAATCTATAATGCCATGGTGAGGGATACCATCTCCCTCACCATCCTTCAGGGCGGAAGCAAGGTCAATGTCATCCCTTCAGAATCAAGTGCGACCCTCGACTGTCGTCTCATCCCAGGTTCATCCAAAGAAAAATTTTTAAAAGAAATTAAGAAAAGATTAGGA
Organism: uncultured delta proteobacterium; assembly: GCA_963818595.1. Taxonomy (GTDB): domain Bacteria; phylum Desulfobacterota; class BSN033; order BSN033; family UBA1163; genus UBA1163. The sequence goes on from CAWFSX010000058.1 coordinate 31,249, forward strand.
GACGAAATTGAAGTCGAGGGGAAAATGGAAGGGAAATCCGTTCCACCCTCTCTCTTTAAACACAGATTTTTTCCAGGCCATCCAAAAATTCGCTTCCCAAAACGACCCGGATTGTCCGGTTGTCCCTCTTCTCCTTCCTGGAGCGACAGACAGCCGTTTCCTTAGGGAAAGAGGGATTACCACCTATGACTTCTGTCCTTTCCGTTTACCAGAAAAAGAAATCATGAGGGTACACGGCAATGATGAACGGGTTTCCTCAGAAAATCTGAAATTTGGAATGAGGATGCTGGTGGAGGTGATTAAGGAGGTTGCTACTTAATTCCCTCCCCCCCCTTTAGAGACTGTGTCGTAATGGTGGGAGGGAACAGAGAAGCAGCTCCGGGAGCTTTAGAATTGCGGTTATTTGAAGGTTATGGGCAACGGTCCTGATGATTGAAGACGATGCTTGCATGGTAAACAAGCCTATCATTTTATTTGCTAAAAGGTTCCGCCCTAAAGCTCCCTTAGCCGCCTCCCTGTCCCCTGGCCAACTTATGGACTGCAGCAGGATAGGGTCTGATTTTCTGCCTACTGCCTATTGTGACACAGTCTCTTAGCAAAGGGACGAAAGGGGGAATTTTACTTACGGAATAGTGTGAACAATAGTGTTAGGATGATGCTGATGAGTATGGAGGTAGCGATGGGAAAGTAAAAAGTGAATCTTTCTCTCTTAATGATGATATCTCCGGGAAGTCTTCCCACCCACGGTATCTTCTCTCCAACCAATAGAAGAAGGCCGACAACGACGATCAGAACACCGAAAAGGATGAGCAATTTCCCTAAAGCACCCAGTCCAAACATTAGAACTCTCAAGAGTGCCTAAAGTGACTAAAGTTAATTTTAGGCACTTCAGTTCACTTTAGCTCACTTTAGTCACTTCCTGCTTCATAAACCTTTCTTTTTCGCTATAGATACAGCCACAGTATTGCTGACGATACAATCCCATCGCTTTGGAGACTTCCACTCCCCTTCTCCATCCCTGTCGAAAATCTTCATAATAGAACGGAATTCCAATCACCCGGGCCATACGCTCTCCGGTCTCTTTGATCAGACCATGATTTTGATGGGTACTTTGGAGAAGGGTGGTTGAAAATCCATCGAACCCTTCTTTCTTCGCCTCCTGAGCTGTGGCTTCGAGCCGAACCGAGTAGCAATATTGACATCTTTCCTTTACGCGATGGGATACATTTTTTAAAAATTCCTCAAGAAGATATTCATCCCGATAGATTACTTTCAACCCGACCCTCTCTGAGTATTTTTTCAATGCGTCGAGTCTTTTCTGATATTCCTGGTATGGATGAATGTTGGGATTGAAAAAATAGCCAACGACCTCATCCCCTTTTTCTTTCATTCGTTCAAGGGGATAAATGGCACAGTTGGCACAGCAGATGTGGAGGAGGATTTTCATTCGAACAGACATCATTATGAAAATCTCCCCCTACCCCTCTTTGCCTGTCTATGACAGGAAAAGTATTACCAAAGAGGGGAATTGTCCTTCCCTTTGGCAAAGCCTGCCTGCCGGTAGGCAGGGGAGGTCAGGAAGGATTTTATTAATCAATGTAGCCATTATTATAAGGCTGTTATTAAATCAAAAATCTGACTAACTTGCGGCTAACTTTACTTCTTCAGAATCTTTTCTCCGGGGAATCCCCAGCTCCTTCTCCACTTGTAAGATCTTATCGGTGGTCTTGATGACTGTATCCGGATTGAGGGAGATGCTATCAATGCCACAACGGACCAAAAACTCGGCGAATTCTGGATAGTCGCTGGGAGCCTGACCGCAGATGCCAATCTTCCTCCCATTCTTCTTGGCCTTTTCAATGACCAATTGGACCATCTTTTTCACAGCCGGATCCCGTTCATCGAAGATATGAGAAACCTTCTCTGAATCCCGATCCAGTCCCAACAATAACTGGGTCAGATCATTCGATCCGATGGAGAACCCGTCAAAAACCTCAGCAAATTCATCCGCCATGATCACATTGCTGGGAACCTCGCACATCATATAGATTTCGAGACCGTTTTTCCCCTGGATGAGACCGTGTTTCCTCATCTCGGCCACCACCAGTCTCCCCTCCTCCACCGTGCGGCAGAAGGGGATCATCAATTTCACATTGATCAGACCCATTTCATCCCGAACCTTTTTCATCGCCATGACATTCAAGAGCAAACCCTTCCTGGTAAGACTCGTCATAATAGCGGGAGGCTCCTCGGAAACCAATCATGGGGTTGTCTTCGACAGGCTCAAATTCGATTCCACCGATGAGATTGGCATACTCATTGCTCTTAAAATCACTCATTCTCACGATGACATCTTTAGGATAAAAGGCGGCAGCAATCTTGGCCACCCCTTGAGCCAGCCTATCGACGAAGAAGGCCTCCTTATCTTCATACCCGATGGTCAACTGTTCAATCTCCTTTTTAGCATGACTATCATTCAATGAATCAAATCGGACAAGCGCCATGGGGTGGATTCGTATAAAATTATTGATAATAAATTCCAGCCTGGCCAGACCCACCCCGTCGTTGGGGATGAAGGAGAGGTGGAAGGCATTATCTGGATTTCCTACATTCATCATGATTTTTGTTTGGGGCTTCTCCAGATGTGCCATATCGAAGTGCTTCACCTCATAATCGAGGATCCCTTCGAAAACCAATCCCGTCTCCCCTTCCGCACAACAAACTGTGGCACTTCGATAATCCTTCAGAATTTCACTTCCATTACTTGTCCCCACCACACAGGGAACGCCCAGCTCCCGGCTGATGATGGCCGCATGGCAAGTCCTTCCTCCGCGGTCGGTCACAATGCCCGAGGCAATTTTCATGATGGGTTCCCAGTCCGGGTCTGTCATCTGGGTGACCAATATCTCGCCCTTCTTAAACTTCTCTATCTCTCTCGCACTGGTGATGACATTGATGGGGCCAGCACCAATCTTTTCACCGACACTCTTCCCCTGTACCAAAATCCTTCCCTTCTCTTTTAAGGAATAGGTCTCCAAAACATTCATGGCTCGCTGGGATTTTACCGTCTCTGGTCTTGCTTGAAGGATAAAGAGTTGCTGGGTAATACCGTCCTTTGCCCACTCAATATCCATGGGCATGTAGACCCCTGCTTTTTTCGAATAGTGTTCTTCGATCTTTATCCCCCATTGGGCAAGTTGAATGATCTCTTCGTCGTTGAGGATGAAATCCGCCCTTTCTTGTGCAGAGACAGGGACATTCTTGGTCGAACCCTCTCCTTCCAGCGTGTAGATCATTTTGATCTCTTTGCTCCCGAGGGTTTTCTGAATGATGGGTTTATAATTTCCCTTGATGCAGGGCTTGAAGACATAAAATTCGTCGGGATTGATGACTCCCTGAACAATATTCTCCCCTAATCCATAGGCACCTGTGATGTACACCACGTCCGGAAAGCCGGATTCTGTATCGATCGTGAACATCACACCAGAACAGGCCTTGTCGGAGCGCACCATCTTCTGAACTCCGATGGAGAGAGCGACCTCAAAGTGGTCAAACCCTTTGTGGGTTCTGTAAGAGATGGCCCGGTTGGTAAAGAGGGAGGCAAAACATCGTTTGCAGGCTTGAATCAGGGCATATTCCCCGCGGATATTAAGATAAGTCTCCTGCTGACCGGCAAAACTCGCACCGGGAAGATCTTCGGCCGTGGCGCTGCTACGGACCGCCACATCTGTATCCTCTCCATACTCCTTGCACAACTTCCGATAGGCTTTAACAATCTCTTCAACGATCTCCCTGGGAAACTCGAGGCTATGGATAAGCCTCCGGACTCGGCTTCCCCTCTCTGAAAGATTTTCTACATCTTCAACATCGAGACCAGAGAGGGTCTCCCGAATACTTTCTTTAATCTTTGGTTTACTCTTGGCATCATGCCAGTCTTGTACAATCCCTTCGTCCAAAAGGGCGTGGTAGGCATTCACTGTCACAGCAAATCCATTCGGGACGCTCACCCCTTCCTTTGTTAGTTCTCTTCGCATCTCTCCCAAGGAGGCATTCTTTCCTCCAACAATGGGAAGATCATTAAGCCCAATTTCATCAAACCAAAGAATGTAAGGTTTTTTCCCCATAATTCCCTCCTTGGAACTTTGTCTTTAAGTAAATTATCTGAATCTTGTTTTTCTTATTAAAAACTCCCCATTACGGTATCATATTAGTTGAGAAGTAATGAGGATTGATATTTTAATCAATTACATTTAATTTAAATCCTTATAAACAAGGAAGTGAAACCCATGAAAAATCCAAAATATGTCTATCTCTTTGAAGAGGCGGATGGGACCAATAAGAAACTCTTCGGAGGAAAAGGAGCGGGGTTGGCTGAAATGACCCACATGGGTCTTCCTGTTCCACCCGGATTTATCGTCACCACCGAGGCCTGCCTTCATTATTATGAGAACAAAAAGAAACTTCCCAAAGGCCTCATGGAAGAGGTGCAGGCAAATCTGAAAACGGTTGAGGAAAAAACAGGAAAAAAATTTGGAAGTTCTCAAAATCCCCTTTTCTTCTCTGTCCGGTCGGGCGCTGCGATCTCCATGCCCGGAATGATGGACACCATCCTCAATTTGGGTTTAAACGACGAGACCCTTGAGGGTTTGATCCAGATCACTTCGGATGGAAGATTCGCCTATGATGCCTACCGGAGATTTATTCAACTCTTCGGAAAAATTGCCTTGGGGGTGGAAGAAAAGGAATTTGATCAAATCCTTAACAAGACAAAAGAAAGAGTCGGAGCCAAGGAGGATACTGATCTCGATGCGGATCATCTCAAGGATATCTGTAAACAATATCTGACATTAATTAAAAAGAGGACAGGAACTCCTTTCCCACAAGACCCGATGGTTCAACTGAAACTCGCCATTGAAGCGGTCTTCAGATCCTGGATGGGAAAAAGGGCAGTCGCTTACCGGAAGGAATTCAACATCACCCCTGAAATGGCGAATGGAACAGCCGTCAATGTGTGCACCATGGTTTTCGGAAATATGGGTTTTGACTCGGCGACGGGGGTGGCCTTTACGCGAGATCCAGGCACCGGAGAGAACATTCTCTATGGCGAATATCTCGTGAATGCTCAGGGTGAAGATGTCGTGGCCGGCATCCGGACACCCAAACCCATTCAAGAGATGAAGAAGGAAATGCCAAAAATCTATCGAGAGTTGGAGCGGGTCAGAAAAACCCTGGAAGAACATTTTCATGAGGTTCAGGACTTCGAATTCACTGTGGAGAAAGGAAACCCTCTACATCCTTCAAACTCGAAACGGGAAGATGAATGCTCAGGCGATCGTTCGAACTTCCAAAGAGATGGTTGCTGAAAAACTGATTACGAAAGAACAAGCTGTCATGAGATTGAAACCTCAAGAGCTGGAACAACTCCTCCATAAACGGATCGACCCAAATTTCAAGGGAAAACCGATTGTCGTCGGCCTTCCCGCCTCTCCGGGAGCGGCATCTGGAAAAGCAATCTTCGATGCCGATGAAGCCGAACGAGTAGGAAAACTTGGCCAAAAAGTGATTCTGGTTCGAGAAGAGACCAAACCCGAGGATATTCATGGTTTCTTTGCCTCTCAGGGAATCTTGACCAGCCGTGGGGGAAAGACCTCCCATGCCGCTGTGGTGGCAAGAGGCATGGGAAAACCCTGCGTTTCAGGATGTGAAGAACTCCGAATCGATCCAAAAGGGAGAGAAGCGATCATCAGAAATGTTCATATCAAGGAAGGAGATTTTATCACCATCGATGGTTCCAGAGGCGAGGTCTATCTGGGAGAGGTTCCTACCGTCGATCCTGAAATTAGCAAAGACCTCCTCACGCTCCTGAGTTGGGCGGATGAGATCAGAACCATGGGCGTTCGGGCCAATGCCGATACCCCTGAGGCAACGATCAATGCAAGGCAGTTGGGTGCAGAAGGGATCGGTCTCTGCCGAACAGAAAGAATGTTCAACGCCGCAGATCGGCTCCCCATTGTTCGGGAGATGATTCTGGCAGGGTCGAAGGAGAAGAGAGCAGAGGCCATTGCAAAACTCCTTCCCATGCAGAAGAGCGATTTAAAGGAGATCTTTAGGGCCATGACAGGGCTGCCGGTGACGATCCGCCTCCTCGACCCACCGCTCCATGAATTTCTCCCATCCGCTGAAGAATTAGCCGACGAATTAAGAAAGCTGAAGGAGGTGGAATCAGCCTTCTCCACGATGGAAAATATCTCTGATGCGATGAAGTTTCTGGATCCTTCTTTCCGAGAATCACTAAAACTCCTTGACCATGTGGTCGCGGATATCGTCGAAATTAAGAATAAGAAACTCGATAAAAAGCTGATCCGAAAACAGCAGGAAACCCTCAGGAAGGTGAAAGAGATGATGGAGGTCAACCCCATGCTGGGCCATCGGGGAGTGAGGTTGGGAATCACCTATCCTGAGATCTATAAGATGCAAATCCAGGCCATTCTTGAGGCAGCCGCCGAGCTGATCAAAGAGGGCCTCGATATTCAACCTGAAATCATGGTTCCCCAAGTTTGCACGGCCCAGGAGTTAAAATGGGTTTATCAACTCGTCAAAAAGGTCCAAAAGGAAGTGGAAAAACAATATGGAATTCAGATCCCCTTCAAATTTGGAACGATGATCGAAGTGGTCAGGGCCTGTATGAGGGCTGGGAGATTGGCAGAGGTGGCAGACTTCTTCTCCTTCGGGACCAATGACCTTACTCAGGCCACCTTCTCTTTCTCCAGAGAGGATGCGGAGAACAAATTTCTGCCCCTCTACAATCAACGGAAGATCCTCCAGGACAATCCCTTTGACGTACTGGATGTGAAGGGAGTGGGAAGGTTAATGATGATCGCCATTGAATGGGGAAGAAGGACGAAGCCCGACCTCAAGATTGGAATTTGCGGTGAACATGGTGGTCATCCGGAATCGGTCGAATTCAGTCACAGCATCGGACTTTCCTATGTCAGTTGTTCTGTCCCACGACTTCCGATTGCGACGCTCTGGCAGCCGCCCATGCCAAACTGAAAGAGAAGGATAAAAAACCTCCAGAAAAATCATCGGACTCTCCGATGTCAGTTGTTCTGTCCCACGCCTCCCGATTGCTCGCATGGCAGCCGCCCACGCAAATTAAAAGAGAAGGACAAAAAACCTCCTGAAAAATACGACCCGGATGATGCTCTCAGCATCTTCTTCTAGATTGATGCTCCCAACCCTGTCAGACTTCGAGGGAAAGGATTTCTCTGTCTTTTAATCTGACGTAGCCATGATGGGTAATTCTCAGGTGGGGAATGGCAGGAGTTCCGAGCGTATCAATGGTGAGGATGGGCTTTTCCCATCTCACTCCATTCCTCTTCAACGATTCTTCAAGCTGTTTTAATCCTCTGACTCAATATCTCCATCGGTTTAAGCGAATAAAACCCGCAGAGAGGAGCTGGAATCTCTGAAATGATCTCATCTCCTATCGCATAAACACCTCCTCCTCCAATCTCCTTCAGTCTTTCAATCACCGTTTCCATGGAATGAGTATCACATCCCACGACAAACATATCAATGGTATCCCAGGACATCGTCGTTCCATAAGCTCCTCTTTGAAGGCCAAATCCCTTGAGAAGCCCCATAAAGGCCCCTCCCCTTCCCACTCGATCTAAGGCAAGGAGCATCATGACATCTTTGGATTCCTTAGGATTTTCAAGATCAATCATCGTCTCTTTGGTTACAAGATTGGTTACTAGTTCCATTACTCTTACTTTTCCTTGATTGGGAAGCGAAGGAAAGGTGTGATCCGCTATATTCACCGTATCAAACATGTATTCGGGGAAAGTAACTTTCTTTGGTTCGACCGTGTTCTTGCCCTCTTTAAAAATCACCTTTCCCTCGCACATCACCCACTGAGGGCGAGAACTCCTCGGGAGAGGGAATGATCAAAATATCTGCCATCTTTCCCGGTGAGAGGGAGCCGATGAGATGGTCGAGACGGAAATGTTCTGCCACATTGATCGTCACCATCTGATAAGCCAATTCCGGCGGAACTCCAAGTTTCAGTGACGTCCTTAACGAAGCATCGAGATAACCTTCTTCAAGGAATGCTTCAGGATCCACCCCATCGGTTGCCAGAATCAATCTTCTAAAATCGATCTTCTTATTAAAAATCCCTTTTACTCCGGACAGTTCCTTTCTGATCGATCCTTCCCTGATCATCACCCAGTAACCCAGTCTCAACCTTTCCAGGACCTCATCTTCGGTGATGGGCTCATGGTCAGAGGAAACGCCAAAACAGGTGTAGGCCTGAAGCTTTCTCTCCGTTGCTCCTGCAGTATGTCCTTCCACTCCTCTTACCGAGATCGAGTGCCAGAGAAGACAAGTTCGCTTACTCTCTCTCCCTGTCTCCCTTCCAAAAAGATGTTGCCCCAGTAAATCTCCCCGATACCGAGACATTTTGGATCTTTCAGAAGAGGCAGGAGTTCTTCATTGGGTGGAGCCTTTATTTCCTCAGATGGTGTGAGACCGCACAGAGGAGGAACGGTGTAATAGAATCGGATTGGCTGTCCCTGAAACCCCTTGACAAAATATTCGATTCCCTTTTTCCCAACAATCAACCCAAAGTCGATCGTCTCCATGACAACCGTCGTGACGCCGCTCGGAATCACATGCTTGACGTACTCCTCTATCCCTGACCTGCTGAGGTGGGTGTGTCCTTCAATCAAACCTGGAAGAAGAACCATCCCGTCCGCGTCGATCACCTGTGTTTTACTTTCCTTTTGGGGATCATGATCCGGACCCGACATAGGCGATCCTTCCATCCTTGATCCAGATGGACTGTCTTCTTGATAAACTCTCTGGTGAAGACATTAAAGAGGGTGCCATTGACGATAACGGTATCCGGAGGGATATTGCCTAAAGCCACTTCACTGAGGATTTTTCTCTTCTCCACACTCTCATGGAAGGTTTCATAGCAAAAATGAAGGAGTCATGTCAAATATTTAGAAACGAAAGAATGATTCTCTGCCGACCAAACCATCACGACACCGGTAACTTATTCATATGGTCTTAAAATCAGCTATTCATCAAAAGAACAGATATCACTTCATGACTCGAATTACATTCGAAGGAAGGAAACTTCAAAATAATGATCATCACTTTATTTCTAATAAATAACTACTGTCATTCTAATATGTTATATAAACATCAAAAAAGCTTCTTGACAAAAAAACGTAGGATGTGTATTCTAAATGAAGAATTTTTCGAATTTCATTTTTATTGCCACTTACTAACAACCCATCTTTATGAAAAAAAAGCTGAATTTTATTCAAAATATGGACAATTTAAATCGCGAGTCTGAAAGAAAAAAACAGATATTAACCTCAGCAACTAAGATCATTGGAGAAAAGGGATTCCAAAATGCCACGATCGCTGAGATCGCCAAAGAGGCTGGCATTGGAGACGCTACGATCTATGAATATTTTAAAAATAAAGAAGACTTGCTCCTGGCAATTCCTGTTGAAACAACCAAAGAACTCATCGCCCAGATCAATGACCACATGATGGGCATAAAAGGAGCCTTTAACAAACTACGGAAGTTTATCTGGTGGTGGCTTAACTATGTCGAGAAGAACCCCGGATACGGAGTCAGTCGTGTTACTCGAATTGAAAACAAGCAAGAGCTTATGTATCGACGGACGCCTATCAGGCGGCAAGGAACTTTTATCAAATTATTCTCGATATCATCAAAGAAGGTCAAGAGGAAGAGGCAATTAAAAAAGAAATTAATCCCTATTTGGCCCGCAGCCTTTGCGTTGGGGCGATGGAACATATCATCATTCGATGGCTATTGAAAGATAAGAAGTATTCACTCATCCAATATGCCGACGAGTTGGCAGATCTTTTAATTGACTCTCTTAGAAAAACAGATTTTGACATTTCGAAAACAATGGTGTCGGCCTCCAAATGAGAAAAAACTTGTTTCTCTCAAATCGTATCATTCTAATCCTGAAAATCATACATGGAGGAATAAATGCGTATACCCAAATTTGAATATTTTCGCCCCTTATCGATTGAGGATGGTTGTTCTCTACTCTATAAACACAAGACAGAGGCAAAGATCTTAGCTGGGGGAACCGATCTCTTCGTCAAAATGAAGAAAAAAGAGATTCTTCCCAGGGTTGTCATCAGCCTGAACGGGATCCAGAAATTAGACAGGATCGAATGGGATGATAGAGAGGGTCTTAAAATTGGCCCACTCGTCACCCATGATGCTCTTGTCAATCATCCGATCGTCAGAGAGAAGTTCGATTTTCTCTCCGAGGCTTGTTTTAAGATCGGAACCCGTCAGGTGAGAAACATGGGAACCTTGGTAGGCAATCTCTGTAATGCCTCCCCTTCCTCGGACGCCTCTGCTCCTCTATTAGTCTTGGAAACAAAGTTGAAGTTGGTTCACCTTTACGGTGAAAGAACCATTCCTCTTCAAGAATTTTTTATTGGGCCTTTCCAAACCGCCCTGGATCCCCAAGAAATCGTGCTAGAGGTCCAGATCCCTAAACCTGCCCCCTGCTCGGCTGGCTCTTACCAATACCTTCATAAAGCCTCTTCTGTTGGAGAAACCCTGGTCGGAGCGGCTGTGCTTCTCACAATGGATCCAAAAGATTCTACCTGTCAGGGAGGCAAGGATTGGTCTCTCCTCTGTTGCTCCAACCCCCATCAGGGCGAAGGCTGCGGAAAGAATATTAAAGGGGAAAAGAACTAGATGAGAAGATCATTAGGGAGGCGGCTCAAGTGGCCTCGGATGAAACCCAGCCTCGGTCCAGGCCTTGGTATCGACGAGAGATGACCAGGGTATTGGTGGAACGGGCAATCCTTCAAGCGATGGAGAAAATCAGATGAAAAAACAATTAATCGAGTTGAGAGTGAATGGTGAATCGTGTGAGCTAGCCGTGGAGCCTCAAAGAACGCTCTTGGAAGTGTTGAGAGAGGATTTAGGTCTCACAGGGGCAAAGGAGGCTTGCGGCACAGGAGAATGCGGTGCCTGTACCGTCTTGATTGACGGCAAACCCATCCTTTCCTGCTTGACCCTGGCGATCGAAGCCCAGGGAAAAGAGATTACCACCATCGAAGGCCTAGCCAAGGCCGGTGAACTCCATCCTTTGCAGAAGGCTTTCATTCAGTACGGAGCCATTCAGTGCGGCTATTGTGCGTCAGGGATGATCCTCAATGCAAAATCTATTCTCGATGAAAACCCAAAACCCTCAAGAGAAGAGATCCTAAAAGGATTAGAGGGCAACCTTTGTCGATGTACAGGCTACAATAAAATTCTGGACGCTGTCATGGCAGCCTCAATAGGAAAGGATTGATATGGAAGAGTTATCTTTCGTTGGCAAAAGTATCCCCAGAAAGGATGGTGTGGAAAAGGCCACTGGGAGAGCGCTTTATACTGTGGATATGGTTCTTCCAGGGATGTTGTGGGGTAAAATTTTAAGGA